>NZ_JBIWJD010000001.1:1762726-2340813 GCF_044764945.1 Streptomyces sp. NPDC093568 | reverse complement strand
CTGGGAACGACGCGACGACATCCACGAGGCCTTCCTCGGCCTCGCTGTCTGCCTGATCACCCACCGGCACGTCCAGAGGCTTTGTTAGGGCCAGTAAGACGTCATTTCACTTGGCGAGTCTGCGGTGGCATATGAGGGTCGCGGCGATGGCGGTGAAGGCGAGGAAGTGTTCTGGCTTGCGCTCGTAGCGGCGGTGAAGGCGTCGGCACCCCGACAGCCAGGACACCGTCCGCTCCACGACCCAGCGATGTCGGCCCAGGCGCCGGGATGACTCGATGCCTTTTCGGGCAAGGCGGTGGCGGATGCCACGAGAAGCGAGCCATTGCCGCAGGTGGCGGTAGTCGTAGCCCTTGTCGACATGGAGTCTGGCGGGCCGTCGGCGTCGAGGGCCGCGACGGGAACGGATGGGCGGAATGCCATAGACCCAGTGGGATGAGGGCCTGGCTGTCGTGGAGGTTGGCGGCGGAGATGCCGACAGGCAGGGGAAGGCCCTGGCGGTCGACGATGAGATGGATTTTCGATCCCTTCTTGCCGCGGTCGGTCGGATTCGGTCCCGTCAGTTGCCCCCTTTGAGGGCCCGGACGCTGACCGAGTCGATTGCGCACCGCGACCAGTCCAGCTCGCCCCGGGCACCGAGCTCGTCCAGGACCAGACGGTGGAGGTTGGCCCATACCCTGGCCTCGGTCCACTCGGTGAACCGCCGGAAGTCGGTGACCCCCGACAGCCCGAAGCCCGGCGGCAGTTGGTTCCAGGTGCAGCCCGAGGTGGCCACGAAGATGATCGCCGCCAGCACCTCGCGGTCCCCGCGCCGATGGTGCCCGCCACCCTGCGGACGAATCGGCGCCGGCGGCACTACCCGCTGAAACAACGTCGACAACTCTTCCGGCGCCATCCGCTCGACAAGCGCAGCAGTCATCACCCCAGACTGCCGCAAGATCACGTCAACTGAAATGACGTCTTAACCAGTTCCGTCAGCCCTCCCCGATGCCGCGCCCGAGGAGATCCCCGGTCTGCTGGAGCGCCTGGCGGAGATACCAGATCCCCGTGACCCACGCGGAATACGCCACGCCCTCGCCGTCGTACTCGCGCTCGGAGCCTGCTCCGTACTGGCCGGAGCGACATCACTCCTTGCGGTCGGCGAGTGGATCGCGGATGCCCCCCGCCGCCGCCCGCCGCATCCACACCTTCTACGGCGTCCCGTGATCAACTGGATAACCCGGGACTACGCCGGGGCCCTGTCTACGGCTGGAGTACTAGGAGCCCCTCAAAAGAGATGAGATCGGGGTGGGTGGCACTCCAGAGAATTGGCCGATCAGAGTTTCGAACTCGCTCCAAAGACGTGCCAGCACGGGCTTGTTCCCGGCGCGTCCAGCCACACCCAACGAGGACCGCTCCAGGAGCCGTAGCCTTCCCGCGGCCATCCGATAACGCTCGACAAATGTGAACTCTCCAGCTTCCATGAGTTCGCACAGGGCAGCTTCCCCGATTTGTGGTGAGCAAGCGATGAACAGCGATTGCGCCACGTCGAAATCATGCGCGGCCTGACAGCACAGTTGCTGTGACAAGTGGTCCCGGACCTCCCCGGCCATCTGCGCCCTGCGGTGCGACCGGTGCGCTGTCGTCTCGCCGGCCGGCATCCAGATACGCGCCAGACGCAAAGCAGTGTCCAGCGCGGCGCGTGCCGCTTCCGCGATTTCCTCCTCGTTACCCCTGGTGCATGCCCACATCGCCCAATCGCACGCCGCGGCGAACCGGGACTGCAGATCGCCTCTGTCGAGATGCATGCAAATCGTGCGGTAGAGGCCGGTGGCTCGTTCGTCCTCGCCGGCAAGAGTTAGTGCCATGGCGAGGGTCAGAAGTTGAGCGGGCATGTCAGGCCATCGCGACTCGGGCCGGGCCGCCGCGAACTCGGCCAGTTCGACGGCGCGGGCGAGGTCACCGGGGTCGCCGAGGCGTCGGAAACGGCACATGAGCGCGTGGGCCAGCTCGTTCACCGACGACTTGTGCAGCAGATTTTCCACCGGCAGGGCGGACAGCGCGTGTTCACCCGCGTCTATTGAAGTGTCGTTGTCCGACGCCTCGCCCAGAAGGGCAAACCTCCGCGCGAGCAGGACCGCGCGTAATGCCGGGAAGTATGCGCTCAGAGGGGAGTCCCTGGGAGTCACCGCTTCGGCTGCGTCGACGGCCGCGGTCGCCTCTGTGAGGTTGGCGGAGTCCGGTTCCTCCTCCACGAACGCTGTCCGTGCCAGGGCGAGGTTGTGCAGACGCTCCCATCGCACAGGAGAATCCTCGGGTGTTGCCTGGACGGACTCCTCGATAAGTGCGATGGAGCGATGCAGGTCTTCCCGTTCCTCCAATCGCTCATAACGGCTGAGGTAGGCGACCCCGAGATTGTTGAGGGCGTAAGGTCGCTGCTTCCCGTCAGGCGGCCCTTCTCTGAGAACGCGCTCGTGTGATCGGATGGCGCCGTCGAGGTCACCGGTGCGTCCCATGACCTCGTAACGCAGACGCAGGTAGCTTCCGAGGTTGGTCAGCAGGCCGCAGTGTTGCTCCGACGCCAGGGAGGACGGTCTGACCGCTTCGAGGGCACGAATGGCCCTGTCGAGGTCGCGGACGTTGGGGGTGTGCAGGGTCCTTGTGCGCAGCATCATGCCCAGCTGGTTCACCCGGAGCAGGCGCTCTTGCGGGTCGACGTCCGGCGCCTGCGTCGATTCCTCGTGCAATTCGATGGCACGGTCCAGGTCGGTACGGTTGCCCCAGTGCTGGAACCTGTCAAAGTACGCGTCGGCAAGCGGCGCGAGTAATGCCAGGCGCCTCTGCCGAGGAACGTCTTGGACGCATTCGTTGATGATCTCGATCAGCCGGCCCAGCGACTGCGGCTGCTGGGTCAGCTGTCGTAGTACGTTCAGCAGTGCCGCATGGTCGTTCAGATCTCTGATCAATGCGGTGGTCACACGGGTTGGCTGCTGGATCGAGCGTGCTATCGCGGAGGCGGCATCCTCGAGGTGCTCAACGTTCCGTGTTGCTCCGTATTGGCGGACGAGGGCGAGTAGGAGCATGCGTCGGGCTTGACGCCGTTCGCCTGAGGGGCGTTGGAGGGCGTCCATGAGGGCCACCAGATCCCGATGGGCCTGGACCAGGGCGGCCAGTTCGTCCGCTCCACTGTCCGCAGCCGCGCAGCGACTGTCGGCCTGGTCCACCTCGGACACGGCCCGCACCAGTTCGTCGGGCAGGCCGTTGGTCGTCGACACCTTCCAGCCGAGCAGTTCGTCGAAGGCGTTGTGCAGGCCTATCTCGCGGCAGCGGGACAGCAGTTCCCCGGCCGTTTCCACGGCCTGGAGCGTGTGGGGTCTGTTCTCGTTCCTACTGCGGAGAATGGACAGGGCGATCTCAGCATCGTCTTCGAGGAGCTTGGGGTGACGCTCGACCAGGGCCCGGGCCTGCTGCCAGCTCTGAGCGCTCATCAACTTGAACAGAATCGCCGTCAGCTGGTCTTGCTGGGAGGGTGTCATGCGCAGGGGGGTGCCGCAGCAACTGCTGTAGGCAGCGCCACGGCCGCACCAGCACGCGTCATCAGGCCGGGGAGGCCACTTGATGGACGGGTCGCCGCTCTGTGTGACGTATGGGGAGAAGTGGACCCTGTTCCAGGGGTCGTTCACGGCGGTGTCCTCGCACCAGCGCAGGTAGGCATCGAGGCCGACTCGCATGATGGCGATGTTCTCGGCGAATGCGGTCAGTTCTCTCAGGAACCCGTCATGGCGTCTGCAGTAGTCGGTGAAATCCTGTCCCCGCCACTCGGTGGCGAACTGGGGCCACAGATCGCGGGCCCGGTCGAATTCCTCCTCGGGCAGCCACCAGACCATGAGCTGCGAGACCCGCGGCACAGTGGGCTCTCTCGCCTCAGACACCCACAATCCCTCTCTGTCAGTGAAACAGACGCTGAATCAGGATTCTTTCAGGCATGCTGAGGTGCGTCCTCGTTTTCACGGTGTTCGCCCCGGCCATCCCAGGAGCGGTAGATGGAACTGCCACCAGGCCAGCCCGCCCCGGGTGAGATCAGCGTCCTGCGTGTGGAGATCGTCCCTTTGCCCGGCAGCAGCGAGGATCCGCACGACTTGCCGGAGATCGTGCCAGTGGGGGTCATGATCCTGTTCACCCCGCCCGGTGCCGCCGAGCACGGCACCGCGTATCTCACCACTCTGGCCGATCTGATCGAGTTACTGCTCGAAGGCTCGGTCAGTCCCTCCCGGGAGATCGCCCGGGAGGTTGTGCGTGGCGCGATCACGGACGCGGCGCTTGCCGGACAGTCGTCCCGGACAAGGATCGCCGTCCGGCTGTTCATCGCCGAAATCCTCGCAGCAGACAGCGCTGAACCGGAGCCGGCACTCAGTGTGGCCCGTATGGCACTGGAGGAGGCCCACGCCACACAGCCGCCTGGAAGCGCCCTTGTGGCCGAGGCGGCCTTGCGAGTGGGGGGCCTACTGATCCATGTCGGCGTGGACGACGAGGATCGCGACACGGGTCTGCGCCTGCTGGAGGAGTCCGCCGACTTGCCCGGTTCGCCATTCCGAGGCGATGCACTGGCAGCCACCTCGACAGCCCTGGCCCAGCGGTTCTTTCACAGCAAAGACCTCAGTCACCTTCACCGTGCCATCGACGCCGCACGGTGCGCAGTTGACGAGGCATCGCCAGATTCTCCGGATGCACGTGAGCGCGTCACCGATCTCAGTGCCATGTTGGCGGCACGTTTCCAGGCATCGCAGGACCGAGACGACCTGCGCGAGGCCGTGAAGGTGCTCAGCGAGGCCATCGATGCCACTCCCGACGGCGATCCACAACTGGCGTCGCGGCGTGACCTCTTGCTGGACATGCTGCGGATGAGCATCCAGCAGTGGTCGAGCCGAAGCGACCTGGATCTCCTGATCGCGACCTTGGAGGCCTCGGCGCATGCCAACGGAATCGGCCCGCAACTCCGCAGCCAGTTACGGCGCGAACTTGCTTACGCCCTCGATCTGCGCTGGCAGCACTACGAGCAACTGCCCGATCTGCGTCACAGCACCGAAGTCCTCACCGAACTTCTCGACGAGACAGAGGACGACGACCCCATGCGCCCGGAGTTGCTGGCCGCACTCGCGATGGTCGTGTTCCGGCAGGCCGAGGCAGACGGAGACGCCGACAGCATCGACCGGAGCCTGACACTGATCAACGAGGCCCTCGCCCTGCCGCCACCGGAGCCACAGCAGACGGTCGTCTACCAGAGGCATCTCGCGGTGATCTTGCGGTCACGCGCGGAACGCGACGACCGGCCGGAGGATTTGGAACAGGCCATCGCCGTGCTGGAGAACTGCGTGGCCACAAGCCACGCCGACGGCTTCGGAGGCATGAGCCAACCGCTGGGGAGCCTGGGCCTGGCCCTGTTGGCGCGGTACCAGGCCGACGAACCAGGCCGGACAGACGATCTGGACCGGGCCGTCGAGGCGCTCGCCTCGGCAGTGGACGCCCCCGACAACGACGCATACGCTCGCGTGACCGCCCTGAAAAACCTCCTCCATGCGGTCGGGATCCGCTATACCGAGTTCGGACGCCCCGATGACCTCGCATGGCTGGGCGACCTCGGGCGGCAGCTGCGCACGGCCACCGACGCTGACGCTTCCCTCGTGGGTGTCGCAACGACGCGGCACCTCGCCGTGACCCTGGAGACCCGGCTGGACGTCAGCGATGATCCTTCGACCCTGGACGAGGCTCTTGCCGTACTGGAAAGGGAGGTCAGCGAGGCCGAGCCCGGTTCCGTCCACGCCTACGAGGCGGGGGTGGATCTGGCTCTGAATCTGTGGAGGAGCTATGTGGCCAGGGGCGGTGTCGAGGCCCTCCAGCGGGCGATCGTCCTCCTGGAGGACGCCGTCGCCAATCTGCCGCCTGGCTCCCGGAACCGGGCGGAGGCATTGGGGGTGTTGGGCATGTGCCTTCGCGACCGCTACATCCACGACGGTGCCTCCGCAGATCTCGACAAGGCCATCTCCAGTCACAACGAAGCCCTGGCCGGCTTTGTCCCGGGCGAGGAGAAATACGCCGAGATCGCGGGCAACCTTGCCCTGGCCCTGTGGGATCGATACGGGCGCACGGGCAGCCTGCACGACCTGGACCGGTCCATCACGCTGCTCGACACGATCCTGGACAGCCCTCCGCAGATGACGGTGCGCCTGACAGGCCTCCTCAATACCCTTGGTATCGCACTGCGCGACCGATACCACAGCACACGCGATCCAAGAGACCTGCACCGGGCCGTCGCGGTTCATAAGCGCGCCTCGGAGCTGCCGGCCGCCGCTCGACTCACCTCCGGCGGCTCCCTGAACAACTACGGCGCGGCGCTCATGGACCGCTACCGCACCACCAACGACCTGACAGACCTGTTGCGTGCCATCGATGTCTTCGAGCAGTCCCTGGATGTCGCCCATCCGGAGAGTCCCAACCGGCCGCGATTCCTGGTCAACTTGGCCGGAGGGCTGCAGGCCCGCTACGACCGCCTGCGGGACATCAAGGACCTCGATCGGGCAATAGAGCTGACCGGCAACGCGCTTGCCGAGGCGCCGCCGGGATGGGTGAACGTGTCGACATCCCTGATGTCCCTGGCAACCCTGCTGCACATGCGATACCTGCAGCTGGGGCGACGGCACGACCGGCGGGCGGCCTTGGAGGCGTATCAAAGGGGCTGCCGTTCGGGGCTCAAAGCCCAGGCCGGTGCCACCCTGCGCTCGGCGCGAGCCTGGCTGGAGTGGGCAGTCCAGGAAGGAGCCTGGGACGACGCTGCGGAAGCAGCCGACGTGGCGGGCGAGGCGATGACCAGACTCTTCGAATCGCAGTTTGGCCGAACCCACAAAGAGCGGTGGCTCAGATCTGCCCGGGGAATTCCCTCTCTGAGCGCGTATGTGCTGGCTACCAAGAAGGAGCCGCAGAAAGCCGTCGTCGCCCTGGAGGCCGGCCGCGCGCTCCAGCTGAGCGAGGTCCTGGAGCGGGACCGGGCGCAACTCGACGAGCTGATCGGCGAGGGGCACGCTCAGCAGGTGGAGAGGTATCAGCGTGCCAACAACGCCTGGTCAGACCAGCTCCGTAGCTGGGAGTCCCGCGACACGATCGATCCTGATACGGCGTCCTTCGAACCGGATCACGCACTCGAGCAGACCCGCCGCGAACTCGACGAGGCGGTCGCCGTGATCCGCGCCGTCCGCCCGGGCTTTCTTCAGCCTTCGACGTTCACCGACGTGGTCAACGCTGCTCGCACCGCGCCGCTTGTCTACATCGCGACGACGAATGCTGGTGGAGTGGCACTGCTGGTGCGAGCCGACGGCACGATCGAGACCGTCTGGCTACCGGACCTCACGGAAGGGGCCGTCACCCGCAGGGTGAGCGACCTGCGCCAGGCCCACGACGGTCGCGGCCGTGATCCAGCGGTGTGGCGAGGCACGCTGGACGCCATCTGCTCATGGCTGTGGGACTACGCCATGGCCGCCGTACTGGACCGGCTCGGTCCCGCAGCGCGCGCCATCCTCATTCCTGCGGGAACCTTGGGGCTGCTTCCCCTTCACGCCGCCTGGACGGCCGACCCCTCACGTCCGACGGGGCGCAGGTACGCGATCGACGACTGCTCGCTGGCGTACGCGCCCAATGCACGCAGCGTCAAAGCAGCCAAGGACATAGCCGAGCGGGCGGTGACCGAGTCGCTGCTCACCGTGGAGGACCCGCGGCCCAGCAAGCTTCCACCACTGCCCTTCACTGTCCCGGAGATCGCCGCTGCCCGCGCGTGTTTCCCCGCAGTCAAGGGGTTCAGCCGCGAGGCCGCAACCGTCGCCGCCATCACAGCAGCGCTTCACGCCTTCCGATTCCACCACTTCGCCTGCCACGGCATCGCGAACCTGAGTGAACCTCTGCAAAGCGCCCTGCTCCTGGCCGACGACGAGCCACTGACTCTCGAAACCCTGCTGCGTCAGCGCCTCCTACGCGACCATTCCGAGGGCATACGGCTGGTAGTGCTCTCCAGCTGTGAGAGCCTCATCCCCGGACTTGAGCTGCCTGATGAGGTGGTCAGCCTTCCGACGGGGCTGCTGCAGGCCGGGGCGGCCGGCGTCATGGCGACCCAGTGGGCCGTGACCGGGCTGGCGACCTCCCTTCTCATGGGGCGGTTCCACCGGGAGCGAAAGGTCGACCCCACCGCCTCCCCTGCGGCCGCCCTGCGCTCGGCGCAGCAGTGGCTGCGGGACACGACGAACGACGAGAAGCTGACCGATCTGTCGGCTGACGACGTCCTGCCCCGCGAGGTCATTCGCCCATGGAGGAGGGCGCTGCTCAGAAAGCCACCGCACGAGCGGTCGTTCGCGCACCTCAGCGAGTGGGCCGCCTTCTCCCATGTCGGTGTGTGACAGCACCGCGATCACGGTCACGACCGGCATCGGCTGCCACGCATCGTCGCGCGCCCAGGGACCGGAACTGTTTCTGCCCTGCCATTAGTACCGGCCGGGTGAGGCCGGGCAGACTGGAGTGGTGGACAACGAACTGTTCCTCATAGCCGCACAGCAGATCCATGATGAAGCTGGTACCACAGACGTGCGGGAGCCCCTGGCACGACTGATCCGAGAGGCGCAAGAGGCTGGTTCACAGGAGGACCGCGAAGATGCCATCGACCGGATCTACGAGTTACTCGCTCGCGACGAGCCCACGCGGCAACGCCTCGACGAACTGCTCCCCAAGGAACCAGAGGAGTTTCGTGGCGGCGGCTTCGACGACCTTGCCGGAAATCCGGAACCGATCCACGACCGCTACGCTTGCCCCAACGGGGACTACTCCTGGCCGATCCTTGACGTCGGCGACCCCACGCCGCCCCTGTCGACGTGTCCGCATGACGGCGAGACGTTGACCTTCCGCGCGGCCGGGGAGTGAATCGGGGGTGCTGGAGGACTTCTGGAAGGGACTTGGGGGCAAGTTCGCAGAACGGTGGCTGACCGCTCTCTTCTCCCCGGCTTTTGCCTTCTGGGCGGGGGGCTTCCTCGCCTGGCTGTACGGGCACGGTTGGTCGGCGGTCGAGCGGCTGGGTTGGCTCGGTGCGCTGCGGCAGTGGACGGCCGATGCGCGCGACCTGCCTTTCGTCGCCCAAGCGCTTCTGGTGGTCGGCCTGTTGATATTGATCACGCTGTCGGGTCTGCTGCTTCAGCACCTGTCCCGGCCGACGTTGCGTCTACTGGAAGGATACTGGCCTGCTCGTTCAACCAGTGTGCGGGAGTGGTCCAGGCGGCGCCTCAGCGATCGAGCCAACGAAAGCGCCACTCGGCTGCGCGCCCTGCTTGCCATCCCAACCGACACACGAAGCGCCATTGAAGCCGGGGAGCTTGGCCGTCTGCGCGGCAGCTACCAGCAGGTTCCCCCACGGCCCGGGCAACGGATGCCCACCCGCCTGGGCAACGTGCTTCGTGCTGCCGAGCTACGCCCCGGCTCCCGGTACGGGCTGGACGCCGTGACCTGTTGGCCCAGACTGTGGCTGCTGCTGCCGAAGGACTCCCGCCAGGAAGTGGCTGCCGCCCGGATAGGACTGTACCTGTCGGTGCAGAGCTGGTTGTGCGCGGTCGCCTTCACGGTCTTCGTGGTCTGGGCGTGGTGGGCACCGGTCGTCGGGCTCGCCGTGGCCTGGGTGACGTACTACACGCGCATGCTCGCGGCGGCCCGAACATACGGCACCCTGATCGAGTCCTGCTTCGACATCCACCGAGGGCTGCTGTACGCGGCGTTGAACTGGCCCCGCCCCGCCAACCCTCTCGAGGAGTACGCCGCAGGGCAACGCATAAGCGCGTATCTCACCTCCGGCTCACGGCAGACAAGCCCGACCTTCACCGATCCGCCGCCCACCATCACCGTCCTGCCCTCATGACGACTCCCGAGGCGTTGTTCACCCGAGGCGGGGACCCGCTCGGCCAGGACCAACGAAACGGCGACCCGAAGCTGCTGGCCCGGGCCCTGACGGTTTAGGGGCAAGCCGTGGGGGAGAAAAGCCTCCCCCAAGACCGGGGAGCGCGACCGGTGAGCAGTCCAAACCGCGGCAAGCACTGGAGACATGCGAGCAGGCCGCTCGCCGAACCCAGCACACAGAGCCGGGCGATGTCTCTGAACGTGCTTATGCCACATCAACCTCGTGGGGGCGCTGTGGGAACTCAATCACCTGACGCGCGACGACGCCGAACTAGGGTCCGTCTTCAAAGATCATCGGGTGGTGGATCATGGAGGAGTGATACGGCGCCATGAACTCACCGATCAGGAATGGGAGTTACTCGCTCCCCTCATGCCGCGGGCCGCGACAGGCCGCCCACGCGTGGAGGACCAGCAGGTCGTCAACCCTCAGTGTCGGCGGCGGTCGACATGTGCCGCCTCAGTCAAGTGACGGTGCGTCGTGGGTGCGTGGGCCGATTCACTACCGAAGCCACGACACCGGCCGACTGTCGGCTACGCGTGTCTGTTGAGCCTCGGACTGGCCGCCCGCTCAGAGAAGGCTCCTGGTCCCAGGGCCGTACCTCGCGACTCTCCGCCCAGCTCCACACCTGCGCGTCCGTCGGCCAGCGCGACCGCCCTCGGCGGCATCCACACCTAGGGACACCCGCTCGCTGGAAACATGCTCACGAGAGATACGCTCGCCGGAAACGCGCCGCGGGACTGCGGTACGACGTTTCCCGGCGGCCCGGTCACGTGTGTGCGTCAGGGAAGCCAGGTCGGCAGGGCCAGGCCGAGTTGCACAAATGTCCCCTCAAGGTGCGAAACGGTCCGGGTCCATGTCCAGGCGTGGGCGGCCCGACACACGTGTCGAGTGTGAACCTTCGGGGTGGGCAGCTACGTCGTCCCGGTGGGGGCACCGCCGCCCATGGGGACGGCTGCGGGGAAACCCGTCCCGTCGTCAGCTCCTCGCGCGGTGCCGGTGCGCCGGGTACACACCCAGGATGCGTACCTCGGAGGAGAAGAAGCGCAGTTCGTGCAGGGCGAGGGCGACGCGCTCGTCGTCGGGGTGGCCCTCGATCTCGACGTAGAAGCGGCTGGGGTTGAGGCCCGCGCCCATCTGGTAGCTCTCGATCTTGGTGAGGTTCACGCCGCTGCTGGCGAACCCTCCGAGCGCCTTGTAGAGCGCGCTGGGGATGTTGCGCACGCAGAAGAACAGGCTCGTCATCGTCGGCTCCGCGGCGTGCGGGGCGAGGGCCGCGTCCCGGGAGAGGACGACGAAGCGGGTGGTGTTGTCCGGGTCGTCCTCGACCTCGGGCCGCAGCACGTCGAGGCCGTAGAGCTCGGCCGCGGCGGGCGGGGCGAGCGCGGCGTGCCGCGGGTCAGCGAGCTCGGCCACCTCGCGGGCGGCTCCCGCGGTGTCGTCGCTGACGAGGGTGCGCCAGCCGCCCTCCCGCAGGATCTTGCGGCACTGGCCGAGGGCGTGCACGTGGCTGCGTACGCACTCCACCTGGTCCAGGGTGGCGCCGGGCACGCCCATCAGGTCGAAGCGGATGGCGAGGAAGTACTCGGCGACGATGAACAGCCCCGACTCGGGCAGCAGATGGTGTACGTCGGCGACGCGTCCGGCGGCGGAGTTGTCGACCGGGATGACGGCGACGTCGGCGGCGCCGAGCGTCACGGCGTCCAGAGCCTGTTCGAAGCTGGTGCAGGGCAGTTCGCGGCCCTCGGGGAACAGGGCTCGCGCGGCGGTCGCCGAGTTGGATCCCGGTTCACCCTGATATGCGGCGATCGTCACCTTGTTCAGCCTTCCTCGAGGTAGCGCGCCTGCTGAAGTGTCGGCGAACTTGCTCGATCAGGCTCACCAGGGGTGCCGGCAGGCGCTCCAGTCTGCCGTCGGCGCGTGTTCGTACGCTGCGGCGACCATATGCTAGACGGCCCTCCCGGCTCGTGGGACGTGCCCGGCGAGCCGCTTCTCGGTGGCCGCTGGTAGGCGCCGACACATGTCTCATGGGAGTACGTACACACCCGCTCGCTGTGTGGTGACTGGTGCGGACCGGATACCTGTTCGTCGTAGGGGCAGCCCTACAGACGACACCTCTCGATCGTGTGGCCGGCCGTACAGCAAGAACCTTTTCGCCCACACCGGATGACGGAGTCGAAGGTCCCCTCCAGTTTTCTGCGTGAGGAGGGACGGGGCGGGCGTTCGGACGTATCACGGACACGGCCGCTCGCTGTCGAGGAGTCGAACCCAGGAGTGCCGGGCCGCCCACCGGCCGCGCTGTCCCTGCGCAGCCGTCCGACAGTGGGTTTGCGGGCATACGCCGCACTCGTGTCCGGGCGGCCGGCCGCAGGGGCACCTGCCACCACGGCAGGGAGGGATAACGACGTGCCCTCACACATGCTTTGGCATGATCCAGGCGCCTGGATGCGAGAGCCGTCCGGGCCGGCTGGGTCATCGGGGAAGGGTGTGGGGGCTGTGGAATTAGTGGTTGGGGCGATGGTCGGACGCGACAACGAGCGGGAGGTGCTGTCCGCGTTCGTGGCGGCGTCCGGGGCAGAGCACTGTAGGCGGTCCGTCCGGCCAACTGGGTGGTTCGACCGCTCACGGCGATAATCGGTCGCTGCCCTGCGGTCCCGCTGTTAGACATGTGCGATGGCGGGTGACGATTCCAGCGGATCTCAAACAGGACAGTCGGGACTGATCGTGCGGGTCCCGGAGGCGGAACCTGCTGTTCGAGTATGGCGGGAACGGCTGGACCCCTCGGCTCGCGCGGGTGTTCCGGCCTACGTCACCGTGCTCTTCCCGTTCCTCGTCGAAAGCCGCATCGACAGGGGCACTCTTGCCACCATCGCTGAGGTATTCAGGCGTCACAGATCCTTCGAGGCCCGGTTCGAGCACTGCGGGCGGTTCCCTGGGATTCTGTACCTCTCCCCCGAACCGGCCGCATCGTTCTGCCGGCTTACTGAGGCGATCGCGGACCGTTGGCCGGAGACTCCGCCGTTCGGTGGGCAGTTCGATGACGTCGTGCCGCATCTGACCATCGCCCAGGGCCAAGACGATGCCGTCCTGGGGGAAGCCGAGTCCGATCTTTGTGGCCGGCTTCCCGTCACTGCCCACGTATCGGCGGTTGATCTCATGGTCTATGACGGATCACGTTGGCAGCACAGGGCGTCGTTCGCGCTTGGTTGACGCCGCTGCAGGTCGCCGGTCAGCCGCTATCCTGCCGGGCTTTGACGTGCGCGAGGCGGCAGGAGTCGGTGCCGGTCTCGACGATGTCGCCGCCGCAGGCGAGCACGGTTCACGATCGCCGCCCCGCGGCGGCGGAAAGCTAATCTGCACAGCGGTGGTCGAGCCCCACCACCACGGCCCGACTGGACCGTAAACTTCCACACCAGCATCACCGCAGTGCGCGCCGGAGTTCAGGGTCAGATCGCCACGGCCGCCCGGCGGGGTGGCGGTGTGCAGCGGCGGGCTGTCGCGGCCGCGGCCAGGATGCGGTGCAGTACGGGGACCGGGATCGCCGGATTCGTGACCGCTACGCATGCCGTGTCGCGGTCGTGGAGCAGCCCAGCCAGGACGTGGGCAGGCAGCCGCGGATTGCGCATCACGGCCCCGCGGATGTGGGCCGCTGGGTCGTTCAATAGCCGCACCGCGTCGGCAGGTGATAACCGGGTGTCCTCGGCCGCGCGCCGACGCACCTCTGCTTCCGAGTCGCAGGAAGCTGCCGTCCCACCAGCGCCAGACCTCCAGCAGCATCTCGGCCGGCGCGTCATCGCAGGATTCGGCGAGGAAGAGGCGGACCGTCCGGTCCTCGTCCATCGCCAGACGCTCCACGACGTCCGGTGGAAGATGCCGGGCACGGGCCACGCTTCGGCGGATGAGCGGATGGGTCGATACGGCGAGGCGGCGCATCGCGTCGGCGTCACCGTGCAGGGCCTGGACCCAGGGCAGAGTGTGCGACATCAACGTCGGGTCGAAGTTGTAGCACACTGCGGCACGCTGCTCCTCACTGAGGTCGGGCCGTAGTGCCACCGCCGAGCGGATGTCGCTGTCTGGGTCCTGCGCCAGGACGGTGACGCTGTGCGCGCTGAGCCGCAAATTGGCGGCCAGGGCTCGGCGTACCTCCGCGTCCACCTCCTAGACCAGCTCCGCCTCCAGCTCGGGCGAGAGACGGCAGAGTTCGAGCGCGCGCCGGGGCACGGGCAGCGCGGCGAAGACCTCCCGGGGCATGCGGACGCCGGTGTGGTGGGCGAGCAGCGCCGCCGTACGCACCGTGTCGTCGGTGTCGGTCAGTAGTTGCTCCTGTAGCGGCGCGGTGAGGTCTGCCCAACGGGCGCAGGCACTCGCCCGCACCCGGGGCACGTCGCTTCTCGTCGGGCGGGGTCGAGTCAGTCAAGCTCGGCGTCGGCCGCGAGGCCGGGGAGGTGGTGTGCGGGGAGACCCCTGAGTTCGGCTGCCTGAGCTCGGGACGGGCCGGCGAGGAGGTCGTCGTACACGTCCGCGGGGAGTTCGACGCCCCGGGCGCACGCATGCTCGGCCCATAGCACTCGCCGGCTCGGCGACGGTTCCGCGCGGACCAGGCGTACCCGCTGATCGGACGTGAGCTTGGGCCGGAAGGTGTCCGCGAGCCTCGCGCGCACCTGCGGATCGCGATGCGCCACAGCGGCGTCGAGTACGGCTGGTCGGTCGCAGCCGTGCAGGAAGCCCACCTCCACATCCAGCAGCCGGATCAGCAACTCGTCGGGCGCGGCCGAATTCGATCCGATCCCCTCCGCCCAATGCAAAGGCCATGCCGGCCGGCCGGTCACCGTCGCCCACACCTCGGCGCGCTCGACCTCCGTCTCACGCCCGGCGGCCGCGGCGGCCTCCTCCAGCCGCTCCGGCAGTCGGTCGAGGGCCGTCACTCGAGGCCCGTCCGTGCCGGGAACCTCCGCCAGGAGCACCTGCCCGTCGATCGATAGTGCTACGAACCCGGGATCGCCGGTCAGCCCCGGCACACCACCGGAGTACCGGACGCGGGTCCACCAGGCGTCGTTGCCGCCAATCCGATGTCCGAGGACGGCCACCAAGAACTCGCAGTCGCCGTCAGCAACGCGGCGCCACCACGTGGCGTCGAGCACTTGCCGGACCGCGCCGTCCGGCGCTGCGATCCCCCGCCGCGATCCGCCAGCCGGCTTCCTGCGGGAACTGGTTGCCCGGACGCATCTCCTCGTCGATCGGCAGCTCCTCGACCGGCACCTCCCAGAAGGTGAAGGTCGAACCGCGCATGATCGGCGACGGCGTCCGCGACGACGAAGACCTGGATGTCGCGCATCCAGGCGTCGCAGGCGGTCGATGGAACACCTGGCGCTGCAGATCCGCCTTGAGGACCGTGGTAACGGCGACACGGCCACTGCTGCGCAGCACTCGGCGGGCCTCCCGCAGCACCGACACCGGATCCGGTATGAGGTGGATACACCCCATGAGCAGAACACCATCCGCACACGCATCGCGCACAGGCAGCCTCCCGGCATCGCCGACGACAGCGGCGGGCCGCCCTGATACCTGCCGGGCCATGTTCCACGACACGTCGAATGCGATCACATCAGCGGAGGTCATCTCCCGCAGCGCACGGGTCGGCACCCCCCGTGCCCGCGCCCACGTCCAGCACCACTCGTGCCCCGTCAGGGAGTTCAGAAGCAAAGCAGGCGAGTGATGCCCGCAGGGAACGCTCGTCGTACCGTGCCGGCGAAGCGTAGTGGTCCGCGAGACCGGCGGCGGCCGTCCTGACTCCTGGTTCTGCGCTCGCCGAGGGCGGGAGGTGCTTGCCAGCCTGTCGTTGTCGAGCGTTCAATGAGCACTCCCCCGAGGACCCATACGGTGCCTGGAAGCCCACTGTAGAGGGGCGCAGATGGCGAGCGACAGATGTGGTGCTGGGTGCAACAACCTTTTGCAGGAGGGGAGTTCTCGGCTGACACAGGCTTGACCGGCGCAGTGCACGAGCAGCCCGAAGCCAGTGGCATCTACGCCTGCGGCTATGTGGGACTACGCGTATGCGGCACGCATCAACCCCACCCGGGCACCCACTTCCCCCGGGCAGACCGGGGACTCCCGAACGAACGCGCCCTACTGTACCGGCACCTGCCTCTACGGTTGTTCCGTCTCGAAGGCCTCCTCAACCGGCCGCTCCAGGCCACCCTGAGTCGACCCCGAAGCGCATCGCCCCAAGAGGTCGGCGACCGGCAGCGCGTAGCGGTCAGTGCCGCGGCCAGAGCCTCTTTCACCTCTGCCTGGTCCCGCAGGACGCTCGGGTATTCACTCAGAAGTCGAGTGGGGTCTGAGTTGCTCGAAACCTGCTGAGGCTCAGTAGGGCGATGTTGAGTCCCCTCCCAACCCAGGGACACTCAGTTTGTGGGCCGGCCAAGGTCCAGGGCCCACTCTCGCTAGCTGTGGTGTAGCCACGTCGCGGAGAAGCGCGGCAAGGGCGCTACGTCATCGCCACGGCGCGTTCCAACCGGCGAATGAGCTGCCAGACGACGATCGATAGCGCGGCGGCGCAGATGTACAGACCATCGCTGATCATCAGTTGCCGTAGGGCATGACGGGCCTGGCTCGCATTGACCGCCTTCTTCAGATCCGCGGATGCGTCGCTGTACGCGTTCGCGGCGACGAGGACGGAGAGCCACCATGCCGTGAGCAGAGGATGTCCCCTACGACGCTGCGGTTCCGGCCGGCTGGCAGCCCACAGATCGTTGATGAACATCTTCGGTATGAAGAGCTGCGCCAGCGGTATCACCCAGCCGAAGACCAACCACATCCTGCGCCGACGCTGCCCCTGCCTCCAGAGCACATCCGCGACGTCACGCATGCCGGCGAGCCAGATGCTGAACTGAAGCAGGGCCACGAGGAGCAGCCCCGTCCGCCAGCCCATCAGGTTTCTGAAGTACGTGTCGACCTCAACCAACGGGTTGTCGACGTACGGCCCCGGCGTCAGCGGCCCCGCCAGCAGTTGGTACTTCTGCCACGCTGCCAGCCCGGCCGCGAGGGCCACCAGTGCGAACGCTGCGAGAACGGCGGAAGCAAACCGGGCCTGCCCGCGCGGCAACCTAACTGCCTCAGCCACTTCACACCCCCTGGAAGGCCGCCCGTTCGGACTCCCCGCAGGTCGGCAGCGGATCTTAACTCCCTGGTGGAGCGGATGCCACAGCCCAACTTTGAGCCTGCGCGGCCGCTCCGCCCCAGTGCGGTCCCCATGATGTCGCGCGGACCCTGGAGGAACTGGGATGAGCAAGGATCGAAACGGAGATGAGTGGTTGAGCGGCGAGGCCCACCACTGCGATGCCGCCTCACGCCATGGCCATGCGGCTGGCATTGAGGGCTCGGTCGTGCTGGAGCGGATGGCCGAGCGGATCGGTAGCGGCGCTGCGGGGGGAAATGGACGGCAGCGGGGAGCAGGCCTCCGTCGCCGCGTTCCAGGGCGCGCGCTGGGCGGGCGAGGCGGCCTCGCGACGTACCCGGCGTCGCGACGACTGGCGTACGAGGACCCCGAAGAGCGCTGGACGTAAGGCGGAGCGGTCACCCCCTGTAACCAGCATGCTGCTGACCGGCATCGCCTTCGCGTCACTCGGCGTGGTGGACACCGTAAGACACAGCTCTCCCGAGGCCGGCACCAGCCACAGCGCCCCGCCTTCGCCGATGAAGTCAGCAGTGCAGGATTCTCACCCGGTCGGGACCGCCACGGCGTCGACAACAGCCCCCGCGCGCCCCTCCACGTCAAAGGACACCGAGGCGCACTGGCGCGCCTACGACAAGGCGCGCGGAGGGATGCTTCGACGGCTTGGCCTGGGCGCCCGGCTTGCCTTGGTTCTTCCCTGCTTCGCGGCTTTGTTCGTCTTCGTCGGCGCCGGGGTGGCCTCGTCGGCCAGTGCCGTCAACTGGGCACAGTAGGCCGCCACATGCTCTTCGCTGCTCGCAGCCCTGACGAGACCCTGCCATGCCGCGGAGTCCAGGGCGTGGCCACGATTCCTGGTCAGAGCGGGCTGCCGGTCGAGGAGCAAGCCGAGCTGCTGTGTACGAGGAGACGGAGCAGCTCAAGCAGGCCTTGTGGCCCGCAGCGTGCTGATGGCGACATGGTCGTGCGGCGAGGAAGAGGCTCGGCAGATCCTTAGTACGGATGTCCCAGCACTCCAACACCAAGCTCCACAACGTGGCGGAAGCCGTGGTGGCGACCACGCAGCAGGAGCCGATGCCGACACATCTTCAAGACCATCTGGCGGCGGCATTGGCCGTATGGCGCGCTCGCCGAGCCCGAGGCGCGTAGGGCGCAGGCCCTTGGGTAGACGTTCCGGGCTGGCGGGAGGCGGCGCAGCGCCTGGGGAGGTCCGCGCCGTCTCCCGCCCGCGAACCGGCGTGACGGAGAAGAGATGGAGATCCGGATTGCGGCCGGTGTGGCTGGGGCGAGCGATCGTCGCGCGGCACGCGCCGACTGTTCCCCGCTTCGGGTCCGTGCGGGGCTTTGCACGTCGGTGGTGGGTTCAGCCTGGCCAGGTGCCGGTGAGGCGGCGGGTCGCTGCGGCGCCGCCTCGGTCGACCACGGCTTTGACTCCGGCGAAGATCGCTCCTTGCAGGACGGCCGCCGACAGCACCTCGCGCCAGGTGCGCTCCTCGTCGGTGGCGTCGGGGGCCTCCTGTTCGTGTCCGAGCTTCTTCCAGACCTGCTTGAACAGTCCACCGGCCAGCACGCCGCTGACAGCCCCCAAGGCCAGGCCGACCGGCTTGTAGGCGATCTTCGCGGCTTTCATGGCCGCCTCCTGGCGCGACGTACGAGCAGCATCGCGATCAGCGCGCCTGCCGCGGCGAACAACGGTGTGCGGTTGGCCCGGGCCATCCGCATGCCCTGGCCGGCCTTCTCGCGCAGCGGCTCGGGAGCCTTCTCGTGGGCCAGCTCCGAGACGTGCGCGGCCTTTTCGCGGACCTGTCCGCCGGCTGCGGCGGCTTTGGCGCGTACCGGCTGAGGGGTCTTGTCCTGCACCGCCTCGGCGGCATGTGTCGCCTTGTCCCTCAGCTGGGCCGTGACCTGGGTGGTCTTCTCCGCGAGCTGCCGCTTCACGGCGGTCGTCTTGTCATGGGCACGGGTCTTCACATCGGTCCTCGCCGCGAGAGCCTCGACGGTCTGGCCGAGTTCCTCACGGGTCGCCTCGACCTGCTCTCGCAGGTCCTGCGGGGACGGTGTCGGCTCTTCGCCAGTAGGCGGTTTGTCCTGGGTCATCGCTGTGCCTTCTCCCTGATCTCGGCCACGTCGGCCTTCACGCTGTCCACCGTCTGCTCCGGCGTCGGCGGGGACGCCTTGCTGATCTGCTTCTTGCCGAGCGCTGCCATCAGGGCGGTGATGACGGCGAGGGCCGCGGTGACGATCAGCGCCGCCAGCCACACATCCATGACGAGCGACAGTGCGGCGATCACGGTGGCCACCAGGGCCTGCAGGGTGAGGACACCCACCAAGCCGGCGCCGCCGAACAGGCCGCCGCCCTTACCGAACCGCTTGCCCTTCTCGGTCATCTCGGCCTGCGCCAGCCGCATCTCGTCCTTGACCAGCTGGGAGAGCTGCTGCGTCGCGCGCTGGACCAGTTCACCCACCGCTTCCTGCCCTGTTTCGCCGGTGCGGGGGGAGCCGTCTGCTGTCATTGGTGCTCACCTTCCTTCGTCGGTGCCTTGCGGCTTGTGCGGCAGCTTCCTCGGAGGTTCCATCAGCCGATGGCGTGCGTTGGGAGATCTTGCCTTCCGCCATCCGGCCGGAGGCCCGAGTACCCCGCCATGGCGCATCACCGCCCTTGACCCTTCAGAGCGCGTGCCGTCGCAGCAAGTACGGCGCGGCACGGACCAGCCCGGCCGCAGCCAGTCCGATCAGACCGCCGACGGCCACGTCGGTGGGATAGTGCGCGCCGCTGTGCACCCGCTGCGCGGCCACCATGAGCGCCGCAGCCCCGGATACGGCGCCGGCGGCCGGCCAGAGCGGTGCGGCGGCCGCGGCGAAACCGAAGGCGGCAGCCGCGTGCCCGGAGGGAAAGGAAGAGCTGTCCGGCCGGTCCTGGAGATCGTCCGGTGGCACCCATTCGGGGGGCGGGCGGCGCCGCCGGTACAGCCGCTTGGCGACGCAGCTGGACAGCAACTCAGCCGTCGCCATCGCGGTCACCCCGGCCGCAGCAGCCGTACGGCCCCGCAACCGGCCGGCGGCGGCCATCACACCTGCGACCGCCCACCACAGCTTGGTGTGCTCAGCCGCTTCCTCGACCGCGGGCGCGATCTGCCGCACCCAGACCGGTCCCGACGCGATCGCCCGCCTCGCCAGCCGACGATCCCGGTCGCGCAGGCCCGCTCTCACTCCCATGACCAGCTGACTCCCGTCGATCCCCGCTCACACCGACGCCGTGGCAGACGGTGGTCCACCGCCTTCAGGATTCGAGGCGGCGGCGGTCCTCCTCGTCCCACTTGCTGGTGTCGCGCGGCTGGACGTACGGCTCGTCGTCGGCCGGGTGGCCACCCGCGACGGCCCGCTGGCGGACCAGCTCGGCGTCGAACTCCAGGCCCAGCAGGACCGCGAGGTTGGTGATCCACAGCCACACCAGGAAAATGATCACGCCGGCGAGAGCGCCGTAGGTCTTGTTGTACGAGGCGAAGTTCGCCACGTACAGCGCGAACCCGGCGGAGGCGATCATCCATATCAGCAGTGCCAGGAAACTGCCCGGCGTGATCCAGCGGAATCCGCGGACCCTCGCGTTCGGAGTCGCCCAGTACAGGACCGCGATCATGGTCGTGACCAGGACCACGAGCACCGGCCACTTCGCGAACGACCACACGGTCAAAGCGGTGTCACCGACTCCGAGAGCCGTGCCCACCTGCCGTGCGAGCGCGCCGGTGAACACGACGATCAGCGCGCTGATCACGGCCATGATCATCAAGGCCACGGTCACGCCGACCCGCACCGGCAGCACCTTCCACACCGGACGGCCCTCAGGGACGTCGTATACGGCGTTGGCGCTGCGGATGAACGCGGCGACATAGCCGGAGGCCGACCACACCGCCAGCACCAGACCCACGATCGCCATGAGCGAGCCGAGCCCGGCGTTGCCCTGCATCTGCTGCACCGCGCTGCGCAGGATGTCCTGCGCCGCACCCGGAGCGAGCTTCTGGATGTTGTCCAACACCGCCTGCGTCGCCGACTGCCCGACGATGCCCAGCAGCGATACGAGTGCCAGCAGCGCCGGGAACAGCGCCAAAATGCTGTAGTAGGTCAGCGCGGCCGCCCGGTCGGCCAGCTCGTCCTTCTTGAACTCCTTCAGGGTGCCTTTCAGCACCGCCCCCCAGGAGCGCTTGGGCAGGTCCGTGGGACTGTCCGGCGCTCGCTGCTCCACTTGCTCATCCGGCCCGGCGTCCGGAGCCTGCACGGTTTCGGCCTCACGGCCGGCCGCGGAACGCTCGCCGTGCCGTCCATGCTGTTTCAGTGTCCGCACCATTCCGCACGTGTATCCGATACATCAGCACCTATACATAAATTGGCGGAATGTGCGATTTCATCCTGAATATCCATACACTGCTGTGGAAGTGGATGATCGCGAAGCGAGGATCAGCCCCGTTTCGGGCGCTGGCTGTCGCTGTGGTGCCGGAGACCGTCGGTGTGGCGGGTGAGGGCACCGACGCGCGCGGTGAGGCCGGAGCGGCCCGCGTTCTCGACCTCGTGATCGGCTCTGCCTCACGAGAAGGTCTGTTTCCTACCGGCGCCAGTCGCACGGCGGGACTCAGAAGGTATTCCTGAACTTCCCGTTCGTGATCAGCTTCGTGATCAGCGGAAGCACCATCCACTAGAGCGATGCGTGGGCCGTGACTGGCGCTGAGGTGGAGCACCACCGGGGAGCGGTCTGACGAATCGGTCGATGCCGTGCGCCTGGGCGAGTGGTCAGCGACGCCTGGAGGCGGCCATGTCCCAGACACAGACAGCCCAAATTATGGATGGCGTTGGGCTTGCCCGACGCATCCTCGAGACGGCATCGGGCGGGGCGGCAGAACTTTCGCGGCAGGTCGGCGTGACGCCTTGCCTGGCAACGGTGCTGGTGGGTGAAGACCCGGCTTCGGTGACGTATGTCCGGATGAAGCGGGCCCGTTGCGCGAAGGCGGGCATCGAATCCCGGCTCGTCAGCCTGCCCGCCACCACAACCACCGCCGAGCTGGTGGAGACCCTCCAGTCGCTCTCGCAGGACGCAGCCGTGCACGGCATCCTGCTTCAACATCCCGTGGGCCGTCACATCGATGAGCGGGCGGCATTCGAAGCCATCGCGCCGGAGAAGGACGTCGACGGGGTCACCATGAGTTCCTTCGCAGCGATGAGCTTCGGACTGCCTGGTTTCGCATCGTGCACCCCGGGCGGGATCATGCGGCTCTTGGACGAGTACGACGTCGAACTCGCAGGCCAGCATGCCGTGGTCGTGGTCGAAGCGCCATCCTCGGCAAGCCCGTCGGAATGCTCTTGCTGGCCCGGGACGCCACTGTCACCTACTGCCACTCCCGTACGGCCGACCTGGCCGCAACCTTGCGAGACGCGGACGTTGTTGTGGCGGCTGTTGGAAAGCCTCGGCTCATTCGCGGCCAACACATCAAGCCGGGGGCTGTCGTTATCGACGCCGGATACAGCCCCGGCAACATCGGCGATGTCGACTTCGACACCGCCCGCACGCGCGCCCGCCTGATCACACCGGTGCCCGGCGGAGTCGGCCCCATGACCATCGCAACTCTGCTGGCACAGACAGTCGACGCTGCTATCAACCAACTCAGGCCGGCCAGTCAGTGAGGAGACCACCAGTCCGGGGATCGACGACGAGCATGTCGGTCAGCTCCGATCCGAGCTCGACGGCATGCCCGCCCCCGTCCGCCGCCCGGTGTGGATCCACGCCACCGCCCTGAAGTCCTTGGCCTCGACGTGTATTTCGGCGCGGTCGAAGCCTTCGCCCGACAGCCCTTCGTAACCCGTGGCGACGAGATCCTTGTAGAGCGTGTCGGAGAAGGCGACCACCAGTTGTGTGGAGGGGGTCCTGGCGAGCGCCTGGCGTACCGGGCCGGAGTCGAGGACGCGGAAGAGGGCGACCACGGCCGATCCCGCGTAGCCGCTGTCCGCCTCGTGCACGATGCCCTGGTGCAGGCTGGCCCGCATGCGGATGTCGAGGGGGGTGGTGGTGCCCGGGGTCGGCGCTGCGGAAGGGTAACGGGGTGCGGCGTTCGCGGCATTGGCCTTTGCCAGCCCTTCGGCGAGTCCCTCCAGCAGCATGGGGACGACCCTGGCCTCGTCGATGCCTGGCTCCATCACCAGCAGATAGCCGTCTCCCTGGGCCTGGCGACCGCACCGCTCCCAGTCGACGCCCGCCTTTGCACAAGCCGTCCGCAAGGTCCGCAGCAGGACACGTTGCAGCCGGACCATGTCGGCGTTGCCGCGGATGCTGTACTTCTCGATGTCGACGGCGAGGCATAACCGCCGTACACCCGGGGGCAGTTCCTCGCCGCTGCCGGGGCCGCCGTGGCTGTCGCCTTCGGTGATGTCGCCGTGGAGCGCGCCGCCGCTCTCGTCGTCGCCGTCAGGTGCAGCGCCGACCTCGTTTCCGGCGAGTGCCCACGCTCCGGGGAGAGTCCCGTCGTGCGCGAGGGGCGCGGCGGACCGCCAGGCGTCGGCCCGCTTGACGGAAAACCGTGTGTCGTACGGGGTTTCCGCCTCCCTGCGCACGAACGTCCCTCCGAGCAGCGGCTGCACGGTCACCGTGGCCAGGCTCAGTCGGCCGGACACCTCCGCCGCGGTCCTCGGCACACGGACTACAGCCTGAGCCCAGCGGCCGTCGGGACGTAGCGTGCCGCCACGGCCCGGGGCGCGGAAGGTCCAGCGGAGTCGGTTCTGGCCGAGCCCGAACGCGGCGACCCGCGCTCCGTCGCTCGTGGTCGTGCCGGGCCCGGGTTGCAGGGTCAGCGCGTGTGTCTCGTCGTCGAGTCGCACGCCGAGGGTCACCTGCTGGTATCCGCGGCCGTCCGGCAGTTCCTCCAGGTCGAAGGGGAAGCAGAGCAGCATGTCACAGTGGCCCGAGGCCTCTGCCTCGCTGCCGCCGTTCGTTCTGGGCAGTACGTAGACGAGGGGCCGGCCCAGGGAGGCTCCCGCGACGCGGTCGCGCACGGGGTGCCCTCCCCCTTTGGGCACCACGCCGTCGAGGGCGACCAGGTCTGTGGTCGCCAGTACGTCGTCGTGGTCCTCGTGGCCCTCGTGGTCGTCGTTATCGTCGTGGTCGTGACGCCCTTCGTCAGGATCGCCTCTTCGGCCCAACTGATGCGCCCCGTCGTGCTCGTAGTCCCCCATGTCCCGCTCCCCCAAGCCCCGGTCCTCCATGTCCCGCTCCCCCATGTCCCCCTCCTCCACCTCCCGCTCCCCCGCGTCCCCCCTCATTGGTCCGGCCCCGTCAGCCGAGCCGCATCCCGCAGACCGGCAAGGGAGACGACAGTGACTCGGCTGTACCCGACCTGGATGATTCCCCGCTCCGCCAGCGCGCCGAGAACGTGGTGGACCCGCCGTTCCTTCGCACCGACCAACCCCGCGATCTCCGCCTGGGTGAGACGTGGCCCGATCAGGACCCGGCCGCGCCACTGCTGCCCGTAGTCCTCGACCAGGTCGACAAGCACCCTGGCGACCCGCGTGGCCACCGGGCAACCGCTGAAGTCGCCCCGACGCCGCACCGACCACCGGTTCTTGCGTACGAGCATCCGGCTGACCGCCAGCGCGGCCACGGGATAACGGTCGAGGCAGGCGAGGAAGTCCCGTTGGCCGATGCGCCGGGCCGTAACTCTGCCCGCGGCCGTGACCGTCGCCGAGCGGGGTCTGTTGTCGAACGCCGCGAACTCGCCGATGAGATCCCCGCCTATCCGGACGGCCAGCAGCGCGGTGTCGCCGTTCTCCATGAGGGCCGTCACCTTGGTGACACCCTCAAGCAGCAACAGGACGAACGTCTCGTTCAGCCCTTCGGCCAGCAGCGTCTCGCCTGCCTCGTACGACCGCGGAGTCCCCAGTGAGAGCAGGGTCTTCACGGCCTCCGAGGAACCGGTCAGCTCTCCCAGGAGGGTGCCGTGCGGCCAGCGCTCGGCGGAGTGCTTGCCTTCCGTGTACCCCTCAGGCATCACGGTACCTCCCCGACTTCTCGGGCTTCTCGGGCATCGGTGACGTACGGCATCGTAGTCGCTGGGCCCGGGCGAACAGCCGCTCTCCTGCGGTCAGTTGGCACGCCGCCACGATATTCCGCACTGCTGCGGGGACGTGGTCGCCGCGAGTGCCGCACAGTGGTGGGCACGGGGAGCAGTGCGGGGGCCTGGCGGCGGTCGGTGGCCAGGCCCCCGTCGCTCTCTGCCTCTCGGGCCTCATCCATGGGCGCACTCACCCTCGCGCCGCCGGGGCGAGCCGGGAATCGGCGGAGCCCAGCAGGCTGAACCCGGCCCAGTCCTCCAGTCGCGGGTGCTGCCGCCTGGCCTCGCGCATGGCGCGGCCCAACGCCTCCCCCGTGTTCGCCCCGGTGACGAGGTGCCGGTGGAAGTCGGTCATGAGGTCGGCGGTCGCCCTGTCGTCTACGGACCACAGGGCGACCACCACGGAGTTCACCCCGGCGGCCAGGAAAGCCCGGGCCAGGCCCAGATTGCCCTCCGGTGAGGGCCTGCCCCAGCCGGTCTCGCAGGCGCTGAGCACCACCAGTGGGCAGCCCGAGAGGTCGAGCGGCTCGATGTCGTCGGCCCGCAGGTACGAACCGTCCGCGTCCTCTGGGTACTTCTCGCCGGCAGAGCCGGTCGGGGGGCTCGGGGCGAGGCACAGTGCGCCCGGGATGCGCAGGACGTCCTCGCCGGCGAGGGCGTGCGTCGCGAAGTGCGCGAACCGGGCTCGCGGCAGCCGGGCGAGGACGGCCTCGCGGGTGGCTTCCGCGCCGATGAGGGCGCGGGCTCCGTACAACGCGGCGACGGTCCGTGCCTCGTGTTCGGCCGCGGGCAGGGGCCGTAGGACGGGAGCGGGCAGTCCGGGCAGCAGGGGTTGTGTCGGCGGGTCCGGGTTTCCCACCACCAGTGCCTCGGAGGGTGAGACGGTGGCCGGGCGGGTGCCAGCCGTCGCCCGGGGGTTCGTCCTGGCGGACGGCGCCACGGCCACGGTGTACACGTCCGCCAGCGGAGTGGTGTCCTTCAGGGGCAGCGCGTTGAACGGGACGTGGTGCAGGAACCCGTCGGGTACGACCACCAGCCGCCGCGTCCCGGCCGCCGTCAGGTCGTCCTCCACCGGCCGCAGGAACGCGTCGGCGAGCAGGCGCAGCTCCGCGTCGGTGATCCGGCCGAGGTCCGGGCCGGCGAGCGGGGCGCTGTCGCGGGAGTTTGCGACCGGGACCGGGACCGGGGCCACGGCGCCCTGGGACAGGGCTCTCAGGAGCCTGGTCTCGGGAGGCTCGGCGGTTGCGGTTGCGCCGGGACCCCCGGCGGTCGTGGCACCGTCCGCCGCCACCGCGCTCGGCATCGCCGCGCGCACGGCGGAGAGGTCGACGTCGTGGTGCCGGCGTGTGCCGTCGGGAGCTATCACCCAGATGTAGGCGGTGGTGGCGCCGCTGCGGACGCTGGGGCGGGCGGGCCCGAGCAGGCTGTACACCAGTGTGACCGTGTTGTTCCGCGCGGCCTGTTCGGACAGTTGCCGCGCCGTCCTCGGCACCGGACTCGCGGCGGAACCGGCGGAGCGTCCTGCGAGCAGCCGCTGTTCCAGGAGCAGGCCGCGGACTCGCTCCGCCGCCTCCAGCGCGCCGTCGGTGTCGCCGCCGGCGACTCGGCAGCGCTGCAGGGCCCGGTACACCTGGGCCTGTTCACCGAGCAGATCGATGTGCTCGACCTCGCTGCGTGTCGTGGCCCGTAGCTGCTCCCACAGCGTGACCGCTTCCAGCAGACGGCTCTCGGCGCGTGCGTGCTCCTCACGTGCATGCAGCACGGTCCCCAGGTTCAGGAGGGCTGCGGCGACCATGTGTGGCCCCTGTCCGGCGCGCCTTGCCGCGTCCACGGATCGCTCCGCCCAGGCCAGCGCTTCGTCCAAGGAGTCCGACACCGCGTGGGCGCCTGCGAGGTTGGCTGCCGACGAGACGATGAGGAGGGCGTCGTCGCGCTCGACCGCCTCCGTGTGGTTGAGCCGGAGCAGCCCGATGGCCTCGGCGGCCTTCTCCGGCTCGTCGCAGGAGAGCAGGCAGGTCGCCAGGCGCTCCCGGGACTGTGCGAGTACGGCTACGTCCTGCCGGCCGACGGGACCGGTCAGCAGCGACAGGGACTCACGTGCGTGCGACACGGCCTCCTCGTCGCGCCGTTCGCGCCGCATGACCAGCGCCTGGAAGCTGAGGGCGGAGGCCAGCACCGTGGTGCGTTGTCGATCGGTCGATGTCCGGGCCAGACGTTCGGCCTCGGCCGCGCAGTCGCGGGCGGTCGGGTCGTCGCCCACCATCGCGGCGGCGACGCCGAGACTCACCAGTTCCTGGGCGATCTCGAGACCTGATCCGCCGGCCCGTGCGGTCTCGGCGGCGCGGGCGAAGGCCGTGAGTGCGCCACCGATCTCGCCTTGGAGAAGGAGGGCCTGTCCGAGCCGGTGGAAGGACTCGGCGGTGAAGTCGGGGTCCGAACCGGCGGCCAGGTCGTAGACCCGCCGGGCGACCTCCGCCCCGCCGGTGAGATCACCGGTGCGATACAGCGATTCGGCCAGGGCCAGCAGCGCCCTTATCCGCGTTCTGCGTACCAGAGGCGTGTTGAGCACCGAGTCCTGCAGGAGCGAGAGACTGCGCCTGCTGCACTCGGCCTGCTCCGAGTAGCGTCCGAGCCGGCCGGCCATCCCTGCGGCGTCCTGCCAGCAGGCCGCGGCCAGCACCCGCTCGGGGTAGGCGCTCGCCGCCGCACGGTACAGGTCGTACGCTTCCGCCCAGCGCTGCTGCTTGACCATGCGGTCCGCCTGTATGCGGCGCACCATCGGGGGCAGGGGGATCATGCGCGGGGCCCCTCCGGGTCGGTGGACGGCAGCTCCGGCTCGGTGGAAGGCAGCGCGTCCGCGTGCACGGTCCACAGGCGGTAGCGGAACTCCTGGCCCACGTCGAGCATTTGGTCACGGGTGCCCTCCCAGACCTCCTGCAGCAGCGCCTGCACGGTGGGGCCGGCGGTGCGCACGGACCGCTTGCAGGCCTCACGCGAGGCGAGTCCGCCGAGGTCCATGGCCCGGTCGCCGACAAGGACGTGGATGGTCTCCGGGCGGGGGCCCTGCTCGGGAACGTCGGACGGCCAGTAGATCGTGACGGCCGGGGTCGTGCGTGTGCCGTAGTGCTCGTCCCCGTAGGGTTCGAGACGGTAGCCACTGGGCTGGTCGTTGGTCACCAGGGCGGTGCGACCGCTCAGCCCGACGCCGATCACCCAGAAGTACAGCGGCACACCGGAGTGGTTCGTGACCGTGACCCGGTAGTGGTCGCCGTCGTAGAGCTGTTCGCCCGCTGTGCTGAGCTCGCGCCAGTCACCTCCTGGGGCGGGATGCCGGGCCTCGATCCGCACGTCCAGGTCCGCCGCGAGGCGGCTCGGCCCCTCCGGGTCGCGCAGCAGCCGTACGCGTTCGCCGCGGGCCAGCTCTTCCAGCAGAGCGATCAACTGGGAGGGGACGGCTTGTGCCGTTACGGACGGGGCCCGGAAGGGCAGTCCGTCCGGGTTCAGTACCTCGCAGGTGCCGTTCTGTGCGCGGACGGTGGCGAACGCGTCCTGCGCGTCTTCGGTCACCGCCAGCCGTGGGCAGCGGGCGATTTCCTTGCGCAGCGCGTCGGCGAAGGGAGCGTCGGCCTCGATGAGCACATGTCGGCGGTCGTGCACGCGTACCGCCAGCGCGTATGCGCCGAGGGGCAGCTCTACGGTGTGCAGGTCGTCGGCGGAAGGGCGGGCATCAGCAGGTGGCGTCGGGCGCAGCAGGGCGTCCCCGGCCTTCATCTCGTCCACGGTCGCGGGTATGGAGGTCTCTGCGCCCCGGTGCGTCGCGCTGCCGCCGGGGAACACCATGCTGACCCGGTCCGCGGCGCCGAGACCGAAGACGGCGCCGCCCGGGACGACGAACCGGCCGTTCCGCCGTACCAGCGGGAGCCGTTCGAGGCCGTCGGGCTCGTCGAGGGAGAACGGCAGCCGCCCCGAAGGCCCGCCCGCGTCGGGCCACTGCCGTACCTGTTGCTGCTTGATGCGGTCGCGGACCCGGGCGATCAGCACCGACCAGGGCACGCCGGGGCGCGTGTTCGGGCCGAGCAGCTCGGCCAGGGCCGCGGTGAAGACGCCCTGCCGCCCCTTGCCGGGGCGCAGTACGGCCTCATACGCCGAATCATGCTGCTGACTTGCCGTCAGCCGGACGACGCCGGGGACGAGCGGGTCGCCGGGCCGGGCGAGCACTGCCGCCCGGGCGCGTCCCGCGTCCTGAGCGACGGCCCGCGACTCGACCGACTTCAGGACCCATCGGCCTGACTGGTACGCCACCTCTCGCACGGCTCCACCGGAGTGGCAGCAGTCGAGGATCACGGTGAGGTTCGGCGTACGCTGCCTCAACTCACGGACCGCTGCGGTGAGTTCCTCGGCCAGATAGCCGCGGAAGTCGGTGGGGGTGGTGTCGTCCAAGTCGACGGGGACGAGGTACTGCAGGTCGCCCAGGAGTGCGCCGTGCCCGGAGTAGTACACCACCACGCCGTCACCCGGCCGGGTCTCCGTTCGCAGGCGGCTCATCGCCTCGGTGATGCCCCCGTACGTGGCGTCGCCTTCGGTGCACGTCCGCAGGTCGGTGAAGCCCCTGGTCCCGAGGACGTCCGCCATGAGTGCCACATCGGCGTGCACACCGCTCAGGCCGTAGGTCTGGGCGCCGATCAGCAGCGCTCGCAACGTCATCTCAAACCCCCACGTGGATGAAAGGCGCCCAGTGGTACGGGTGCCGGTCCTCTGCGTCCGGGCGCAGCGGTTCGCTGTCCCTCGCCGCCGCCCAGGAGCGGGCCCGGGACGGCGGTCCCGGACGGGTTCCGGCCCGGTGGGCCAGCGCGTCGAACTCCTCGTCCCGGTCTGCGCCGGACAGGTCGCGCACGGCGCGCTGGGCGCGTGCCAGCGCCGCACCGACGCCGGCGGTGGGGTCCTCGAGGAGGTACTGGTAGGTCTTGGTGATGACCAGGCAGCCCGTACGGTCGCGGACCGGCCACAGCGATACGACGGCATGGCGGGCCCCCGTGATCAGGGCGGCGCGGGTCAGCCCCAGGACGTCGCCGCCGGCGGTGGCGGTGCCGCGGCCGGTGTCGCAGGCGGAGAGCACCAGCAGTTGCGGCTCCTGGGCGACGCGCAGGAGGTCGGCGATGCCGAGCACGTCATCACCGGCGAGGGGCAGCCGGCTGCGGTTGGGAGCGAGTTCGTCGACGAGCCCGTGGGTGGCGAGGTGGAGTACCTGGCAGTCGGGGGCGGCCTCCAGCACACGGGCCCGGGTGGCGTCGGTCCCGGTCAGCAGATGGTGGCGGGGTAACAGGCGGGCGAGTTCCGCGGTTTCGGCCACCGTTCCCGGCAGCTTCCGCAGACCGTGGCGGGGATCGGCCGCGGGATCGCCCACCAGGAGGGCGTTCAGCTCCGCCCACGGCCTGTCCTGCGTGCCGTGGAGGCGGGTGAGCAGGGACGCCGAGGGGAGGTACGACACCTCGTGGCGGGCGCCGAGGACGTCCCCGTCCCAGGGAAGGGCGTGGAAGGGCAGGAGGGAGAGCAGGGCCGGGGGAACCACCAGCACGCGCCGGTGGTCGCGCAGCGGCTCGGCGAAGGGCCGCAGCAGCAGTTCGGCCAGCTCCGGTCCGTCGGCTTCGCCGTGGCTCCCGGCGTCCGCCATGGCGCACCAGCCGTGGAAGCGGCGCACGGCCGCCACCACGGAGTGCGCCCACCCGGTGTGGCGGTCGCTGAGCAGCGTCCGGCGGGTCATCGCCCAGCCGACGAGGGTGTCGTCGTAGAGGTGGTAGGTGAGCAGCACGGTGTCCGGGGGCAGGGCCTCGGACAAGGTCGCGGCGTCCGGCAGCGTGCCCCTGCCGGATGCGGTGAGCGCGGCCGGGACGAGCCTTCGTACCTCGGCCTCGGCGGCGTCCAGGGCCTGCTCGGCCTCCGCGATGCGCGCGCGTCGGCCGTCGCGGCGCGCCTGGGCCGTGCGTCCCGGCGTTGGGGAGGCGCCCGGCGCCGGTTGTTCTGAGACCACCGGGAGGGACCCTCCCATCGGTTGTTCTGAGACCGCCGGGACGGGCCCTCCCACCGGTTGTTCTGAGACCGCCGGGACGGGCCCTCCCGGTGCGAGGATCGGCGGCTGCCCTGAATCGGGCAGGGACGCGCGGCCGCCGAGGCCGGCCGCGTGGTCCTCGAACTCCGCCGACCAGCGGACCTCCGCGGCCAGCCAGCCCCGCACGGCCCTGCGGGCGGCCGGGTCCGTGCCGGCGGTGTCAAGCGCGTGGAGGGCGTGGAGGAATCCGGCCCGGCCGCGCTCCGCCTGGGCGAAGGCGGTGGCCGCCGCGCCGGGGCCGCCGAGGCCGAGGGTGGAGAGCACCGCCGCGTGGTAGAGGCCGGCGACCACGGGGTCATCGGCGAAGGAGGCCCGCAGCGCGTCGCGGGCCAGTCTGACCTGGTGCGCCTCGTAGGCGTCGAGCCCCTGCCGGGCGAGGTCTGCGGCATCGCCGTAATGGCCCCTGGCCAGGGCCAGGTCCGCCCGGATCGCGGCCCGTTCCCAGAGGTGATCCTGGTCCGGGCCGCCGAGGGCTGCGTCGATGAACGGCTCGTGCGCCGCAGCGCGTTCGGGCCTGCCCAGTCGCAGCCACAGAGCGGCGGCCTGGAGTGCGGAAAGGCGCGGTTCGACCGCCTCCATCTCGGCCCTGGCCCGGGCCCATTGGCGCAGATCGACGTGGGCCGCGCAGCGCAGGACGCTCCGGAAGGTCTCGTCCGGGATCAGCTCGGTCTCGGACAGGGCCTGGCGTGCGAGGCGGTCGGCCTCCGTCTCGAGGCCGGCCGCACGGGACCTGCGGGAGCGGAAGAACGTCTCCTGGGCGGGGCAGGACGCGAGGTCGGAGGCCAGCACGGCGAAGACGTCCTTCAGGGGCTCGACGTCCTTCAGGAGGTCGGTGCCCACTCGGAGAGCGACTTCGATGCGGGCGCGGGCGGCCGCCATCACATCGGGGTCCCGCAGTGCGGAGGCCTGGTCGTGGAGGGTCTTGGCGGTCTGGATGAGTCCCAGGCAGTCCGCCAGGTCGAGGGGCTCGCCCTTTTCGGTGCTTCCCTCCACGCGCTCGAGGTGGTCCTGCTGCTCGAGGTCGGTCAGGACGATGCTCGCCAGACGGTGACGGGCCCGCAGATAGATGCCCGTGGCGGGGAAAGGCGGGCGCGGCGGCGGCTGGCGCTGCTGGCGATGGCTCGCCGCGACCGCCGATGGATCGGTCGCCGCGCTGTCGCCCGTTCCGGGCCCCGGCAGCAGCCGCTGAGCGAGATGGGCGGCCCTTCTGGCGCGGACCACATCACCCTGCGCGCTCCAGAACTCCGCCCGCTCCAGGACGAGTTGCCGCAGGCCCTCCAGCCATGACGTGCTGCCGACGCTCGTAGCCCAGGCAACGACTTCCTCCGCGGCCTCGGTCCCCGCCTCCGCCTGCCCCTGGGGCGTGGGGTCGGCCTGGATCAGGTCGAGGCTCTGATGGATGCGGAGCAGCGCGGCACATGCGCCGTCGCCGGCCGCGACCGCCAGTTCCCTCGCCCGGCAGGCGGTTTCCCGGCCCTCCTCAAGGCTGCCGCGCAGCCGTTGGACGTGGGCGAGGCGCAGGAGCGCCGCGGCGCGGCCACGCCCCGAGTGGGCGGCGCCGTACTCCGCGTCGGCCCGCTCGTAGTGGTGCTCCGCGCGGGAGAGCGCCCGTGCGGGGGGTGCGGTGGCCGGGATGGCGCACTGCTCCGCGGTTCCCGGTGGGCCCAGCTCCCAGTCACCGGCGAGCAGCGCGGCGAGGCCCGCGGTCGCGTGGCTACGGGAAGCGAACCGCAGTCCGTGCCGTAGCAGCGGCTGGGCCGCCTGCACGTCGCCGACTCGGACGCGGAGGTCCGCGGCGAGCAGCAGATGACAGGCCGCGGCCGCCTCGTGCCGGGTGGCGGCGATCTCCTCGTACAGGCCGTCGAACCAGGCGAGTGGCTCCCTCAGACCGGCCGACAGATCGTGATCGTCCCAGTCGACGCGCATTCCGTACGCGGCGGTGCGTTCCTTGGCCGCCATCGCCTTCACGGCGTGTCCGAGGGTCGTACGGGAAGAGAGGAGGACGGGGATGACGCGTCCCGCGAGGTGGGTGCAGAGCCGCAGACCCGGGTCGGCGACCGACGCGAGGGCGTCCTCGATTCCCGCACCGGCGGTGAACTGCGCCCGCTGGGCGCCTGGCTGGCGGTCGACCGGAGAGGTGCCCGGTTGCCAGTTGCCGTCCATAACGATCGCCGCTGTCCGCAGCGCTTGTGACAAGAGGGACAGGGAGGGATCGTCGGGCCGCGGCTGGTCGAGCAGGGCCAGTGCCTTCTTGGGCTCTCCTCCTGCCAGTGCGGCCGCCGGGGCGAGCCAAGGGCCCAAGGGTGTGCCGCCCGCCACCTCCGACCCGCCCGGCGGGATGGCGGCACGGGGATCACTGCCGCGCTGTTCGATCAGCAACAGCTCCGTCAGTCGGGCGAGGCATTCCCCGTTCGCACCGTCCCCACCGCCCTCTCCCGGCATGGGTGGACCCATGGCCTTCCCCCCTCCCCCGCCCGCCGGCCTGACGGGGCGCCGATCGCCGACCCTAGCCGTCATTCCACTGAGCGGAAATGTCTGTGGATCCAACCGACCGCCCCTGACATATTTCGATCAACAGAGCGGTCAAACAACGACACTTTCAGAACCGAAAAAGAGCCGAGCAAATGCATTTCTGACAGCACTCATCACGCCCGTCACCTGCGGACTCTCTATTCCCACGAGATCCCGTCATTCACACAGACGTGCCCACCCATGGATATCGCGGGCCCCCCGAACCAATTCCGCAATACGACTGGTTGCGCCCCGCTGTCCGGTGGCATATTTCAGTCCGGTCCAGGCCCGGCGGGGGGAGCAATATGGGGCGGCTGGAGACGTGGGGCAGATCATGGGCGCGCGCTCACGGCGGTAAGCCCGTGGAGTTCGACGGGGGCCCCGCACCGAGCCCGACCCACCATGAACCCGAGCGCCTCGCCGCCGAGTTGCGCGATCTGGCCGGGCATCCTCGCTGCGCTGTGCATGCCGGGGCGCTGAGCCGGCTCGCCGACGCCGTGGAGGCCGGAAGCGAGGACGAGCTGCGGGTGTGGGCGGGCGGCGGGCTGGTCGCCGCCTACTGCGGTCCGCACGCGCTCTCCGCTCCGCCATCGGCCGCGACAAGCCGCAAGCGACGGCTGCTCTCCGCGCTGCCTTCGGTACTCGTCTTCGCCCCGCTGCTGGTCACCTGGGCGGGGCTGGGAACCGCGGCCTACGCGTACCAGCAGATGCGGGACTCCGGCACCGACGGGCAGGACGGCACCGGCCCGACCGGCTCGTTCCTGACCCTGTGGCAGCAGGGCTTCGACGGCCACCTCTGGCCGGTGCTGCACTTCGACATGATGGTCGTCTACACCGTCGTCGCCCTGCTGGCGTTGATGGGCACGACCGTTGTGGGCCGCCTCAGGGAAGCGGCGGAGGAGACCGAGCGGCAGCGGCTCGTCTCCCGTCTCTCCGGCGCTCTCGCCCAGGTCGAGGCGCTGGCCGCGCGCAGCACCCAGGCCTCCCCTCTGCGTTTCGCCGAGGAACTCCAGGGCGCGGCCTCGGGCCTGCGGGATCTGCTGTCCGAGGCGGCCCGCGTCCAGGAGCGCGCGCATGGCCTGCTGAGCGGGGCCAGTACCGCCACGGAGCACCATCTGGCCGCCGTCAAGGCCCTGGAGTCCGCCGTCGCCGAACTGCGGGCGGGCACCGCCGACATCAGGGCGTCGGTGGGCTCGGCCACCCGGGCCGCCGGCGAGGTCGCGGCCGGCACCCGTCAGCTGGCCGAAGACCTGGCGACGTCGGGCTCCGCGATGGCGCAGGGTCTGGACAAGGCCGGCCGTCTCGCCGCCGAACGCCTCGGTTCCGCGGGCGAATCGGCCGCCGTACGGATCGGCTCCGCCGGCGACCTGACCGCCGAACGGATCGACCGGGCCGCGCGCGAGGCACGGGAGCGGGAGGAGGCGGCGAGCGAGCGCACCGCGCTGTGGATGCGCCAAGCCGTACAGGAGGTGGCGGGGGCCCTCACCGCCGTGCGCGCCTCCACGGCCGAGTCGACCCAGGTCCTCGCCGCCACCCTGGACGGTCTGGGCAGCACCTTGACGGAGCTTCCGGCCGCCCTTGAGAAAGCTGCGGCCGAGGGCGCCGAACGGATCGGCGCCGCCTACGACCTGGCGGTGGCCGCCGTTGCCGTCTCCCTGCGCGACGAGGTGCGCACGGTCACGACCGAACTGGCCGCCCGCATCGCGGAACTGCGGGCAGCGGGCCTCGCCCACCGGGAGGACCAGAGCCAGGCGCGGGACCGGCTCCTGGAAACCGTCACGCAGTTGCACGGCGCCCTGCGGTCCCTCACGGAAGCGCCGCCCAAGGACCATCCCGCGCCCTCGGCGTCCCAGGCGTCGCCGGTGCCCTCCGCGCGGCAGGGCTCCAGCCTCACCTCCGCCCAGGAGTCCTCACCGCCGACGGTCGCCCTGACCCGGCCGGCCCCCGCGGACGATCCGCGGGCCCACCGGCCCGTCGCCGAGGGGGAGCGATGAGGTCGCCCAGACTGTCGGGAGTGCAGATGGCGGGGTGGCTCTTCGCCGATCTGCTCCTGGTCCTGGTGGTCGTCGTCCTGGGCGGCGAGACGCCGGCGAACCGCCCCACACAGCCAGGTCCCCAGGACACACAGACGCCTCCCGGACCAACGCTCCCCGGCCCGTCCACCTCCCCGCCGACCACTCCGCCGCCGGCCGGCGGGCTCGACCCCCACACCCGGTCGATCACGGTGCGCGTGAACCCGGAGGCTCTCATCGGCGGCTCGGAGCGGGCCACCGCGAGCCTTCGCGAGCAAGTGGCCCGCAAGTCCCGGCAGTTCCCGGGCGAGCGGGTGGCCTTCGTCATGGTCTTCGGCAACGCCGGGCGGCTCCCGGGCGGCGCGGTCGACACCGGCACCAGTACGGCCTTCGCCAAAGCCGTGGCCCGGCTCCTGCCCTCCGCGGCGCCGGAGTTCTTCCCGCGCTACCACAAGGAGATCATTCGCGGCTACCACAACACCGACCCCCGTATCCCGTCCGGCACCGCCGAGATCGAGTTGTTCTTCCTCCTCCACTGACCCACCGGCAGCTCAGGGCACCGGGGAAGCGCATTCCCCGCTCCCTGACGCGCGATCAGACACATCGCCTCACCGACCGACCGTCTTTCCGCCGCACACACCGCGGAGTCGCCGTGCCCAACACATCCGCCCCAGCCGCCGCAACTCCAGCGGCTTCGCCCACCGCCCTGGCAGATCTGCGGCAGTACGCCCAAGACGCCCAGGCCATGCTCCAGGACCAGGAGATACCCGACACCCCCGAATGCCACGCCGCCCGGGCGCGCGTCGGGGAGACCGCACAGGAACTGCTGGAACGGGTCGACTCACCGGTCACCATCGGCGTGGTCGGGGAGTACAGCGTCGGCAAGTCCCTGCTCCTGGGCACCCTCCTCGGCTGTCCGGATCTCCTGCCGGTCGAGGAACGCCCGACCACCGGCAACATCACCGTGCTGCACCTGACCGCGGGCGAGCGCGGCAGCCCTACCCGGGCGGCGGACACCACCGAGATCCGCTATCTGAGCGAACCCCAGCTCAGCCGCTGCGTCGAGGACATCCTCTCGACCCTGATCAGCAAACTCGACCGCAGGCACCCCGAGCTGGGCACCGGCGCCGCGCTCGCGGGATACGACCCGGTGACCGATCCGCGCGGCTGGGCGCCCTTCGACAGCTGGTACCCGTGTCTGTGGCCGGCACCGGCCGGCGGGGCCCCGCGCCCGGTCCCGCCCGAACTCATCGACGACGCCCACCGGGACACCGTGGTCGAACTGTGCCGGATCCGGGACGCCCTGATCAGCCAGCGCGGCCGGTACAGCGTGCTGGGCCACCGCGCCCACGTGGACCGGAAGATCGTCAACGAGGCGCTGAAACTGCCCCCGGCCAAGGTCACGCCCAAGACGCCACCCAAGCTCACCCTCCAGCCCTTCAACAGCGAGAACATCGAGAGCGACAAGGACGCGCTCAGCCGCAGCTTCCCGCTGATCGAACGCGTGATCCAGAAGGTCACCGTCTCGCCGGACCACTGGGCCCTGGGCGGGCTGCTGGCCGAACACCCCGTTCAACTGCTCGACTTTCCCGGCATCGGGGCGGCCGGCTCGTACGGCAGGGACAAGTCCCTGAGCCGGCGCGCCCTGGTCGACGTGCACACCATCCTGCTGGTCGTGCTCTCCTCCCGACCGGAGTCCAAGGGCGCTTCGGAGTTCTGGGACATGCTGCTGGAGGACGGCCGCACCCCGGCGGCCCTGGGGCAGGCGGCGCTGGTCGCCGCCAACGTATTCGACAAGACGCATCTTCCGTCCCTCGCCGCCGTCCCGGGCCCCGCTCTGCCGGTGCCCGAACTGCTGCGGCACGCCGACGAACTCAACGGAATCCACGTCTACGGCAGCAAGTTCGTCCGGGGGCGCCAGGACGGCATCGTGGTGACCTCGGCGATTCCCGCGATCCGCGCCTACGAGTTGTCGTACACCCATCTCTCCGACGAAACCCGCGAGCGGGTTCGCGCCGCCATGGGCAAGTTGCCCTCGCCCGGTCAGCGCCTGTGGGAGCCGGTCGCCGCTCGCCTGGAGAGCGCCGACGCCGGCAACCCGTGGACGCCGCGCCTGCGGTCGTACGACGACGACGGCGGGATCCGCCATCTGCGCGACCTGATCGAGGACCATGTGCGCAGGAACGGTGTGGCGCAGAAGCTGGAACGCGCCGAGCGTTCACGGCGGAAGCTGGACGCCGCTGTGCTGACGCTCCGGCGCCAGGTGTACCGCTCGGCGGTCGGCGAGAACGCCGCGTACCGGGAGATCGAGGAGACCTTCGCCGAGCTGCGCTACCTGCTGGACCGGCGGGTACGCCCGGCCCTGCACGCGCTGCGCCGCCCCGACCGCGACAGTGTCGGCGACGAGGCGGCGGTGTCCGGCGAGAGCGAGGGCTCGGCGGCGCCGACGCTGCCGCCGGGGCTCGCCGCGTCGGCGGCAGCGGTGCACCGTGCCGTGTTCCAGTGGAAGGAGTGGCACCACCTGCTGGAGCGGGCCGACCGGGATGATCAGCACCTGGTCAGCAAGAGCAGGCCGCCCACGTCCGATGCGGGCCTCCTGACCGACTACCCCGGATTCGAGGCGGAACCGGATACCGGCGGCGCCGACGGCTTCCTGGGGGACGCGGACCCGGCGGAGGACTCCTCCGATGCCTTCATCGAGCACTTCCAGCACACCGTTCGGGAGTGGAGCGCGAACGGCACGGACCAGCTACGGGAGTGGTGCCAGGACTGGGCCGCGCACTGGCAGCAGGAGTTCGCGCCGCTGCGCGAGTGGTTCGCCGAGCCCGGCACGAGCCGGCTGTTGATCGAGCTGTACTCGCGACGCCGCGGCGGAACCGCGAATGCGCGACGCCAGCTGGCCGCCCTGTGGACCTGCCTCAACACCGAGCAGGCCATGGAGAAGGCCCTCGAGAAGCACATGCCCGCTCCGGACCACCAGGAGTGGGACAAGGCGGAGCTGGAGGGACGCTTTCCCGCACGGGCCCAGCATGCCCTGGCCTGGCACCACCTGATGCGGGACCTCGAGGAGCACATCGAGGAGCGGGAACGGCACCCCCTGCGGATCGTCGAGCTGCGCCAGCACACGGCGGTCGCCGCGGCCCGGACCGTCACCGACAACCTGGACGCGCTGCGCCGCGCGGTCACCGACACGCTCGTCCCTCTTTACGACCTGGCCTCGGCAGCACTGCTCGACGAGAACGACATCGTGCCGCCCCGTCAGAGTTCGCCGGACGACGACGGCGACGCCGACAGCCCGTCCGGGGGGCCGTCCGGAGACTCACCGGACGACGGAGCCCCCGGCACCCACGTCGAACTGCCGATCGACCGTCTCGTCAGGACCTGGAGCATCGACTGACCATGAGCGCACTGGAGATCACCTTCCGCGTCCCCGATCCGGCGGGCGCACATGCCCCTTCCGGTGTCGTCGCGCTCGGCCGCCGGCACTTCCGTGTCTACGCCGACCAGTCGGGCTTCCCGCTGCCGGAGGTCCTGGTGGAGCGCGAGCCCGGCAGCCCCGGCTACGTCACCGTCCATCTGCCGCCTCGCGTAGAGGTCCGTGCCGAGTCCGGCGTACTCATACCCGCACAGCTCGCCCATGCACTGGAAACCATCTGGGTGCCCCAGGACTACTCCGCGGCGAGTGTCGACGGACTGCGCATCCTTTCCCTGGACTCCAGGCTGCCGGTGAGTCTGGTGTACGGCGATCCGCGCGTGGCCGACGTCTTCGGCTCCGGTCACCCCACTAAGTTGCGCGTCGACGTCCACTGGTCGCTGGAGTACACGGGCTCGGCCGGCGCCGACACCGCGTCGGGCAGCGTCACGCTCGAGTTCGCCCCGCCCGGCGAGCAGCCTCCGGCCGCGCATGAGCAAGCCGGTCTGGCCGCCGAGGACGACGAGTTCCTGAGGCTGCGCTCCTGGCAGCCCGCCGGGGAGAACCTGCAGCAGTTCGTCGCGGTCGACCTCGGTTCCACCGCGTCGACCGCGACCCTGTGGGACCTCGGCGCCATCACCCAGCGGCTGGTGGATCCCGACCAGACGGCGTCCTTGGGAAAGCTGCTGAGCGACCTGCTGAGCCCTCCCGCCGACGCCCCTCCCGAGTGGCGGAAGGCTGTCGAGTCGATCACGGCGGGAGAGCTGGTGCTGGGCCGCCGGGGCGGGCTGCGGATCAGCGGCCGGCAGGCGCTGTCCCGGCTGGACGACGCCGATGTCGTCGACGCCCTGATGGTGAAGGTGGAGCAGAGCCTGCACCAGGACGGCCGGTCCGCACTGTGGGAGTGGCTGGTGCCCCGCCTGTTCGAGGGCTACGCCCGCGTGATGAACACGCCGGCGCTCGACCGGCACAAGCTGCGGCCCGTGGACTACCCGAATGTGAGTGGCGAGCGCAACGTGGCTCCGGCCAGCGCGCTGATCGAGCGGGCGCCGCTCGGCGACAGCGGGCTGCCCCCCGGGCATCCGTCGGGGCCGGACGGCACCACCGTTCCCCACTCCGGTCCGCGGCCGGAGGAGCGGCGCTTCGAACTTCCTGGTGAGACCGCCGACCAAGCCGGTGCCAGCGTGATCACCGGTATCAAGCGGGCCGTGCTCCAGCAGCAGCCACCGGCCGTGAACGGCACGGACATGAGCGCCGTCCACCTCGCCCAGCACCTGTATCTGCGGCTGGTGGAACGCGCCGAGGAGCTGATGCTCCGCCAGCCGGGGGGCGAGCGGCCCACCGTACGCACCGCTGTGGTCACCTATCCCACGACCATCCTCCCGGAGATCAAGCTGCGGCTGGAGAAGCTCGTGCGCTGCGGCCTCGGCATTCCCCAGGTGGTCATGGACTACGACGAAGGCCTGGCCGCCTGCCTGTTCTTCGTGATGCGGGAACTGTCCGACAACCAGAACCTCGGCCTGGAGGCGCTGCGTTCGCGTTCGCGCCACGTCAGTGACGACCCGCCGACCTGGCACCGCATCCTGCTGGCCATCGACATCGGCGGCTGCACGACCGACATCGCCCTGCTGCGGCTCGCCCTGGTGGACACCACGCCGCATCTGACGCCGGAGCAGGAGTTCGTCTCCGGCCGTGACTACCGGTTGGAACCCCTGCTCCTGGGCTCGACCGGACACGGGCAGCTGGGCGGCGATCTGCTCACGCTACAGGTCTTCTACTGGATCAAGGCGTGTCTGGTGGACCAGTTGCGGCCCGCGTCGGCGTCCGCAGCCGCCAGTCCTGGTGGGCCGGCCGGTGATCAGGAGGTGCGCAGTCTGTCCACCAGAGTCGCGGAGCAGGCCTCCGAGATGCTGGGAACGATCGTCGCCCCGGACGTGCGGGAGGTCCTCGACCACTGCCTTCCGACGGGCTGGGACGGCGTCCTGAACGAGGAGGAACGGACCCTTCGGCACATGCGCTTCGACCTGCTGTGGGAGCTGGCCGAGTCCACGAAGCGCAGTCTGGGCGGCGGTGAGCACGACAGCGTGTCCCGGGCGGCCACCATCGCCCAGGACGACGTCCAGACCATCCTCAACTCCGGCTCCCACCGGCTCGGCGCCGCCAAGGAGGTCACTCTCGACCCGGGCGACTTCCGCACGCTGATGGAACCGGTGCTCCGGCGTGCCGCGGAGATGGGCGCGGATCTCGTCCGTACGGTCTTCACCCGGATCCACGAGGACAACACCACGCGGGTCGCCAAGGGCCTGAAACCGCATCCCGTCCCCGTGCTCGACCAGGTGGTGCTCTCCGGGCGCAGCAGCGCGCTGGAACAGGTGGGCCAGACCGTGGTCGGCGTCCTCACCCAGGCCGACGCGGGTTCCCAGGTACGACTCGGCTGGAATCCCACGGCGCTGTCCGTCGAGAAGGGGCCCATCGCCAAACAGGCGACGTCGATCGGCGCCGCCTGGGCCCATTCCACCCAGGCGCTCTCGGGCCACCTGGCGATGCGGAACGGGTTGTCCGCCACCGACCCGGTGATCCGCCTGAGCGAGCTGGACATCCGGACGCAGGACCTGTTCTCCAGCCTGCCCGGCGATTTCGGGACGGTGGCGGCCGGCGAGGCCCGGGTGCTCACCGTGCTGCGGGCGGGGACACCGTTCGCAGAGCTCGACGCGCGGGGCAGCCGCGGCGTCCGTACGGGCTGGAAACCGCTGACAGAGGTGGTGATGCTGCACCGGGCCACCTCTTCGAAGGACCAGATCCAGTGGGGCAGCTTCAACCTCGTGCTGTCCGCGCGTGCCGAGTCCCTGCCCGCGCCACTGGACGAGGTGTGGCGCAGGAAGGACGGCACCGGTGTCAACTACCAGCTGGAGATGGACCAGCAGTTGTTCCCCTACATCCTGCTGTGCCGGGGCATGCCCCATCTGCTCGTCACCGGGCAGGCCCTGGAGCTGGACGGAGCCCGGCAGGACGTGCGCTTCGACGCCGGGCTCAACACGTTCTCGCTGCCTGGCAGCATCTGCGTCTCGCTGAAGGAACCGCACGGGGGCGCGCCGGAGTTGGTGGAGGTGTTCCCGGCGCCCAGGCCCGACGAGACGTATCTGAGGGAGCTCTTCCACGACACCACCGACTCGGAACAGCAACCGGTGCCGGGCCGCGCGGCGGTCCTCGACGTGCCGCCGGTTCACGGCAGTTACCACTTCTACCTGGTGCGCGAGGGGGGTGAGCCGGAAGACCTCGGCCGGCTCCCCGCTCCGGGTCTGGCCGACCACGCGGCGAGCCTGGACGCGCACGGGAGGCTGCGCGTCCATCGCGGAGCCGTGCCGTATCTGCCCGCCGAGACAATGCGGGAGGTGGAGCAGCGCCCCGGCCGGGTACTGCGCCGGCCCATGAGCAGTGGCCTGACCGAGTTCAACGAGTACTGGGACCCCACGACCGGGAGGCACTGATGGGAGAGATCGCCACCGCCTCGGCCGACACGCCCGCCGGACCGCGGGACGCCGTAGGGCACTGGCACGTGTTCGCGAAAGCCGTGGCCGATGTCCTCGGTTCGGGGCCCTCCGTGAGCCGGAGCACGGTGCTGCACGCCCTCGACGCGTGCCACAGGGAACTGAACAAGGTGCAGCCTCACCACCCCCCGTACGAGCGAGACCCGGCCGAGACGGCCGCCCGGGTCGCGCAGGCGTCCATCGCCCTCAGCTTGACCATCAGGGCGGGACACGCGGCGGACGAGCCCGAACGGGAGAGGGGAACCGAAGTCGAGCGGACCACCGCCACCCGACCTGAGCGGGACCCGGAGCCGGAGACCGAACCGGATTCGCCCACCGAGCCCGAGCCGGTCCTCACGACCGCAGGAGAACCTGAAGCGGCGGCCCCCGAGCCGGATCCCATGGATCAGTTGGCGCAGCGGCTGGGCGAACTGTGTGCGGAGCTCGGCAAGAAACACACCAGGCACCTCCGCGGCTGGCGCCATGCCCGGCCCAGGGCCCGTTTCGGGGCGGCGGAGCCTCCGGAGCCCGCGGTGGCCTGGAAGGCTCTGCACTTGGCACTGCTCCGGCTGCCGGACGCCGACTGTCGCGTCTGGCGGGAAGAGGCGGCGAAGGCCGCACAGGAGTGCCTCGGTGGCCCGTTGCCGGCGCACGAGGATCCGGCCGTGATCGTGCCCGCGCTGAGAGGACCCGAGGCCCGGAGCGGACCCGACGGACCGGACTTCATCGCCCGGGAGGTCGCCGTGCCCCTGGATCTCAGCGACGTCGAGGCCCTCAAGAAGGCGGCTGCAGGAGCGCCCTCCGACGTCCTCGACGCGGTCGGGGTCGTCGACGTCGATGCCCTTGAGCTCGGCGACCTCCGGCTGCTCTGGGCCGCGCGAGCGGGACAGGCACTGCATCTCGCCGGGATCGACCCTGAACTACAGGCCGTCATCCATCCCCAGAGCGATCGCGTCGTGCTTGCGGACCGGCGCCACCAGAGCACGTACCGGATCGCGCTGCTGACCCATCTGAAGGGCGCCGCCGAGGCGCACCGCGAGAAGCACGAGGACCGGAGCCAGCTTCGTTCCGCCCACAAACTCGACGGTGTACTGGGCGGTTTGCTGCACTGGCCGACCGCCGCGCCCGGCAGTTGGTGGTGGCAGTGGCGCCGCGAAGTGTCGCTGATCCTGGAGCCGCTGGCCCGTGCGGTGGACCACGAAGTCGTCTTCGATCAGACGTCGGAGTGGCAGAAGGCCGAGCTTGAGAACTGCACCACCATCAAATCGGGTCTGGGCGGCGAGCAAGGGCTGGACGAGCGGCTGGTGCAGTGGGTGTTCCTGACCCCCCTGCGCCGGATCGGTGTGGCGGAGCCGCAGACGGACTTCCCCGGCAGGGTGGTACGGCGCCCGGACCCGGCCGGCACGTGAACGGCGTCGCCATGACAGCGGCTGACCGGGCTGGGGGCCCCGTGGGGATCGACTCTTGGTGGGTACGGGCGTGTGCCGTGCTGAGCGCGTCGGGGGTGGGCCGTGCCGCGGGACTGTCGCCACAGCTCGCCGCCGACGCGGAGATGCTCGGCCGTCCGGACGGTGGCCGGGTACCCCTGCGGATCGTGGTGGCCCGCACAGCCGACGATCCCGGCCTGGTCCCGCTGTTGACGGGGGTACGCGTCGCCGATCCGCCGTTCGTCACTGACCTCCTGCCGGTCCGCGTCGTCCACTGCGCCACCGACCGGCCCGAGCTCCGGCTGCCGCCCGATCTCACGGCGGCGCTCGACCGGCTCGCCCGTCTGCTGACGACCCGGCGAACAGAGCGGCCGCCCGCGGCACTTCGTACCGTGCCCCGCACCGCGGCGTGGCTGGACGTCCGCGCTTCCGAAGCGCCCACCGGTCCGTTCTTCGGCACCGGCAGCGCGGGCGCGGACGCGGTCGCCCGTACCCTGCGCCGCTGCCACGACCTCACGGCGGCGGCACCCCTGGCGCCGCCGATGGACGCTGCGGTGGCGAGGCTGCTCCGCGACCAGGCGGCGATACGGGCGCACATGCGGGGCACTCCCCTGCCCTGGCCCGCACCTCGGCCCACGGCGGGCACCGTCAGGCCTCAGGACCTGCGCAACCGCCCGGCCGCCCTGGACAAGACCGCGCTGGCCACGCCCGGCCACGACGATCTGCACCTCGAGGTCGTCGACCTTCCCGTAGTACCTCCGGAGCGGACCGGCCCCGAGAGCGGGCGGACCCTGCGCCGGACGGCCCTGGAACTGCTGCACACCGCCCACCTCGTCCTCGCGGTCGTCGCGGCGGACGAGCTGGGCGGGAACGTGGCGCCCTCGCCCGCCGTCGCCGTACTGGCCAGGCTGCTGGACCGCACCCGGCGGGCACCGCACCCTCCGGCCGTGGTGCTCGTCGCGACGGTGGCCGGGCTGCGCGGGCCCGACGGCATGGCCGATCTGGGTAGCTGGCTGCGACAGCGCGCCGGACGAACCATCGGCCCCGCGGCCGAGGGACTGCCGGTGCGGGCACTGGCAATGTCCGAGGCCGGACGGGCGCTGCGGCTGCTGGACGGGGCGAAGCGGCGCCCCGGGTACGCCGTGCGGCAGGCCGAGGCGGACTACGCGGCCTCAGGGCTGGCAGCGCTGTGCGACGGCGTACTGCGGCCGCTCGTCGACGAAGCGCCGAACCGCGTCCCCGAGCTGACCGCTCAGCGAGTGCGGGCCGCTTGCCGGGACACCCGGCTCGGCTGCCTCGACCTCATGGCCCGCCACAAGAAACCCGCTGCCCCGGCCGAGGCGGCAGCCGGTTTCGGTTCCGGGGAGCTCGACGGAAGCTCGCTCTGGGACCGTCTCGAAGCCCTCGCCGTCTCCGCGCTCGCGGAACGAACCGTGCGGCGGCCGACCGTGGAAGGAGTTAAGTAGCGTGGAGGGAGTTCACTAGCGTGGAGATCGAACCGCTCGTTCTGGGCCTGCTGTGCGTCCTGCTGTTCGGGGCCGGCGTCCTGAGCGCGGTGCTCGGCTTGGGGCTCCGCCGCGGCTCGTACGGCCGGGGTGTCACGGCGGCGGCCGGGCCGCCTCGGGAAGTGGTCGCGGCCGAGGTGGACCGGACCCGTGGGCAGTACGAGGTCCAGCTCACCAGAGTCTCCGGGGAGCGGGACCAGGCGCTGGCGAACAGCCGGCACCTGCACGCCCGACTCACCCAACTGCAGGGAAGCCTGGAGGCCCGCGTGGCGGCGGAGGTGGACGGACGGCTGGCCGCCGAGCTGGAGGCGCGGGTGCAGGCCGGTGTGGAAGCACGGCTGGCCGCCGACGTGGAGGCACGGGTGCAAGCCGGTGTGGAAGCACGGCTGGCCGCCGTGCTGGAGGAGAGAGTGGAGGCAGGTGTGGCGGCCCGGCTCGCCGAGGCGCTGGGGAGGGCCGCGGCGCGGTTCGGCCCCCGTGACACCGTCGAGGCTCAGCAACCGCCAGGCCCGCCACCGCAGTCACCCGCCGTACCGCACCAACTTCCCCTGGGCCGCGACTGCGCCGCCGACAGCACCGTCGACGGCGCCGATCTCGGCCCGCTGATCGTCCGGGCGGCCTCCGTGCGGGGCCCCCGGCAGCGCGAGGGCGGTGAACACCGGCGGGACGCCGTGATGCTCGGGCTGGTGGAGGAGATGCCCTCACCGACCCTGCTCAGCGTGGTGGCGGCCGGCGCTCCGCGCGGGCTCTGGTCGCAGTCGGCCGCACAGCGGGCCTGCCGCAGCCTCGCCTCACAACTCGGCCGGTACGGCGAGCATCTCGGCACCGTGCTCGGCCCAGGCACCCATCAGGGTCTGCGTACCGATACGGTTCCGGCCGGTCATGCCACGAGCCCTGGTGAGGCGGAAGACAGCGAGCTGGGCGGGCTGCTGCGCTCCGCCCTGCAGGGTGTGGGCCGATCCGTCAGTCTGGTCGGCCTCAACGAGGGGGGCGGTACGAGCGTCGCTGCTACCGGGGGCGGTACCGAGGCCGACTCCGAGGTCAAGGTCGCCCTCACCGCGCTGCTCTCCCAGCTCGGTGACCACCAGCGGCGTCAGCACGTGGCCTTCGGCATCGGGGACAACCGCGTGCTGCGACTCAGGGACGGCACGTGGGAGACCGTCTTCACCGGCGTGCGCGAAGCACGTCTTCCCGCCGACGGTGGCGAGGTGCGCTGGGCCCGGTTCGAGACCCGCCCGGAGGATCTCGTGGCCGTGTGCAGCCCGCCCTTGGCGGAGCTGCTGCTCCGTGAGGATCTCGGTGAGTGGTTCGCGGACCGGTGGGTGGGCGGGCGTCCGCATCTGACGGAGTTCTTCTCCGATGTGAACGTCCGGGTGCGGTGTGCGGGTGGAGATCGGTCGGTGGTCTGCCTGTGGGACTTCGGGGAAGCCCGGCGGACGCCTACCCCGAACGCTTGACGGCCACGTCTCCGTGCCGGTCCCGCCAGGCCTCGCGGTGGGCGTGGGCCGCCGATTCGGCGTGCCGCAGTGCCTGGGGCGGGGACCGGCAGACGGCACAAGGCGTGCAGCAACGTCGAGCCCTCCGCAGGCTCCAGCAGTATGGCCCGGCCACGTCTGCCGATCTGGCCGCCGAGTTCAATGAGGACCGCGGCGCGACCAGCTATCACCTGCGGCAACTGGCCCGGTTCGGGTTCATCGAAGAGGACACAGCTCGTTCCTCCTGGTGTCGCAAGTACTGGCGGGCCATTCCCCAGGGCGTGCGGCTACCACACCATCCCCATCGCTGAGGCAATGAAATCAGGAGAGGTCGCCCTCCTCACAGATCAGACGGGCGACCTCGCGGAGTTTGATGTTGTTCTCCTGGGAGTAGCGGCGCAGCACGTCGAACGCCTGCTCCTCGGTGAGGCGGTGGCTGCCCATGAGGATGCCCATGGCCTCGCCGATGACGTGGCGGGTACCAACGGCCTCTTCCATCTGGGCGTGGGTGCGGGCGGCCGAGAAGGCGACCGCGGCGTGGGAGGCCAGCAGCCAGCCGGCCAGTTCGCTGCTCTCGGTGAACGCGCCGGGCTTGCGGGAGTAGAGGTTCAGTGCGCCGAAGTCCTGCTCGTCGGTGAACAGCAGGAACCCCATCATGCTGCCCACACCGAGGGCGTGGGCCTGGGGCGCGTAGGCGGGCCACCGCTGCTGCAGGCTGGTGAGGTCGGCGATGCGGAAGACCCGCTCGCCCACCGAACTGCGGGCGGCGTCGAAACACGGCCCCTCCCCCAGCCGCTCTTGCAACTGGTCGCTGTCGACGACCAGTTGGTGGGTGGGAGCGAGCGTTTCTACCCTCCGGTCGTGCAGAACGAGGATTCCGGCCGCGTCGCAGCCCTCCACCAGCTCGGTGGCGGAAGCGGTGATCCTCTCCAGGGTGCTGCTGACCGAATCCTGCGCCAGAAGATCCCGCGCCATGAAGGCCATCTGCTGCGCGAACCGACCCCAGTCCACGTCGTCCTCCGCTACTCGTCCCGCCTGGACAAGCTGCCGCATACCCAGCTTTCCACGACAGCCGCGCAGTGACATCGGCCACGGGTGCGGGGCCTCCCGGCCGACGCATCAGGCTGGGGTCCCGAGGTGCGGCAAGCTGGACATATGCCGGGCGGACGTGGGTGCCCGCGTTGGGAGCCTCAACGGCTTCGTCCATCCTCTGGGGGCAGCATTTGACGAGTTTTGGCAGCGTTGGTTGATCATCCGTCTTGGGATGTTCGCGAGAGTGACTGCGGTGCTGTGATGGGGAACGGCCCGATGCCTGTGATCAGCTCCAGTCGGCGGCCGATGGGGCCAAGCGGGTCGCAGGCACGGTCGCCGGCCAGCCTCGCCACAGGAAACGCTCACCTGTGAGCTCAAAGCCGTGGCATTGGCAGAACCGGATCGCCCGCTCGCGGGAGTCGGCGCCTCCACGCCTTCGGCGTCAAGGCCGTGCCCTAGGCAGCAACGCCGGAAAGCTGGCCCAGACGAATGGGCAAGGCGTGAGGAGCGGCATGCGTCGCAGCCGTGAAGCTAGGCGATCAGGGCGACCACCATGGCGATCAGCCCGATCGCCACCAGTGCCACCACCACCATGATCAGAATGAGCGGCATCGGTCCCCAGCCCTTGCGCAGCTCGGGCTGCGGATGGGAGATGCCTGCGGTACTGCCCGCCTCGGCGGGCGGGGTCTCACCGGGCGGGACACCGCTTCCGGGTTCGAGTCCCGGCGTTCGCCTCGGCTCGGGATCAGGGCTCGTCATGGCCATGCTCCTTTCGGCTTGGTGCGGCTACGCCTGGTTGCCCTTGGCTTTGCCGTACTGGTCAGGTGTTCCGTGAGGGGGCGGGTGAAGGGGCGGAGCCGCGGTTTGGGGAGTGACCTTGGACCCGCCTCGAGGAGACGCAGGCGGCACAGCCTCGCCGTGCCGCGCGGCCGACGGCTCGGCGCCGGAGCGAAGTTGATCTTGGCGGCTCTCCAGGATTTGCGTCACCGCGGTCCGGTTGGCGTGCTCACGCTCATAGGTCTTGAGCGTGTCCAGCTCACCGGAGTCCAGAGACCTGATCCGCTGCTCAAGCGTCCCGAGCGGCAACTGGTCGTAGTCGGCGATCGGAAGGTTGTCGTCTCGTGCTGTCATGGCCTGCGCCTTTCTGCCTGGCTGAGAGAGGTCTGATCGCTGTCGTTGCTGAGCGGAGACCTGGCGCGTCGGCAAGGCCGGTTCATCGGTTGGACTCCGCGGCACTTATATCGCCGAGGGCCGAGTCCGGATCCCGCTCGACGGCGAGGTCACCGATGGAGACGATGCCCACCGCGTGACGTCCTTCGTCGACAACAGGTACTCGTCGCACGGAACGCTCACGCATCACGTGCACCACGTGGGCCAGGACGTCGTCCGGTCCGACCGTGACCAAATCTTCGCTGCAGACATGGGCCACGGTCGTCCGGTCCGGATCGCCGCCCTCGGCAACCGCGCGAATCACGAGGTCACGGTCACTGACCAGCCCAGTCAGGCGGCCGCCTTCGGTGACCAGAACGGCGCCGATGTCCTCGTCTCGCATGATCCGGGCCACCGCCGTGACTGAGGTCTGCGGTTCGACGGTCGTCGGGTCGGTCGTCATGACGTCGCGGACATGCTGAGTCATGGGAACGTCCCTCCGTGGGGTGGGACGGCGCTTTCACCGTCGTGCAGCGGCCGAGTACCCCTGGGCGACCACCTTCACGACCACACCCGGCGTGACAAGGCACGGCATTTGCAGGCAGGCATAGTCTCAACAGCCCAGGGCACCTGGAGATCGCTCGACGCTGCTCTGCGTCGAGATGCGACGCGCGAAGGCAAACGTGCGGCCCATCCATGACGGTGGTGCCGGCCGTCGTGCCTTGCGACCAGCGAGGGGACGTCGTCATGATCCTTCCGGCGGAGAAGGAGCTGCGGGCCGTGCTGGCTCGGTTCGCTCAGGCGAGGATCGACCACGACGTGCTCCCCACCGCTCGCACCAGCTGCGCTCTTGAGGACGTCACGTACACGCTCTGTGTGATGACCGGGGCCCGTACCGCCAAGCAGGCCCTGCCTGCGGCAGATGCCCTGAAGGAGCGGTACCGCGCGGACCGTGAGGACGCCGGCCACGGGAACTGGACAGTGACCACATAGAGCTGGGACATGCGCCGCCGCCACGTCTCAGCGCACGTAGAGCCCCCGCCGGTTAGTGACCAGGGCGGCCACGCCGCTGGGACGTGAACGTGGAACGTGCTGACCCAGTCCCCCGCTCTGATGCGCTGGCCCAGTCCCCGCTCTGATGCCGAGGCGTCCAGAACGACGCCTGGCCCTCATGCCGCCGTGGTCAGCGCGGTCGCCGTCGCGATGGCCGTGTCGGCGCGGGCGTGGATGACCAGTCGGATGTCCCTTGTGTCGGCGGCGGCCGCGAGGAGGCGTCGTACAGGGGCGCTGTGGGAGGCCACGAACATCACAAGGTCGAGGTGGCTGCACAGGTGGTGGGCGCGGAGAACCACGCTGAGCGTCGTTTGGGAAGGCGAGGGCTGGTCCAGGACGATCACGACCGAAGCCGGCTTGTGGACGTGGACGAGATCGGTGATCTGAGCCAGCAGGGCGGCCCTCGTATCGGTGGCGGGGTCGTCGTGCATCGTGATGACGAGGACACGTTGCTCGAGTGTGTGAGACATCATCACGGTTCGGTCCTTTCCCTGCCAGTTCATGCCAGAGCGGCGCATATTCGGATTACCCCGTATCGGGTTTTCGATGCGGTACGTGGTCCATGCCCACAGGGAATCGGGTGAAGCCGGGCGTGCCGGGCGGCTCAACGGCTTGGTGGATGACGGCTTCTGGGTGCCTGGTTGGCGTGACTGGGTAGCGCTGCGGCTGCGGCGCCACAAGGAGTCGGGACCACGTTCCCTCTGGTTTCAAAGGCGGCTGAACCTTTCGATGTCCTCGGAGAAGTCCTTGATGGCTTGTGCGGTGAGAGTCGGCCGGACGTCGGCGATGGCGGTCAAGTAGTCCTCGGTGGTGGCGGGTCGGCCCCTTCGATCGGTGACCTCGCGCTCGAATGCTGCCTGCGCACCCTTCCGTGCCGCGAACTCGATGTCGGCCGGGGTGAACAACTCGCTGGCGTCGACCAGTCGGGTGAGGTCCACCGAGTGGGCGGAGGCTCTGACATAGCGCGCCCAGATCGCCGCGCGGGCGGTCGGGTCCGGTGGGCCGATGGGAATGACGTTGTCGAACCGGCCCGGCCGCAAGAAAGCCGGGTCGAGCGAGCGCACTGAGTTGGTGGCACAGGCCAGCAGCCGCGCGTCGTGCTCGCGGAAGACAGGAATCAGTTTGAGCAACTCGTTGGTCACCCCGTGCCCCGGATCGACCGCCATCCCGGACCGCACGCCGGCGATCTCCTCGACCTCGTCGATGAAGAGCAGCACCGAGTCCAGTTCCGCCAGGTCCGCGAAGGCTGCCCGCAGCGCCGCGGCCAGCCCCTCGCTCGTGTCGGCAGCGAGCCGTGACGGGAAGAGCTCGACGAACGGCCAGCTGAGCCGCGAGGCCACCGCTTTGGCGAAGCTGGTCTTCCCGGTGCCGGGAGGGCCGAACAGGATAACGGCCTTGGGAGGGACGACATCGTAACGGTCGGCCAGCGCAGGCTCCGTCAGCGGGAGCACGACACGGCGTTCGACGACCTGTTTCTCCCGCTCCATGCCGGCCATGGAGTCCCACAGCCCCTCGGGCAGCATGCGTCCGCCCAATGACGCGAGGACGTCGGCGTTGGCGGCCCCTGGCGGTTCGAGCTTTTCGTAGTAGGTCAGGTCGTCGCGGGCCCGGTAGCCGGAGTTCTCCAGCGCCTTGGTGCCCGCGGCACCGGCGGGCAGCAGTGCGCTGATGTGGCGCACGCCCAGTGCCCGCATTCGCCGTTCGAGCTCGGCGAGGAGAGCGCTGCCGATCCCGCGCTCGCGCCAGCGGGAGGCGAGTGCCACCAGGAGGATCCACCCCCGCGTGTCGGACGACTGCGCTACGGCCATGCCCACCAGTTCGTCGCCGACCACCGCGACCACCGCCGTCTGACCGGCCTTGGCTGCGGCCATCACCTCGGAGACAGAAAACACCCGGTCCTCGTCGGCCCGGCGGCTCTGGTCCCAGATCTGGATGGCCTGGTCGAGATCGTCATCGTGATAGTCGCGCAGATGCCATGGGGGCATCGTCACCACCTCACCTGCCCCGAGGGACTCTCATTGTCCCCTGCGAGAGCGCTGGGCGACGAGCGCAGCAGGCCCCTCGCCCCCGCCACGACCAGGATCATCCGAGACGGGAGGCGAGATCCGGTGCCGTAGGACCGTCGCATCCGTCGCGGGTCTGTCACCCCGGTGATGACGTTTGGGCGCCTCGGATCACCCGTGCGGCAGGTCGCCACCGTGTGGCACCGGTCTGCTGCGCCGCGGGCGCCGAGCCGTCACTCGACGGCCATGGCAACGCCAGGACACGCCGGTGCCCACGAGCATGTGCTGCCGTGTGGCCCCTGGGCCGGAGTCGGCTGCCGAGTGGAGCGGCCCGTTATCCGCTCAGGTGGGCAAGAAGCTCGTCTCCAATGGGGTAGGGGCGTTCCTGGGCAGCAGTCGGGCCGCGGAGTCCAGATCCCCACCGCTGACGAGGGCGTGGATCTCGTGGGCGAGTGGGCTCACGTCGCGGATGGCGACTGTCCACTCGTCGGCGAAGCGTCGTGTGGCTTCAGCGGAGAGGCCGAGTTGCAGGGACCGGTACGGCATGGGTCGCAGGTGCAGGTCCCGCTCCGGGTCCCACTGCACGCGGGTGGGCGCGCGCTTCAGCTGCCGCTGCCAGGCGGCGCGGTCGGGGTGGACCCTGCGGGTGTAGCTCGACAGACAGGCGTGGCGCAGCGCCCACTCGAAGCCATCTCGGGTGATCTCGACTGCGAGAACGGTCTCCTGCCCTTGCTTGGCGCCCCAGCCGCAGCGGTACATCATCCACAGGAACGACGGTTTGATCCACGTCATCCTGTCCCGCTTCCACGCGGCGGGGAAACGGCCGTCGCGGGCGGCCGGCAGACCGATTTCCGGGGAGTACGCCTGGTAGACCGTGATCGTGGATTCCGAGTGGGCCGCACGGATCCGGCGTTGCGGTTCTTCCATGGCGTACAGCGTGGAGTCGGCCGGCTCAGGCAGCCACTGATTTTCGACTCTCGTTCGCCGCGGCGGAGAGGGCCGGCGGCGCCACCGTGCGGATTGCCGGTGTGGCAGCTCTTCAGTACCTACCGCCTACTTGACCGTGGCCCCTGGCTCCGGAGCGGTACCCGTCGGTCAGGACGCCCCCAGTTCGTCCCGAACGGGGTACTTAGCTTGACCCCCGTCCCCCTCGGCGGAGCGTCGCCGCCCAGGAGCTGTCCGGCCGATCATGTGGGAGAGGCAGACGGAGAGGGCGGTCTCGGCCTGTTTGCTGAGGGGTTACAGCGGCGCCGACTCCACCCTGCCTGTGAACCGGCCACCGACTTGTTCGGCGAGCCAATGGACGCGGGCGATCTGGTCGCCCTCCCGGTTGCGGACGTGCACGTGGACGGTGTGATCCTGCGACGGCTCGTCCTGATAGAGGTCCCGGGAATTAACTGTCAGCGTGAAGTACGCGTACTTCTGCGAGATCGCCTCCAGTCCCGCTTCGGGAACCGCAGGCCATGCGTCCAGATCCCACCGAACAGCCGCGGGATCCGGCCCCAGAGCAGCGATGAAGGGCTCGGCGCGGTCCAGCGGACGGCACCAGTCGAACACTCGGATCGGCAGACAGTCTGCAGGGTCGTCATCGGCCTCCGACGAACCGTGCTCCTTGCCGGCCAATGCCCACCATTCGAGGTCGGGCAGTACGTGACGTACTTGCGCCAGGACATCCGGTGACCTGATCACGGCTTCGAAGTCGACCTCTCCCTGATCGATATCTGCCACGGCCAGCAAGGTGCGCACCGCACGTATCGCTTCAGACAGGTCGGTGGTGGTGAGGACAGCAGCCGCAGCAGAGTTACTCATCCCGGAACCATAAGACGGCACTCGCAGATCAGCCTGCGTGGGCTCTGACCTGTCTCGCATTGGTCAGGACCGGATCCCTACTGCAAGCGACGCTGCGGGGACGGTGCCGAGGAGGACGTAACCGCGCTTGTCGTACCGCGTGGCCACCCCCGCTCGGCAGTGCTTGGGAAGACGGCGCCGCCTGGTGGTCGGCGGTCACGGAGCGCGGCGAGAGGGCTGGACGAGACAGCGTGCCGCTGCGGATCGCCACCCCGACGGACTGAACTTTCGGTTGGCGCGCACGGACGCGTACAGGTCGGTCCGACCGACGAGGGCCATCGACGTCTAGTCCATGAGCGGCCTGCCCTCGGGACCTGCGCCAGCGCCCACCCGGCCTGCCTGTCAGGTATGGCGAGCGAGCTTGATCGCGGACAGGAGCAGGATCACGGCCGGCACCGGAATCACTGGCGCGGCCGTGTTCGATGTTCACGAGAAGCGACCGCACCGTCCGACCTGATGCCCGAGGCTCCCTGCGTCAGTTGCCTGCTCACCGGGTGCGGGTGGTCAGTCCGGGGGTGACGAGGGTGAGCCAGCGGGCGCGGGCCGCGGGTGGCTGGTCGGTGGGGGCGGTGGAGAACAGCAGGTAGATGTCGCTGACGGTGACGTCGGGATGAATGTCGCCGACGGCCTGGCCGGCTCGGATGAGGGCGGCGACAGCGGCACCGGCACGGTCCTCATCGGCGCGGTCACCCGGCTCCGCGCCCAGGGTCTGGGCAGCGGCCTTGACCGCGCGGTCGGTCACGGACGACTCAACGACGCGGCCGAGGAAAGCGGTCAGCTCGTCCACGGCACGGGCACCGGCCTCGACGCGGCCGAGCGCGGTCTCGGCGTCGTCGGCGACACGGGCGACGTATGCGGCGACGACCGCCGCGACCAGGTCCGTCTTGGTGGGGAAGTGCCGGTACAGGGTTCCCACGGCCACGCCCGCCGCGGCGGCGATCTCGTCCATGCCCACCTCGGGGCCGTGCGCGGTGATCTGTTCGCCTGCGGCGGCCAGGATCTTCTTCCGGTTGCGGACCGCGTCGGCGCGCGGCGCCCTGGCTGGGGTCACGAGAGGGCCTGCCCTTCCACTTGCATCAATATGAACCTTGGTTCAGTATAGATGGTGAACCGTCGTTCATCTTATTCCTGAGGACTCCGCCATGCCCACCAAGATCGCCCTCGTCACCGGTGCCTCCTCCGGCATCGGCGAGGCCACCGCCCTCAAGCTCCAGTCCCTGGGGTACACCGTCTACGGCGCCGCCCGCCGCACCGACCGCCTGCAGAAGCTGGCCGACCGCGGTATTCGTCCGCTGGCCATGGATGTCACCGACGACGAGTCCATGCACGCCGGCATCGACCGCATCGTCGCCGAGGCCGGCCGTATCGACGTGCTGGTCAACAACGCCGGCTACGGCTCCTACGGCGCCATCGAGGACGTACCGATGGACGAGGCCCGCCGCCAGTTCGAGGTCAATGTCTTCGGCGCCATGCGCCTGGCCCAGCTCACCCTGCCGCACATGCGCGCCCAGCAATCCGGCACGATCGTCAACATCACCTCGATGGGCGGCAAGATCTACACTCCGCTCGGCGGCTGGTACCACGGCACCAAGTTCGCCCTCGAAGCCCTCAGCGACTGCCTGCGCCTGGAGGCCAAGCCCTTCGGCATCGACGTCGTCGTCATCGAACCTGGCGGCATCGCCACCGAATGGGGCGGCATCGCCGCCGACCAGCTGGAGAAGTCCTCCACCGCCGGCGCCTACGCGCGGCAGGCCGAGGCCGTGGCCGCCGCCCTGCGCTCCGAGGCCAACGCCAAGCGCAACTCCCCGCCCCGGGTCATCGCCGACGCGATCGGCAAGGCCGTCACCGCCCGCCGCCCCAAGACCCGCTACGCCACAGGCTTCGGCGCCCGCCCGCTCATCGGCCTGCGCCGCATCGTGTCCGACCGCACCTTCGACACCGTCATCTCCCGCGCCGTCGGAACGCCCCGCTGAACCATCCGGGAGGCGCCGCGACGCGCAGGGTGCGGTCGAATCAGGTGAACTGCTCGATTCGCCGCGACAGCCCAGGTGCCTCCCGAACTCGCCTACCAGTGCTGCCGTAATCGGTGAACAAGGCCACGCCTGGTACGCCTACGGCTCCGCCCGCGACGAACGCCAGGGGTATGGAGTGCGTCCAGCGCTGGGGGGTCAGGTCGTTGTCGGCGGACGTACAGGAACGACTACTCCACGTTCGTGACGACAGCTGAGCTTCCGGCGTCAACTACGCGCCCGGACATGGCATTTAAGGTCCACTGAACAATCGCGACAGGCCGTAGTCCGGTCACCAGACGTCAGTCTCGGACAGTGTCTCCTCACGTGACGGCGGCGTGCATACCGTCCGGGAACCGAGGCGGGGTCGGTTGCACGGCCCGCGCATTCGAAAGCACACAATGGGAGGCGCAGTGGCGAGTGTGGAAGTGTCGTTGAAGGAAATGATGGCCGGGGTCGAGGGAGCCCTGGGAGCCGCCGTTGTGGACTACACCAGCGGAATGGCGCTGGGCACGCTCGGCGGCGGCAAGGACCTGGACCTGACCGTTGCTGCGGCCGGGAACACGGATGTCATCCGGGCCAAGGTCCGCACCATGGAGCAGTTGGGTCTCAAGGGCCAGATCGAGGACATCCTGATCACACTGGACCGTCAGTACCACCTGATCCGCCTGGTAACCGGTCGTACGGGCAACGGGCTGTTCCTGTACCTCGTCCTCGACAAGAACAATTCGAACCTGGCGATGGCCCGCCTCCAACTCAAGCGTCTGGAGGAGGCGATCGAGATCTAGACCGTCCGAGGATGTCGGCGGCCACGCATGCCCATGATGTGAAGACTTCTTCAAGTCACCACATCAGCATGGTGCCAATGTGCGTTCCCGCCGAACCCGCAACGTGAAGGATCGGTATCCGTAGGCGGCCTGTGGTGCGGCGGTGTCCTTCGACGCCGCCGCACCGCGGCAACCGCGACCCCGTCCACCCGATCAGGAGCGAGCATCCATGCAGGCCCCCCTCTACCAGGTCAAGGCGGAGTTCTTCCGCATGCTCGGCCACCCCGTGCGCATCAGGGTGCTGGAACTCCTCCAGCACGGACCGGTGTCCGTACGAGACCTGCTGGCCGACATCGACATCGAACCGTCCAACCTGTCGCAGCAACTGGCCGTGCTGCGGCGCTCCGGCATCATCGTGTCCATGCGAGAGGGCTCCACCGTCCGCTACGCACTCGCCGGAGGAGACGTCGCCGAACTCCTGCGTGCCGCCCGCCGGATCCTCACCGAGCTCCTGGCCGGCCAGAACCAGCTCCTGACCGAACTTCAGCAGGCCGACGCGCCCGCCACCTTGCACACCACCAGGTGACAACGGCGCCGCTCGCGCTCTCTCCTGCTGGGGGACGCGGTAGTCCAGAGCGCTGCAGTTGGACCCGCAACTCAGTGGGCCAGGTCAGCGCTCTAGATGACCCGCATGGCTACGTGCAGGCGGCGGGCATTGCCGAACCGCACAGGATCCGGCTTACGCCAGGGTTTTTGGGAAGGTGGCCGGGTTGCGCGCGAAAGGGTTGTCCGAGTTGTTCGAGCGGCGGCCTCTGCCGTCGGGTACGCCGATCCTGCTCGATGACCGATGCGGCCGAGTTCCAGCACCCTGATGCGCACGGGGTGGCCGAGCATGCGGAAGAACTCCGCCTTGACCTGGTAGAGGGGGGCTCGGTTAACCAGTTGCACGCCAGCGAGACGGCGTGTCTGATCCCGGCTATGACGATTGTGCTGAGGACGCCGACGGCCGACAGAGTGCGCGAGGCCGTTGCGGCGCTGCGGGAGTGGCAGCACGACGAAACGCCGATGCAGCTGCATCCCGGGGACATCGGCTGGAACTACCGGTTCGGAACGGATGAGACGGCCGCGGCAGTGCGGACCTGGAGCCGGAACGGACGGATCCTGGCCGTCGGGATGCTGGATACGCCGACGCTCGTGCGGATGACTGTCGCTCCCGACGCTTTCCATGACGAGGACTTGGCGCGGCGGCTCGTCGAGGACTTCTCGCTGCCCGAGCGCGGCGTGCTGCCGGAAGGAGCGGTGTCCATCGAGGCACCGCAGGGTCTGCTGCTCCACGACCTGTTGACCAAGGAGGGCTGGGGAGTCGACGAGCCCTGGACGCCGCTCTTCCGCGACCTCTCCGAAGTGGTGGAGGACCCGGGCGTACCGATCAAGGAGATCGGCCTGGAGCAGGCACAGGGCTTCGCCGACGTACTGCGGTCCGCGTTCAACACCACGAAGCCCACTCGCGAGTACCGGCACAAGATGTCCGCGGCACCGTTTTATGCCGACGCCCGCTGCCTGGGTGTTCACGACGGCCGGGGCAACCCCGCGGCGGTGGTGACGGTCTGGTCGGCCGGCCCGGGGAAACCAGGACTGGTCGAACCGATGGGCGTCCACGCGGACCACCGCGGCCGGGGCTATGGCCGGGCGATCACCGTCGCCGGGGCGGCCGCACTGCGGGAGATGGGCTCGTCAAGCGTGCGCGTGTGCACACCGAGCTCCAACGTCGGCGGCGTCGCCACGTACAAGGCGGCCGGGTTCGCGGCGAGGCCGGAGATCGCAGACCGGATCCGGAAGGTCTGACGTCGGCTCTGCGGGCCTTCTCACGATGCCGCAGCACCTCGTACGGCGGTCAAGCGCGCAGAGCCTCGTGCGGCAGGCGCACCAGGCTCCGCTCTCGGCTCGATACGTCGTCCTGCAAACGCCCATCATCGGCCGCGCAAAGGCAGTTCGAGCCGCCGCGCACCCCCGCACCTGCCGAGTCGCGTCCGGACGTACGAACTCTTGGAGGCAGCGCGACGGCAGCGCGACCACGACTCCACATCTCCGCGTTATTGATGACCTGTCCCCGACCCCGGAGCGAAACGCTTCGAAGACGCCGTGCCACGCCTTTCCGCCTCACGCCAGTGCACGAAGCGCGGTACCGGATCGAACTTCATGCCGTACGAGTCCAGCTCATTCAAGAGAACCCTGCGCAAGAACTCGACCATGCCACAGGGGATGACCGTGCAAGGCACCAGCAGCTCCTGACGATCGAAGAGCAGCACGGGCCACTGATCGGGGTCCGGGTCGGAGGTCAGCCAGCACAGGATGTCGGCGTGGGAGGTCTGACCCCAGGCGAGGATGTGCTCCGGGTTGATGTCGAGCCCTTCGTGGTCCTGGCCCTCCATTTCCCAGGTGTAGCGGGCGTTCCCCGTCTCCTCCTCGAGGTCACCGTGGGGCCACAGGGGGGACTCCGTGGGAAGCGGCGCGTCTATTCCGATGACGCCGATCGAGTTCTGTGACCCGATCTCGCCGACGCCATACACGGACAGGAAGGCCATGTAGTCCTGCGGAAACCTGGTCCCCCACCGTGCTTCGGCCGCCTGCCAGTCGATGTGCTCGTCCGCACCTAAGTCAGGAGGCAGGACCTGCCGCAACGCTGCCATCCCTGTCGGATCTTCCATGGCGTTCCCGTCCCTTCGATCAAGTCGGCGAGAGTCTAGAAGGCAGGACTGACACAGACGTGCCAGTGCCTGAGGAGTGGAGACAGGCCCGAATAGAGCAACCAATGGTTGCGCGTCCCGGGAGAATGCTCTAAGGTTACGTGCAACCAAAGGTTGCGAGAGGAGGAGTGGCGGGATGGAGTACGGAAGCATCGAGCGGGAGATCCACATCGAAGCTGCGCCCGAGGTGGTCTACGAGGTCGTCAGCAGGCCCGAACACCTGCGGGAGTGGTGGCCGGACGAAGCAGACCTCGAGCCGGTGCCCGGCGCCACCGGGGTCATCTCGTTCGGCGACGAGACCACGCCGGAGGCGCACGTCGCGCCACTCACGGTGGTGGAGGCGGACCCGCCCCGCCGGTTCTCCTTCCGGTGGGTGTACGACGATGCGGAGGCCGCGACGCCGGCCAACTCGCTCCTGGTGACCTTCGAGCTGGTCCCGTCGGGTACGGGCACTCTGCTGCGCTTCAGCGAGACAGGGTTCCGGGAGAAGGGGTGGGAGGCGGCCGTGCTCGAGGAGCAGTACCACGAGCACGTCAAGGGATGGGACTACTTCCTGCCCCGCCTCGTCACGTACGTCGCTCGGCTGGTGTCGACGCCATGAGCGAGCCCATGAGCGCCGCCATCGACGACGAGCTCTGGTCGGCGGTGGGGGATCCGACACGGCGGCGGATGCTCGACCTGCTGTTGACCGGCGGCGGGACGGCGACCACGCTCAGTGAGCAGCTGCCGGTCACGCGACAGGCAGTCGCGAAACACCTCGGCGTACTCCAGCGGGTCGGACTGGTCCACGTCACACCGTCCGGACGCGAGCGCCTCTACGAGGTGGACGAAGCCCAACTCGCCCGCGCGGTCGCACAGCTGTCGTCGGTCGGGGCCAGCTGGGACGCCCGGCTGCATCGCATCAAGCGCATCGCCGAAGCAATCCAGCGCAGCCAAGAGGGCTGACCCCTCACGAACGAACGTCGCCGCGTCGGCGGCGGCTCCGAGGAACCGCCCGGATCACGGGCGCTTACACGAGAGGGATGCATCGAGATGGTGGACATCCTGCACAGGATCGGAATCACGTCGTCTCCCGACGCTGTCTACGCGGCCCTGACCACGATCGATGGGCTGGCAGGCTGGTGGACGCAGGACACGGACGGCGACACCGACATCGGCGGAGTGATCAGGTTCCGCTTCGAGCCCGGCGGGTTCGACATGAAGGTCCTGGAGGCACAGCCCGCCGAACGCGTGCTCTGGGAAGTCGTCGACGGTCCCGCGGAGTGGATCGGCACACGAATTCACTTCGACCTCAAGCAGGAAGACGGCTTCACGATCGTGCTGTTCCGGCACGAAGGCTGGAAGGAGCCGGTGGAGTTCATGTACCACTGCAGCACCAAGTGGGCGACCTTCCTGATGAGCCTCAAGACTCTGCTCGAAACCGGCAAGGGCGAACCCGCGCCGCACGACGTCAAGATCAGTAACTGGCACTAGGACGGACCGGGAGGTGACCTCCCCCTTCCCATCCATGGGATGGGCCAGCGCCGCGGACACCCTCACCGGTGGACCGTGGCGCTCCCGCGAGCTCCGTGTCCCTGACAGCCCGACGGCCTCCGCAGCCCTGTGCACCCCCTACTTCGACTGCGGCTTCTTTTGCGCCTGCCGCCGGTCGAGCAAGCCCAGCAATCCCTCAGCCTGGTAGCGACGGCGCAGGTTGCCGACCGTGCTCATGCCGACCGGGTAGCCGTCTTCCGTCAACTCTCTCGCCTCTCTCGCTTTGGCCAGCTCGCGTCTGGTCAGTGAATGGCGGGCCGGATCGTATTCGGGCCGTGGGCGGGCTTCGGCGTCTGCCCCGGGGGCAACCCCGTGGAGGACCTCCACGAGGTGCACTTCCCACCAGAGGGCTCTTTCTCTTGCCTGTTCCGGAATCGCCTCCAGCAGGGACTCATCCGGCAACGGCGCCCGCAGTCCGTTGCCGAGCACGGCGAAGCCCGGGTCACCCAGCAGTATCTCGAACCGTACGTCGCGCGGGGAGCCGTCCTGGTCGGTCATCCGGACCGACTCGTCGGACACGGCAGGCACCGTCCGCACCTGTCCGGCGAACCGCACCCAAGCGCCCACACGGACCGATGAAGGTCGTGACGACTTGCGCATTTGAATCGGATTCCGCGGCGCGTCAGCAGCTGGCGCGAATGCGGTGGATCGAGTCGAGGGTTCGGGGGCCGGCCGCCGCCTTGTCGACGACGTAGGCGGTGCCGCGGACGACCGTGACGTGGTCGGTGTTCGCGCCGGTGGGCAGGTCGGCGATTGCGGTGCCCGCGCTCGGGTCCACGACGCTCGTCGTGCCGGCGTCCTTGTTGGCCACGAAGATCCGGCCGGTGCGGGCATCGGTCGCCACGGCGAGGGTCCCGGCGCAGGTCTTGATCTCGTTGGTGACGTCACCCGTGGCCAGGTCGATCACGGAGACGGAACCGGCGGCCTGGTTCGCGGTGTAGGCGGTGCGGCCGTCGACGGAAAGGGCCACGTCGATGGTGCCTTGCCCGGCGGGGATCAGCCGCGGCCCGTCGGAGCCGGGGCACACCTCGATCAGCCGGCTCTTGGCCAGGTCGGCGGCGTAGACCTTGCCGGTGAGCGGGTCGACGGACAAGCCCGCGTGCCAGGCACCGTCGACGGTGACCCTCTTGCGCTCCTCGTGTGTCCGCAGGTCGAAGGCGACGGTCGCGGGAACGAGCCACAAGCACCACGTCATACCCCCGGCCGGCCAGTTGGGAGTCGAACTCGGTACCCAGCCCGGAGGACGCGCCGGTGACGAGGGCGGTGGTCGGGGCAGTGCTCATGGCTGTTCCCTTTCGGCAGGACGGCTGAGACCTCGCGGGCATCGGCGAGGCGTGGCCGACGCGTCCCACCTCGTTCCGGTCCGTCCGCCGCCGCCTGCTGCCGCCCCCTCCGTCCGAGACGTCCGCAGTCACGCCCTACTCCGCGGCGAACAGAACCCAGACGCTTCGGCCACGCCCGCCCGGCCACGCTAGTGAAGCGACTCACGCCCCGGCTCGCGCGCTGACAGGGCCTGACATTTCGGCTGGGCGCGGAGCTGAGCCATCCTCAACGACCGGGTGACCAAGCCCTACTCGGCCTCGACGGAGCTCGCCCACACGGATACGCCCGGGCTCTCCGCTTGCTGCACCGCCGTCGGCCAGGCCCCGTCGGCCTTCGATCACGACGCCGCGGAAGGATGTGCCGATGGCCGGCGGTGAGCAGGTGTGTCTCGCACGACCGTCGCGGCCCCCTGGTCAGGCCCCGAATCTGTCTGCATCGGGTCCTGTACAGTCGTCGATCGCTCTCTAGGACATACGCTCGACCGAGGCAAGGCGAACCCACCACCATGCACCTTCAGCCGATCGGCTCCCGCACCTGGTCCACCGCCGTTGTCGGGTACGGCAAGTGAGCGACCCGAGAGCCGACATCGCCGTCGCGGAGGCCTGGTTCCGACGCCGGGGACTCCCCTGGTTCATCGACACGGTGGACGAGCGGGTGCGCAGACTGCTCCGCCGCCGCTGGCTCTGGCTCCTGCTCGTCGGCGTGGCCGTGCTCTCCGCGGCCGCCGGCTACTTCACGGAGCAGTTGGTGGGCAACTGGCCGTCGGCGGTGCTGACCGGCGTCGTGGTGGCCCTGGTTCTCCTGCTGGCCTATGCGGGCAAGCCGCTGCGGGTGTCGGTGATCGCCAGATGGGCGGCCCGGCGAGCCGGCGCGGAGCTGGATCTGCTCCTGCCACTGATCACCCGTGCCCTCCCCCTGCTGATGCTGTTCATGCTCGCGCTGTTCATCAACACCGAGGTCTGGCAGGTGGCTTCGACCCTGCACCGTCCCAGCCTCTACGCCACCGTGCTCGTCTTCGCCGGCGCCGGCCTGGCGTTCCTGCTCACCAAGCTTCCCGAAGAAGTCCGTCGGGTACGGCGCACAGCCGCGACCGAGGGGTTCGCGCGCGCCTGCCGCGGCACGCCGCTGGAGGACCGGGCACGTCTGCTGGCGGAGGCGGGCGACGACGTCACCCACCTCGGCGAGCCGGTCGACGGGGACCCGGCCGACGACACCCTCACCCGCACCCAGAAAGCGAACCTGCTCCTCGTCCTGCTGATGATGCAGGCGATCCAGGTCCTCTTCCTGGTCGTCGCCGTGTTCCTCTTCTTCATCGTCTTCGGGATGCTGGCAATCCAGCCCGCGGTCGTGGAGGGATGGGTGGGCCACCCTCCCACCCCCATCACCTGGGACCTCGACTTCGTGGTCCTGCACCTGCCGGTCAGCTCCGAGCTGTACCAGGTGTCGGTGTTCCTGTCCGTCTTCACCGGCCTGTACTTCACCGTGTACGCGGTCAGCGACGCCCAGTACCGTGAGCAGTTCTTCGGGGAAGTGTCCCGCGGGCTGGAACAGGCGATCGGAGTGCGGGAGGTCTACCGGATTCTCCTCAGAACGACCCAGGACGACTCTCCGTCCGGAAGTCCGACCTCCGGGACGGTGTAGCCACGCCGCGTCACCGTCACCGTCACCGCAGGTCCCGGTTCACCTCTCCGGCCTGAACCCGCGAACACCGCGGAGCCTCTCAGTCGGCGGGCGGTTCCGAGGAGATGAGGCCGGCGGCGCGGGCCTTGTTGAGTGCGGTGACTCGGTCGTGCGCACGGAGCTTCTTGTAGAGGTTCTCCTTGTGCTTGACGACGGTCTTTTCCGCGATCTGGAGCCTGCTGCCGATGGCGTAGGCGGTCAGGCCTCGGTTCAGCAGGGCCAGGACTGCCATTTCCCGCGGGGTGATCCCGTACTCCGCGGGATCACCAAGTCGCGGAAGGCTGAGCATCACCCCTTCGTGCGCGGACACCGTGTCGAGCAGAGAGCGTGCCAACTCGGCGTACTCCAGGTCGCGGTCGCTGAAGCCGTGCCCGCTGCGGCTCATGATGACGCCCCGCACCTGTCCGGCACCGGCACTCAGGGGCAGCGCCAGTTGGCGGTCGATGCCGATGGCGCACTTGCCGGCGCGATAGGCCTCGCTCTTCCACCAGCGGTCGTCAGCGACCTCGTCGAGTGTCAGCGGGGTTCGGTCCGCCGTGTGCGCGTAGTGGCGCAGCAGTGGATGGACCCGCATGTGCGCGTTGATCAGGGCATCCAGTGGCGCCTGGTGCAGCCAGTCGGGCTTTCCGGTCAGGGCATGACCGGTGCCGACGTCCCAGTCCAGATCGACGAGGACGGCCAGATCTGCCGGCAGGTCGGTAGTCAGTCGTTCCATGAGCAGTGGCCACACCCGCACCGGTTCGGGCTCGGTGAGAATCGCCTTCGCCAGGTCGTGGATGAGCTTGGCGTCGCGCCCGGACAAAGCAGTCACATACGCAGTGTGTCTGATCGATTACCGCATCACCGGACAAAACAACAAAGATCTTGAGCGATGTCCCCGCTGCCGAACTCGACGGCCCGTCGAGGCTCCGTCGAGGGCTTCGCTTCGCCCAACACACCTTCGGCGATACGGAGTTGTCCGTATTCACTGCGTCCCCCGCCGGAACCCAACCTGGTGAGCAAGAGAGTGGGCCCTGCCGTCCGCCCACGTCGCCGTTCCGGAGGTCGAACGTGATTCGTGTCCGTACCTTGCTCGCACTCGGAGCCGCCCTGCTGGTCAGTGCGTCAACCGCCGTCGCGGCACAGCCCGCCCACGCCGTCGACGGGCACTGGGCCAACCTGGTCACCTACTACCACTGGGGCCAGGAAGACAACTTCTCCGCGGTCACGTCCAACGACCACTACAACGCCCGCCGTCTGGGATACGAGTGGATCCGCACGAAGGAGGCGTGGGTTCTCGTGGAGCCCACCGACGCCAATCGGCAGAAACCGCTGATCCTCTTATACAACAGCGCACGGGGCGACTACATGAGCACCGCCACAGCCGCCGGCATCGAATCGGCTCTCAGCGCGGGCTACGTGCGCAAGGGGGTCCAGGGATACATCTGGAAGGACCGCCAGCCGGGCACCGTGCCGCTCCTCCAGTACTGGAACCAGGACCGCGAGGACAACTTCGCGGCGGCCTCGCCCGAGGGAACCGCATCGGCCGAGAGCGCGAACTACCAGCGGATCCGTGTCGAGGGCTACGTGCTCCCCGGGACGGCGTTCTAGCCGTGGCGTCTCAGCAGGCCTTGCGGAGCCTGCCCCCCTCAACAGCAAAGGAAGGATCAGTATGACGCGCCCTCTTCACTCACCGCGGTTTCGCTTCCTGCTCGCCGCGCTCCTGCTCACCGCAACAGCGCTCACCGGTGTGAGCCTTCAGGCGCCGCCGGCCCACGCCGTGGTCTTCCAGCCCCTGCGCAGCTGGTGGAACCACGACCGCGGTGACAACTTCACCACCGGAACTCCAGACCAGGAGGCCGACGCCCGGTCAGGAAACTACCGCTCGCTGCGCATCGAGGCATGGCTGTGGCCGGATGACGGAGGGAACACGCGGTCGGAGCTCTACCTCTTCTGGCACCCCGGCCGACAGGACTACTTCAGTACCGCCACCCGCCAGGGGATCGACTCCGCGGTGAGCGCCGGATACGAGTACGTGGGCGTCCAGGGCTACGTCCAGGGCAGGTACAAGCCCCACACCGTCGCACTCCGCCAGTACTGGAGCGCCGACCGCCAGGACAACTTCCTCACCGCCACATCGGAGGGCATCCGCGACGCACGCGCGGCCGGCTACACGTTCGTCCGTGTCGAGGGCTACGTGTACCCCTATCCGTGACCGGCGCAGGCTCCGGCGTGCGGAGACGCCCGTCACGATGGCGTCCTCCACGGCGCAATGCAGGCCTCGCGGTGCTCCTCCGGGGCGCCGCGACCTCCACTACTCACACCGGATGCTGGGGGCAGACAACTCCCGGCCCATCACGCAGCAGAGGACGGCACACTCATGCCTGACCTTTCCGCTCCGCGCCCGCTGACGGCCGACGACCCCCAGTCCCTCCCCTCGGACGACCTGAGGCGGTCGGCACCCGTGCCGCGCATTCGACCTCGCACCGGGGAGGACAGGCCACCCACCTTCGTGATCAATCTCGACCGGGATCACGAACGCTTGGCCGCCATTGCCTCTCACTTGGGCGCTTGGGGGGTGGAGTTCATCCGATGGCCGGCCACGGACGGAAACGCCCTCGTGGACGGGCCGCACCAGCCAGGTACGGTCGAGCATGACGGGGTCGTGCTGCGGGGCTTCGACCGTTTCGCACTGCCGGAGGCCGCGTGCGGGATCAGCCACATCCGGCTGTGGCGCACGATCGTCGAGCGTCGGATTCCGTGGGCTCTCGTCTTGGAGGATGACGCGAGGCTGACCCGTCGGCCGCCGTCCGGGATCGGGGATTGGCAGCTGCCGCAGGACGCGGACATCGTGCTGCTCAACAGCCGCGCCACCCCGGGGACCACGCGGCATGAAGCGTCTTCGGTGATCTCCTACGCCGACGTTGTCGGAGGAGCGGGCACCGAAGGCTACCTCGTTTCCTGGGAGGGAGCGCGGCAACTGCTCACCGCGACGCGACCGCTGCTGAACCCGCTCGATTTTCAGATGTACGCGCACTTCGCGTCCGTGCAACGCGCAGATACCTTCCCCTATTTCTGGTCACTGCCTCGTAACGAGAGAGCCCACGAGGTCGCGTTGAACGCCTACCGCCTCGCCCCGCCACTGGTCGACCACGCGAACACCCCGTCGAGTATTGGCAACGGCCGGCACCGCAGGGCTCGTTTCCTGTGCCGGGCTCTCCTTGGCCTGAACTTCGACGTCGACGGCTACTACCCGTACCAGCCGAAGACCGCGACGCCCCGGGACGCGGCGGTCCCACCCCACTCCGCTCCCGCGCCCGACGACCTCACAGAAGCCGACTTCATCAGCGGCGCCGATCTGTCTCATTGCCCTGACGGAAGGGCGGCCCAGGTAGCCAGGACGCTCGCTGATCACGGCGTCACCACGGCCAGAATCAGCCTCTGGGTCTCCGACGAGAGCACCATGAATCTCGCCCGGACACTGCGGCTGGCCACGGCGGCGACCCGAGCCGGTCTGGGGATCCACCTCGTCCTGCACTACTCCGATACCTGGGCCGATCCCGGACGCCAGAACAAGCCGGCGGCGTGGCGCGACCTGGGTATCGGCGCCCTCAAATCCAAGGTCCGGACCTACACCTCGGCGGTCCTCACGGAACTCGCGGACAGTGGAACCCCACCCACGATCGTGCAACTCGGCAACGAAATCACCAACGGCCTGCTCTGGGCCGAGAAGGACCAGGACGAGCGCGCCGGTGGACGGCTGCACCCACCCGAATCCGGTCCCCACCCGTATTGGGAGAGCGACGACCAATGGGTGATCGTCGCCGACCTGCTGAACGCGGGCGCGGCCGGTGTCCGCGCGGTACTGCCACGAGAGTGCCGCACCATGGTCCACCTCGACCGTGGAGCCGACATCGACGGGGCACGGTGGTGGCTGGAGCATGCGGCACGGCACGAAATCGACTTCGACCTCATCGGCCTCTCGTTCCATGCCCTCTGGCACAACGGCGCGACGCTCGCCCGACTAGGCCGGATCGCCGACCTGCATACCGCTTTCCCCGGTAAACCAGTCGTCATCACCGAGACATCCCATCCGCACCGCAGGTTCCGCCACGACGGAGCGATCCGACACGCAGGCCCGGAATTCCCCTTCACCCCGGATGGGCAGGCCGCGTTCCTCGCTGGGGTGCTCCGCACCGTCCGCGACGCGCCCAACGGGGGCGGGGTGATGTGGTGGGGCACCTGCTTCACCGACAACCAGGTCGAAGAGGGAGTCGATTCCTTCTACGCCCAAGCCCTCTTCGACGAAGCAGGCTCCCCACTGCCCGCCCTCGCCGCCTTCCGGTCCACCCACCAACCCGCTGCCAACTGAATCCACGGAGGGCCCGCAGTTGTGACAGCCACGGCTACACACCCTGCTCGGTGCTCAGCGCCTCTCCTCAGCCTCTTCCGGCAGCAGACCTCCGCTCGGGCGCCGGCTGTGGTGTGCCGGTCAGTCGGCGGTAAGCGGCCCGTGCCTGGACAAGGCTCACGATGGTGTACAGGATCTCGACGGTCCAGCCGAGCGGTCCGACGTCCGCGAAGGCGACCCAACAGGCGGTGGCGGCGAGCGTGAGTGCGGAGGCCCCCAGGCAAACGGCTGACAGCGAGGCGGGGACAGCCCCCTGTGACTCGGTCTTGCCGGCGCGGCGCAACGACAGCGCGCTCCCCAACGTGAACACGATGGCACTGAGGAACGTCACGAAGGTCGAGAGTCCCCGCGGTTCGGGGGTGCGGTAAATCAGGATCAGCAGGGCTGCCGCGAACTGCAGCTGCGCGACGCCATTGACCGTGAACAGGATCCTTCCCGCGACGGGTGGACGGGGCAGGGAAGGCCCGAACCACCCGGTCAGCGCCAGGAATCCGCCCATGAACGCCACCGCGTTCACAAGCCCGGACCAGGTGGCCGCGGGCAGGGTCAGTACGGTGATGGCGGCCGTGGAGAGGGACAGCAGTGCGCAGGCGCCGTACGGCCAGGCCACCGCCCCCGCCGGGAAGGTTCGTACGCCGCGGGCGGCGAAGACCAACCAGCTCACCACAAGGGCGATTGCCGGAGCGGCGGCGACGGGCAGGGCGAGGCCGAGGAGCCCGTGTCCTGCAGCCAGCCCACAGGACACGAGGAAGACGACGGCACCCACTGCCCTGGCCACTTGTGCGCTGCGGGCCGAATGACGGGCCGACGGTTGCCCGTCGGCGTCGAGGCTGAGGCGGTTGGCATTCCAGGGGTCGTCCGTGAGGCCCTTGTCGAACGCTTCGTCCGCCGCCTTGAAGCGGTCCTGCCCTTCCCTGCGTCTATCCTCCGCGTCCTGGCGGGCCTGGTCGGCGGTGGGACGGCGTGCGGTGGTGGGGCTGCCCGGGGTGACCGGGGGTGTCTGGCGCGCCGGTGCCTCCGCACCCCAGTCGAAGACCTGAGCGAAGTAGCCAAGGGCGACGAAGGCGACTGCGGCCAGGGTGAGTACGGCCGAGTACGGCGTGTCGGGCCACGGCCAGTGCTGCCCGAGGATGCCGACGGGCACGGACGAGGCCGCATCGGCGCGCGACTGCAGCCACCACACGGCGCCCGCGACCCCGAGCAGCGGGATGAACGCAACGCCGCTGAACACCCATGCGTTGGCCCGGGCCCCAAGTCGACCGCCGAATCCGATGCCGGCCGCCGCACCGACGACGAGTGCAGCACCGAGACCTCCCTCGGCCTCGGCCCAGCCCCAGGCTTCGGCCTTCGCCTCGCGCTTCTTCTCCGCCCGGATCTCCTCGTAGGTCCCCGTAACACCGGCGCCGGTGCCGAAGGCGATGCAGGAGTCGCCGGGCCTCATCAACTGGCCGTCACAGACGGGCGTTCCGGTGTACTCGGCGGACGCGGCGTCGTACCCGGCGCGCAGTGCCAGCGCCACCAGCAGCCAGCCGAGTGCCAGCAGGATGGCTCCCGCGCCGATGGCGGTACCTCGGTTGACATGCACCTGTCCGGTCATGACCGACTCCCCGTCCTTTCGGCTCCTCGGCGGCGCGCGAGAAGCCCTTTCAGTAGCAGGACAACGCAGAAGCCGCCCAGGGCGGCGAGCGGCAGCCAGCCGAGGTTGCCGGAGGAGCCGCTGCCTTGATCGGCCGCGTCCGAGGCGTGCGTGGATTGTCCTGTGTCGCCGGAGCCCTTCCCGGTGGAGCCGCCGGGCTGCCGAGGGGACGGCGGGCTGGTGGGCTCCTCGACGTACGGGGTGTTGTCGCCGCCCAACCAGATCTGGGGTCGACTCGTCTCCGCCACCACCGTCTTGGTGGCCCTTTCGGTGTTCTGCGTCATGTCGGACCAGCGGCCGCTGAACGCCGAGGCCGAGCTCAACCGCTGCAACTCCAGTCCGGTGAAGTCGACCCCGCCGAAGATGTACGTCCTGGTCTGGATGTAGTCGCCGTCCCGGGTCTTCCGGGTGACGTCGAACTCGCCGTCACGGTAGGAGCGTACGTACTGGTCGAAGGTCTCCCTGGGTTTCCAGTCGGTCTCGGTGACCCAGTCGTCCACGTCGCCCCGGTCGATCAGGTCGCCATACGTTGTCGAGGCGTCGTCGGTCCGTTCGCGGTACCACTCGGCGGCCACCCTGCTGAGGTAGACCCGGCGCAACTCGGCGTACGCGGGGTCGTCGTTCACCGCCTTCTCGATCTGCGGCAGGATCAGATCGCGGAACACCTCCTCGTTCCACGCCTCGGCGGACGCGCTCTGCTTGCCGCAGGACGCCGCGCTTCCGCCGGAGCCGCGCCCATCAAGGTACTGAGACTCCATCTGCACCCCGAGCGGAGCGTCGAGGATGTACAACTCGTCGTCGAGGTCGACGACTTCGGCCGGCCCCGGGACAATCCATGTACGAAACGACATGCATGTGCCGGAGATCTTGTTCCAGAACCGCTGTCCCAGCGAGCGGTCCGGATGGATCAGCCGGGCCGTCGTCTTCTTCAGCTGCAGGTCGGCCTGGAGCAGGATCCGGCCCACGTCCGTGCGGCCCAGGTCGGAATCGACGATCCGATCGGGCTCGTTGGGGTTGAGGTTCACCCAGAACGTGGATCTCGGTAGCGTCAGCCACACGAAGAACGCGTCGGATGCCTCACGGGCAGTCCGTAGGCCGGTCGCGGACCGCCGTGCGGCGCCGGTTCCGCCGGCTTCCGTGCCGAAGGCGTACCGCAAGCCGTTGCCCGGAACGGAGAGGTAGCGCAGTTCCAGGGTGGTGAAGTCGATCCCTCCAGGCGCTGCGCCGGGATCTGCCAGCGCGCCCACCAGGCCACTGGTCTGTCGCTCCTCCCCGCAGTCGGGGACGGCGTCGCGGGCCCGCGTGCGCGCGGTGGTGAGAGCTGCCTGGTTGACTGTGCCGCCGGCGGACGTGGGGCAGGGAGACGGCTGTTGCGTCGCCATGACGTCGGATGCGGCCTCCTGGTAGGAGCGGATCTTCTTCTCTTCCTCCGCGGCCGTCTCGTAAGCGCGGCGAAAGTCCTCTTGTGCCTGCCCGAAGTTGGCCTTCGCTCTCTCCTTCCCTCTTCCGAGGCCCAGGCCGGCCTCTTGGCCCCGGAGCCACCTGCGTGACTCGTACTTGCCGTTGATCGACTTCTTTTCGGCGGCTCGTCGGCCGGCCGGCAGCCTCTCGGCGGACTTGAGTTCTTGCTTCCACTCGGCGAGTTCCGTCTCGGTGAGCGAGAAGTCGTAGGCGTGATAACGCCGGGCGTCCGGATCGATGAGATTCCTGCATAGATCGCAGTAGTAACGCTCCGAGGCCCAGGTCAGCTGCTTCAGTGAGGCTTCCGGGTGCTCCGCACGCAGGATCTCCAGAGCGTCCAGAGCAAGTTCCTCGGAGTGGCGACCGGTCTTTTCGTCCTTCGCCTCGTGCTTCTTCTTCCCTTCCCCCGGGAAACTCATGGCGCCGATCATCAGCAGAAACCGGGTGCCACCTTGGTAGAGCCGGTCGTACTCCGCCTCGGGCAAGCAGTGCTCGACGTATTCGAGCGGAACCTTCCGGTACACAACGACGGGCCCGCTGCGGACCGGCTCACGCTCCTCCAGCTTGTGGAGATCGGCGTCCGACAGACCATCGCCCTCGACCAGGACCATGGCCGCGTTGGACCACTCGTTCCACGCTTTCCACTTCTGAGAATGGCTCACGCGCTCGCGGGCCCCGTAGAGCATGAGCATCAGCCGGTCCGTGGCGTAGTCGACCTTCCCGCTCTCCGAGGAGCAGTGGCTTCCGAAGGAGGAAGCCGCCGGCCGGGCTACGGCCGCCCCGCCGCTCGCACTCAAGGAGGTGAAGGCGAGGGCAGCGGCCAGCAGGCACCCCCATAAGCGCGGCAGACCAACAGAATCCGTGATCGAGGAGATGCGGTTCATGGCGTCCTTGGTCTTCCGGAGGGGGGCGCTGGTCGCGCACTCAGCGTGACATGTCGTGCCCCCGTCACCATGGGACATGTCCATCACTTCACGTGAACTCCACGTTCTGGCATGGGAGTTGGCAACCTGAGCCGATCAGGCCACGGCCGATGCTGACCTCGATGTTGCATTGGTTCAGTGCCGCTCCACGCGGCGAGCGTTCCATGGCACGAGGGCCCCGCCAGCTCGCTGGCGGGGCCCTCAACGCACAGGAGCCCGGAGAAGCGGCGATGTGCCCTGACACATGTCAGGAGCGCCGGCCGACTCCCGCGGGAACGTCAGTAGACGCGCTGGCAGCCGCGCGGCGACCGGTCGGGGTAGTAGTCGCAGACGTTGATCTGCACGCCCTGGACGTTGTGCAGCGTAGTGTTGTACGTCCCGTTCGTCTTCACGCGCTGCATGGACTTCCAGCTCCAGACGCCCCCGCTGTACTTGCGGTAGCTCAGATAGAGGGACCCCGCCCAACCGTCTCCGGAGCAGTTGTCTCGCACGGTGATGTCGAAGTAGGCGTCGTACGTGTCGTACGTCGCCGTCTCACCCGTCTTCTCGTAGGTGTAGACACCGGAGGCGGTCGAGCACCCGGTCGAGCTGGAGCCGCCTACGGGAGCCGCCTCCGCAGGTGCCACGGCGGCCATGGCCAGCGCGGTGCCGGCAACGGCGGTGGTAAGGGCATGACGAAGTCGCATGAAGCCTCTCCTTTGGTGGGTTGACGTCCACGACCCTGCTGACCGCCGGCGGGTCGCAGCAACGACCTCCGGCTGTCCCGGACAGACGCGGGGTGTCCGGGCTGGTCAGAGCCTTGTCCGGATCCCGCCCCGGACAGCGGGCATGACCGAATCCACCGTTGCCCCAGGTGTGATCACCGCAGCAGCATGACGTTCATGGGGAACCGGGGGGAGTTGTCGCCGCACGAGGCGCGGGACGCGGCCGGCCTCGTCGCGTCGATGCAGCGGCTCAAGGAGCGTTCGGGGCTGACCTACCGCGAACTGGAGCAGCGGGCCGCCCGCAGCGGTGACGTCTTGGCGCGCAGCACGCTGGCCGACACCCTGCGACGGCGGACACTGCCGCGGCCCGATGTGTTGGCCGCGTTCGTTCGCGCCTGCGGGGACGGTCAGCAGGTCGGCGCCTGGCTGGACGCCAGGAACCGGATCGCCTCAGATGCCGCCGCGCCCGACCGCGAGGCCGGAGAGGTCCAACCGGAGCCCGAGGAAAACACAGACGCGCGGCCACGCCGGGCCAAAGGCCGCACGGTCGCGCCGGCAGCCTCGCTCATGATCCCGCTGCTCGCCCTGGCCGCCTGGGGATTGCTTCCCGACAGGTCCGACGATCAGGTCCTGGCTCCTCCTGACGGCTGGGTCACCATCCGCCCTGCCCGTTCGCCCGACCTCTGCCTGACCGACGGCCGCGACCGGGACGGCGCCTACGCCAGCGCCGTCGCCGTCCAACTCCCCTGCGCCCAGGCCACCGTGCCACGCACCTATCTTGAACCGGTCGGCGAGGGCCTCTTCCGCATCCAGTGGCATCACCCCCAAGAGGGGAAGGGATGCCTGACCCTCATGACCGCCGGCCCGGCGCAGGGCATGCTCGAACCCCGGAACAACTGTGCTCCGGCCACCCTGTTTCGTTTGGAAGCCACCACTGCCGGCAGCACTGAGGGATTCCGGCTGCGTCTGGCCAACAGCAGCCAATGCATCGGCATCTCCGACACCGGCGAGGGAGCCGAGGCTACGGAGCGACGATGCGGCGAAGAGGCCGGCCAGCGGTTCCTCATTCAGGAGGACTGACCAGCCGCCACTGCGGCTCCTGGACGTCACGCCGACGGCAGAGCCTCGCGCAAGCGAGTCGGTAACGCACATCACGCACCCGAACTGCGGATTGACGGCACGCCAGGTAGCTACGTCGCCTCGTCAGCCCCATGCGCAGCAATGTGTGCCGCGTCACGCGCATCAAGAGTGATCCAAGTTGCCCAGATCACAGCGCAAATGTCCATTTAGCGTCCATCCTCGAACCGGACCTCGACGCCCGAAATAGAGCCGACAGCCATCGACTTGGATGCACCGTGCCGGAGTGGTGCATGACACAGCATTCGGGACGCTCTCCCCCATCCCTCCGTAGAAAGGTGCCAACCATGGCCGCATACCTGTGCCCGCCTGCCGTGATACACGGAGCTCACCCCGTGAAGACCAGCGAGATCGTGGACGAAGTGCGCGGTCGGCACCCGGACGCGGCGTGGGCGCCGCGGATTGACGGCATCGCGGCCAGCACGGGCATCGAGGCGCGCGGGTGGATGCTGCCACTGGAGACCGCCGTCGCGCCCGGCAGCGGGAACGGACTGCCGGCCGCCGGTGTCGGGGCGACCCGGGAGGCGCTGGCCGGAAACGGGTTCAGCGGACAGGACGTGGATCGCGTGATCGCGGCCCTCGAGGCGATACCCGCGCCGCAGACCGTCCAGGAACGCACCGCGCCGGCCTGGGCGGCCGTGCAGTCCTACGGCGAGCACGCGGCGCGCGGGGCCCTGCAGATCGCCGGGCTGGACGCGGCGGACGTCGACTGCCTGATCACCAGCCACTCCACCACCCCTGCGCTGCCCGGCCTGGACGTCTCCCTGGCCAACAAGCTCCCGCTCCGCAGCGACGTGCTGCTGCTGCCGGCCACGCAGTGGGCCTGCATCGCCGGGACCCGCTCCCTGGCGCTGGCCGCGGATCTCGTGGCCGCGGACCCCGACCGGGTGGTCCTGGTCGTGATCGCGGAGGCGCTGAGCACCACCTATCAGCCCGCGGACGACACTCTGGAGTCCTTGATCGTCCGGCTGCTGTTCGCGGACACCGCGGTCGCCATGGTCGTCACGGGCCGTCCGAGGCCCGAGTCGGTGCTGCGGCTCGACGCCGCCTGGAACCACACTCTGCACGGCACCCAGGACCTGCACCGCCTGGAGACGAGGGCGGACGGCACCCACTTCGTGATGGACCGGCGTGGTCCGCGCGCCGTGCAGGAGACGGTCACCGCCATGTGGGAGTGGTTGCGCACCCGCTACCAGGACGACCCCGACTCCTGGCACCCCGATGTCCTGCTCGCGCACCCCGGCGGGACGCGCGTGCTGGAGTACATGGAGCAGACGATGCCCGAAGGCTGGCCGTCGGGGCTGCTGGACTACAGCCGGGACAGCTACACCAGCGGCAACCGCGGCGGCGCCGCCGTCTTCGACATCATGCGCAGGGCGCACGACGCCGGGCAGGAACCGGGCACTCGTGCCGTCCTGTACGCGGCGGCGCCGGGCCTCACGGCCACCGCGCTGGAAGGCGAGTGGTTGTAGGCGCGTGGCAGCGGTCGGGCATCCGTACCGGCGGTGGCTTCGCCCGCTGACGGCTGCACACCGCCCGCTTCACTCTCGCCGCCTCACTTCGCGACCGACGCCCAGACCACCTTGCCGGTGTCCGTCCACCGCACCCCCCACCGGGTGGTGAGTCCATGGACTACGTGCAGGCCACGGCCACCGTCGTCGAGGAGGCCGCCCCGGCCCAGCCGCGGCCTGCCGTTGCCGGTGTCGCCCACCTCGCACAGCAGGCCGTCACTGGTCCTGATGAGCCGCAGCGTGATGGGTCCGGTGGCGAAGCGGACCGCGTTGTCGACAAGCTCGCTGACGACCAGCAGCACACTGTCCCGGGTGTCCTCTCTGGTGCCCCATTGCCGCAGCAGCGCGGCGACCAGCGTGCGGGACCGCGCGGCCGCGTCGCCGCGGGCGGGCAGACGCCAGGTCGCGGTGTCCTCCTTGCGGTAGCCGATCATGCGTGCGAGGAGCAGGGTCACGTCGTCGCGCCGGCGCGCCGGCGCGAGCGCGGAGACCAGTTCCCGCGCGGCCTCCGGCAGGGCATCCCAGGGATGCACCTTGGACACGGCATCCGCCAGCCTGCCGATTCCCTCGTCGATCGGCAGGGCGGGATCCTCCACCAGACCGTCGGTGTAGAGGGCCAGCAGCGAACCCGGGGGCGCGGCGAACACGTGCACCTCGAACGGCTCCCGCAGCGCGAATTCGGCGCCCAGCCCGGGGTGAGGGGGTACCGCGACCGGCTTGCCGGGGCCTTCCGGGGGCACCAGCACCGGGGGGAGGTGGCCCGCACTGGACAGTGCTACTTGGTGGCTGACCGGGTCGTACACGGCAATGCAGCAGGTCGAGCCGAGGGCGCTGTACCCGGCCGCCAGCCCGGACTCCGCGTCGTCCAGCAGCGTCACGGTCTCGTCCAGGTGCTCCAGCACCTCGTCGGGTGCCAGCCCCGCGGACAGCAGCGCGCGGGCCTCCATGCTGAGCTGACTCATGGTCGCGGCGGCTCCCAGGCCGTGCCCGACGACGTCACCGACGACCAGCGCGGTACGGCCGTCCGACAGCGGAAAGCTGTTCACCCAGTCACCGCCGACGCCCGCGCTGTCGGGGGTCGCCGGCTGGTAGATGCTGGCGGTCTCGATGGTGTCGCCGCCCGACCGCGGGAGCAGTCGGCGCTGCAGTGCCAGTACCTGCGTGTGCTCGCGCTGGTGCTGACGTGCCAGGTCCACGTGATGAGAGGTCCTGGCCACCAGTTCCTGCAGGTCGAGCAGCTCGCTGTCGTGGAAGGGCCGGTCCGCCCGCCGCCACACCTCCGCCACACCCAGAACGACGGGCGGTGAGCCGTCCAGGACCAGCGGTATGTACGCCACGCCCGCCGCCCGGTCGCTGGGCACCAGGGCACGTACCAGTCGCGCGCTGCCGAGAACCCGCTCGATCGCCGCCCGGTCGGGAATGACGATGGCCCGCGCGGCATCGTCACGCCGTATCGCCTGGGACAGCAGACGGCTCGCGTCGCTGGGAAGATCGTCACCCGGAGTCACGTAGCCGTCGGGCCATGCCCGGTCCGGCACCAGGGCCGCTCGCCGCAGCCGGATACGCCGGTGCGGCTGCTCGGTGACCACCTCGCCCGTCCACACGGCGAGGTCGAGGTCGATGGCCGCCACGTCTCCCCAGGCCAGCAGTGAGTCCGCCAGCGACTGCGCGGTCTCGCCGATGTCCAGCGATGTGCCGATCGCGGTCTCGGCTGCGTACAGGTGCAGCCGCTTGGCCATCGCGATCAGCGAGACGGTCAGGCCCTCCTGGGGCGGCGCGGCGGCCAGGATGCTCATCGAGACCACCAGCTCCGACCCGTCTCCGCGCCGCAGGCGCTGGACCCGGGCGACGTGCGGCTCACCGGTCTCGAGGACCTGCCGCAACCGCCGGGTGACCGTGGGTACGTCCCAGGGAGGCAGCAGATCGACGAACGCGCTCCCGGTGGCGGCCTCGATCCCCGCGAAAACGGGGGCGTTCAGGTTGCTGCGGGTGATTCTCAGATCCTGGTCCAGATTGACCGCGCCGAGTATTTGCTCCTGGCTGCCGGGGGTGGGGGTGGCCCGTTCCTGTGGGGGGTCGCCGCTGTCGCCCTGCGTGCCGGCCGTACCGGCGGCCGCTGCCGTCGCGCCCCTTGGGATGTACCGCCCCAATGCGCTGCTGACCATGTGGAACGGCGACGCGGACGGGGGGGTGGGGGTGGAGTCCATGCGGCTCTCTCAGCTCGCTCGCCGACCCCGGCACAACGCCGGGGCCGTACCAGAACCCGGGCGACAGGGTCCCGAGGTTCCTGACCGCACCCCTCATTCAATAACACCCGGGGCTGCTTCGCCTACGCCAGCGGAACCGGGGCCTGGCAGACTCACATCTGGGACCTGAGCACGTCGACCTCACAGCCCGGCTCGAACGGGTCGAAACCGTGCTCCGACAGCCAGCGAACCACCAGCAGGCTGCGCACGGACCACCATGCGCGGATCAGGTCGAGGTCGATGTCGGCGCCGTAGCCGGCGACGACGTCGCCGAGGTGCTCCTCGTGTCCGAGCGTCAGGGTGGCGAGGTCGAACAGGGCATCGCCATGGCCCGCCTCGGACCAGTCGATGATGCCGGTGATCTCGTCGCCGTCGACGAACACGTGGGCGATCTGCAGGTCGCCGTGCGTGAACACCGGAGTCCGCGGCCGGAGCGCGGCTTCCGCGATCCGGCGGTTGTGTGTGACGAGGTCGGCGGGCAGGACGCCGTTCCTCACGAGCCACTCGCACTCGGTGTCGAGTTCCGCAGCCACCTCGTCGACGGGTCGGCCGGCTCGGCCCCGCCGGGGCGGCACCGGCGCGTCATGCAGCTTCCGGACCGCGGCACCCGCGGAGGCCCACGCCGCCGGGGACGCGGTCGACGGCTCGCCCAGGCGGCCCAGCGCCGTCCCCGGGACCGCGGCGATCGCGAGTACGGGCGGCTTGCGCCACAGGACCTTCGGGGTCGGGACCGGCACCATGGCCATCGCCTCGACCTCGACGTCGATGCGCGCCTGATCGCAGTCCACCTTCAGGAACACGTCGCCGACGCGCAGGGTCGCGCGCTCGGAATGGGCGACGACGACCTCGACCTCATCCATGGCGACCAGTGTCCCGGGGGCGATCGCCGATGTCGCCGGGTTTTGTCGCGTGCGATTGCGCGGCTTTGCCGACCGCCATCGTGGCCCCGCTGATCGCTACTACCGCGCCACGGGCCGCACGCCGCTGCGTACCCTTGCGCCATGCGCATGCGCCCCACTCTCGTCTGGACCCCACCCCAGGACTGGCCATCGGGCACCACGGATCTGGAGCCGGTCGCCGACGCGCTGCGCGCCGGCGGTGTGCTGGTCCTGAGCGGGGCGGGGATCTCCACGGAGTCGGGCATCCCCGACTACCGGGGCGAAGGCGGGAGCCTGAGCCGGCACACACCGATGACGTACCAGGAGTTCACCGACAGTGCCCAGGCCCGGCGTCGGTACTGGGCACGCAGCCACCTCGGCTGGCGCACGTTCGGTCGCGCCCGCCCCAATGCCGGACACCGAGCCGTGGCCGCGTTCGAGCGGCACGGGCTGCTGGCCGCCGTGATCACCCAGAACGTCGACGGCCTCCACCAGGCCGCGGGCAGCAAGGACGTCGTGGAGCTCCACGGAAGCCTGGGGAGGGTCGTCTGCCTCTCCTGCGGCACCTTCAGTCCTCGCGGGGAGCTGGCAGAGCGCCTGGAGGAGGCGAACGCGGGCTTCGATCCGGTGGCCGCGGCCATCAACCCGGACGGCGACGCCGACCTCACCGACGCGCAGGTGGGGGACTTCCGAGTCGTGCCCTGCACGCTCTGCGGCGGCATTCTCAAACCGGACGTGGTGTTCTTCGGCGAAAACGTCCCTCCGCAGCGGGTCGAGCGCTGCCGCAGGCTCGTCCGGGAGGCGTCCTCGCTGCTGGTCCTGGGCTCCTCACTGACGGTGATGTCCGGGCTCCGGTTCGTCCGCCAGGCGGTCGAGAGCGGCAAACCGGTGCTGATCATCAACCGGGATCCGACCCGGGGCGACAGCCATGCCGTCACCCGCGTCGCCCTCCCGCTCGGTACAGCCCTCACCACCATGGCCGATCGACTGGACATCCCGGTCGATTGAGGCGACGTGGCCGAGGATGTCGAGAACGGCCCGTCGGCTCCGTCTCAGGGGCACAAGCGGCCACCGTTGCCGCGCCACACGAAGGAGGCCCGGCATGGCGATCCAGCGGCTGGACAACGTCCTCATCGTCGTCGACGACCTTGAGGCTGTCATCGCGTTCTTCGTCAACCTCGGCATGGAACTCGAGGGCAAGGGGCCGCTCGACTGGCGCGGGGCGGAACGTGTCATCGGCCTCGAGGACGTGCAGCAGGACGTCGCCATGCTGCGGGTCCCGAACGGCCCCGGGCGGGTGGAGCTGGCGAAGTTCCACAGGCCGAAGGCCATCACCCCCGAGCCGGAGGAACCGCCGGCGAACACGCTCGGCCTTCGCCGCGTCATGTTCGCCGTCGACGACATCGAGGACAGCGTTGCCCGCCTGCGGGCCCACGGCGGCGAACTCGTCGGCGAGATCGAGCAGTACGAGAGCGTCTATCGACTTTGCTACGTCCGCGGGCCCGAGGGCATCGTCGTCGGACTCGCCGAGCAGCTCAGCTGAGAGCCACCGCGGTCCTGCTGACTCACCGCGGTGACGAGGGTGGAGGAGACGTGGGCCAGGGCGGGGTCCGCAGGGATGAAGAACGTTTCGACTCCGGCCAGTTCGTGGTTCATGCGGGCCATCGGCAGTTCGTACTCCAGGTCGGACGCGCCACGCACTCCGCGAATGACGACGTCGATTCCGACTCGGCGGCAGTAGTCGACCAGCAGGCCGCCGGTGTGGGAGTCGACCGTGACGTTGCTCAAGCCGGCTGCCGCCGCGCGGAGCCGGTCCAGCCGTTCCGCGATGGGCAGGCGGCCGGCCTTGTGCGCATTGAACATCACGCACACCACGACCTCGTCGAACAGGAGGGCAGCGCGCCGGAGTACGTCCTCGTGCCCTTGCGTGACCGGGTCGAAGGATCCTGGGAAGAGGGCTCGCATGATCGGAAAGAGTAACAAGCGGTCGCCCTCCAGATGGTGAAGTGCCGGGGCAGCGAGACCATCAGCTTCCCGGCCCATCGGATTCCGGTGCACCGTACGATTCCCTTGTCGTGACTCCTCCCCCGGCTGAGGCCGGGGGCTTCTCGCTAACCCTGGCGGGCCTTGCGACGGGCCAGCCCGGCCCGTAGAACGTTCAGGGCGCCCACCGTGTCCGCGTGCGCCTGGTGGCCGCACGAAACGCAGTGGAACTTCTCCTGGGTGGGCCGGTTCTCCGCTGAGACATGCCCGCATTCGGGGCAGGTGCGGGAGGTGTTGCGGGGGTCCACGGCGATCACTTCTCGTCCGGCGCTTTCAGCCTTGGCGTGCAGGATCGTCAGGAACACCCCCCATCCGGCATCCGAGATCGAGTGGTTGAGTCCGGCCTTCGCCGCCGCCCCGTTGGGAAGGAAGTCGCCCGGCTGTTCGGGGTCGTCCTTGGGCGAGGGGGCGCGGAGCATGTTGCGGATCTTGAGGTCTTCGTGTGCGATGAAATCATGCTGTCGCACGAGGTCAAGAGCGGTCTTGTGTGCGTGGTCCAGGCGCTGACGGCGGACCTTGCGGTGCAGGCCGGCGACCTTGTGGACGGCCTTGCGTCTGCGGTTGCTGCGCCGCTTGCACCGGCTCAGTGCCCGCTGCGCGGCTTCCAGCTTCGCGGCGGCCTTGCGCCCGTGACGCGGGTGGGGCAGGAACTCGCCGCCTGAGTCGGCGAGGTAGTTGGCTAGGCCCATGTCGATGCCGACCACGCTGCCCGTCCTGGGAAGCGGCTCGGGCTCGGGCTGCTCGGCAGTCAGGATGACGTACCAGCGTTTGCCCTCACGCTTGACGGACACCGTCTTGACCTTCCCGAGCACCGGCCGGTGCTGGTTGACCTTGACGTGCCCAACACCCTGCAGCCGAACGCGGGTGACGGGGTCGTGCGGAGTGGAGTCCCAGCGGCAGCCGTCGCCGTCCTTGGGGAAGTCCACCGTGTCGAACCAGTTCACGCCCCGAAAGCGCGGGTAGCCCGGCCTATCGCCGGACACGACCCGGCGGAAGAACGCGGCGAACGCCTTGTCCAGACGGCGCAAGGTGGCCTGCTGACTGGAGAAAGACCACCGGCCTTGACGCTGCGGGTCGAACGCCCGGATCTCCTTGAGCTGCGCCGACTGCTGCCCGTACTTGATGCTCGTCTTCGACACATGCCGGTAGGCGTCACGGCGTTCTTGCAAGGCGCCGTTGTAGAGAGAGCAGTGATCGCGCAGCATCTCGCCGAGCGCAATCGTCTGGCCCACGGTGGGCCGCATGAGGAACTTGTACGCACGGATCACCCGGCCCACCCCCCTTTCGGCTCATGTGATCAACATAGTGCAGGCCACTGACAACGCAGCGAACTCCGCCGCTGCGCGGCTCCGCGCCAAGGATGCAGCCAGTGCTCGACGAGTGTCCCGGCGCGTGCGGTGTCGCCGGGCGGCACCTCCTGGACGAGCTCGGCCAGCAGGCGCGACTCGCGGCGGAACACCTGGTGGATCATCGCCATCTCGCGGGTGTAGGGGTGGGCGGTGGAACCGGACGTGTTGCCCGACGTGTTGCTCGAAGTCATGGCAACCAGTCTTCTGAGCCCGATTGCAAGGGACTTGCAGCCGACTTGCTTCGCCCGGCGCCGGCGGATGCGGGGTCTCGCGATGGTCCTCTTCGGCACCCTGCCCGACCGTAGAGCTGCGGGCCGTCGGTGGCGCATGATGGAGGCGCCCGTCCCGTCAGAAGCGAGGTGCCCCCTTTGCCGATGAGCCGCAGGACCAAAGCCCTCCTGGCGGGCCTGGCCTCCGTGGGCGGGGCCGTCGCCGGGGCCGGCATGCTGCACAACCGCCGCCCTGATCGCAGAGAACACCTTCACGTCACGGTCTTCAGCGAGCCCGGCTACCGGGGCCGCAACGAGACGCTGACCTGGACCGGCCGCGAGCGCGAGGTCGTACCGCTCGCCCGGGTACCGCTGCCGCGCATCGGCTCGATCCGGCTGGAGCGGCTCGTGTACCGATTCCAGCCCGAGGTACGGCTACCGAACATGCGCTTCCTGTGGCATGCCCTCACCGAGCGCCCGGACCCCACGGACCCCGAGGAGGGCTTGGCCGGTTTCATCGCCATGCACGAGCTTGCCGGCATGTTCTCGGTGGGCTGGTGGGAGCCCGTTCGCGAGTCCGAGGCGCGTTCGGGGGTACGGCTGTGGGCCGGGCGCCCCGGCCAACCACTGCCCGCGCACGACGCGGGGAACCGTTCCGGTACGGCGGCTGTGGGCAGGGCTGCGGCTTTCGGCACCGAGTCCTGGCACGACATCCGGGCCAACACGCCCGACCTCGGCTCCTGGAGCACTCGCACGCGCTACCTCGAACTCGGCTACCACAAGGCCGGCATCCTGCCGCGTCAGTGATCGGGGACGGGGCGGCGGCAGGCTCTAGTAGTACCCCTTCGTCCCGTCGAGCAGCTCCCGCACGATGTCCGCGTGCCCGGCGTGCCGTCCGGTCTCCTCGATGAGGTGGATGAGCATCCAGCGGAGGTTGGCCTTGGCGGAGCGGTAGCCGGGATGGCGGCCGATGTCGTCGAGGGAGGCCGCGGCCACGATCGCGTTGCTTCGGGCGCACTGGGCCTCGTAGTCGGCGAGCAGTTGCTTCAGCGTGAGGCCGTCGGTGCGCCAGTCGGCGTCCTCGTCCGTCGTGTCGGCGGACGGGTTCTGCGTCTCGTCCCCACCGAGGAAGAGCACGTCCAGCCAGATGTGCTCGACCCACCTCATGTGGCTGATGAGCCCGGCCATCGTCATCGCCGGGGAAGTCGGGATGACGGAACGGTGGGCATCCGCCTCGCTGAGGCCCTCGCACTTCCATCGCAGGATCTGTCGTTGGAGATCCAGCCAGCCGACGAGCGCGGTCCGTTCGTCGGCCTGAAACGGCGGACGTTCAAGTGAAGGAGACATGTCTTCGGACGGTAGCCCGCCCGTCTTCGACTGTCGCCGGATTTTCCGCGACGTACGCGGGCCCGACGCGGATCCGGCCTGTCCCCTCAAGTGCGGGGGCAGGCCGGAGAGTTCACCGGTGCCGGACGACGGTCATCGTCGTCCGGTCACCTCACGGAGCGAGCCGATAGGCGTTCGTGATCGTCTCGCGTACGGTGTTGCCGCTCTTGTCCTTCAGGTCCACCCGGAAGGACACGGCCTTGGCGGTCGCCGGGTGCTTCACGCTCACCGAGCGCGCCCCGTTCGCGGCGGTCGTCACGGTGAGCGGCTTCCAGGTCCGGCCGCCGTCGAAGGAGACGTTCACGGTCAGCGCGGCGACCTGCCCGGCCGCGGCGGCCGCGCCGCTCAGCTTCAGCGGTACCGTCAGCGTGCTGCCCGCCGGAGCCGTCCCGCGCAGGCTCAGCTTCGGCGCGAGTCGCACCGTCGACAGGGGCAGCCTGGCCGTGCCGTCCGACGCCGGCCGGGCCGAGGTGAACGTCCACACGCCGGCCACCTTCGTGCTGATGGAGGTGTCCTCGGCGGAGCGGCTCGCCTCGACCGTCAGACGGTAGGGGGCCAAGGCGGCGGGGACCTCGGCGCCCACCCAGTCCGTGGGCGGGCTCTCGGCGAGGATGCGCCCGCCGGATTCCAGCCGGGCGAAGCCGCCGGTGACGGTCGAGGACCCCGGGTTGCCGCTGCCGTCGTTGAAAAGCGGGATCCAGGCGCTGAGGTAGTCACCGGTCCGTTCGGCACCCTGCTGCTCCGGGCTCCCCGCCGCGAGATCGGGGCCGACGACACCGGTGTTGAACTTCAGCGTGTGGCTGGAGCCCGGCCGGTAGGCCACCCAGCCCTTCGTGTAGGTCATGCGCACCTCGCCGCCCGCGTTGAGCTGGTTGGCCGTCCAGGACCAGCGCACGCCGTCCGTGCTGAGGTAGTGCGTGGTGGCCTGCGGCAGGTTCTGCGCCTGCGGTTCCGTGATGCCGACGGTCGACCCGCCCTCGTCCATCGGAATGATCTCGACCACGCCCTTGGCTCCGGTGACGGACGCGCCGAAGCCGAGCTTCACCTCGGCGACGTCGGCCCGGGTGAGGGTGCGGTTCAGGCCGGTGAAGAAGCTGCCCTTGCGGTTGAAGGCGAGCCGGTAGTCGACGTTGCGGCCTGCCGCGCCGGGTGTCTTCCACACTCCGTTGAACTGGGCCCGCAGCGTGTCGGAGGCCGGGCCGAGGGCGGCGGTGCGCATCGGCGGAACGCCGTTGCTGGACCAGGTGTTGGACACGCCCGTGGCGTCGTCGCTGTAGCCGACGGTGGAGTTGACGAGCTTCGCGGCCGGATCGGGGGCCTTCACGACGAACGGCTTCGCCTTGCGGGAGTCGAGGGTGACCGTCACGTCGCGGGTCACGTCCAGGACCGGCTGGACGAAGAAGCCCACCTCGTTGTCCTCGGCGAAGACGAGGCTTTCCAACTGGTAGGAGCCCTTCGGCAGCCGCTGGACGACCGTGCCGTTCTCGCTGTCCGGGGCTTCCACGCGTTCGCCGGGCCCGCCGCTGCGGGTGAGCGTCGTCGCGTAGGTGGCCGGGGCCGCGCCGTCGGCGCCGATGTGCCGCAGAGTGACGTCGTACGACTCCACCTCCCGCTCGACCACCAGACCGGTGCGCACCTGCTGCCCGTCTCCCGACGCCAGCACGGTGCCGCCGAAGGCGCCGTCGACGGTGCCCTTGCGGGTGTCGACGGTGACGGTGGTCTTCGCGGTGCCGCCGGCCGGAACGGTGAGCTGGGTGTCCTTGACGGTGAACATGCCTTCCGGGGCGGGGTTGCCCGAGGGGTCGGTCCCGGAGGCGCTGAGCCGCAGCGTGATGGGCTGGGTGCCGTGGTTGCGGTAGGTGAGGGTCTTGGCGGCCGGCTTGTCGTCGGCGTGCGGCCAGGCGTGCGTGCCGAAGCCGAGGGAACCGGGCTCGGAGACCACCGAGGCCGTGGCGGCGCGCGCCAGGTCCACGCGGCCCGAGCCCTGCTGATGGGCGTTCAGCCGCGGGTTGGGTGTGGCCGAACCGGTCAGGAGCGCCTTCAGCCGGGCTCCGCTCCAGTCCGGGTGCTGCTGGAGCACCAGGGCGGCGGCGCCCGCGACGTGCGGGGAGGCCATCGACGTGCCGGACTGCGCTATGTAGTCCTCGCCCGAAGGCTCCTCGCTCTGGGTGGTGCGGGCGGCGGTGATGTCCACGCCGGGGCCGGTGAGGTCCGGCTTGGGCGTGCCGTCGAGATTCGGGCCGCGGCTGGAGAAGTCGGCGATCGCCTCCGCCTTGTCCACGGCGCCGACGGTGAGCGCCTCGGGAGCGCTGCCGGGCGACCAGATCGTGCGGGGCCCCTCGCCCGAGTTGCCCGCGGCCACCACGAACAGGGCCTTGCCGGACAGCCGGGCGACGGCCTCCTCCTTCGGGTCGACACCCGGCGAGTCGAGAGCGCCCAGGCTCATGTTGACGACCTTGGCCCCCTGGTCGACGGCCCATTGCATGCCGGCGATGATGCCCGAGGTGTCTCCCATGTTGTCGTCGCCGAGAACCTTGCCGTCCAGCAGCTTCACGCCGGGCGCCACGCCCTTGTAGCGGCCGTCGGACTTCGCCCCGCTCCCGGCGATGATGGAGGCGACGTGCGTACCGTGCCCGAAGCGGTCCTTGACGTCGGGGGACGAGCTGAAGTTCTTCTGCGCTACCTCGACGCCCCTGAGGTCCGGGTGGGTCTCGTCCACGCCCGAGTCCAGGACCGCCACCTTGACGCCCTTGCCGGTGTAGCCCGAATTCCACATGGTCGGCGCACCGATCTGCGGCACGCTCTCGGCCAGGCTGGCCCGGACCCTGGCGTCCAGCCAGACATGGGCGACGGGCCGCGCGGAGGCGGCCGTACCGCCAGACGCACGGGCCGAGGAGCGGCTCGTCACGGCTTCCCACAGCGCCGGTGCGCCGGTCTTGGGTGCCTCGAAGGCTTCGCCGCCGACCGCGGGCAGCGCCTGGCGCTCGCGGACGGCGACGCCCGCGAACGGGTCGGAGGCCCTTGCTCCGGTGCCGCCCTGCCGGTAGCCGACGATCAGCGGCAGCGTGGTGCGGTGCGCGTCGTCGTACCCGTCCTTGACCAGTTGCGCGACGTCGAAGAGCCGCCGGTCGAGTACGCCGTCGGCGACCAGGCGCAGGGCGTCCTGCGGGATGACGTAGGTGTGGCCTGCTTCGCGCCGCACCGAGAAGCCGATGCCCTCACGGCTCTTGCCGCGCACGAGCCGAACCGGCCGGCCGTCGGATCCGACGTCGACCCGGTCGCCGGAGATCAGCGTGACGGCCGCCGGTGGCTTCGCCTTCGCCGGAACCCTCTTCCCGTCCTGCGCGGCGGTGCCGGCGGCTTGCGCCGACTGGCCCCCGGCCGATACCGCCCCGGTGACCAGCGCCCCGACCACCACGGCGGTCAGTGCCGCCGTTCTCGCGCGTGCTGTGGATCCCACTCGCGTATCCCCCGCCTCGTGAGCATGCCAATGCGTACTCCGCTATCACGCGCGTGGTTGGCGTACGGTTCTCGGCTTTGCTCTCAAATCGGCGAGAGGGAGGGAGAGTTGGCGTGAAACCGCTGCTGCGCTCACGTGCCGCTCTTCGGGCGTCTCACTCCAGACACTCGAAGATCTCGTCCCAGAACTCGGAGTCGTCCACGCACGCGTCGTGGGCGATCATGCGCCGGCGAAGCTCGGTGGCTGCGGCGGCGCGTAGGCCGTCGTCCTCCGTGTTCAGGGCGGTGCTCGACTCGGCGATCAGCGCGAGCAGCACGGCCAGGTTGGGGAGTGAGTCGGCGGCGGGCCCCTTCCATCCGTCGCCGTGGTCCCAGCCGTTGGGGTCGTAGTGGGTGATCCCTCCGTCCGCCGCGTCCAGCATCAGGTGCTGATCTCCCCAGAGGGCCATGGTGAAGCTGAAGTTCTTGGGCGGGGAGTCGTCGTCGGGGTAGCGGTTGCCGTAGATCTCGTCGGAGTCGAGGGGTCTCGGCTCGTCCGATTCCAGCAGGTGCCTGGTGTCGATTCCCACGATGTCGAGGTCCACGGCGGGGAAGCCGACCGTGAGCAGGAACTCCCTCGACTCGGCGTCGGTGAGCTCGGCCGGCAGGCAAGCCTCGTCCGGCCGCCAGAGCGAGCCTTCTCCCAGCCGCTCCTCCAGCCATTGCGCGTCCGGTGTCCGTGGAGTGTCGTTGCTCGTCACCGCGTGTTCCCCCATGAGTTGCGCGTCGCCCGGTCATCGCCGGACGCCCAGTCAATCGCATGGCGGGGCAGCGCTTTCGAGGGGGTTCGGCTCGCGAGCGGGGCCGGGCCGCCGGCCAACCGGGCCACCCCGCTTGCGCCGCATCCTCGCTTCACGGTTGACCGGGCGCGTGCGTGGTGGAGGACACGTGGCCGGTGTGATTGCCGTGCGGCCGCCGAAGGGAAGTCATTCAGGCGCCCGATCACCACGAAAGGACCACCTAGTGACGCTCGTTGAGCCTCCCCCCATACCTCGGGCGGCGGGATCGCTCCCGCTGTTCGGACATCTCTTCCGGCTCTTCCCCGACCCCCTCCCCTTCATCGCGTCGCTCCGCCATCGGTACGGCCCCATGGTGGAGATCACACTCCAGCCGGGCACCCGCACACTGGTAGTCCAGGATCCCGCCCTGATCCACGCGATGCTTCGTGACCCGATCGCCAGCACCCTCGACAAGGGCCACTTCTTCGACGAGATGCGCGAACTGCTCGGCGACAGCGTCGTCACCGTCGCCGGAGAGGAGCACAGCGCCAAGCGGCGGCAGATGTACCCCGCCTTCGCCCGCCCGGAGCTCGGGCGGTATGTCGAGATCATGCGGACCGTGACTCAAGCCGAGCTCGACACCTGGGAGTCCGGCCGGCGCATGGACGTACGCGAGACCATGATCAGTCTGTCCCTGGACATGCTCACGAAAACGATCTTCTCCGATCGCCTGGATGCAGGAACGTTCCGCGAGCTGCGTCAGAACATGGCCGCCGTGATGGACAGCATCGGTTTGCGGATCATGATCCCGGGCTGGGCGAAACGCCTGCCGCTTCCGCTCAACAGGCGTTTCGACACGGCTCGCACCGCCATCCGGGCCACCATCTCCGAGGCGGTCACGGAGCTGCGCACCTCCGGCCAGGACCTCGACGGCGGCGACATGCTGTCCGTGCTCATGACCGTGCACGACGAGCAGACCGGCCGTCCGCTGACGGATGAGCAGATCTCCAATGAGATCTTGACGTTGGCTCTGGCCGGGACCGAGAACACGGCCACGGTGTTGGCCTGGGTGCTTTATGAACTGGCCCGTCATCCCGCCATCGAGGCCGACGTACTGGGCGAGTTGGAGGAAGTGCTCGGCGACCGGCCGATCACCTTCGCGAACGCGGGCCGACTGCCGGTCCTGGACCGGGTCATCAAGGAAGTGCTCCGCCTCCACGTCACCGGCTTCCTCCTGACACGCCGCACCCTCACCGAGACCAAGCTCGGGCCGTGGACCCTGCCCGCCGGCACCAACCTGGCCTACTGCCAGCACGCCCTGCACCGTGACCCCGACCTGTATCCCGACCCGCTGCGGTTCGATCCCGACCGCTGGCTGGACAGCGCGCAGAAGCCCCCGCAGGGGGCTCTTCTGCCGTGGGGCGCGGGCAAGCACAGGTGCATCGGGGACCGGTTCGCGATGCTGGAACTGATCGTCGGCCTCGCCACGATTCTGCGGCAGGCGCGATTCACGCTGGCGCCTGGTCAGACGGTACGTCCTGTGGCCCGGGTAACCGTCCGCCCCGGGAAGATGATGATGACCGTCGAGTCCCGCTGAGCGAGCGCCACGGTCGCCGCACTCACCCCGGACACCGCGGTCACCATCTGCGCTCCCAGCCGCTACCGGGAGCGCAGAGCGCCGTGCAGGCTTGCCGCCGCGGAGGAAAACTCCTCACATGTTCACCCTGTCTGAGCCGACCTGGCCACGCTGCGGACGCGCCGATCTCGTCACCGGCCTCGGCGACTGCGGCGGCATCCACGTTCCCGGTCACACTGCCTGCCTGGCCCACCTCAGCACTACCGAACGCAGCGCATACCTTGCCGCATTGAACCCGGGTGACAACGTCGACCACCGAGGCACCCCGTTCACCGAAGCCCTGATCTCGCTCCTGCTCAATGCGCTCCGCGACCCGGACACCGAAGAACCCCATTTCGGCACCGCCAACTTCAGCCGGGCCCGATTCGCCGACGAGGCCGACTTCGGCGAAGCGCGGTTCGCGGGAGCGGCCTGGTTCGTCGGAGCGCAGTTCTCCGACGAGGCGAATTTCGGCGCGGCTCGCTTCTCCAGGGAAGCCATGTTCGGCAACGCCGAGTTCTCCCAAGGTGGGTGGTTCCACTTTGCCGAGTTCTCCGACGAGGCAAACTTCCACGGGGCTCGATTCTCCGACCACGCCTCGTTCCACAGGGCGCAGTTCGCCGACCGTGCCGAGTTCGCTACCGCCGTGTTCTTGGACGAGGCCGACTTCGGCGAAGCACGGTTCACCGCGGCGCCCGAGCTAGGGCCACTCGTATGCGCGGACGCAGTTGATCTCTCCGGGGCGCTGTTCGAGACGCCCGTGAGCATTCAGATAGCGGCACCCTCGCTGGTCTGCGAGAGAACGAGGTGGGAAGCCACCGCGACCCTGCGCCTGCGGTATTCGGTCGTGGATCTCAGTCACGCGGTGCTGTCCACCCCGATGGCGATCACTGCTCATCCGACCCCGTTCACGTACGGAAGAACCTCGCTGGCTGAGGAACCGCTGGCCGGCCAGTGGAGCGGGGTGGTCATGCACTCCGTGCAGGGCGTGGACGCCGCGCACCTGGTCCTGACGGACACCGACCTCAGCTTCTGCCTGTTCTCCGGCGCCTTCCACCTGGATCAGCTCCGCCTGGAAGGCCGCTGCGCCTTCGCGGCCACGCCCACCGGCCTCCATCTCCGCCACGGCGTGTGGCCCTACCGCTGGACCCGCAGACGCGCCCTGGCCGAAGAACACCACTGGCGTGCCCAGACAGCCGGCCAGCCCGCCCCGCCGCCGGGTCACAGCTCCCGCCGTCTCTGGCACACGGGACGCCACCACCCCACCGTCGAACTCACCCCTGACCCAGAAGACGTAGCCGTGATCTACCGGCAGCTGCGCAAGGCATTCGAGGACGGCAAGAACGAGCCCGGCGCGGCGGACTTCTACTACGGCGAGATGGAGATGCGGCGTCACGACCGCAGCAGTACCCCGCCCGGCGAACGCGGGCTGTTGTGGTGCTACTGGCTGCTCTCCGGCTACGGCTTGCGCGCCTCCCGCGCCGTGGCCTGGTTGCTGGCTGCCATGGCGGCGACCGTCCTGCTCGTCATGGGGCTCGGCCTGCCGGACTCAGCACCCCGGCAAACCGCCACCGGCGCCGTCCCTGCCGGAGGCGGGCGCGTAACGCTGACCTTGGACAAGCCGGACCCTCGACTGACCCTGCCCGTCGGGGAGCGTTTCACAACGGAACGCTTCGACAAGGCTTTTCAGGTGGTCCTGAACTCGGTCGTGTTTCGCTCGAGCGGCCAGGACCTCACCACCTGGGGCACCTACACGGAAATGATCTGCCGTTTCACCGAGCCGGCCCTCCTCGCACTGGCCGTCCTCGCCATGCGCAACCGCATCAAACGGTGAGGCAGGCCTTCTGCTCTTCACCGGCTGTCCGCGGGAACGGGGTGCTCAGCTACCCAGTGTTGAAGCTCGCGGTGGCGGAATTGATAGGCCGGGCCGGACTTTCGCAGTATTCCGGCCCTGGTGGCCCAGTCCAGGAATGTGCGCAAGCGCAGAGGTGTCTTGGCGCGGAGGCGAGAGCAGATCACAAATGCCAGATAACGCTGTCCCGGCCGGGCTCCGCTCATCGACAGGCCCACAGTTCCCCATACGGCGATGACCAGGGCGGCCACCGTTCCCGCGGCGGGGCCGTCGGTCAGCCCGAAGGCGGTGCCGGAGGCGGCGCCCAAAAGCAGGGCGAAGGCCAGGGACCACAGGAAGTCGTCACGGAGCACCTCCCCGGGCCGCGCTGCGGGCGACGGTGGTCCGTCGACGGTCGCGTACAGCCCCATCGCGAGGCCGCCGAAGACGCCGTAGCCCAGGGTGGGGGCTATCTGTCCGCCGAGCCCGCCGACCGTCCCGCCCAGGGCTCCGCCCGCGAAGCCACCCAGGTACGTTCCGATGAGAGCGTTGATCGCGGTGACGACACCGCTCAGGACCATCCCGAGGCCGAGGAACTGGACGATGCGCCGGCCCCTGAGCTGTTGCCAGTTGGGCCGCCGAGGTGGCCGCACGTCGGATGATGCCGCGCCGAGTGCCACTTCCAGGGCCGCTGCCACGACAAGGCCGATCAGCGAGGCGGGAACACGGAGCATCATCGCCGGCCCGGCACAGGCCACGAGAAAGAGGCCGGTGGTGAGGACGGTGTGCAGGGTGCGGACCTGTCGCGCGCCCGCGAGGGGCCAGAGGCGGTGAAGGATCAGGTCGGTTCCGGGCCCGCCGCTCGTTCCTGTCGCGCCGTTGTCCGGCGTCGGATCCGCGCCCTGTGCCGCTAGGTGGGTGGCGAGGTGGTGCAGCCAGCCGTGGACCTCTTCGGGAGCGTAACCCGGGGAGGGACAGCGTTTCGTGGCGGCAGCGATGTAGCGAGCGAGGAGGTGCTGGTCGAGGCTGTCCGGGGAGGGGTGGGCGAGGAGGTCGGCCGGATCGCCCTCCTCGGCGTAGACGGTCGCGGCGAGGCAGAGTCTCCAGGGAGTGCTGAGCGACCGGCTGAGGACACCGTGCGGGTGGTTGCTGAGGGTGTCGAGGAGGGGTTGCCACCGGGTGGGGTCGGCGGTGCGGGCGGCGAGGTAGCTCTGGGCATCGGCGGCTTCGACGGGTTCGATGGCGATGTGGGCGGCCTTGACCAGGTGTGTGGCGTGGCCGAGGGCGTCGTAGTGACCGGTTCGGCACGTGAGGACGAGCGGTGCGGCATCGCGGCCGTCCTGGTAGCGGTTGAGGGCTTGGAGTGCGGCCCGCGCGCGGACGGCCTCGGGGTCGGGGCTGCCATTGGGAAGCGTGGGGTCCATCTCGTCCAGGCCGTCGAGGACCGGCAACACCAGGCGCTGCCCCACCAGTTGGGCCGCCATGCCTCTGGACCACTGGTAGGCACGGACCAGATACGCGGTGAGGTGGTCCTCCAAGGAGACGGCGGTGTCCCATTCGCCGACAGACAGGCGCACAGGTACGGGGTCGTCGAGCTCGCGCTCCTCGATCAGCGCCAGCATCAACTCCATGGCCAGCGTGGTCTTTCCGGCGCCTGCCTCGCCGGTGACCACGAGTCTGCGAGGTCTGGTGCTGCGGTAGTACGTGGCTATGTCCAGCATCGACGCGCCGTCGTCGTCACCGTTGAGCAGGTGGCCACCGCCGGCCGGTGTCCGTGCCGGGCGCGGGCCGCCGACCAGGGTGTACCGGAGATTGATGCGCTCGGTGTCGTCGCCCAACAGCAGACGCAGTTGGGGCCCTTCCGCCGCCAGAATCTGGGCCGCCAGTGTCGTGGCCGCCGCCCTGGCCTGGTCGGCCAGGTCGTCAACAGGCGGCCTCCGCAAGCCCAGCACCACAGCGAGAACGCCCAGCGGAACACCGATCACGGCCGCCACGTCCGCGGGCCCCAACGCACCGCGGGCAAGGTGGAATCCGCTCCACAGCAAGCTCGCCACCACGGCCACGACACCTGCCGCCACCATCGCGCGCCGTCGGCCACGCCCCCCGAAACCGGCCATTTCCCCAGTGTGACGGGCACGCCGTCGCGACATAAGTACTCGGACGGGAGCATCGGGATTGGCCTATACCAAAGGCTTGACAGGAGTTTTCCAGCACCCCTTAACTCATGAAGTGAAATAACCCTTGCTCGTCACGCGCCTCGCTCGCCGCAGACCTTATTGTCATGCCCACACCCACAGTGCACACCCACCCTGCTTCGCTCCCCCACACATGCCGCATCACCGGCGCAGGAGTACACATGCTTCGAACCACACCGGCCGGGTCACCCGCGAGACGGCTGCTGGCGCGGCTGCTGACCGGGCTGGCGCTCCTCCTGGGACTGACGGCCGCCCCGGCCCCCCTCACCCACGACGCGTCCGCCGCGGCGCAGGCCGCCGCCTTCAAGGTCATCGCCTTCTACAGCGGCACCTGGGACGCCGCGCACATCGACTTCGTCAAGGAAGCCAACGAGTGGTTTCCGCGCACCGCCGCCCAGAACAACTTCACCTACACCTCGACGACCAACTGGGATCTGCTCGCGAACGGCGGTGTGAACGACTACCAGGTCGTCCTCTTCCTCGACGACGCACCGCACACCGCCGCCCAGCGGGCCGGTTTCGAGCGGTACATGCGGGCCGGGGGCGGCTGGATGGGCTTCCACGTCTCGGCGTTCACCACCGATGCCGCCTCCTGGCCCTGGTACTACAACACGCTCCTCGGCAGCGGCAACTTCCGCTCCAACACATGGGGACCGACGACCGCCGTGCTGCGCACCGAGGACCGGACCCACCCGTCCACCACCAGCCTGCCCCAGACGTTCACCTCGGCGGTCAGCGAGTGGTACAGCTGGTCCAACGACCTGCGCACGAACCCGAACATCAAGATCCTGGCCTCGGTCGACCCGTCGAGCTTCCCCCTGGGCACCGACCCGAACCAGTCCTGGTACAGCGGCTACTACCCGATCCTGTGGACCAACACCCAGTACCGGATGCTGTACGCGAACTTCGGCCACAACGCCATGGACTACGCCTCCAACACACGGCTGTCGTCCACCTTCGCCAGCCCGACCCAGAACCGCTTCCTGATCGACGGGCTCAAGTGGCTCGCCGGCGCGGGCGACACCCCCGCACCCACCGACCCGATCTCCGAGACGGCCTGGTACTCACTGGCCAGCGCCGCGAACGGCACCTGCGTCGACGCCAGGGCGGCGGCCACCGCCAACGGCACCGCGATCCAGCAGTACACCTGCAACCAGACCACGGCGCAGCAGTTCCAGTTCCGCGCCACCGACAGCGGCTACACACGCATCGCGATCCGGGGCAATCCGCAGCAGGTCGTCGATGTCACCGGCGTCTCGACCGCCGACGGCGCGCCCTTGCAGCTGTGGTCCTACGGGGGTGGCGGCAACCAGCAGTGGCTCCCCGTCCGCGAGGCGTCCGGCGCCTACCACTTCGTCGCACGGCACAGCGGCAAGTGCCTGAGCGGTACGGGCAGTTCAGCGGACAGCGTGCAACTGGTGCAGCGTCCCTGCGACAACTCGGCCGCACAGACGTTCCGCCTGTCCGAACAGCCCTGACATGCGGTCCTCCGGAAGATCAGCACCGGCTCGCTCACCGTCGCACCACGGCCGCTGAAGCCGTACGGCGACCGATCGGGGCCGGTGCGGGCAGGGCACGCGAGTACCGGGGCGGGCCCGCCCCCCAGGTCTCGGAATCACGCATATGCGGCATGACAATGGAAACCCGGAGCTTTACCCCTTTGGCCCTTTGAACCCGCGGAGGGAGATCGATATGAGCCAGGTCAGGAGTAGTCAGCCAGATCTTCCTCAGCCCTTGCGGGCCGTCGGCTCCACGCTGCGCCGCCTGCCCGGCGCCGAGCAGGTGGGCAAGGTCGCCGACAGTGCGCTGGACTGGATCGGCGCGGTTTCGCCGCGCGGACGTCGGATCGCTGTGTACACCGGCGCGGGTGTGCTCGGCGTGGCCGGGGTGGTGGAGTGGCCCGTGGCGATCACCGGCGCTGCCATCGCTTGGCTGACTCAGCCGCATTCCCGGAAGGACATCCAGGAGGAGGCGGCGACGGACGACGGCGCCCGAGATCGTGAGCCCGGTACCGCGCGGAAAGGCGGGCAGTCGGCCGCCGACGCCCCGTCGGAGGCCCCCGGCCCCGGTGCCCGGCTGGAGCCCTCCCACTTCCGCCGTGACCACGAACATGATCGTGACCGTCCCGCGCACATGGCGCACGAGCAGCCGGCCAAGGTCGGCGACCGCGCCACGACCTCGGCGCTCAAGCAGGTCGCGGAAGCCTCCGCACACCACCACGAGTCTGCCTCAGGTGCGCGGTAGACGCGCTAGCTACCTGGCAAGGCCACCGGCGCCCCGGTCGATTCACGGCGCCGATGGCCTGGCCGGAGCACGCCGCGCACCGGTCAGTTGAAGGCATCGAGGGTGAGGTACGCCTGACGCGGGTTGCCGTCGTGGACCAGCGACTCGTGATGGCCCACGTCGTCGAAGGCGAAGGCGTAGGCCTTGCCGTCGGCCATCTGCGCGTGGATGGTGCGGGCGTAGTGATTGGTGACGCTGTCCTTGTAGAAGGCGTCGGCCGTGGGGTCGGGCTGGTTGGGGTTGGCCAGCAGCGTGGAGCGGTTGAAGCCGGCGCACAGCGTGCGTGAGATGGGGCCGCGCACCAGGTCGTTCGGGGCGTCGAGCCTGCGGTGGCAGCCGAAGACGGATGAGGCGTCGGGTTTCTGGAAGCTCGTGACGACGGCTCCGGCGCTGTTGGTGAAGTTCATGACGCCGCCGGAGACACGGCCGAAGTACTTGGTGCTGGGCTGGTCGGCGAAGGGCGTGACCGTCAGCGTCGAGGACGTGTACTTCTGCCAGACGCGGTTGATGTAGTCGTCCATGACCGTGGCGGGCAGCGCCCCGGTCTCCAGGCCGTACAGCGGCGACAGCGCCCGCAGGACGGTGCCGTCGGGCCGGGTCTGGATCAGGTTGGCCCAGCCTCCCGGTTGTTGCCTGAGGGCGCTGAAGACGCCGTTGTAGCCGCCGGGCTTCAGCCTGCCCGTGCTCGCGGTGCTGCCGTCGGCTCGCTGGACGCCCACCGCGTAGGGCGCGGAGAACATGTCGACCTGCGTGCTGTTGATCCACAGGCCCGAGTCGTTCAGCGTGTACTCCGACCAGTTGAAGAGGATGTTCCGGTTCGGGTCGGTCGGGTTCTGCACGGCGGGCTGTACCAGGCCGCCGGTGGTGAGCTTGAACACAAGTTTCTGGCCGTAGGAGAAGTACACCCGGCCCGAGAACTTCGGCATGCGGATCGTCGCCGAGCGCCCTGCGGCGGGCCCTGTGATCGCGGCGTCCGGCGCGGGGGTCGGCGGGTTTCCGCCGGCCGGCCAGGGGTGGAACGTGCCGTTCGCGTCGGCCCAGCCTTGCCGTCCGGTCGAGAGCTCCGTACCGAGGTTGTAGATGTAGACCTGCTCGCCCCGGGCCGAGTTGTTGGTGATCGTCAGCGGGATGGTCGCCGGGACGGCCGCCTGGGCCGGAGCCTCCGCCGCGGTCGCGAGCAACGTGCCGGCGAGGACCGTCGCGAGGGCCAACGCCGGGGCGGTGGCCCGGCGTTTGAGTGTCCTTAACACGCTCTGTCTCCGTTCGTCTGTGGCCGAAGCGAGGGATTCTTGAGAGCGCTCTCAGCGTTGCGCGTTGGTCTGGACCTGTCAATCAGTGGGACGTGGGTTGTGCCGACATCGACCAAGGTCGCGGCGGCCAGAGGGCGGAGCTCGAGTCCCGGGCGGGCTCAGGCGGGAGCGCGCAGTGCCAGGAGGGCGACGTCGTCGTCGTTGGAGGCGGGACGGACGCGGCGCAGGAGCTGGTCGGCGAAGACGGTGAGGGGACGGTGGGCCAGGGCGGCGGCGTGCTTGCGCAACCGGTTCAGACCCACGTCGAGGATGTCGCCGGGTGCCTCGACGAGGCCGTCGGTGTACATCACCAGCGTGGACCCGGGCCGCAGCACCGTTTCGGCGTCGGGCCGCGAGGCGCGTATCCCCGTGCCCAGGGCGACGCCGTGGCCGGCGTCGAGGTATCCGGCCACGCCGTCCCGGCTGATCAGGAGCGGCGGCGGGTGGCCCGCGTTGGTCCAGGAGACCTGCCAGTGGCCGTCGCCCGTCACTTCGATCCGGGCGAAGATCATGGTCGCCATCGTGACGTCGGTGATGTGCTCCATCGCCTCGTCGAGCCGCTCCACGATCCGGCTCGGAGGCTCTCGGTGCGACCACGCGTAGGCGCGCAGCATGTTGCGCAGTTGAGCCATCCCGGCCGCCGCCTCGAGGTCGTGGCCGACCACGTCCCCGATGGCCAGGGCGGTGGCTCCGTCGGACAGCGGGAAGGCGTCGTACCAGTCGCCGCCGACCTGGGAGGCATCGGGGGCGGGCAGGTAGCGCGCTGTCAGCTCAAGGCCGGGGACGACCGGCATCTGCGGCAGCAGATGGTTCTGCATGGTCTCGGCGACCTTGCGCTGGCGCTGGTAGAGGCGGGCGTTGTCCATGGCCAGTCCGACCCGGCGCGCGATGTCCTCGACCAAGGGGAGGTCCTCGACGGTGAAGGCGACCGGATGCTCGGCACGGCCCAGGGTCAGGGCGCCCAGGACTTCGCGGGTGCCGCGGACGGGGGCGATGGCCGCGGAGTGCATCCCGGTCGTGTCGAACAGGCGGCGCTGCTCGACCGCGATGCCGGAATCCGGTGCCCGGTGGTACGTCTCGGGCCCGGTCACCGTGGAGGCGACGCCGCGCAGGGCTCTGGACAGCGGCATCGGGGACTCCTCCAGGACCGGCGGCATCGGCCCCTCCAGGTCCTCGTGGTGCGTGACCGTGTCACCGTCCGCGTGGACGACGACGGCGCGCCACACCTCGTCCCGCTCGGTGATCAGGTCGACCACGACCCAGTCCGCGAGCCTCGGCACCACCAGGGCGGTGAGCCGACGCAGCGCCTCGTCGACATCGAGGGTCGACGTCAGCTGCGTGGTGGCCTCGGCCAGCAGCGCGAGCCGCTCCAGCTCCGGCAGGACGGCGGACGGCGGCTCCGACGGCGGGGCCGTGTCCTGCGACTTCGCGCGACTGTGGAAGACCACGAGCGTGCAGGCGTGGTGGTCGCCGATGTCGTACGGCGTGATGAGCCAGGAGATGGGCTGCAGGGAACCGTCGGCACGGGCGAAGTAGTCCTCGTCGGCCTGCGCGGGGCGCCCCGCGTGGAACGCCTGCCGCATGGCGCACTGGCTTCTCGGCAGCGGCTGGCCGTGCGGTCCGCGATGCAGCAGGTCGTGCGCGTCATGTCCGACGAGCTCGTCGGCTGACCTGTCGAGCAGGCTCTCGGCGCGGGCGTTGACGGCGATGATGCAGCCCCCCTCGTCCACCACGTATGCGGCGGCGCCGATCGACTCCAGTGCACGGGTCAGCTCCGCGGGCGGTGCCGGAACAGGCTTTCTTCGCCCCCTCTGCTCGATCCCCGCGTCATGCGGCCCTTCCACGTCCGGCCTCCCGGCTGATCAGGCCGGTGCCCCATCGGCGGCCGGCACGCCCACTCCCCCTCACGTGTGCCCCGGGACGGGAAAAATGCACGAGGTCGCCGAGCGTCGTCCTCGGCTAGTGCGGAGGCGACTGGCGCAGCGGGTTCATGGCCCAGCGGATGGTGCGGGTGAGTGCCTGGCCGGTCGGGCGTACGGCGAGGTCCTCGACCACCGGGAGCCGCGGCAGCCACAGCATGCCGCGGGCCCAGGGCGGGAGCAGCGCGACGGCGCTCGCGGCAAGACCTCCGTAGAAGGGCCGTACCGCGAGGGGCACGGGTGGCTGGAACAGCAGGAAGCGGGCGGCGGCGCGGGCCTCGGGGGTGGCGCGCAGCTCACCCCGGTAGGCCGTCAGGCGCTCGGACAGCTCACGGCGGTCCCGGGGTGGGTCGGTCACGCCCAGTGCCTCGGCGACGAGGGCGGTGTCGGCGACGTAGGCGTCGTAGCCGGCGGCGTCCAGCGGCCGCGCGCCATAGCGTTCGTGGGCCCGCAGGAAGCTGTCCGTCTCCGCCGCGTGCACCCAGCCGAGCAGGTGCGGATCGGCCGCGTGGTACGGCTCGCCCGCGGCCGTCGTGCCGCGAATCCGCTCGTGGATGCCGCGGACGTGGTCCACCGCCCGCTGGGCGTCCGCGGCCGTGCCGTAGGTCGTCACGGCCAGGAAGGCGCTGGTTCTCTGGAGCCTGCCCCACGGGTCCCCGCGGTAGCCGGAGTGCCCCGCCACCGCGGCCATGGCGAGCGGATGCAGCGACTGCAGCAGCAGCGCGCTCAGTCCGCCGATGAACATCGAGGCGTCACCGTGGACCGTGCGGATGGGGCGGTCCGGGCCGAACCAGCGCGGGCCCGGGGTGTGGTGGATGCGGGCACGCGTCGCGGCCCCGTCGGGACCGGCGACCCGGCGGAAAAGTGCCTGGCCCAGCTGTTCACGGACGGTCGGCATCGTCGGCCTCCCCTCTTCTGCTGCCCAGTGTCCGCGATGTCCGCCCGCGTACGGCGGTGGAGGCGCGGCTCACCGGTCGGTGGGCGTCAGGTGCGGCTCACGATCCGAGCTCGGCCATACGTAGGGAAGGTCCGCGGGCACCCCGGGGAACCGGCCGGCGTACGCCTCCCGGTCCTTGCGGAGCAGCGCCGAGCGGTGGCTGTCATGGAAGGCCTCGTCGCCGAGCCAGGGCGGCAGCTCACCGGCGGCCGCCAGTTCCGGCTGCTCGCGTACCTCGGCGCCCGGCCGGTGCCCGGCCAGCCCGGCGACCAGGGACGCGGCGCAGGTGTCCTGGTGTCCCTGCTCCCGCCAGACCCGGCAGATCTCCAGGCCGTACCGTACGAGTGCCTCCTCGTACCCCGTCCACATCCGCACCGCCGGATGCCGCCGCCACCCATACCCGGGCACGGTCAGACCACGCAGGACCTGCAAGGCCTCGACCCGCTGTTTGCCCAGCCGCCGCCGGTCCAGGAGCAGGGCCGTGCGCCGGAAGTCGGGGTCGGGAAGGAACGTCTGCATCGGTCACCGGCTCACTTCTCGCCGTACGCGGACGGCAGGCGGACCGTCGGTCAGGCCCCGGGTGCCCCGCGCACCACCGGTCCAACCAGCACCGCTGTCGTCCACGGGCCGAACGGCCTGGTCGGGCCGGCGGCCGTTCGACACTGCGCGACCGCGCGCATTGTCACGTGCGTATCTAGTTCACGGAGGCTTGTTGCCTCAAGGTGGTCCCTCCCATCCGCCCGAGGTGTCTGGAGGGATCCGGCAGTGAGACGAAGGCGATTTGTGGCAGGGGCGATCGGCACGCTGTCGGGGTTCGCGCTCGCCCCGGGTCCGTCACGGGCCGATGCGCCGACGCCTCGTACCCAGGGGTGGCAGCCCGTGCCGGCCCCCGGGAGCACCCCCGCCGCGCAACTGCGCCGCGTCACCGCCGCGGGGCCCCAACTGGCTTGGGCCGTGGGCGAGGAGGGGCTCGCCGGCCCGTCCTCGGGGCGGGCTCTGGCCATGATGTGGAACGGCGGCGTGTGGACGAAGACAGACCTGTCGCACCTGACCCACACGCGGTTGAGCGATGTCGCCGGTGTCTGCGCCGACGCCGCGTGGAGCGTGGGCCGACAGACCGGCGCCGCGAGCCCGCTGTTGCGCTGGGACGGAACGACCTGGCGGGAAGCCCCGTTCCCGGGCTTCGGCGAGCCGGACGTCCGGCTGAACGCCGTGGCGGTCGGCCCCGACCGCCGGGTGTGGGTCTGCGGCAGCCGAGGCGGTGCCGCCGGGCTGCTGTGCGGGGAGGGGCGACGATGGCGCTGGCTGGATCCGCTGCCGGTCGAGAGCGCGAATCTCTACCGGATCGTGCCGGGCTCGTCGGCGGGTGAGGTGTGGCTGTGCGGGGACCGGTCGAACGGCGGAGGCTGGTCAGGCCTCGTGGCCCACTGGGACGGGGCATGGACCGTGCTGCCCCCGGTCGCGGGCCTGCGTCTGGGCCTCGCCGGTCTCCACTCGGCCGGCCCGGACGACGTCTGGGCGGTGGGCACGGAGGCCGGCATCGGCGGACCGCCGGGCCGCCCCGGCAACCCCGCTCTGAGTCACTGGGACGGCACGGCCTGGACCCGTGTCGAGGCGGGCTTCACCCTCGGGTCGTTGACCGGAATCGCGGGAGACGCGCACGGCCGGGCCGCATGGATCACGGGCTGGAACTACCAGGACCAGACCCGGAGTACGTACTTACGTCGCGACGGCGACGGCTGGACCGTGGTGCGGGGCCCGGCCGGCCCGGCTCCTGCGCCGTACCTCAACGACGTGACGTCCGTGCCCGGAACCCCGGACTTCTGGTCGGTGGGCATGACGAGCCCGACCCCGGCTCCACCGACCGAGGCCTACGCGGAACGCCTCCAGGCCTGACGGCCGGCCCGCCGCGGACGACGAGATCAGCTCGCGTCCGCCGGGGATCGGTCAGCGGTGCTCGGGGTTGTCCGCACCGGGACGGCATCCGGCGTCCCACTGCGAGCGCTGGTTGCCGTGGGCAGGGATGCCGCCGGTGCGCTTGAGCAGGGCGGCGACGTGCATCAGGTTCCACGTCATGAACGACGTGTTCCGGTTGGTGAAGTCGTTCTCCGGACCGCCCGAGCCCGGGTCGAGATACGACGGTCCGGGCCCGGCCGCGCCGATCCAGCCGGCGTCGGCCTGCGGCGGGATGGTGTAGCCGAGGTGCTGGAGGCTGTAGAGGAGATTCATGGCGCAGTGCTTCACGCCGTCCTCGTTGCCGGTGATCAGACAGCCGCCGACGCGGCCGTAGTAGGCGTACTGGCCCTGGGAGTTGAGCAGCGAGGAGCAGGCGTACAGCCGCTCGACGACCTGCTTGGTGACCGAGCCGTTGTCGCCCAGCCAGATCGGGCCGGCCAGGATCAGGATGTCCGCCGCCAGCACTTTCTCGTACAGCCGCGGCCAGGCGTCGGTGGCGAAGCCGTGCTCCGTCATGTCCGGGTACACGCCAGGGGCGATGTCGTGGTCCACGGCGCGGATGAGATCCGTGCGCACGCCGGCCCCGTCCATGATGGACCGGCTCTTGTCGATCAGCCCCTGAGTGTGGCTGCGCTGTGGGGAGGGCTTGAGGGTGCAGTTGATGTAGAGGGCGGTCAGGTCGTCGAAGCGGTAGGGGGTGTCGGTGGAGGGTGACGTCGCCATGGCGGCAGCATCTCGCGTGACCGCCCGATTGTCCTGGTACGACGCACTTGCGGAAGACGTCCCGAGTCATGACGCGCTGGCTCTCCCCCGACGCCGACGGCGTGGCATGGCATGGCATGGCATGGCATGGCATGTCGACTGTCCGTGCCTTCGGCCCGGCACCGGCTGTGACCGCGGGTACCGGGCGACGATGTGCGGAGCGGCGGTCCGTCAGCCCTGGCGGGCCTTGAAGCGCGGTTCCTTCTTGTTGATCACGAAGGTCACGCCCCGTCGGCGCACCACCTGGGCGCCGGGCCTGGCCTTGAGCGAGCGCAGTGACTTGCGCACCTTCATCGTGTTCTCCTCTCGGGCGACTGGCGCGTCGGCCGTCATCGACCGGCGGCGGCCTTACGGCCGTAGCGCCGCTCGAATCGCTCCACACGTCCCGCGGTGTCCACGACCCGTGAGGTGCCCGTGTAGAACGGGTGGCTCGCCGAGGAGATCTCGACGTCCACCACCGGATAGGTCTTGCCGTCCTCCCATTCGACCGTCCGCTGCGAGTCGAGGGTGGAGCGGGTCAGCATGGCGAATCCCGACATACGGTCGCGGAAAATGACCGGACGGGAGACGGGATGGATACCGGGCCTCATGAAATGTCCTTTCGTCACGGGATTTGCCGAGGAACAGCGGCGCAGGCGTCAGCGTTCCTCGCGGAACAGGACGTGTGCGCCGGCGACCGGGTCGTACTTGCGCAGGACCAGCCGGTCGGGGTCGTTCAGACGGTTCTTCCGGGTCACGTAGGTGACGCCGGTGCCGGCCGTCGATGTCAGCCTCACGACGGGTCGTGCATTACTGCGTGCCATGGGGGGAATTCCTTCCGTCACCATGCGAGCCGATTGACTCGAGCATGTCAGACATGGGGCTCAACAACGTGCCCCCACGTTGCATTCCCAGTCCCTCACGGCCGCATCAAGGCCAGGTCAGCGCCCCATGCGTCGAGAACTGCGCCGTGCCCCGCCCGGCGGACTCGCGCCTCGACATGAGCGAAGAGGCGTCGCTGTGCGGACGTGTCACCCGTCCTCGAGATGTGGTCGACATCGTCGAGCAATACGCGGGTGTTCCAGCCGGGCAGAGGGAATCGGTGAAGCTCCCACTCGAGGTATTTGTTGTAGGGGCGGGGGCGGCAGTCGAGAGCGAACAGCAATTCCAGCAGAAACCGCACGCTGTCCACGGCATCGAGCCGGGCCGCGAGTGCGTGTCCGTCACGGTCGTTCTTGATCGAGCGGTAGAGGGAGTTCGCATAGGCGTCGAGCCATTCACCGGCATCCCGGAACGCCTCGTCGGCGCCCAGCCGCGCTTTGACCGCCAGGATCTCGGCGATACCTCCGTCAAGCCGGTCGAGAATGATCTGGGCGCGCGCGAGGGCGTAGCGCTCGAAGCCCGGCATTCCGGCCGCGCGGAACTCATCCAGGGTGAGGATGACGAGGTCCAGTTCTTGGGTGCGGTGGCCCCGCAGGCGGGTGAGAGTCGTTGCCGCGTCCTCGGCGAGGACCACGTACAAGTCGTGATCGGAGTGGTCGGTGGTCATGCCCTCATGAGCTTGGGAACCTTTGAGGACAAGCCCTACGACGGCTTGGTCAGCCTCGGCGTGTTCGACAAAAGCGTCATAGGTGAGCGGCTGCTGCTGCGCTGTCATTGCGTGATCTCCGGTGGCGTGACGACGGGTGTGCCGACCGGCGGCCCCGGCCGGCGAGGTCGCCGTGACCATCCGCGGCGGCGCTCGGCCGACGCCCAGGAGATCAACGCATGCGGGGACTGTATCCCAGGCCCCGTCCGCAGGAGGATCAGCTCAGCCCTCCTGGTCAGCCCCCGGATTCGCGCCAGGAATGTCATGGACGGGACGCCTCGACACGGCATACCGTGCCTCCGCACGCGATCTTCCGCGGGCCATTTCCCGTAACTACGCCCGTGGGGGGCTCACCGTCATGTCCGCACCCAGCGATCTGCGCCCGAGACCTTCGCTGCCCGGCAGAGTGCCGCTCGCCTCGCGCGGCCTCCTGGCCGCCGTCGCGACGCTGCTCGCCGTCGTCGCGCTGAGCGATCTGGCCGCCGCGTTCGTCGGCTTCCGCATCCACACCCTGACCGACCCCGACCGCGGTCTCACCACACTCCCGCCCGAACTGGCCGACGCCTACTCCCTGTACGAAACCGTCAGCCGCTACCAGGTCACCCTGTACCTGCCCTGCGCCATCCTCTTCATCGTCTGGTTCTTCCTCATGCGCCGTGCCACTGGGCTGCTGGCACCCGACCAGTTCCGCAGAGGACCGGGCTGGGCCATCGGCGCGTGGCTGATCCCGCTGGTGAACCTCTGGATGCCGTACCGCATCTCCGTCGACATGTGGGGCGCGAGCACCCTTCTGCCGACCGAAGGCCAGTCGCACCGTACGTCGATCTGGCCGGTGAACCTCTGGTGGGTCCTGTTCGTCTTCAGCGTCCTGTTCGGGCGGCTCGCCGCTTCGCGCTACGACAGCGCCGAGACCCTCGCGCAGATCCACAGCGCCGTCGCGCAGTACGTGGCGGCCGACCTCTCGCACGCCGCTGCCGGGGCAGCAGCGATCTACTTCGCCTTCCGGCTTACGACCATGCAGCGACGCAAGGTGACTGACGGGCCATATCAGGCTGGGCTGCCGGCATAAGCCCACGGCGGCCGCCCGATGTCTGCAGCGCCGGGCGATCTTGGCTGAGATGCCCTGCGCCTGACCTGATCGAACAGTCGGCGAAACCATGTACGCGGATTCGCCTTGCCCGGGGGTATTTCCATGACTGCGCAGTCCCGCGCGGTGCTCGGCATCGCGCTCACACCTGTCTTGGCCTTGGCGTCCGCGGCCATCGGCCAGACCCCAGCTCCAACCGCCGCAACTGCCGCTGCCGCTGCGGAGACACGGGCGCCGGGTCCGTGGGGCGCGCGCACCCTGCACGCCGCGAACCCCGATCCGGCCTCTGCCTCGGGTGGGCTGTACACCCTGGTCGCGGGCGGGCACGGGACTCTCGTCTCGCTCACCGGAGACGGGCTCTCCCGTTTCACCCGGGTCCGGCCCGTCGGCAGCACCGGCTGGCTCACCCCGCGGTCCTGGCCGGACGCCGGTGCGTACAACACCGAACTGGTCGCGGTCGGCGACGGCTCGGTGCGGCTGGTCTGGCGGGCCCGGCGCGCCGACGACTCTCAGCCAGAGAGCGGATCGAGGACTGCAAGCCGCCCTGGGTCGAATGCGGCGATTTAGACGGCGTCGCCCGTAGTCAGATGAACCGTCGCGCGACGGTAAGGGCCCGGCGTCCCGAAGCCGGGATGCCGGGCCCCCCTTACCCGGGCGCGATCAGGCGGGGCGGATGTTCTCAGCCTGCGGGCCCTTCTGGCCCTGCGTGACGTCGAACTCGACCTTCTGGCCCTCCTGCAGCTCGCGGTAGCCCTGGCTGGCGATGTTGGAGTAGTGGGCGAAGACGTCGGGGCCGCCGCCCTCCTGCTCGATGAAGCCGAAGCCCTTCTCGCTGTTGAACCACTTCACTGTGCCCTTGGCCATGACTGTCTCCTTTGCGGGAAACCGGGCACGCACCCTGCGCGACCGGGAGGTGATCGCCCTGGTCCGGAGAGGCGCTGAACAGCAAGAACGCCCGTGAGGCGATCACGGGCGAACGGAACTTCGGAACCACGACTGCTGATCACAACGCTATAACGGCAGGACGGAAGCCGCTAGCGAGAACGCGCCAGCATCCGGCCCGGAACGAACGGCTGGATCGCCCGTGAGGCTCAGCCGATGGTGATCAAGTAGCTTCGCGCCCTTCTTCTGCACAAGGCAGCGGCGAGGTATTACCGCCTCCCCGCCGCCGACTGTTCTCCGGGTGGGCCCCACCGATCACGCGTGACCGGCCCCTCCCCCACACGGCGTCACCTTGGACTTCCCGGAACCGGCTCGAGACCACGGACGAGCCGCCCCCGCGCGACCTCGTCGTCGAGTTCGATGGGGCACCACATCGGCTTCCTGCACGGCGGGCGGGAGCGGCAAGCGCTTCGGGGACACCGCCATCTGTCTGCCGGCGAAGGAGCTGCCTCGGGGCTGCCCTCTCAGCCCACTTGCTCCTGAGCGCCGAGGACACCCGAGTCTCGACTACTGAGAGTGGACCAGTGCCGAGGCCCGCCGGGAGGCAGCGAACGCCGGAAACACGACAGGGTGCACGAGATCTTCTCCAGCACCGGGCGAACAGTTCGGCCACGGAAGGCGGTACCGCTTTCACCGCTCCCTGTCCCCGGTCGCCGGCGTGATCCGATCCTGCCGAGGCACGCTGCGGGTGCCCCGCTCCGTCCGGAAAAGGAGATCGCACAGGCAATGGATCACCTGTCCCGCTCTCCGGGTACCGTCAGGGTATGAGCCATCCGCACCCCGAGCTGAAAGCCGCCCCGCCCCTTGCCGAAGGAGGGCTGCGGGTCATCGCCCTGGGCGGCCTGGGTGAGATCGGCCGCAACATGACCGTCTTCGAGCACGCGGGCAAGCTGCTCATCGTCGACTGCGGCGTGTTGTTCCCCGAGGAGACCCAGCCCGGCGTGGACGTGATCCTGCCGGACTTCACCTCGATCCGGGACCGGCTGGACGACATCGTGGCCGTGGTCCTCACCCATGGCCACGAGGACCACATCGGCGGCGTACCGTACCTGCTGCGCGAGCGGTCCGACATTCCCCTCGTCGGCTCCAAGCTGACGCTGGCGTTCTTGGAGGCCAAGCTCAAGGAACACGGCATCCGGCCGCGTACGGTGCGGGTACAGGAGGGCGACCGGCGTAAGCTCGGGCCCTTCGACTGCGAGTTCGTGGCGGTCAACCACTCCATCCCCGACAGCCTGGCGGTCGCGATCCGCACCCGGGCTGGGATGGTGCTGCACACCGGCGACTTCAAGATGGACCAGTTCCCTCTCGACGACCGCATCACCGATCTGCGTGCCTTCGCACGCCTCGGCGAGGAGGGCGTGGACCTGTTCCTCACCGACTCCACCAACGCCGAAGTGCCCGGCTTCACCACCTCCGAGCGGGAGCTGAACCCGGCGATCGAGCAGGTGATGCGCACCGCGCCGCGACGGGTCATCGTCTCCAGCTTCGCCAGCCACGTGCACCGCATCCAGCAGGTCCTGGACGCCGCCCACCAGCACGGCCGCAAGGTCGCCTTCGTCGGCCGGTCGATGGTACGCAACATGGGCATCGCGCGTGACCTGGGCTATCTGAAGGTCCCCTCCGGTCTGGTCGTGAGCACGAAGGAGCTGGAGAAGCTCCCGGACCACAAGATCACTCTGGTGTGCACCGGCTCCCAGGGCGAACCCATGGCCGCGCTGTCACGGATGGCCAACCGGGACCACATGATCCGGATCGGCAAGGGTGACACCGTGCTGCTCGCCAGCTCCCTCATCCCCGGCAACGAGAACGCCATCTACCGGGTGATCAACGGACTCACCCGGTGGGGCGCCCACGTGGTCCACAAGGGCAACGCCAAGGTGCACGTCTCCGGGCACGCCAGCGCCGGCGAACTCGTCTACTGCTACAACATCGTCAAACCCCGCAACGTCATGCCCGTGCACGGCGAATGGCGCCACCTGCGAGCCAACGCCGACCTCGCCATCCGTACCGGTGTCGACCCCGAACGGGTCGTCATCGCCGAGGACGGCGTCGTCGTCGACCTGGTCGACGGGCGGGCGTCCATCACCGGTAAGGTCCCCGCCGGCAACGTCTACGTGGACGGCATGGAAGTCGGCGGCGCCACCGAAGCGTCCCTCAAGGACCGCCTCACCCTCGCCGCCGAAGGCGTGGTCACGGTGGTGGCGATCGTCGACGCGGACACCGGCGCCCTCGCCGAGGCCCCCGACTTCCTGGCCCGCGGCTTCGTCCACGACGACACCACCTTCGAGCCGGTCATCCCCGTCATCGAGAAGACCCTGGCCAACGCGGCCGAGGAAGGCGTCGGGGACGCGCGCCAACTCGAACAGCTCCTCGCCCGCGCCGTCGCCAACTGGGCGTTCCGCACCCACCGTCGCAAGCCGCTCATCATCCCCGTCATCATCGACGCCTGAGCCGCGGCCCGGCAGCACGGTCCGTGGTGGTTCCGGCGGCGGCCCCGCGAGCATCGAGGTCGGGCACGCCCGGACCGGACGGTAGCGAAGCCGCCGGGCTCGACGAGGCGGATCGCCTCGCCGTGGGCGGCCGGCAGGTCCGCGAGGGAGTCGGTTTTGCGGGCGACGGCCCTGTCGCCGCGCTCCAGGGCCGCCTGCGCAAACTCGCGGCCGAAGCCGCGGGAGGAACCGGTGACATGGCGGCGGTGCACCCAGCTCAGATATTGCACAAGATCGGACAGCGTCCACTCGGGGCAGGCCGGCACCTGCACGTCGTGGCTGGGCACGGAGGCGACCGCTGCCCGGAACGCGACCGTCTGTGCGTCGTTCAGCCCCAGCAGGACGGGAAACGGTTGTCCTTGCCACGCGGATGTCTACCGTCACCCCGGACAACCGCAGTCGATTTTCACAGCGGTACAGGGGCACGCAAGGCGCGCAACACCGGCCGCGTACCCTCGGACAAGGCAGTGCCCTCATCCCGGAATTCCAGTTCGGCGGCGCCACCGACCCCAGCCAACCGCATCTGGGCCATTCCCCCAGGCGAGTCCCCGGATACGCCCCGCCCGCGACGCGCGCACGGGCATGCGCACGTCGCGGGCCACTGCACGGGACGCGCGAGTGGATAGCGCGAGTGCCGGTGAAGCGGTCAGATCGCGGGACTCATCGACTCAGCCGCCGCTCTTGCGCCTGAACGACCGCTGGCTCGCAGCCGGGCCGTGCGCCGAACGCACCTTTGATGCATCGGGCTTGGCGGCAACATCAGCGGCATCCGCCTGCGCAGCGCGCTTGCGCGCCAGGGCTTCGCGGAACTTGCGCTTGAGGTCGTAGTTGCCGTCGCTGTCCGGCTCCAGAGGGGACGTCTCAGGGGCAGCCGGCTCCGAACCTTCCGTAGATACGGGCTCTGCGGTCATGGTGACCTCCTGGGTTCGGGGGGTGGGCAAGCACAGCTTGTCATGCCGGGCGCAGTGCGAGGCGCCGGCAACATCATCCTGCTCCGTTTCCGCGGGCATCCCTCCCGCGGCCAAAGGAGTTGACTTCGTAGATGAGGCACACAGAACGGCTTCGGGCCGGGCCGAGGGTTGTCGACCCGTGGCCAGGCTGCCAGGGCAACGGCTCTCAGCCGTTGCGACGCACGAGGGCGGCCCTGCGGGCCTCGGCGAGCTTGCGGGCCTCGCCCGCCTTTCGGGACTTGCCGCCGGCGCCGCGGGAGGCGCCCTTGCTGGTGCCGAGGCCGCGGAAGGGAGCGTTGGTGTTCTTGGGTCGGGGGGCGGCGGGCCCGCCGTCGAGCGGGATCCCGGAGGGAGTCTTGGCGCCGGTGATCCGGCTCAGCTCCGCCTCGCCCGAGCGCACCTTGGTGACGGTCGGCTCGATGCCGGCCCCGGCCATCATGCGGCTCGTCTCGCGGCGCTGGCCCGCCAGCACGAGCGTGACCACGCTGCCGGACTCACCGGCGCGGGCGGTGCGGCCCGCCCGGTGCACATAGTCCTTGGCATCGGTGGGCGGGTCGACGTTGACCACGAGATCGAGGTCGTCGACGTGCAGGCCACGGGCCGCGACATTGGTCGCCACCAGAACGGTGATCTGGCTGTTCTTGAACTGCGCCAGGGTCCGTGTGCGCTGTGGCTGGGACTTGCCGCTGTGCAGGGCCCCGGCGTGCACCCCGCTGGCCCGCAGATGCCGGGTGAGCTGGTCGACGGCGTGCTTGGTGTCGAGGAACAGCAGCACGCGGCCGTCGCGGGCGGCGATTTCCGTGATGACGGCGTAGCGGTCAGGGCCGTGGACGACCAGAACGTGGTGCTCCATCGTCGTGACTGTGCCCGCGGCCGGGTCGACCGAGTGGACGATGGGGTCGTGGAGGTAGCGGCGGACCAGTTGATCGACGTCGCGATCGAGAGTGGCCGAGAAAAGCATCCGCTGACCTTCGGGGTGCACCTGGTCGAGCACGTCGGCAACCTGCGGCAGGAATCCCAAGTCGCACATCTGGTCGGCCTCGTCCAGCACGGTGATTCTCACCCGTCCCAGGCGGCAGGCGTTGCGCTCGATCAGGTCGTGCAGGCGCCCGGGGGTGGCGACGACCACCTCGGCTCCCTCGCGCAGCGCGGCGGCCTGCCGGCCGATCGACGTTCCGCCGACGACCGTGGCGATCCGCAGCCGCAGTGCCTCGGCGTACGGCGCCAGCGCCTGGGTGACCTGCTGGGCCAGCTCCCGGGTAGGCACCAGGATCAGAGCAAGGGGCTGCTTCGGTTCCGCGCGCCGCCCGGCCGTCCGTGCGAGCAGCGGCAGGCCGAAAGCGAGCGTCTTGCCTGATCCGGTGCGCCCGCGTCCCAGGATGTCGCGCCCCTCCAGGGCATCGGGCAGTGTGGCGGCCTGGATCGGAAAGGGTTCGCGCACCCCGAGTTCGCTCAGTGTCCGCAGCATCTCCGTCGGCAGTTCCAGACCGTCGAAGGTGACGGCCGGGAGCAGCGCCGGGGTCGTGGCCCCAGGCTGGGCGGGACTGCCGTGAGCGATACCGGAGTCATTGGGATGCTTCATAAACAGCCTTCCGCAAGGGAACTTACCGAGGAAGGCCCGGCAGGTCTGGACAGCCCACGCACAAGCCGAACGGACAGACAGAATCGCCCACCGCGACGACCACGCAAACGCGTGAGACTAACACACGGCATAACCTCGCGCCGCTGATACCGATCGCCCCTGCGTACGGGGTTGGCAGCGGGTCGGCCTGGAACAGTTCGACGGCCCGCCGCGGCAGGTCGAGCGGCCCACCGTCGAGGAGCTGCAGGACAGCATCCGGCGGGTGAGCGGAACCGACGTCACGATCACCACGATGTCGTCCGGCACCCGCTGGATCGGCACTGCGCGACAGGCGACCACGTACCGGGCCGGCCGGGTCCTGCTGGCCGGGGACGCGGCCCACGTGTACGCGCCGGTCGGCGGCCAGGCCCTCAACGTCGGTATCGGCGACCCGGCGAACCTCGGCCGGAAGCTCGCGGCCGTGGTATGCGGCTGGGTCGGCGAGGACATCCTCGACACGTACTCCACCGAACGGCATCCGGTCGCGGCGCGCCTGCTGCAGAACACCCGGGCCCAGATCGCCCTGATGCGACCTGACCCGCAGACGAGGGCGCTGTGGGAGAAGTTCTCCGACCTGATGGACCTCGGCGAAGCCCACCGGTACGTCGGCGACGTGCTCGCCGGCATGGACGTCCGGTACGACCTGGGCGACGACCACCGGTTCGTCGGCACCCTGTGCCCGGACATGAAGCTGACCCTGGAGCGGTCCGACCCTGACGTCGTCACTGCGGTGACCCGGTCGGCGGACCTGCTGCGTGAGGGGCGTGAGCTCCTGCTGGACCTCGTCGACCGCGCGGAGGGCCGCGGCGCCGCGGCCGCGTGGACCTGACGGGTCATCACCGTCCCTGCCCGCACGGACCGGGTGGACGTCGACGCGTTGCTCATCCGGCCCGACGGCTGTGTCGCCCGGGCCTTGCCCACCGGGCAGGATCTCGACGCCACCATGCTGGTGCGTGCGCTGGGCACATGGTTCGGCCAACCGGCCTGAGCAGCGCATTAAAAGACCGCTGAACTGCGCTGATGAGGCTTTTCGACCAGCGCGCGATCGATGCCCGATGGGCCTTTCCGTCACAGATCCGCTGTGCTGCGATCTTCGTTTCCCTGTCCTCAACGGAATTCGGGGCAGCGTCGCTCTAGTCGTCCAGGCTGCCCATGGTCAGGTTGACGGTTGTTCCGGTCATCCCGCTGGCCTTGTCGGAGGCCAGGAAGACCGCCATGTTCGCCGTCTCCTCGAGCGTCATGAGCCGGCGTGCGTGGGTCCTGCCGGCCAGCGCTTGTTGCCACTGTTCCCAGGTCATTCCCGATGCCTTGGCTCTGGGCTCGAAGGCTTCCCTGATCGTGTGTGTCTCCGGCATGGCCTGGGGCCGCAGACCGACCACGCGAACGCCCTGAGGTGCGAGTTCGGCGGACAGGTCGCGAGTGAGCGCCTCCTTCGCGGCCATCGCCGGACCGTAGCCTCCCACCAGGGGGATACCCGTCCGCGAGTGCAGCGCGGTGACGGTCATGATCACCCCTGATCTGTTTGGAACCATGCGCCTCGCGGCCAGGCGCGCGGTCAGAAGGTAGGACCTCGTGTAGGCCGTGATCGGCAGGGAGAACTGCTCGACATCGATCACGGTCAGAGGCACACCCAGGATCCTCGCGTTCGGGATCCCGACCGCGTTGAACGAGATGTCGACGCGTCCGGCTTTGTCGATCACGGACTGCAGATGCTTGTCCACAGCGTGCTCGTCGAGCGCGTCCACTTCGGCAGCCTCGGCGGATCCGCCGGCGGAAACGATGTCCTTGGCGACGGATTCCACGGGTTCCAGGTGGCGCCCGGTGAGAAAGACAGTGGCCCCCTCGGAGGCAAAGGCGCGTGCGACAGCGCCGCCGATCGCACCCCCGGCTCCGTAGATCACTGCAACTCGGTCCTTCAGAATCATCTCTGGATCCTTTCCGCCTCATCTGCGTAAGGCTGCATTCCGAAATTCCGCCCACGGCCCGACCCCACCAGCCGTCGATGATGCAGACACCGCCACGTCCGCAAAGTGGGCGTCCGCCAACCGCCCGGTTCGCCGCTCGCCCGGTGTCTACGCAGCATGGAACAGCGACCGGGTGCGGGAGAGACGGGAGGCGAGGTGGCGTGGTGACAACCGAGCTGATCACCAGGGCGCGGGCCGGGGACGGCGAGGCGTTCCGGGAGCTGACCGAGCCGTACCGTCGGGAGCTGCACGTGCACTGCTACCGGATGCTCGGTTCGCTGCAGGACGCCGAGGACGCCCTGCAGGACACACTGCTGGCCGCCTGGCAGGGCCTCGGCGGGTTCGAGGGACGCGCCTCGATCCGCTCATGGCTCTACCGGATCGCCACCAACAGATGCCTCAACGCGCGTCGGTCGGCGAGCAGGCGCCGAGCCCGAGAATGGGATATGCCCGGTGTTGAACCGCCGGAGCCGACCCGGCTCGGCAAGGTCGTTTGGCTCGAGCCGTATCCCGACGCCCTGCTCGAAGGGGCGATCGACACGCCGCTCGGCCCGGAGGCCCGGTACGAACAGACCGAAGCCATCTCCCTCGCCTTCGTGACCGCTCTGCAGGTACTGCCGCCTCGCCAGCTCGCCGTGCTCATCCTCCGCGACGTCCTCGGATTCCACGCGACCGAGGTCGCCGACATGCTCGACTCGACCGTCGCGTCGGTGCACAGTGCCGTCAAACGGGCCCGCGCGAGCCTCAAGCGCGGGCAACCACCCTCCCACGAGCCCGAACCGGCTCCCGCCCCCGGCGGGGCCTCCGAGCAGGCGCTCGTGGCCGAGTTCGTCCGCGCCTACGAGTCCGGGGATCTGGACGCGCTGCTCGCCCTGCTCACCGACGACGCCTTCATCTCGATGCCACCGATTCCCCTTGAATACCAGGGCCGCGACGTCGTGGCGCGTCTCTTCACCGGCATCTTCAGCTCGGGCAGGAGGGTCGACCTCGTGCCCACGCGGGCCAACGGCCAGCCGGCGTTCGGGGCCTACCTTCGCTCCTCCACCGGCATCCGCCAGGGGAGCGGCCTGTTCGTCCTCACCCTCACCGGCGACCGGATCTGTGCCTTCACCCGCTTCGACAACAGCGTGCTTCCATGGTTCGGGCTGCCGCGAGCGCTTCCCGGCCGACAGGCATAAGCCGCGGCCGACCCGACCGGCGTCGGCGCTCGCCACCACGACACCTCCGCTCCACGAGTGCCGGGAACTGCCCCCCCCACTCGACGCGTCGGAAATCCTTGACGCGTCGGAAATCTCCGACCTATGGTGGCGGCCATGCCCTCGGACGTCTTCAGCGCACTCGCCAACCCCGTACGGCGCCGGCTGCTCGATGCCCTGCGGGAAGGGCCGCGTGCGGTCAATGACCTCGCCGGCCGTTTCGAACTGAGCCGGCCGGCGATCTCCGAGCATCTCCAGGTGCTCCGCCAGGCCCGGCTCGTCCGGGAGGAGCCGCGCGGGCGGCAGCGCTTCTACCACCTGGAACCGACGCCGCTGGCGGAAGTCAGCGAGTGGCTGCACCCCTTCGAGCACTACTGGCGTGCACGCATGCGCTCGCTGCGCGACCTCCTCGACGAGGAAGAGCTCGCGGAGCAGGGGCTCGACGCGAACCAGACCGACCAGATCAGCAAGGACACCCCGCCATGACCTCCGCACCCGCCGACGGCGCTCCCGTCATCCACTGCGACCAGTTCCTGCCCCACTCCCCGGCCACGGTCTGGAAGGCACTGACCGACCCCGAACTGCACGCCCGCTGGTGGGCGGCCGGCGACGTACGCCCCGTTGTCGGCCACCGCTTCACCCTCGACATGGGCCCCTGGGGCGAGCAGCCCTGCCAGGTCCTCGCGGTCGACCCGGAGCGTCTGCTCCGCTACAGCTTCGCCGAGGGTCACATCGACACCACCGTCACCTGGCGCCTGGAACCCGAGGGCCAGGGAACCCGACTCTTCCTCACCCACGAGGGCTTCGACCTCGACTCCCCGCTCGGCAAGGCCGCCTTCGACGGCATGGGGCACGGCTGGCCGGGCGTACTCGACCACCTCGCCGACCTGCTCGCGAGCCCCGCGGCACCGTAACGCCGACACCCGACGGCTCTGTCGGTCGGGCACGGCGGGCCGTTGCCAGCGGCCGCCGTCGTCGGCCGTGCCGAAGGTAGCGACGTTCTCGGGCCACAGCGCCACCGGATGCGGCACAGTCACTGATCCGTGCGCCAAAGCGCTCGGTGGATTCAGCCGCCGTAATGCGGCGCTGGATCACGAACCGGCAGGGCGATGACCGTGGGTCGAGTGGTGCCCGTGACGGTGCGGCAGGTGTGCGGAGTCGCCGTTGCCTCGGGACCGTTCCGAGGGGTCGGCGGGGTCGGGGCGCACCCCTGTGAGAGTAACCGTGACGAGCCGGTGGACCGCGGCCACGGACGGCAGATCACCGGCCGCGGTCAGGGCGTGCAGGCAGTAGCCGGCGAGTTCGCTGGGGGCGATGTCGTCCCGGACCTCACCGGTCCGGGCGCCCTCGGCCAGCAGGTCTTGGACCATGCCGTGGAGTCGCTGCTGAGCCTCCGTGACCTGCCGGTCCCGGTGCAGGAAAGCCGAGAGGTCGCTGTCCTGGTGCCCACGCGACTCGTGGGAGACGAATGCGAACGCGCGCAGCACGGCCTCGAGCCGCTCACCGGCGCCCTCGGCGCGGTCCCGGACCTCGGCGAGATGGTCCAGGTGCCGGGAGATCTGGCGCTCGTGCCAAGCGAGCAGAATCGACTCGAGGTCCGGAAAGTACTTGTACAGCGTCGCGCGGCCGATTCCGGAGTCCTTGGCGATCCGCGACATCGTCACCGACGTCAGCCCGTGCTCGGCGACCAGCACCGCGGTGGTCTCCAGGACCGCATCACGTACGGCGGCGCGGTGTGCGTCGATCGTCTCGGTCCACAGCTTGGGCACGGGATTCAGTATACGGTCCGGCGCGGCAGTGACAGAATGGATTGACATAGACAATCTGTCTCGATAAAGCTGAAGCAGTTGCAGAGGACCTTGACGACCCGCCTGAGGGAGGGCACGACCATGACTGGCTCGACCAGCCACCCCGAGCCCGGCACCACGGCAGGGCACAGGGCCGAGGACCTGTATGCCACCCGGCCGCCCTGGGACATCGACCGCCCCCAACCGGCCTTCTCGGCCCTCGCCGAGGCCGGCGTACTCCGGGGCCACGTCCTGGACGTCGGCTGCGGAACGGGCGAGCACGCGATCATGGCGTCGGGGCTCGGCCTTGTTGCGACCGGCGTCGACCTCGCAGAAAACGCCCTGACCACGGCAGCGGAGAAGGCGCGTGCCCGAGGCCGTACGGTGCGCTTCCTCCGCCACGACGCCCGGCGGTTGGCCGAACTCGGCGAGTTTTTCGACACCGTGCTCGACTGCGGACTCTTCCACGTCTTCGACGGCGCCGACCGCGCCGCTTACGTCGACGCTCTGCGTTTCGCCGTACCGCCCGGTGGCCGCTACTTCATGCTCGGCTTCAGCGACTCACAGCCGGGCGAGTGGGGACCGCACAGGCTGACACGAGCGGAGATTGAAGCCGCGTTCGCCGACGGATGGCGGATCGACTCCATCGAACCGTCCACGATCGACATCACCACGGACCCGGACGGCATTCGGGCGTGGCTGGTGGCCCTCACCCGCACCTGACCCCACCGGACCGTGAAGGAACGTCATGCCCGCCACCGAAGCCCGCGTCGAGACCGAGCGCCCCAGTCGCTATCTGGTCCAGCTCTGCAAGCACTTCTCCCACAAGGGACGCCACCTCGGCCGGAGGATGCACACCCACCAGGGCGGTGACGCGCAGGCGCTCCGCGAGATGCGGACGGTGGCGGAGCAGGCGCAGGTGACCTGGTCCGAGACGGAAGGGGAAGTCATCCTTCCCTGGGGCGGGATCACGCTGCGGGCCGCAGCGCATGCCCTGATCTTGCGAGTGGAGGCCACCGGGGAGAAGGAACTGAGGCTGCTTCAGGACCTCGTCGCCGGTCACATTGAGAGGTTCGGCCGCCGTGACGGGTTGCAGGTGCACTGGCAGCGATCAGAGACTCCCGCCATAGCGGACAAAGACGAAACCGTCGGTGCGGCCGGGGCACGGGCAGAGGAACCGGCGCCGCGCCGGAGGCACCTCGAGGTGATAGGGATCGGGACGATCGTCGTGCTCCTCGCAGCGCACCTGGGCCTTGGCGGTGCCATGCTGTCGACCTGGCAGTGGACCGGCTGGGCCGTCGGCGGCGTACTGGCGGTCCTCCTCCTCAAGGTAGTTGTCCTGGGTGGATTTGCCGTCCACCGTGGATTTGCCGTCCACCGCCGCCGAGCCTCGAAGAGCCGCTGAATCGGCGCTGCTGGGCGTGCGAAGGTCGCGTGCGCTGTCGCCACGGCTGCCTCGATCCCCAGCCGACGTGACCGATCTGCTGGCCGCGCTGGAGGAACGCTCCGACTTCCGCACCACCCGGCGGACCTGGTCGAGCGGCCCGCTCATCGCGTAGTGGACCTGGCGGCCGTTCGGGCAGGGCGAAGGCCCGCTGCCCGGCGCGTTCCCGGTGGCCGCCACCGCCCTGGCACTCCTCGAACAGGCTGCCCGCCGACGGCCGTTGCTGGTCGTCCTCGACGACCTGCAGTGGGTGGACTCCTCCAGTGCCGAGGTCTTCGGCTTCCTCCGGCGCCGGATCGCCGCACTGCGCGCGGTGTTGCTGAGCGCCGTACGCACTATGGAGGGGAAGCCGTGCGACACGGCCGGGGCTCGGGTACCCCTCCAGCCGCTCGCCGAGCGGCAGCACCGAGGGCAGGGCGGCCAGCGCCCGGCGCTGCTGCTGAAGTGACTGGGGCTGCTGAACCCGCAGCGGGCGGAGACCGCCGCGATGGTGAGGCGGTCGTAGCGGGCCGAGGCCAGCATGCCCCGGGCCTTCTCCAGCCGCTCGGTGATCAGCCACTGCTCAAGGCTGATGCCGGCCTGGTTGAGGAGCAGATAGAGCCGGCGCACGGAGATCGCGTGCTCCTTCGCCAGCCGCTCGGGAGTCAGATCAGGGTCGGCGAGGTGGCGGCGCGCGTAGGCGATCACGCGGGTCAGGAGCGTGTCGTCCATCACCCCTCTGGTGACAGGCGTCCGCTCGTCGTGCAGGGCGGACAGCAGCAGCCCGCGGACCAGCTCCGTGGTGGCGTTCGCCAGGACCTGCGCGCCCGGATCGGCCTCCAGCTGCGCGGCGTTGGGCCACAACCCGTCCAGGTGCTGCCGCGTATCAGGTCGTACAGCGGACTCGCGCGCAACTGGAACGAGGCCTTCAGCACATGGTCCACCGGCATTCCGATCCGCTCCATGTCGATCAGCAGGGTGTCCCAGGCACCGTCGCCCGACCATCCGAAGGTCCGAGACGACAGCTCATGGAAGGAGAAGTGGTCGCCCGTCTCGGCCGCCAGTTCGCCGGCCTCGCGGGCCTCGGTCCGTATGAGGTCCCACTCCCCCGTCCACACCCGGCAGAAGTCGCCGGCGCCGAGCGTGCGCGAGAGCAGCGCCAGCTGTACCGACGCCCGGCAGGCGGCGGCCGTACTGACGTACGCGGAGGCCCGGTGGTAGTCGCCGAGTACGACCGTGACGCTGCACAGGAAGCGCAGCGCCTGCGCGTCCGTCCGCTCGGCGGTGAGCCGGCCGATGCGGGTGAGCACCTCCTGGCCGTGGACCTCGGGCAGCGCGAAGCCGAGGATGGCCAGCCGGCGCGGATCGTCGGGGTCCAACTCCAACGGCCGTACGGCGTCGGCCACGGCCTGCCGTACCGGGTCGGACAGGCATGCCCACCAGCACCGGGAGGCCGCCCGCCACAGCAGGTTGACGGCCAGGGTGACGTCGCCCGCCTCGCGTGCCTCGCCGGCCCGCTCGACGAGGGTGCGGACCCGGTCCTCGTCCCGCAGATCGCCGGGTGCGGTGATCTCGTGCACGGCCGCCAGCCGCCCGCGCTCCACCGGACCGAGGGCCTGCGGGTCGGCCCGCGCGGCGAGGTCGGCGGCCACGCTGCGCTGCCCGACCTCGCAGGCCAGTTCGGCGGCGTAGAGGAAGAGCGCGGTACGGCGCGGCGTGCTCTCGGCGAGCCCGGCGGCCCGGCGCACCGCGGCGACCGCGGCCATCAGCGCGCCCCGCTTGCGGGAGCGGGTCGCATACGCCTCCAGCTCGGCGGCCACGGCCTCGTCGGTGCCCAGGACGGCGGCGGCCCGGTGCCACAGCCGCCGGTCCGGGGAGTCCACCAACTGCTCGGCCGGGGCGGTGTGCACGGCGAGGCTTAGCGCGAGCGGCGACTGTGAGTAGATGGCCGAGCGCATCAGCGGGTGGCGGAACCGCAGCTGGGGTCCGGCGAGTTCGACCAGACCGGCCTCGATCACCTGCTGCACGGCCAGGGTCCCGGTGCGCTGCGGGCCAACAGCTGTGCAGACCAGGGGACCCGCACAGCGGGCTGCCCGATCAGGGTTGTGACACGGCACATCACAGGTACGCGACCCTCCCCTGCCAAGGAAGGTGCCCATGGAAGTCACGGTGAACGGAACCACGCATCGGCTCGGGAGCGAGCCGGACGTCACAACCGTCCACCTCCTGCGCGAGAACCTGGACCTCACGGGAACGAAGCTGGTGTGCGGGGCGGGGGTGTGCGGGGCGTGCACGGCCCACGTCGACGGGGTGCCCAGGGTGGCGTGCCTGACCCCGGTGACGGCGTGGGAGGGCACGTCCGTCACAACGGTGGAAGGTCTGCGCGGCGAGCATCCGGTACAGCGGGCGTTCGCCGCCCATGACGCCCTGCAGTGCGGTTACTGCACGCCCGGGTTCTTTATGGAGGCCGCGAGTTTCGTGGACCGGTGGCGGGCGGGGCACGGGGACACCGCCCCGTCCCGGGCCGAGATCGGCGCCGCGCTGGCGGGGCATCTGTGCCGCTGCGGCGCGTACGAGGGGATCTACGCGGCCGTCGCCGCAGCGTGCACCCGGGGCCCACGATGCCGATGAAGCCGCGCCGGTCCACGTGGACGCCATGGAGAAGATCACCGGCGCGGCCCGGTACACCACGGACATCCGCCCGCCCGGTCTGCTGCACGGCGTCATCGTCCGCTCCCGGCACGCCTTCGCGCGCGTCCGGTCGGTGTCCGGCGAGCGGAAGCTGGTCGACCTGCTGCCGGCCGACCGTACGGTGCGCTACGTCGGCCAGCCGATCGCCGCCGTCGCCGCCGAGACGTCCGACGCGGCGCAGGCGGCGGCCGAACAGGTCCGGGTGGACTACGAGATCCTGCCCGCCGTCATCGACGTACGCGAGGCCGTGGAGCCGGAGGCGCCGGTCCTCTATCCCACCAAGCGAGAGTCGAGGAACGCGCCCAGCTCGGCCGAGGGTCCGCTGATCCCAGCCGGCTGGGACGCGAACGTACGCGGGCCGGTGGAACTGCACTGGCGCGGCGGGACCGCCGACCGCCGGATCGCCGAGGCCGCGCCGCAGTCGGCGAAGGCGTCCGCGCTGCGCAGGTGTTCGAGAAGCGGGCCGAGCCAGCCGTCGATGTCATGGTCGTTCCAGTCGGCGACGGGCCCTTCGGGGAGGTAGGCGACGTACTTGCGGGTGCCGGGGACCTGCCGCAGCGGCACCAGGGCCACGCCCATCAGCAAGGAGCATCCTCCCCGACCCGATCCACACGTCTTGAGCACGGCTCCGTGGCTGTGCAGGCAGATGCGGCCGGTGGCGAGCACCAGGTACCCAAAGGGGCTGCGCGGCCCCCTGATGAACGCCTCCGCTGACGTCCGGTGATCCCGCTCGCCCCCTACGTACCCCTCCGGACCGGGTGGTTGGCTGAGCGAAGCCTGCACAGGGCGAACTGCACGAAAGGGCAAGGCCGACGCCCAAATCCCCATCCAGAGATGAGTATGCGTACTTACGGCCGGGCTGCCCCGCGCGGCGATCATTGATGCAGCGGCGCAGCCGAAGGCGCCGCTCAAGTTGACGCAATCACGGGGAGAACTGTCATGTCTCGACGCATCATCCTGGGCTCGGCCGCCGCACTCGTCGTCCTCGGCGGCGCCGGAGCGTTCGTCCTGGCCTACGCCGGGGAGCAACCGCCCGCCCTGGAGAACAGCACCGCCCGCTACACGGCCCCCGCCGGGGACCGCGAGGGATCCCTCACCTTCACCACCGAAGTCACTGCGGCCTCCGGCGTCAAGAGTCTCAAGGTACTGGCCTGGCCGGCCGACGGCCCCTTCGCGAAGAACGGGCTGACCGAGAAGGAACTGGCCGCCGCGGAGTCGGCCACATGCAATCCCGCCGGTGAGGACACCGCCCGCTGCACCTACAAGGTCACGGTGAACGCTGCCGATGCCTCGGAGTCCGAGCACGGCCGCTGGCACGTCGCCACCCTCGCCACGGCGGAGAGCGGCAACACCGCCTTCGACGACAAGACGGCGACCTTCACGATCGGCTGAGCGACGCCCGTCCAGCGGACTGACGCTCATGGAACAGCGCATTCGCCGGTGGTTCATCACAGTTGACGGGGACCGGTTCGACGTAAGGGAGAATGGACCGGGCTCCTACGACTTCACTTGGCTCACCGGCCCGAACCCCGGATACGGCTTCGGAATCCTGGTGCACGGGGGCGTATCACTGAGCGTGTCAGAACTGGAGCAGGAGGCACGGGAGTTCCTCGCCCTTGTGGACGCGGAGACGGGGTACATCGAGTAACAGGTGGGCCCTGCTCTGCAACTGACGCCTCCCACGACCATGGGCCGTCTGCCTCATCGGCTGGTGCGGGAAACGGCCCCGTCCCCCTCAGCACGAACGTTTCGGCCGGGGCTGCCGGTTGTCAGCAGGTCTCGGTGGAGCTCGGCTGCTTCTCGGGGGCGGTGGAAGCCATGTCGAAGTGGGCAGCGCTCACGCGGCGCGGTTCGTCGGCCTCGTCGCGGACCGCGTCGGGCCTGACCTGCAACATGCTCACTCGCTCGCGGCGTCGAACCCGTACACCACTTCCCTGGACGCACCCGGATCTGCCCCTCCTTCGGCACTGGGCTGCGCGAATTCCTGGCCCCTTGGCTCTGGGCACGCTGAGCCATTCGGTCGATGTTGGTGGTTGGTCATATCCGCGCGGGCCCGGGAGCGTCAGTGGCAGTGCAGCATTCGCATCGCGAGGAGGCGAGGGACCACGCCTCCTCGCGTTCCGCCGTCCCGCCCACCGCCGGTCGTCCGACGGCCGGAGTCGGCGGTTTGTCGCCCACGAACCCCGCGGTCCTGCCTGTCCTCCAGCGATTGGCCGGCAATGCCGCTGTCGCGCAGACGATCCGCACGGTCCGTGCGGCAGGCGCGGGGACGGCGCGGATGTCCGTCCAGCGGACAGTGCAGAGTGTGCTGCGTGCCCCTGGGCAGCCGCTCGACCCCGCCACCCGCACCGACATGGAAGCCCGTCTCGGGGCGGACTTCTCCGACGTACGGCTGCACACCGGGCCGGCCGCCCAGCGTTCGGCGGCCGACGTGGGGGCCCGCGCATACACCTCCGGCAACCACATCGTCATCGGTTCCGGCGGTGCGGACCGGCACACCCTGGCCCATGAGCTGACGCACGTCATCCAACAGCGTCAGGGACCGGTCGCGGGGACCGACAACGGCTCCGGACTCAGCGTCTCGGACCCCTCCGACCGCTTCGAGCGCGCCGCGGAGGAGAACGCCCGCCGTGTCATGTCCGGTCCCGCACCCACCGAGGCGGCGCCCGTGCAGCGGATCACGACCACTCCGGCAACCACCGACGAGGAGTTCACGGCGCAGCCCGTGCGGCGCGGAGCAGGTGCTGTCGTGCCCGCTGCCGCTCAGGTCGTCCAGCGGGTGCCCGACTGGGCCGACGCGGCCGCGGCCGCGGCCCGACAGCGCGTTGCGCCACCGCCTGGCTGGGAGTGGAACGAGGAGGGGGAGCTCAGCAGAATCCGGGTGCCGGCGACCGGGGAGTTGGCAGCTGGACCCACGACGGAGGCTGCGCAGCAGGAGCAGGTGGCCGGGGACGACCCCATCACGCTGCGCATTCTGGTGCGGAAGAGTGCCAGTTTCCGTGACGAGAACTACCTTCAGCGGGTCGGTCACTCCTGGGTGGCGTTCTACAAGGACAACAAGTTCGAGTCCTCTGCAGGCTTTTATCCCAAGGGCGGACAGATCAATCAGGATGCGCCGCACCAGAGCGTGCCCGGGGAAGTAAGGATGAACTATGACGATCCGAGCAACGCGACCACCGAACTGTCAGTCCCCCTCACGCAGAAGCAGTTCTCGAAAGCCCAGAAGTACATTCAGGAGAATCTGAACCGGGAATACAACCTGCTGCGCTACAACTGCACCGACTTCGCGATCGGGGTGCACAAGGCCGCCACCGGGCACAGCCCGCCCGGCCGAAACCTGTTGCTGCCGAACAACCCCAATGACCTGCACTCCGGTATCAAGAAGCACAACAAGAGAAACACGTAGGGAGCCGGTGACGGAGTCCTACCAGGCGCCGTGTGGCTTGCGCTGGGCCCCTTCCTCCCGACCGCCGTGTTCGTCGGAGCGGCGCTGCCTGGAGTGTCTTGCAGATCGACTGGTAGAAATGGAGAGCCGACTCGCCCTCGAACGCGAACTGCCGCAGCGCCTGCTGACGCTCCTCCTGCTCACCCGTGATGGCCGTGCTCGGCGCCTTGCCCCCACGAACCCCGCGGCCCCGCCCGACCTCCAGTGGTCGGTCGGCAATGCCGCCGTCCTGCAGACGATCCGAACGGAGCGTGCGGCAGACGCGGAAGCGGCGAGCACGTCCAGAGGACTGTGCGGAGCGTGCTCCGTACTCCGGGGCAGCCGCTCGCCCCCGCCAACCGCACCGACATCGAAGCCCGTCTCCGGGCGGACTTCTCCGACGTACGGCTGCACACCGAGCCGGCCGCCCAGCGTTCGGCGGCCGACGTGGGAGCCCGCGCCTACACCTCCGGCAACCACATCGTCATCGGTTCCGGAGGTGCGGACCAGCACACCCTGGCCATGAGCTGACGCACGTCATCCAACAGCGTCAGGGACCGGTCGCGGGGACCGCCGCCGCGTCCTGGCCGGGCCCGAACGCACCGAGGTGCCGGCCCCCGTGTCCGCGGAGGACGTCATTCGTCGCCCATGCTCTTGCGGAAGGCTTCCTGGAACTGGCGCATGTACATGGTGGTGCCGCCGACCGTCCTCTGCAGGCGCGCACGGGTCTGTACATCCACGTCGATCGCGATCTGCGTGCCCCTCGTCGGGTTCGCCTTGTGCTGCGCCAGCCAGTACTCCCGCTCCAACTCGGCGATCTTCTCGTGTGCCTCCTTCGAGCGCGGGTCGCTGTTGCGGATCGCGTACAGCTCCGCCAGTTCGGGCTGCGTGAACACGGTGTGGATATCCCGGGACCCGTGCTCACCCGCCACCGTCCTGATGCCGTCAATGGCATCGGCAACGCTTGAGCCCACCGTGTCCTCACCCTCGAGCCCTCGCGCCTTCAGCACATCGCGGATGTGCTGGGCGGCCTTCTGGCGGGGGGCGCCGGTGGCCACCTCGTCTCTGCGGAGCCCGAAGAGGCTTACTGCGGCGCTGAATTGCTTCTTGATCGCCTCCATCCGCTGCACCTGCGGCGCCGCGTCGGCTCGCGTCGGCGAGGCGTCGGCCCGCTGCACCGCACGGCTCACCGGCGCGCTCCCGGACAGGGCACGGATGGCGTTCGCCTCGGCCTCACGTTCGAAGCGGTCGGACGGATCGCTCACGCGCAGTCCGTCGCCGCGGTCCGTGCCGCCCACGGGGCCCGAGCGCTGCTGGATGACGTGGGTCAGCTCATGGGCCAGGGTGTGCTTGTCCGCGCCGCCGGCCCCGATGACCACGTGGTTGCCGGAGGTGTAGGCACGGGCACCCAGCTCCGCCGCGGACGCCTGGGCGGCGCCGCCGGTGTGGATACGGACGTCGGAAAAGTCGGCGTCGAGCCGTGCTTCCATGTCGCTGCGGGTGGCGTCGTCCAGGGGGCGGCCGCCCTCGCGCAGGACATCGTGGACGGCGGCGCGCTGGATCTGGGACTGCGCTGTCCGGTGGCCGCAACCGACCCCGTGCCGGTGGGGATTCTGCCCTTGGGCGCCGCCGGATCGGCGGAGGAACTGGACGACCGCGGCGTTGCCCGCACTGCGCTGCAGCGCGTGGAGCGGCGATCTGCCGTCCAGAGTCTCGGGCCGGCGGTTGGGGACGCCCCTGGGTGCGGCCTCGGCGGTGTTCTTGTCTCTGTCTGTTGCGTGCATATGCCTTCCTCGGGTGACCGGTCGACTCACTGTGGACGCAAGGTGCGGCCGAGGGCCAGGTATCCGCGGGCAGGGTTCAGCGGCCGTACGGACACAACGTGGCAGCGGTAGGGAACGGGCGTCCATGAACGTCACCCGCAGTCGCATCGGATGCCTCACCCGCCAAGGCTTCCGCACCCGAACCGAACGAGGCCGCGACAGGAGACCGACGGAACGCCCTCTCAGGGGCGCCGGTTCTTGAACTCGACGTCCGCGCGTGAAAAGGGGACCGTTTTCTGCGACATCGCCTGTGGCCGGATGAAGTCCTTGAGCAGCACGTTGATCAGCTCGTCGCCCGACATGGCGCGGAGCCGGGCGCCCACGGGTGGCTGCTGGCGTCGGATGCGGGCGATCTCGACGACGCAGCGCTGGGCCAGTCCCGGGATGATGTCGCCGCCGACGAGCACGTTCGCCCAAGCGGGGTTCGGCCGGGGGGCCCGCGGTGGACGACGGAAGGTCCGGGCGGGCAGATCAGGGTGCCGTGTGGTGGATCGAACGGTCCTCACGAAAGGGCAGCGGGCCCGGTACGCCCGCCGAGTCAAGCTGCTCTCCTCCGCGTGAGAGGCCGGGGAGTCCCACGACGGGTGCGCGCATACCAGGTCGGACCGAGAACTGCCCTTTGGGGCACTGAGCTTGGCCGCAAGGTCCTGTCATGGCACGGCGCTTGATCCCTAGGCTCGGAGCGTGGCGGAAGGCACTCCCCTCGTCAAGGAACAGGACGCGGACAAACCAGCGGCTGGCAAAGGCGCGTTGAGTCGTCCCGATCGTGCCGATCGGCGCCCGCGCCGACATGGCCCCGGTCTCTTCACGCTCGTCGTCATGCCGAGTCTGGTCGCGGTGGCCGGAGTGTCGACGTTCTTGGCTCTGCGGAGCGATCACCTGTCTCCGGGGCCGTCCGGTGGGTCCAGCGTCACGGATACGGTGGGTGCCAAGGTCAACGGCTCCTACGTCCCCTGGCTGCGCGAGGCGACCCGCGACTGCCCGGTTGTCACGCCCGCGGTTCTCGCCGCCCAGATCGACCAGCTCTCCGGGTGGAACGACGACACCCCGAGCGTGTCGCGGCAGGGCATCGCGCGCTTCACCGACGCCCAGTGGAAGAAGTGGGGCCGCGACGACAACGGCAGCGGACGTTCCTCGCCGCGCGATCCGGTGGACGCGATCATGGCACTGGGCCGACAGGACTGCTCGCTCGCGCGGGAGGTGACCGTCCTCAGGACCCGCGGCACCGTCAACGGGGACCTCGTCGACCTGACCCTCGCCGCTCACACCGTGGGTACGGACGCGGTGGCCCGAGCGGGCCGGGTTCCGGCCGCCGCCCGTGACGTCCTCGACGAGGTCGAGGCGCGGCTTGCGCAGTACGAGTCGCTCGTGCGGCAGAACCCCGAAGCGACCGAGGGCCCGACCGCGTCGGCGCTCATGTCCGCTCCCATCCGCACCCCCACTGTCACCTCAGCCTTCGGGAGACGCGAACACCCGCTCACCGGAGTGACCAAGCTGCACACGGGCGTGGATTTCGGTGGGCCCCAAGGTGCGCTGGTGTCCGTCGCGCGCTCGGGCCGGGTGGAGTTCGCCGGAGTGACGCCCGCGTACGGAAATCGCGTGGTGATCTACCACGGAACCATCGCGGGCAAGCGGTTGGAGACGACCTACAGCCACCTGTCCGCGATCCGGGTCGTCCAGGGCCAGTCGGTGTCGGTGGGCTCCCCGGTCGGCCGGGTCGGTTCCACCGGCCTGTCCACGGGCCCCCACCTGCACTTCGAGGTCCTCCTGGACGGACAGTACGTGGACCCGATGCCCTGGCTGCGGGCACCGACCGGGTAGGACCCGGGCCGCTGTCAGGGCAGCCGTACCGTGAACACGGTGCCGTGGGCGGGGGCGCTGGTGACGGTCAGCGTGCCTCCGTGTGCCTCGGTGAGTTTGCGTGCGATCGCCAGGCCGAGGCCGCTGCCGCCGGTGCTGCGGTTGCGGGACTTGTCCGCGCGCCAGAAGCGGTCGAAGACGTACGGCAGGTGCTCCGGAGCGATCCCGGAACCGGTGTCCGCCACGTCGACGGTCACCAAGGGGCCCTCGCGCCGGGCGCTCAGCGTGATGGTGTCGCCGGCCGTGGTGTGACGGACCGCGTTGGAGACGAGGTTGCCGAGTATCTGGCGCAGTCGCACAGGGTCCGCGGACACGTCGAGCGCGTCCCGTGCGGTGACCGTGACCGTGACGCCCGAGCCTTCGGCGGCGGTGCGGTGGACCGCGGCGACGTGGTCGAGGACGCCGCGCACGTCGACGGATTCCGGACGCAGCCGCAGCGTGCCCGCGTCGGCGGCGGCGAGGTCCTGGAGGTCCTCGATGATGTGCTGGAGCAGCAGGGTCTCCTCCAGCAGGGACGCCGTGAGCCGCCCGTCGACCGGTATCACGCCGTCCTGGCCCGCTTCGAGAGTGCTGCGCATCGTGCTCAGGGGGGTGCGCAGCTCGTGGGCGATGTCGCCGACCAGAGCCCGGCGCTGCTGTTCGGTGCGCACCCGCAGCGCCGTCAGTTCGTTGAAGGCGGTGGTCAGGCGGCCGATCTCGTCCCGCCCGCGCGGCCGTACCGGTGTGTCGGCGCCCTCCCGGACCGCACGGGTCAGGGCCCGCAGCGGGCCGGTCAGACGGGTACCGTTCAGCACTGTCACGACGATCGCGAGCAGCAGGACCGTAGCGGTGACGCCGATGATGCGCAGGACGTTGGCCCGCGAGAGGTCGAACCCGTCGGGCGTGGTGCCGGGACCGGTGACGTACAGCATCATGGCGGGCGCCACATGCGGGGCGAGCTGCTCGCGCCGGGCGGACTCGACGCAGGCGCGTCCCGCTGAGGTGCGGGCCGTGGCGGAGGCGGAGGTGGGCTGGAAGTCCAGGCCGACGCGGAAGGCAAGCAGGCCCTGGCGCGTGAGGCAGGAACCGAGGAGTGAGTTGAGCGCGGTGAGGGCATCGCGTTCACCGGGGGTGGGCCGGTCCAGCTCGGGGACACCGCAGTTGTCCGCGACCTTCGCCCGGAACCCGTCGGTTCCGTCTATCCGAGACTGGAGTCCGGGCTCCTCGACCGGCGCGATGCGGGGACGGCCGTTGGGGCCGAGTGACCGTGTGTGGGCGACACCCGCCGACTCCAGGCATCGGGCCACGCCGTCGGCTCGCTCGGCCAGTCGCAGTCGTTCACCGGCGGAGAGGCGGTACGGGCCCAGGGCCTCCGGATGGATTCCGCCTTCCTCCGCCGAAGTGGACGGAGTTGACGGCGTGGACGCCACCCGCAACGGGTCGATGACGGCGAACGGCGTCCCGGGGTCGGTCGTACCGGGCGGCCACGTGGTGACGGCCCGGCGCGTACCGTCCTGGGGCATCAGCGTGATGCGGTAGCCGGTGCGGTTGGCCAGATCGCGCACCACAGGATCCACATCGCTCCAGTCGGGGTGCGTGGCCGCGTAGGACACCATGGCCCGGTAGATCGAGGTGTCGTCCCTGAGCACCTGCCCCTGCTGCTGCCGTACGGCGCTCGTGGTGCTCCTGACGGCGAGCCACGCGGTCGCCGCGACGGCGCAGATGACGATGAGCAGGGAGGAGGCGACCAGTCGGAACAGCAGGCTGTGGTGGGGCCGTCGCCCGGCGGCGGGCCGGTCAGCGGGCATCGCGGACCGCTTCTCCTGTCACGCTCTCCTCCGCGGGTCGGTCGTTGAGCTTGTAGCCCACTTTGAACACGGTGAGCAGGTGAACGGGCCGGCTCGGGTCCGGTTCGATCTTCTTGCGCAGGTTCAGGACGTGTACGTCGATGGTGCGCTCGGTGATGAAGGCGGCGGAGCCGTGGCCGATCTCCAGCAGCCGACGGCGGCTGAAGACCTGTCCGGGGGCGGCCGCCATGGTGGCCAGAATCGCGAACTCACCTGCGGTGCAGGTCACTTGACGGCCGTCCACGGTCACCGTGTGCCGACGCAGATCGACCTCGACGGCACCGGATCGCAGCGTACCGGGCCCGGGGGGATCGCCGGCCGGAGCGTCCAGGTGCTGCCGGGCGCGGCGTTTGAGCACATTGCGTATCCGGGCCATCAGTTCACGAGGGCTGTACGGTTTGGTCATGTATTCGTCCGCGCCGAGGTCGAAGGCCAGCAGCAGGTCGTCCTCGGCGGTGCGGGCGGTGAGCATGAGGACCGGGAGGTCGGAATCCCGGCGCAGGATGCGGCAGACGTCGAGACCGTCCACCCTCGGCATCATCACGTCGAGGACGACCAGGTCGGGTGCCCGGCGCCGGACCTCCTCCAGCGCGGCGCGTCCGTCATGGACCACTCGGGCGGTGTGGCCTTCCCGCCGTAGGTAGTGGCCGATGATCTCGGCCTGTTTGACATCGTCTTCCGCAACCAGGACATCCGCGCACATGGCCAGGACAGTAATCGGGCGGACGGGACGCTGACAGCGGCCTGACCAGACCTTCATATCCGCTGGCGAGGCTGGACCGCATGGTTCCTCTCACCCTTGGCCGGTCCGCCCGGCGCCCGCAGGCGTTCCGCCTTCTCTCCTCCCTCTGCCTCGGTGCCACGGCGCTGGCCCTGCTGACAGCCTGCTCGCAGAGTGACGGCACCGGTCCGGGCGTCGTCTCGGTACCGGCGGCCACGTCCGACGCCACCTCCTCGTCCGGTGCCGAAGCCTCGTCCCCCACGACCGACGCCGTCGGCGACTCGGGGCGACCGCAGCTGCGCCTGGACACCTCCGACGAGGAGCGGGTCCGGCTGAGCAACGCCTGGTCGGCGTGCATGCACAAGAACGGAGTGGACTACCAGTCGGTGGTGAAGGACGGCATCCACGTTCCGGACAACACCGATCCCGACTTCGCGGCGGCCGGCCGGAAGTGTCTGTCGAAAGCGCCGCTCCCGCCGCCCGAGTTGAGTCCCGAAACCAATCCCCGCTACTTGGACGACTACCGCGAGCAGATCGACTGCCTGCACGAGCACGGCCTGATGGTCGAGGCCCTGCCCGACGGCGGCGGATACAACTATCCAGCGGGGCCCATGCCTCCCAACTCGCGTGACATCGAGGACCGTTGCGTGCTGGAGGCGTTCGGTGAACGCTAAGCACCGGCGGCGCACGGTGGTCGCGGCCGCTGCCGTACTGGCTGGCGGCACGCTGCTCGCGGCGGGCTTCTGGCCCCGCGGCAGCGCCCCCGCAACGGTACGGCCCGCGGCGACCACGCGTCAGGTGACCATCGCCAGGACCGATCTGAGCACCTCGTTCATCACCGACGGGACGCTCGGCCACGGCACCCCCCGCACCCTGCGCGGCGCCACCGACGGACGGGTTACCTGGCTGCCCGCGCAGGGCGTCACCATCACCCGCGGACACCAGCTCTACCGGGTCGACGACCGCCCCGCAGTGCTCTTCTACGGCTCCACCCCGCTGTACCGGCGGCTGGACACGGTGGGGCTGGTGGGGCCGGACGTGCGGGTCGTCGCGGACAACCTGCGGGCGCTGGGCTACGACATCGGGCCCCAGCCGGCGGTCGGCACCATGGTCACTCCCTCTTCCGCGCCGGCCGCCCAGAGCTCGGGTGCGGACTCCAAGACCTCGGCCGACGGCGCGCGGGAACCGAGCGCCGAGCCGGGACCGTCGGACGGCGAAGCGGCCGTGGAACCGACGCCCACGCCGACCGCCACCGCCGTACCGCAGCCGGTCGAACAGGGGGACGCGGTGCTCACATCCACTCTGCTGGCCGCCATCGGGCGCTGGCAGGCCGCGCTGCGGCTGCCCGCGACCTCCGTCCTCGACATCGGGGACATCGCGGTGAGCGCGGGCGCGGTCCGGGTGGACTCGCTGAAGGCACAGACCGGGGACGACGCCGCGGCGGACCTGATGACCGTGACGGGCACCCGAAAGGTCGTCACCGTGGAGCTGTCCGCCGACCGGTTCACCTCGCTCCGGCGCGGTGACCGCGTCACGGTGACACTGCCCGACGGCGCCGACACTCCAGGACGCGTCGACACCGTCGGCACCACACTGACCGGCGCCGATGACGCCGACGGGGCGGACACCGCCCCCACCCGCACCGTGACGGTCACTCTCGACCAGGCGAGCACCGCCGCTGGTGTGGACGCGGCACCCGTGCGGGTGCGGTTCGCCGGCACCACGAGGAAGGACGTCCTGGTCGTTCCGGTGGGCGCCCTCGTGGTGCCGGCCGGGGGCGGATACGCCGTGCAGCGGCCGGACGGCGGCTTCGTCAGGGTCACGACCGGGCTGTTCGCCGAGGGACAGGTCGAGATCAAGGGACCAGTGAAGGCGGGGCAGCGGGTGGTGACCACCTCATGAGCCGTGCCGACGGTCAGCGGGTGCTGATGGTCCGTCACATCGTCAGGACCTACGGCATGGTCACGGCGTTGGACGACGTCTCCCTGACGATCCACCGCGGGGAGTTCGTCGCTGTCCTGGGCCCTTCCGGTTCGGGGAAGTCCACCCTCCTGAACATCATGGGCACGCTGGACCGCCCCACCCAGGGCACGGTCGAGCTCGCCGGTCACGTGATCGCCGGACTCGACGACCGCGCACTGTCCGCGCTGCGCGGTCGTCGGCTCGGGTTCGTCTTCCAGCACTTCCACCTCACCGACGGGCTGACCGCCGCCGAGAACGTCGCCACGGGCCTGCTGTACGCCGGCGTGCCGCGCCGCCGACGCCGGTCGCTGGCCCGCGAGGCGCTGGCCCGGGTGGGTCTCGCCCGGCGTACCGAGCACCTCCCGGGCCAGTTGTCCGGCGGGGAGAAGCAGCGGGTGGCCATCGCCCGCGCGCTCGTCCACCACCCCGAACTCGTCCTGGCCGACGAACCGACCGGCGCCCTCGACACGGCCAACGGCCAGGCGGTGCTGGATCTGCTCGACGCACTCAACGCCCAGGGCACGACCATCGCCCTGATCACGCACGACCTCGACATCGCCCGGCAGTTGCCGAGGCGGCTGGAAATCCGCGACGGAAAGCTTGTCGCCGACACCTCATGGACCTGCTTTGACGACCACGACCCGACCCGCACCGGCACCCGAACCCCAGGCGCTGCCGGGCGGGACGACGCCCCCGCGCCCCGTCCGCCTGTCGGTCCTCGACATCCTGGGGCTCGGCCTGGTCGGCATCCGCACCCGTAAGGCACGCACCGTCCTGTCGGCGCTGGGGATCTCGCTCGGACTCGCCACGATGATCGTCGTGACCGCGATTCCCGCCTCCAGCCAACGGGCCCTGCTGGAGCGGCTGTCCGCGCTGGGCACCGACATGCTGCGGGTCCAGCCCCAGCCCGGCCACGACCCACCCGTCGCCCTCCCGGCGGAGTCCCTCGCGATGACCGGGCGCATCGGCCCGGTGACCGCGGTGAGCGCCGTCGCGAACACCCACGCCGAGGTGCACCGCTCCGACCGGTACGACCGCGCCGACTACACGGGCCTGAGCGTGCTGGCCGCCAAATCCGACCTGCTGCCCCTGATCAACGGGCGGGTAGCGGCGGGACGGTTCCTCGACCGCGGCTCCGGCGACTTCCCCACGGCCGTGCTGGGCTCGGTCGCGGCGGCCCGGCTGGGGTTCCCGGGCATCGAGCCCGATGCCCCGGCCCCGCAGATCCTCATCGACCACAGCTGGTTCACCGTCGTAGGGGTTCTGGAGCGCACCCCGCTCTCACCGGACATCGACCGCTCGGTCCTGGTCGGCTGGAACCCCGCAAGGGCCGAGCTGGGCTTCGACGGTCGTCCGACGGTCATCTACGTCAAGGCCGAGGAGGAGCACATCGAGGCCGTCAGCCAGGTCCTGCCCGCGACGGTCCATCCGGAGCTGCCCGGCATGGTCACCGTCAGCCGCCCCTCGGACGCCCTGACCGCCAAACAGCAGACCAGGAGCACCTTCTCCGCGCTCTTCCTGGGACTGGCCCTCGTCGCTCTGCTGGTCGGCGGGGTCGGTATCGCCAACACCATGGTCATCTCGGTGATCGAACGCCGCCGGGAGATCGGACTGCGGCGGGCCCTCGGTGCGAGTCGAGGTCAGATCCGGCTCCAGTTCCTCACCGAGTCGGTGGTGCTGTCCACCCTCGGCGGGCTGGCGGGCACGGCGTTCGGCGTCCTGGCCGCGCTCGCCTACGCCGCCTTCCACCAATGGCCTGTGGTCGTCCCCCTGCCGGTACTCACCGCCGGTCTGTCGGCCACCGTTCTCGTCGGTGCCCTCGCCGGCGTCTACCCCTCGGTGAGAGCTTCCCGCCTGTCCCCGACCGAGGCGCTCGGCGCGTCCGCATAGCTGTCCCGTTCAAGCCGGGTAATGGGCGTGACCGGCACGCATGGCCCTCTGGCCCACCCCGTAGGCTGAGGCTCCGCGTTGACACCCATGAGGAGAAACGATGGCGGGCATACTCGAACTGCCCCCGGACGACGTCCTGGTACAGCAACTGCGTGATGGTGACGAGCGGACCTTCGCGTTGGTGCTGGACAGTTGGTCCGGTGGCATGTTGAGGGTCGCGATGTCGTTCGTGTCGACGAGGGACTCCGCCGAAGAGGCCGTTCAGGACACCTGGCTGGCGGTCATCAAGGGCATTGCCGACTTCGAGGGACGCTCGAGTCTGAAGACCTGGGTCTACCGTATTCTGGTCAACACGGCCAAAGCGCGCGGCACGAAGGAGAGCAGGACCGTTCCCTTCGGTGATCTCCTGGCCGAGGAGGAGGGCCCGACGGTGGATCCCGCTCGGTTCCGCGGCCGTGGTGAACCGTATGCGGGGCACTGGGCCGTCGGGCAGGAGCCGCGCCCCTGGCACTTTCCCGAGGACCATGTGCTGCGTGGTGAGGTCCGCGGTGTGATCGAGGACGCGATAGACGGGCTTCCGCCGCGTCTCCGCACCGTGATCACGTTGCGCGATGTCGAGGGGTACGGCTCCGAGGAGGTGTGCTCCCTGCTGGACATCTCGCCCGGGAACCAGCGTGTTCTCCTGCACCGGGCGAGAGCTTTGCTGCGCGGCAAGTTGGAAACGTATCTGTCGGGAGCCCACGAGGTCGCGATCGGGAGGGAGCAGGCGTGAACTGCGATGAGTTCGTGGAGTTGGTGACTGATTTTCTGGACGGCTCCCTGTCCGAGGAGGACGAGCAGCGCTTCGTGGGCCACCTGGCCGAGTGCTCCAAGTGCGAGCTGTATCTGGATCAGTTCCGGCAGACGATCGCCACGACGGGTGAGCTGACCCCGGAAAGCATCTCTGACGATGCCCGGGGCCTGTTGCTCACCGCGTTCCGGGACTGGCGACGGTCGTGAACCGGGCCTGAAGCGTCCGTCAGGCCGCCTGGTTCAGTTCGGCCGCGCCGAAGGACACGCTGAAGCGTTCGCACCAGATCGTCACCGTGGAGAACCTGCCGAGGTCGGCGGTCGACGGAATCAGGTAGTTCTGGTTGCCCTCGTTGCCCTTCAGCGAGCCGAGGTCGATGTGCTCACCGTCGTCGAGGTTGCCACCGTCGCCCTCGACGCGCTGGTCGCTGAGCCACACGTGCAGAGCCGGGCCGTCGGAGGTGCGCAGGTTCGTCAGGCGCAGCGTCCGCACCCCGTCTCCGGACTCTAGAACCGCCACTGAGCCGCTGGTCTCGTGCTCGTGTGAGACGAACGTACCGCTCAGCGGTCGTGCCGCGGCGACGACGCCCGGCGGCGCCTCGTCCACCCGGACCGTGGTGAACGCCCGCCACGGCTGGAAGACGTAGAGACCGACGGCCGCGGCCACGACGACCAGTGCGGTGATGATCCAGAGAGCGGGGCGGCGGCGCTTGGTTCGGCACATTGGAGTTTCCGTTTCTGTTCGGTGGTCGCTGTGACCCGGCGTCATGGTCACTGCGCCTTCAGAGACGGAAGGGGCGCCGAACGTTACACACCCCTCGCGGAATTCGCCCCGCGAGGCATACGCGGAACCCGACGCCGGATCGGCTTGTAACGTTCGGCGGCTTCGGCGCACTGAGTAGGCACAAGCGACGACGCCCCCGGTCGCGCCGGACTGAACAACCGGGCACAGGGCGGAAGTTCAGCTTCGTGACGTACGACCTCCGGAAAACCCCCGAGCCAGCGACGAGAGGCAGAACCATGAGCACCAACGCCGTCGAGACCGCCGCCCCCACCTGTTCGTACCCGGACTGCACCCAGCCGGCCGACCCGGGCGCCCAGGGAGCGGGGCCCCACTTCTGCGGGCACCCGGAGCACAACGCGCTCGGCGCGTTCCGGAAGTTCCGCGCCAAGCGGCAGCAGCGCAAGGAGGAGAAGCGCGCGGCCGCCATGGCCAAGGAAGCGGCGAAGTTCGTACAGGCGCCGGCCGTCGAGGAGGCCCAGTCGGCGTCCCAGGGCCACCCGCATGGCTACGCGCAGGCGCCGGGCGCCTCCCAGGTCCCGGCGCAGGTCACGACTCCGGTGGAGGCCTCGGTCGCGATGGAGGCCCTGGTCGCGATGGAGGCCGCGGTCGCGATGGAGGCCGTGGACAGCGAGACGATGGAGCTCATGGCCTCGATGTCGGCGGCGGACGACAGCGGCCGGGCCGCGCAGTCCCGTGACGACCTGGTCGCCCTCATCAAGCAGCTCTCGGCCGAACTCCCCGCCCACATCGAGGAGTTGGCGATCTTCACCGACTCGGCCGCGGCCGAGGCCCGCATCGACACCGTCACCCGAGCCTCGGCACAGCGCATCCTGGCCGCCGAGGAACGGACCGCGCTCGCCGAGGCTGCGGCCGACATGGCCGTCACCGCCCTGGACGCCGCGGAGCAGAAGTTCGCGGAGGAGACCGCCGCGATCCGCGAGGACGCGGCCCGCCAGGTGGCGGACGCCGAGTTCGTCCGGGCCGAGCTGGAGCGCTACCGCGAGCGAGTGAGCATGTTGGAGGTCAGGCTCGACGCGGTCCGCGACGAGGCCGACGAACTGCGCCACGCGAGGGCTGCCCACTCCGACATGGCTTCCACCGCCCCCGAGAACCAGCCGAGCTCCACCGAGACCTGCTGACAACCGGCAGCCCCGAGGTAGCGCGGGGGCGCTTTCGGGGCGCTCGGGAAGGCGGCGAAGGCGGTCAGGTCGTCCTTCGCCGCCGGCAGCAGCCCCTTGACCTTGGGGAACTTGAATCTGTAAGGCAGGCCACAGAGGAACATGGGGGCAGAGTGAGTGGTATGTCGGGCACCTCGGACACCGGTTCGGCCGGGACCACGGGCAGGGAACCGGACCGTTCCGGGCACCGGATCGGCGTCGTGGTCCACGCGCGGGACCCAATCTCCGGGGCGGGGGCGGTCAGTCAGCTGCGGCAGCATCCGGTGATCGACCTTCGTGACGAGGCCCGGCCCGGGGCCGGGGCCGTGGCAGTGCTGGTCGAGGAGACACCGGACGAGACGACCTTCGCGCGGCTGCGCCGACTCGTGCGCGGAGAGGCCGCCCGCACGGTCCTTGTGGTGAGCGCACTTCGGGAGAGTGACCTCCTCACGGTCATCGAGTGCGGTGTCGGAGCCGTCGTCTGGCGTCACGAGGCGACCGCGCAGCGGCTGTTGCAGGCCGTCATCGCGGCATCGCGGGGCGACGGCGACCTGCCCGCCGATCTGCTCGGCCGGCTGATGAGTCAGGTGGGAACGCTCCAGCGCAGCGCCGCGGGAAACACCGGCGCCCCCGTGACGGGGCTGACGGCACGCGAGGCGGACGTGCTGCGGCTGGTCGCCGATGGACTGGACACCACGGAGATCGCCGCCAAGCTCGCGTACTCCGAACGTACCGTCAAGAACGTGCTGCACGGGCTGACCACCCGTCTCCACCTGCGCAACCGGGCACATGCCGTGGCCTATGCCCTGCGCGAGGGTTTCATCTGACCGCGAGGGCAACGACGCACGGCCGCCCGGGCAGGCCGCTCCACCCCGGCATTGTCCCTCCCGTGCCTGGGCACCTGGTGCGCGGACGCGAAGAATCGGACGCACACGCCCGTTCGGCGGACTCGACGGAGCGGCATGGCGGTACCTGAGCCAGGAACGGGAGACGACGGTGATCCACGAGGTGGACGAGGTCATCGAACGGCTTCTCAAGGGGGGCGCGTTGGCCGGTTCCGGCGTCGACGTCTCCTTCGAGGCCCCGACCCGCGACTGGGCCGCCCGACGCAACACCACCGCGGTCAACGCCTACCTGTACGACATCCGTGAGGACGTGCGACGACGGCACCGTGGCTCGGCTCCGGTCGAGGACGGCCGTGGAATCGTGCTGAAACGGCGCCAGCCGCCGCGCTGGTTCCGGCTGTCGTACCTCGTCACGGCCTGGACGAAGCAGCCGAAGGACGAACACAGACTGCTTTCCGCGGTGTTGGCGACCCTGCTCCCCCGTGAGCTCATTCCAGCCGACGAACTCCCGGGCGCGCTGCGTGCGTTGGGTTTGTCGATGCCCCTCACGGTCGCCGGTCTCCAGACCGAGGCACGGTCGCTGGCGGAGATCTGGTCCGCGCTCGGCGGCGAACTCAAGCCGTCCCTGGACCTGGTGGTGACCGCGCCGTTCCCGGCCTACCCCGAGTACGACGTCGGGCCGCCGGTCACGGAGGGCGCCGCCGTGCGGGTACGCGCGGTTGACGGCAGCGCGGAGGACTCGCCGGAGCGGCGGCACCGGCCGCGCCAGGTGGCGCAGGCCGCGGCGGCCAGGACGGCCGCACGTGGTCTGCCGGGCGAACACGGGTCGAACGCGACGGCGGCCGGCCACCCGAATCCGGAGCCGGCACAGAAATGACCCCGTACACCTCCGCGCTCCCCGAAGACGCGCCGACGTACTCCTGCGACCCCGTACCGGACGTCTCCCGCGCGCTGCTCGCCCGGCTGGACCTGATCCGTGACCGGGCCGCCCTGCTGGTGGAGCGGCGCAGCGCCACCGACCCCACCGCGGACGACCCACTGCGCGGCATGTGCCTCACCGAGGACGCGGTACGGCATCTGCTGGGCCGCGCGGACGCGGAGCCGGTGGACGCGCCCGTGCCTGCGCCCCCGGCCACGGCGTCGGGAAGCGACCGACTAGCGCTCATCGTGGAGCGGCACGCGCTCACCGAACTGGACACCGCCCTGCTCCTGATCGCCCTGGCGCCCGACGTCGACCGCGTCTTCGAGGCGCTGTACGGATACCTGAATGACGACGTGAGCCGCCGCCGAGCCACCACCGGACTGGCTCTCGACGTGTGCGGGGCACCCGTGCACCTGGCGTGGGCGCGGGCCAGGTTCCATCCGTCGGCCCCGCTGTGCGCGCTCGGACTGGTCGAGGTCGAGGAACCGGAACGGCCCTTCCTCAGCCGGACGTTGCGCGTCCCCGACCGCCTCGTGGCCCATCTGCTGGGCGACGACACCCCGGACGCCGCCCTCGCCGCGCACCTGCGCCCGCTCGACGAGCCCTCGGGCCCCTACGACGAGGAGTTCACGCGCAGACTCGCCGCGCGCCTGACCGTCGCTCCACTCGTCGCCTACCTGCGCGAACGCCGCGCGGGCGACGGACCGGCCCTCGCCGCGGCGGCGCTGGGCGCGGCGGGACTCAACGCGCTGCACGTCATCGCCTCCGGTGGGCTGCCGCTCCCGGAGCTGCTCCGCGAGGCCCGGCTGCGCGGCTGCGCGCTCGTCGTGTCCCGGCTCCCCGACGATCCGGCCCCACTGATCCGGGAGTTGACCACCCCCGACGTCCCGGTGCTGTTCGTCGGTGAGCGGCCCTACGATCCCCAGTGGTGTGACCGTGACCCACTGGTTCTGGAGGTGCCGCGCCGCTCGGCGGGGGCCGGGGCCGAGTGGTCGGCCGCGCTCGGCGAGGCACCGGCGTTCGAGCTGGCGGCGGCCGTGGCGCCGTACCGTCTCGGCGCCGACGGGATCGCCCGCGTCGCGCGGGCCGCCCAGGAGCTCGCCGCGTTCGACGGCACCCCCATGACCGCCGCCCACCTGCGGCTCGCCGCCCGCCAGCAGTCCGCGTCCGGTCTGGAGCGGCACGCCCGCCGGATCAGGCCCGACGTCGGCTGGGCGGACCTCGTCCTGCCGGACCAGCCGCTGGCCCAGCTGCGTGAACTGGCCCTGCGCGCCCGCCACCGCGACCGGGTCCTCGGTGACTGGCGGCTCAGCGCGGGCGGCGGGCGGGGCCGCGGCGTGCTGGGGCTCTTCGCCGGCGAGTCCGGCACCGGAAAGACGCTGTCGGCCGAGGTCGTCGCCGCCGAACTGGGCCTCGACCTGTACGTCGTCCAGCTCTCCTCGATCGTCGACAAGTACGTGGGCGAGACCGAGAAGAACCTGGAGCGGATCTTCACCGAGGCCGACCGCACCGACGCCGTCCTGCTGTTCGACGAGGCCGACGCCGTCTTCGGCCGACGCTCCGAAGTCAAGGACTCGCACGACCGCTACGCCAACATGGAGAGCGCGTATCTGCTGCAGCGCCTGGAGTCGTTCGACGGAATCGCGCTGCTGACCACCAATCTGCGGGCGAACATCGACGAGGCGTTCACCCGGAGACTGGACCTGGTGGTCGACTTCCCGTTCCCCGACGCGCAGCAACGACTGGCGCTGTGGCGGCACAGCCTGGCCGGGGTGCCCTGTGCGGCGGACGCCGACCCGGGCGGGTGCGCCCGCGACTTCGAGCTGGCCGGCGGGTCGATCCGCAGCGCCGTCGTCACCGCGGCCTACGCCGCCGCCGGCCGCGGTGAACCGGTCACCACGGCCGACTTGCTGGAGGGGGCCCGCCGCGAGTACCGCAAGGCGGGCCGCCTGGTGCCGGGCGAGGGCGGCTGGTAGCGGAGGCGGACCTCAGGGGTGCGCAGACCTCAGGGGTGGACGATCGTCCAGTTCGGGACGGTCGGGTTGACGATCTGCCACCTCTGGGCCTCGCCCTCGACGCAATCCCTGATGACGAGCCTGTCGGGATTCCCCCTGACGCTGCTGCCCGCCATGTCCAGGCAGGCACCGTGGCTGGCGAAGTTGCGGATCCAGTAGGTGTCCTCGTCCTGCTGGTCGAGCCACCACAGTTGGTTGTCCCCGGTGGTTCCATTGCAGCCGTACGTGAACACCGCGCTGGCCGCGGGCTTGGCCCCCAGCCCGTTGAGGTCCATGCAGAGCCCGCCTTTGACCTGGCGTATCTGGAAGAGGGCGGTGTCCCCGGGACCGGCCTTCGGTTTCACCACCTCGACGTTCCAGCGTTCGTTCTTCTCGGAGCTCGGGTTGCAGGTGCTCGCCGTGGCCAGATCGCCCCGCTCAGGCTCGTCTGTGCCCGGGACGTCCGCGCACCGCTTGACCGACCTGAGTCTGAGCAGGACGTTGTTCACGGTCCGCTGACCGGATTCCTTCTCGGCCCTCGGGGAGGTGGCTTCGCCTCCGCCGCTTCCCCCACCTTCCTTGCCGCCGCCCCCGCCTCCGCCTCCGCCTCCGCCTCCGCTGCCCCGCGGAGAGTCTTCGGGAGCCTCCTCCAGCGGCGGTTCGGCGGTCGGCTCCGAGCCTGGCGGCGAAGGCTCGCCGGCCACGTCGGTCTCCTCGGCGTCGGGCGGCGGCAGGGTGCTGACGCCGGCTTCCTGGAGCTGCTCCACGGCCGCGGTGCGGACCTGCGGTTTGTACGCGATCCAGAGCATCACGAAGGTGATGGCCAGTGCCAGGGCCACGCCCAGGGAGGTGGCGAGCCAGCCGGGCAGGAACCCGCGCTGGACATAGGTGCCGTCGACCTCCAGCGGCGTCGTCCCCGACCGTTGCACGGTCAGCGTGTAGGGGCGCCGCTGCTTCGAGCCGAACCAGATGATCTGGCGCGGCTTGAGCGTCGCCCGCACGAACGCGGCACGTCCCGGCTCGATCTGCACGTTGCTCGGAACAATGTCGTACGACAGTTCGTCACCGTTGTCGCCGCCGCTGACGGACGCCGTCAGGGTGGTGTTGCCGAGGTTGTCGACGGCGAGCCTGGGCCGTCCGCGGAAGCGGCCTTTGACGGTGGGCGGCACCAGCTCCGCGCGGACCTCGCTGAACGGGGTGATGGTGAGGTTGCCCTCGGGGACGGTGACCGCCTCGGGATGCTCGGTCGGCGTGATGCGTACGGCGTACGGGTTGGGGCCCGCTGTCGCGTCGGGTGTGCGCGGCGGCGCGAACGTCAGCTCCACCGTCCCCGTGGTCCCTGGATAGAGTCGGAGCGTGGCCGGTTCCACGGTGGTCCACGGTGCGATGTCGCCGACCGCCTCGAAGCGGTACTCGTCGACGACGTCACCGGTGTTGCGCAGCCGCAGCCGCACGGTGGTGCTGGTGCCCGGGTCCACGGTTGCGGAGGCGGGTTCCAGGGAAGTCCATAGGCTCACGCCGCGACGCTACGCGGACGCACCGAGCGTCGGTCAGAGGCCATGGGGCAGCCTTCGCTGCCCCTACGGGCACGGGAGAGCCGGGCCCTGGCCGAGCCGGGCGGGTCCGCGGGGCGTCGAACCCGGCGGGCAGCCGCGCGGGCAACGCCGCTGCCCGCGAAGAGGTACCCGAGGACGTTCCCGGGGAGCGGCCCGCGACCGACTCTTAATGACGACCTGTCGCGAACCCCGAGGAGAGCCGAGCATGCCGTCCTACCTGTCGCCGGGCGTCTACGTCGAGGAGGTGGCCAGCGGCTCCCGCCCCATCGAGGGGGTGGGCACCTCGGTGGCGGCCTTCGTGGGTCTCGCGCCGACCGGCCCGCTCAACGAGCCGACGCTCGTGACCAACTGGACCCAGTACGTCGCGTCCTTCGGCGACTTCACCGAGGGGTACTACCTGGCGCACAGTGTCTACGGCTTCTTCAACAACGGCGGTTCGGCCGCCTACGTCGTCCGGGTCGGCGGCGCCCCCGAAGGCGCGTCCGGCGACTCGGCCGCCCCCGCCGCGGCATTGAAGGGCTCCTCGACCCCCGCGGCGCTGCCGCCGGGCGAGCCGCAGCGGCTGGGCACCTTCACGGTGACGGCCGCCGCTCCCGGTTCGCTGAGCGTCGAGGTGGCCGACCCGGAGGGCGACGGCCCCGCCGAGCGGTTCAGGCTGATCGTCAAGGACGGCGGCAAGGTAGCCGAGACCTTCGACGTGACCGCCAAGAAGGGCGGCCGCAACTACGTCGTCACGCAGGTGAAGGAGCAGTCCAAGCTCATCACCGTGCAGGAGGCGGCGCCCGCCGGACAGTTGACCCGGCCCGAGAACCAGACGGTGTCCCTGCCGGCCCCGGCGCCCGCGCCGATCGCCCCGTCCGAGACGGACACCGCGCACCCCGGCCCCGCCGAGTACCTCGGCGACTCCGCCGACCGCACCGGCTTCGGTGGTCTGGAGGCGGTGGACGAGGTCTCGATGGTCGCGGTTCCCGACCTGATGGCCGCCTACCAGCGTGGCGCGATCGACCTGGAAGCGGTCAAGGCCGTGCAGCTCGGACTGATCGCGCACTGCGAGCTGATGGGCGACCGCGTCGCCGTCATCGACCCGCCGCCCGGCCTGAATGCCCGTCAGATCCGCGTCTGGCGCCAGGAAACGGCCGGCTACGACTCCAAGTACGCGGCCCTGTACTACCCCTGGATCAAGGTGTTCGACCCGGCCACCGGCCAGTCCCGGACGATGCCTCCGAGCGGCCACATCGCCGGGATCTGGGCCCGCAACGACTTCGAGCGCGGCGTGCACAAGGCGCCCGCCAACGAGGTCGTACGAGGTGCGGTGGACCTGGAGATGCAGATCACCCGCGGCGAGCAGGACCTGCTCAACCCCGTCGGCGTCAACTGCATCCGCGCCTTCCCGGGGCGCGGCATCCGCGTCTGGGGCGCCCGCACGCTCTCTTCCGACCCGGCCTGGCGGTACCTGAACGTGCGCCGCTACTTCAACTACCTGGAGGAGTCGATCCTGATCGGCACCCAGTGGGTGGTGTTCGAGCCCAACGACCAGCACCTGTGGGCCCGCATCCGGCGCAACATCTCCGCCTTCCTCGTCAACGAGTGGCGCAACGGCGCCCTCTTCGGCTCCCGGGCCGAAGAGGCCTACTACGTCAAGTGCGACGAGGAGACCAACCCGCCGGAGTCGGTCGATCTCGGCCGGGTCGTCTGCGAGATCGGCATCGCACCGGTCAAGCCGGCCGAGTTCGTGATCTTCCGGCTGGCCCAGTTCTCCAGCGGCAGCGGGGAGCTGGAGGAGTAGCGGATGACCACCCGTCCCAGCCCCCGCACCGCAAGTACCAAGTACCCCTCGGAAGGACAGAACACGGATGAGTCTGCAGCCGGGTGACGCCCTCACCTCACACAATTTCGGCCTCCAGATCGACGGCGTGATGGTGGAGTACCTCGCGGAGGTCAGTGGCCTCAGCCTCGAACAGGACGTCATCGAGTACCAGCAGGTCTCGTCGCAGGGCAGGGCGGTGACGAAGAAGCTGCCGGGCGTGAAGAAGGCGGGCACGTGCACCGTCGTCCGCGGTATGACACAGTCGGCCGCCTTCAACCAGTGGATCAGCGAGTCGGTCGCCGGGAACATGGGCAGCGCCCGCAAGAACGCCACCATCCTGGTGATGGACTACCAGGACAACCCCGTCAAGCGCTACAACATGCGCAACGCCTGGTGCAGCAAGGTCGACACCAGCACGGTGAAGGCCGGTGAGGCCGCCGCGCTCACCGAGACCGTGACCATCACGTTCGAAGAACTGGTCATCGAGTAATGCGTCGTTCGGCACGCGGGGCCGGGGCGACGATCGCCGAGCCGGGCCCGGCCACGGATGCGGTCCCGGCCGCCGGAGCCGTACCGGAAGAGGCCGTGGCGGCGACGGTGCCGGGGCAGCGGACCGGCGCTCCGGCCGCCGCCCCGGCACCGCAGCGGCTGCTCACGGAGTTCGCCTTCGAGCTGCCCCGCGGATTCGTCGACGAGGCCGGAGTCGTGCACCGCGAGGGAACCATGCGGCTCGCGACCGCGCGGGACGAGCTGATCCCGCTGCGGGACCTGCGGGTGCAGGAGAACCCGGCCTATCTGTCGGTGGTGCTGCTCGGCCGGGTGATCACCCGCCTGGGCACGCTGGCGGTGGTGCACGACGGCGTGGTGGAGAACATGTTCGCCTCCGACCTCGCGTTCCTCCAGGACTTCTACCGGCAGATCAACGCCGAGGGCCACACACGGGCGGGTGTCACCTGCCCGCACTGCGAGCAGCCGTTCGAGGTCGAACTCGGCGGGAGCCGCCTGGGGGAATCATGACGTACGCGACCGACCGGCTGCACGAGGAGATCGCGTACATCGCCTACCACTTCCACTGGAGCCTGGAGGAGATCCTGGACCTCGAACACCGTGACCGCCGCCGGTACACCGAGCAGATCGCCGGGTTCGTCGCCCGTGCCTCGGCGGAGGGGTGACGGCGTGGGACTTCTCGGTTTGCTGAGGAACGCCCTGACAGGTGAACCGGCGAAGGGCCGGGAGCGGTCGACGGGCGCGGCGGAACCGGACACCGGAGCGGTTCGGCCCGCTCCCGAGACACCCCGGTCGGCCGCATGGCCCACGCTGCCCCCCATTCAGCGGGCGATCACCGACGCGGCCGGGCCGGTCGCGGACGCGGGGTTCGGCGGCCGGCTGACGACCTGGCGCAACCCGTCGTTCCGCAGCGGAATGTCCCACGCCGTGCTCGACGACGCGCCGGGCGGCCTGGTCAAGGACGCGCTCACGGCGTCGGCGGTACCCGGCGCCGGGCTCGAACTGCCCTCTCTCGCCCTGCCCGTTGTGCCCTACGGCGAGACGCCCACTCTCTCCTCCGACACCACACCGGTCCAACGGGCGGCCCTTCCGGTCCCGGTGCCCCGCCCGACCGGCGTCGCGGTCACCCCGGCAGAGCCCTCGCTCACCCCGCCGACCACACTGACCAGGTCCCGGCAGGCGCCCCCGGTGCAGCGCCGGGCGCTGGAGGTGGTCCGCCGGGCGGCGTCGGCTGCCGGCAGCCAGGGTGCACCGGCACCCTCGGCTGCTACGACCTCCGGCCCGGACCGGGAGCCCTCGGACGGCCCCGCCACGGCCCCGGCGGCGGGTGCGTCCCGCTCCTCGGGCACATCGTCGGCCACCGTCCAGCGGAGTGCCTCCACCCCCGCCCAGGGGTCCTCCGGCAACCCGCTCCGAACTCCGATCCCTGACGTGGCGTCGCCTGGAGGTTCGGCCTCGGTCCAGCGGAGCGCGGTAGTGGGGCGTACGCCTTCCTCGGCGTCTGGGGGTACCTCCGCAGACTCGTTCCGGCCCCCGATGGCCGACAGTGAGTCGGACTCCGTCCAGCGGCGTACGCCCGCCGTGGGCCCAACGCGGGAGTCGTCCAGTGGCTCGGGCGCGGTTCCCGTTGCCGGCGTGTCCTCCTCCGCCTCCCTGTCAGGAAGGGCGCCGTCCGCCGGTGCGGTTGCGCCGGTTCAGCGGAGCGCGGCAGGTCGGACAGGGAGTACCCCGGTCGACTCGGCGGCCTCGGACCTCGGTCCGGCTCCCGATGCCCGTGTGGCCCGCGCGACCACGCCCGGGAATGAACCAACAGCGGGTACGACGGCCCCGGTCCAGCGAAACGCTGTCGACAGGGCTGCCGGGGCCAGGCCCCCGTCTTCGGCATCCGTCGGCTCCGCCTCGGCATCCGCGACCGCGTCCCACCACACATCGTCAGCCGGTCGGCAGGCCCCCGCAGGGCCCGGTCCCATCGGCCGCGTGCGGCGCGCGGGACTCGGCACACCGACGTCCGGCGGCCCGCCTCCGGCCGCGCCCGTGCCCGCGACCGTGCCTGGGGGGCGGCCGAATGCCCGGCCCGCCGACGAGGCGACTCCCCCGGTTTCTCCGTCACCCAGTACGGCGGCCCCGATCCAGCGCAGTGTGCCCGCCAGCCAGCGCAGTGTGCCCGTCAGTACGAGGCCCCAGACAGAACCGCCCACGGCACCGACCCATGCCGTACGGCGCTCGGGACTCGGCACACCGACGTCCGGCGGCCCGGCCCGGGTGACGGCCGAGGGTGTGGCCGTGTCCCGCGACACGCCATCAGCCGGTCAGGCCGCTCCGGTTCAGCGCCGTGCTGTCGACGACGTGCGGCGCGCGGGACTCGGCGCGCCGATAGCCGCCGACTCGGCCTCGATCCCGGTCCTGTCGGCGGCTTCCGAGCCGTTGTCCGGGCAGCCCGGCAACGCTTCCACGTCCCGGAGCTCTTCGGCACCCGCTGGGCCCTCGGTCCAGCGGACCGCCGTCGGCGGTGGGACACAGGCAGCACCCGGTCTCCCGCTGCCCACCGCCCCGACACCTGCGCCCACGCCGACCACGGGTCCAGGTCCGCAGTCGCACACGGCTCCAGCGGTCGGCACGGCCCCGATTCAGCGGAGCACCGCCGACGACACGCGGTTCGCCGGACCGGCCCCGGACGGGGCCAAGGCACCGACGCGCCCTACGCCGGGCGGGCAGACAGGCGTGCCGATCAGCGCCGCCGCCCTCACCACCAAGCCCGGCGAGGGCCACGCCGGAGAACCCCACCAGCAGACGCCGCGCGAACCCCGCACCGTCCAACGCGCGGTGAGTGGATCGGAGCGCCCGCCATCGGGCACCCCGCACAAGACCCACCGCACCGGAACACCCCTCCCCGCACCCGCGCCACCAACACGGCCGCACAGGCCCGGACACGCCGTTCAACGTGCTGCCACTCCAGGCGCCCCCGTCGTGTCCGAACACGATGCAGACCACCGGACGAGGAAGACCGGTGGAGGCACGGGTCACCCCCAGCCCGTGCCTCCACCCTTGCGTGCGCTCACTCCCGAACGGGCACTGACCTCCCTCGTCCCGACCACACCGGCCCCCGTTTCCCTTGCCCCGCCCCACCGCCAGGCCGGGGCAGCCGTACCACTGCGCCGCACCGCTCCCGGTCCGACGGTGCAGCGCGCCCCCGCGCCAGGCGTCGGCTCTGCCACCCCTGCCGTCCCCTCGAGTACCGGTCCCGCAGTCCGACAGGCCGACGCAACCGCCCCATTGCCACGCGCCGGTGCGCATCCAACAGTGCAGCGCACCCTCACCCCGGGCGCCGGTTCCCGTTCCCCTGCCGTCCCGCCGGGCGGGGGTTCCGCTGCCCCCGCCTTCCCCGTCCAGCGCATGGCCTCCGCCACGTCTCCGGTGACGCCCCGCACCGACGCGCACCCCGACGCCCACCTCAGCGGCGTCTTCGGCGGCAGGGAACGCCGACAGGTCGGCACCGCCCCCACTCCGATGAACCGCCCGGCCCTGGCGCCGTCCGGCGAGCCCGAGCCGTCCGCCCGGCGTCCGGCCGTTCAGCGGCTCGCTCACCCCGAGCGGCCGACGCGCGGCGACGCGGTTCCGGTCCGGTCGGCAGGTCCACGCGCACCCGTGCGACCGCCCGTCGGCGGCGTGGTACCCGTCTCCGTGCAGCGCGCCCCGATGCCCGTCGTCACACCTGTGCCGCCTCAGCCCGCCACCCCCGTCATGCCGGTGCAGCGGTTCCCGTCCACCCCGCACGTGCCGCCGCCGGTCACCCGTCCAGCGCCGGCTCCCGCACCTCCGCCGAGTCCTCCGGTCGTTCAGCGCGCCCCCGAACCCGGGCCGAACAGAACATCGGCCGCACCCACCTCGCGCAAAACGCCCCAGTCGCCGCCGAGGCACACCGACTCCCCTGCGTCCATGGCCGATCCGAGCGATCGGACCGGGGCGCCCGGCCCCGCCTTCGACCCCCGTTCCCTGACCGACTTCCAGCTCGACGACCTGACGCACCGGCTCGTCGGCCGGATCACACGGCACCTGCGTACCGAACTCCGGCTCGACCGGGAGCGCGTCGGAAGGCTCCGAGATCCGCGCGACTGACCCGCCCCCGCCCCTGCCCCCGTCCCCGTCCCCGCCCCACGGCTCGACCGACCAGCTACGTCCCAGAAAGGCCACCCGATGCCCCGCGATCTCGACCCGGGATCCACCATCTTCTTCACCCTCACCATCGACGGCGAAAGCCTCGGCTACTTCAACGGGTGCGAAGGGCTGGCCTCCACCGTGGAGATCGAGCAGCGCCAGGAGGGCGGGAACAACGGGTTCGTCTGGCAGCTCCCGTCCCGGGTGACGTTCTCAACGATCCGGCTGACCCGGCCCCTGACTCCGGACACGGCGAAGGTCGCGGCCTGGATCTCCTCCGTGAGCACGGGCATCACCCGGCCCACCGGCCAGATCGCGGCATTGCGCGCGGACGGCTCGGAGGTGGCGCGCTGGGGGCTGATCGACGTGCTGCCGGTCAGCTGGCAGGGGCCCTCCCTCGATCCGGCGAGTCCCGCCGTGGCGACGGAGGTTCTGGAAATCACGCATCACGGGTTCACGGACTAGGGGCGAGCGCACATGGCAGGCAAGGCAGGAAGAGGCGGCGCGGGCAAGAGCCTGGTGCGGGCCTCGCTGGCCATTCACGAGCCGCCGATCGGCCGCAGCACCACCCCGGGCGCGCTGATCAAGAACTTCACCTTCGAGTTCAACCCGTCCCAGCTCGCGCTCAGCCGGCAGGCCCAGTGGAAGAGCACCCCGACCGCCGCGGTGCGCGACGGTTCCGTACCGGAGTTCATGGGGCCCGAGCCACGGCAGATGACGGTGGAGATCTTCCTGGACTCCTCCACCGACCCGGGCGGCAACAGCGTGCTGAAGAAAGTGGAGGCACTGTTCTCGTGCTGTGAGGTGACCGCGAAGAGCATCGCCGCCAAACAGCCCTCCACCCCCTGGGTCGTCTTCCAGTGGGGGTCCTTCTCGACGGCCCGCTTCACCGCGTACGTCTCCTCCGTGGAAGCCGCCTACTCGCTGTTCGGCACGACAGGAGTACCGATCCGGGCCACCTGTCAGGTGCGGCTGCACGAGATCCCCAGCCGGACCAGGGGACAGAACCCCACCTCGGGAGCGCTCACCGCACGGCGGGTGCACCGCGTCGTCGCGGGCGACACGCTGCAGTCGCTGGCGTGGCGGGAGTACGGCGACGCGAACGTCTGGCGGGCGATCGCCGAGGCCAACGGCATCGACGACCCGTCCCGGCTGCGGACCGGCACTCAAGTGGTGCTTCCGGCGGCCGAAGAGGTGGGCGGTCACTGATGGCGCAGGCGTCCTTCTCCAACGTCGTCCATGTCTCGATCGGCGGCGGCAAGCTCCCGGACCACATCGCCGACGATCTCGTCGGGGCGTGGGTGGACCTCGGGTCCGGCGTCCCCGGCGCGTTCCGGCTCACCTTCCGGGACCCGCACGGCCTGCTGCTCGGCGAGCTGAACGTACGGTTCGGCACGAAGGTGGTCGTGGCGCCGGTCTCGGACAGCCAGGGCGCGGCATCGCCGTTGCTCACGGGCGAGGTGACCGGCATGGAGACCGACTACGACGGCACCGGCACGTTCACCGTGATCCGCGGATACGACCTGGGCCACCGTCTGATGCGGCAGCGCCGGGTCGCCGCGTACCGCAACCAGACCGCCGCCGACATCGCCCGCAAACTGGCCGCGCGCAGCGGCATCGCGATCGGCAGGGTGCGGTCGACCAAGACTGTCTATGAGTTCATCAGCCAGTCGAACGTCACCGACTGGGACTTCCTCTCCCGGCTCGCCGGCGAGAACGGCATGGTGATGTCGCTGGACTCCCGGGGCAAATTCCAGTTCGTCGAGGCGGCGCCGGCGTCCGGAGCTCCACCGACCAGCACCGACGGCGACAAGAGCCCGTTCGTGCTGCACGCCGGGCAGGACGTGCTGCGCTGCCGGGCCGCGGTCACCTCCGCGGACCAGATCGGCAGGGTCGAGTCGCGGGGCTGGGACGTCACCACGAAGAAGACCCTCACCGCGACGGCGCCCACGACCAGGACCCCGGCCGTCGCCATCGGCACCACCCCGGGCGCGGCAGCCTCGGCGTTCCCGCCCGGGAAACTGGTGGAGACCGAGACGCCGTACGACCGCCAGTCCGAGGTCCGCCACGCCGCCGACGCGCTCGCCGACGACATCGCGTCCTCCTTCGCCGAGCTGGAGGTCACCGTGCGCGGCAACCCGAAGCTGCGCCCCGGTGTGCCGGTCACGCTCAGGGACGTGGGCGTCCCCTTCGAGGGCAAGTACACGGTCACCTCCGTACGGCACGTCTTCGGCGACGACAGCCACTATCAGACCTGGGTGACCGTCAGCGGCCGGCAGTGGCGTTCCCTGTACGGGCTCGCCTCCGGCGCCGGCGGCACCACCGCGCCAAGGCTGCCGAGCGTGGCCAACGCCCTCGTCACCGACGTACAGGACCCGCTGAAGCAGGGCCGGGTGAAGCTGCGGTTCCCGTGGCTGGACGACACCTACGTCAGCGACTGGACCCGCACCGTGCAGTGGGGCGGCAAGTCGGGCGGCGGGATCTTCCCGCTGGACGTCGGTGATGAGGTGCTGGTGGCCTTCGACCGAGGGGCATTGGACCATCCGTTCGTCATCGGCGGCCTCTACAACGGCCGGGACGTGCCGACCCCGGTCCCGGACGTGCCCCTGCACGACGGACTGCGGCAGAAGGCCATCCGGCACACGCTGTCCGACCGGGACGGGAACCGGGTGGACCTGCTCAGCCAGACCACCGGCGCCCGCCAGCAGGGCGTGCGCGTCGCGAGCGGCGACGACCGGCTCACCATCAATCTCGACCGGACGAAGACCGAGATCACGGTGGACAGCAAGGGCTCCGTCACCATCAAGGGCGGCCGGTCGGTGTCGGTGGAGGCGGGCACGGACCTCACCCTGAGCGCGCGGCGATCCCTGACCATCAAGAGCGGCGGCCCCCTCACCCTCCAGGGCAGAGGTCTGGTCAACCTCAAGTCGCTCGCCGGGGCCGTCAACGTGGACGCGCTCGGCGCGCTCAGCCTCAAGGCAGCGGGCGCGGCAACGGTCACCGCGGGAGGGACCGTCCAGGTCAACGCCACCGCCAACGTGGGCATCCGGGCCGCCACGCTCATGCTGCAGGGCGTCGTGCTGGTCAACAACAAGCCGTATCCGATCCCGTGACGGCGGGAGTCCGGTGCGGTCCGCGCAGTACATGAGAGTCGTCGGGTCCGTGAAGTCCATGAAGTCCGTGAAGTTCATGACGTTCGTGATGTTGGTGAAGTCCGCCAGGAGCGGGAGAAGGCGGGTGGTCTGCTGATGGCCGAGCAGTTCGTCGGGGCCGGCTGGGCGTTCCCCCTGCGCATCGGGCCGACCGGGGGCATCGCCCTGGTCAGCGGGGAACGGGAGATCGAGGAGGCCATCCGGCTGGTGCTGTCCACGGCGCCGGGGGAACGGCCGATGCGGCCGGAGTTCGGCTGCGCCATCCACGACCTGGTGTTCGCGCCGGTCAACGAGGCGACCGCGGGCCGCATCCAGCACGAGGTGTACGTCAGCCTCGACCGGTGGGAGCCACGGATCGAGGTCACCGAGGTGGAGGTCACGGCGAGCACCGGCCAAGGGGTGCTCTTCATCGACGTCCGCTATGCGATCCGCGGCACCAACAACCCGCGCAGCCTGGTCTTCCCGTTCTACGTCATCCCGTCCCACGACGAGCCCGGCGACGACGGCTCGGACATCTCCCCGGAAGGCGCCCGCTGATGGCCCTGCCCTCCCCGAACCTCGACGACCGGCGCTTCCAGCAGTTCGTCGACGACGCCAAGCGCTACATCCAGCGGCGCGCCCCCGAGTGGACCGACCACAACGTCTCCGACCCGGGCATCACCTTCGTCGAGACGGTCGCCCACATGGCGGACCAGATCGTCTACCGGCTGAACCGGGTGCCGGAGAAGAACCACGTGGCCTTCCTCGACCTGGTCGGCATCCGGCTGTTCCCGCCGTCGGCCGCCCGGACCGAGGTCACCTTCTGGCTCTCCGCCCCGCAGGACGAACCGGTGGTGCTGCCCGTCGGCACCGAGGTCGCCACCGCTCGCACCGAGAGCGAGGAGGCGGTCGTCTTCGCGACCGAGCGTGAACTGGTCGTCGTACCCAGCGCGTTGCGCCATCTCATGGTGCAGCGACAGGGCGAGCCCGTCACCGACCTGACCGCCGATCTCGCCGAGGCGAAGGACGTGATGTGCTTCGCCGAAGCCCCACGCCCTGGTGACTGCATGCTGCTCGGGCTGGACGCCGCCGTGCCGCACTGCGCGGTGGCGCTGGGTCTGGACAGCCGGGTCGACGGCGTCGGCGTCGACCCGCGGCAGCCGCCGCTGGTGTGGGAGGCGTGGACCGAGGACGGCTGGGCCGCCTGTGAAGTGGACCGGGACGGCACCGGCGGCCTCAACCGGCCGGGCGAGGCCGTGCTGCACGTTCCCGGCGGGCATGTGCTGTCCCGTACCGGCGGGCGGGAGGCCGGCTGGTTGCGCTGCCGGGTCACCGAGCCGCTGCCGGGCCAGCCCTTTTACACCACCTCGCCGACCGTGCGTGCCGCCGAGGCGTTCACCGTGGGCGGCACCACCGGCGTGGTGCACGCCGAGACCGTGTACGACGAGTCCCTGGGCGAGTCCACCGGTCTGCCCGGCCAGCGGCTCCGGCTGGCTCACGCGCCCGTCGTGGGCGACGATCCGCCGGTGCTGTTGCAGACGGCCGAGGACGACGGCTGGCGGGACTGGGACGTCGTACCCCACTTCGCCGCCTCCGGACCGCACGACCGGCACATCACCGTCGACGCCACGACCGGGGAGGTCGCCTTCGGCCCGGCGGTCCGGGAACCCGACGGCACCCTACGCCAGTACGGGATGGTGCCTGCGCAGGGCGCGGTCGTACGGGTGCGCCGCTACCGGGTCGGCGGCGGCCGGGCCGGGAACGTGGCCCGCGGCGCGGTGCGGGTGCTGCGCACCTCCGTCCCGTACGTCTCCTCGGTCGTCAACCGGGAGGCGGCGCGGGGCGGGGTCGAGGGCGAGACGGTGGAGGAGGCCAAGACCCGGGCGCCGATCACCCTGCGGGCCCAGGAGCGCGCGGTGACCCTGCGCGACTACGAGGAACTCGCGCGGCGTGCCGCCCCGGAGACGGCCCGTATCTCCTGCCTGGAGGGCGAGGAGAGCGAGCACGGGGCGTACGCGGTACGGGTGCTGGTGGTCCCGCAGGCGGTGCCGGACCCGGGCGGCAGGCTGCGATTCGAGCAACTGGTCCCCGGGGACGGCCTGTTGCGACGCATCACCCGCTTCCTCGACGAGCGCAGGCTCATCGGGACCCGGCTGGCGGTGGGGCCGCCGTTCTACCAGGGCGTGACCGTCGTCGCGACCGTGCACGCCTTCCGGGGCGTGGACGCCGACCGGGTGCGGCGGCAGGCGCAGGACGCCCTCTACCGCCACCTCGACCCGCTGACCGGGGGTGCCGACGGGACGGGCTGGCCGTTCGGCCGACGGGTCCAGGCGGGCGAGATCTTCGCTGTGCTGCAGCGCGTGGCCGGTGTGGAACTGGTCGACGAGGTGCTGCTGCACCCGGCCGACCCACTGACCGGAAAACGGGGCGAGACGACGGACCGGATCGACCTGGACCCGGCGGCGCTGGTGTTCTCCTTCGACCACCGGGTGCGCGTGATGGGGGACGGCGCATGAGTGCGAGGGGTTCCGTCGACGGGCTGAGGTCCTCCGCACCGCTCGGCGAGATGCTGCCCGCCGTGTTCGCCGACGACGACCTGGCACAGCGTTTCGTCGCGGGTCTCGACGAGGTGCTCGCTCCGATCCTGAACGTCCTGGACTGCCTGGACTCCTACTTCACCCCCGCGCTCGCCCCGGCGGACTTCACCCGCTGGCTCGGCGGCTGGGTCGGCGCCGAGACCGACGGCACGGAGCCCGAGGAGTGGCTGCGGGCCGCCGTGGCGACCGCCGCGCATCTGCACCGGGTACGCGGCACGCGACGCGGACTGGCCGAGACGGTCCGGCTGGCCTTCGGTGTGGAGCCAGAGATCAGCGAGAGCGGAGCCGCCGACTGGAGCGCCGGGCCACTCGGCCCCGTCCCCGGCGAGCCCCGGCCACGGCTGCACGTCACCCTGCGGCTGCCCGACCCGGCCCCCGCGGACACACACCGGCTCGACAGCCTCGTGGCCGCGGCCCGCCCCGCCCATATGCCCTACACGGTCCAGGTGACCGCCGCGGAAAGGATTCCCGAGAGATGACCAGCCAGCCCCCCGCCACCGGTTCCGGCAGGGACGGGGCAGCGCGCTGCGCCGACTGCGGCACCCGGGCGGCGCCCGGCCAGTTCTTCTGCGACTCCTGCGGCGCCGTGCTGCGCTGGGCCCGCCACATGGCGGCGCGCGGTGAGACGGCCCAAGACACCCACGCCCGCGAGTCGGACGCCCCGCGCACCGAGGAGCCGACGTCCGGGCAGTTCGCCACCCGGACCGGCAACGCCCGTGGAACGGACGACGCGCACACCGCCGAAGCCCGCCCGCCGGCCGGGCGATCGGACTCCCGGGCCGAAGGCGACCGGGCAGCCGCGGGTGGGGTTGGCCGGGACACGGACCCGGACGACCGGGGCGGAAGTCGGTCGGTTGATCTCGGGGCGTCCGCGACCGGGAGCACTGAGCCGTCGCCTGGATCGGGGCGGGCCACCGGGCGGTACGCCGATGCCGAGGACAACGCGTACGCCGATCTCGTGGCCTCGTTCGGGCAGGCCCCGTCGACCGCGACGCGAACCTCGGAAACGGACGGCACCCCGTCCGGCACGCGCACCTCTGGAGAGCCTGGGCCGGACCCGGACCGTCCGAGCCCCGGCCGACCGGACACCAGCGCGTCGAGCACCGAGGACCCCGGCACGAGCGCGTCGCGCCGCAGCGAGCCGCTCACCCCAGATCCGCACACGACTGGGGCAACCGACGGGCCCACCCGCACCGGCGGGGCGGAAGCCGCCCCTACCTCACCGCGTCCCTCGGCGTCCTCCGCAACCTCCGCAACCTCCGCCGCCGGAGACGACACGGTCGCGCGGGCCAGGTCTCTGATCGTGCCGGTCGCCGACAGCGACCGCCGGGACGCGCCGACAGCGTCCGTCCCGCCTGTGTTGCCGGGCCGCCCGGTCGCGGACCGCCCGCAGGTCCGCAACCCCGGCCGGGAGCCCGGCGCCGACGGCGGCGTGCCCTGCCCTTGGTGCGGCACGTCCAACCGGCCGGACCGGCACTACTGCGTCCTGTGTGCCATGCCGCAATCCGGCGGCCCCGCGGTCCCCGGACGCCGCCCATGGTGGCGCCGCGTGCTGGACTTCCGTCAGCGGGAGGCACCGTGGGCCGGTGACCGGCCGCGTCTGAAGCGGGGTCTGGGCTACCTCATGACCTGGGCGCTCTGGGCGGTGCTGCTCACTGTGCTGATCACCGCCGTCGTCAACGCCGACGACGCCGTCAGCGCGGTCCGCGACCACTTCTCCAAGCGCGGCCCGGTCGGACCGGACAGCGTCAAAGCCTCGCGCTCCTATCCGCGGCACGGTCCGGAACTCGCTTTCGACAAGCTCAACAACACCTGGTGGGGGCCGGGGGTCAACCAGTCCGGTGAGGGCGAATGGGTCGAGGCCCGCTTCGACCAGCCCACCCGACTGCTCGACGTCATCATCACCCCCGGCGTCTCCGTGCGCGCCGACGAGCTCTCCGAGTCGGCACTCCCCCGGCGCGTCGAGGCCGTGATCACCACCGCGGACGGCAAGAAGGAATCCCGCTTCCTCACCCTCGACCAGGCCGCCGGGGGCCAGCGCCGCGCCTTCCGGGCCGATGAGGTCACCGCCGTACGTTTCATCGTGCGCTCGGCCTACGCGGCCTCCGCCGACAAACAGGTCGCCATCGCCGAGATCGAGTTCTTCGGCCCGTCCAACAGCGGCAGATCCCGGTAGCCCGGTCGTCCCGCCAAGGGGAAGCGAGACAGCGTGCGCAGTCACCAGCAGCCGGGAAGCGGCCGGAGCGGCGCTTCCCCACAGCGGTCCGGCTCCCGCCCCGATGCCCAGGAGAAGGGAATCGAGAGACCGGGGAGGGCTCCCCTCGCCGTGCGCGCCGTCCAGCAGACGGCGGGCAACAGGGCAGCCGCTGAGGCGATTCGGGCCGCGCGGAACGGGCAGGGGCAGCAACCGCGCTCAGGCAGCTGGAGCGGGTTCTCCGAGCGGCAGCCCGGCTCCGAGGAGGTCGGCGTCGGCCCGGACAAGGGAAAGGGCAGGGCGGGCGTTCTTCCGCCGGAAAAGCCGTTCGGCTTACCGGAAGAGCCGCATCTGACGGCGGTGTCCGGCATCAGGCCCGCCGCCCCCCAGGCCAAAGAGAAGGGGAAACCGAGCCCGCCCGCACCGAAGCGGTTCGAACTGCCGTCGTACCTGTTGAACCTGGAGGCGGGCGGGCTCTCCATGACGTACGGGCTGACCGGCGACGATCTGGTGCGATCCCGGATCGCCGCCCTCGTCGGACAGGACGACGGCGCCCTCGCCGACATCGAGGCGGAGCTGGCCGGGCGGCCGGAGAGCTTCTTCGGGGCGGGCCGCGCCTTCCCCGTCCCGGGCACCAGCGGCGCCGAGTGGTACGACGTCACCGTCAGCATCTCCCGGGCCCCCGACGACCGCCCTCCCCTCTTCCAGGCGGGACTCCCGGCCGACGTCACGGCGCAGCCGCTCGCCGAACTGGAGGATCCCGAGGGCAAGGACACCAAGCTCGACGTCCACCACACCAGCGCCGCCACCGTGAGCAGCACCGGCGGAGGCTCCTCCAGCAAGGGCGCCGGTGGCGTGGCCTTCGGTCTCGCGCCCGTCGTGCCGGGACTGTGGCTCGGCGGCGCCGTCACCGGCAACGTCCAGCCCTGGCAGTCCTCCCGCGAGTCCCGTCACCAGCGGAACGTGGCGGAGATCCGCGTACTGCGCAGCGAAAAGGGGACGGTCGAGGTGCACCGAAAGGTGCGGTACACGGTGCGGGTGCGCAAGGTCGGCGACGGGTTGACGCAGACCGCCCAGGTCCCGGGCGGGCTCACCCACCGGGTCCCGGTCGAGCACCTCACCCCGGCGGGCACCGGCGGGCCCGGAACGACACAGCGCTCCCGGCGTCCGGTGGGGTCGACCGCCCAGGCTCGGGTCGTCTCCCTCTCGGACTCCCTGGCCCCCATCGGGGTGACCGAGACGGCCGCACCCCATGAAGGCGGCGGCGGACTCTTCGACACGGTCGCCTCCGTCATGCATCCCGCCGTCACCTCACCCGGCGCCCCCGGCAGGGCCCGGCTGTACGCGGCGACCGCCACGGCGACGGTCCTGGAGGACCTGCCCCGGCTGCTGCGCGACGGCGTCGTCGGCGAAGACCTCGTGGCCAAGGACGGTAAGACGGTGGGCAGCTACCACCTGCGGGCGACGCTCGACCGGGTCGTCCCGGCCTGGGGAACCGGCAACACCCAGCTCCGCAACCACCAGCAGGCCCAGACGTCGGTCGCTCAGAGCGCGGGCAAGGGGCGTGCGCTCCAGGCCGGAGCGGGCCCGGCGATCGGGGTCGGGGCCGTGGCCAACGCGGCCGTCGTCCGTGGGAGCGCGATGCCGGTCGGCGGTGCCCGCAAGGCGCGCGGCTCCGCGGCCGAACAGGCCGTCTCCAGCCGGCAGGGCGCCGAGGTCCGCGGGGCGAAGGCCCTGTACTTCGGCAGGATGACCCTCACCGCGGAGGGCACGGGCCAACGCGCGGGGGACATGGCCCTGCGTCCCGGGCCCCGGGTGGCCCGTCACTCGATGGACGTCTGGTTCAGTCTGCGAGCCGACGAGGCCAAGGCACTGGGTCTGCCCCTGCCGCAGGGAATGACCGCCGGTGAGTTCACCGAGAAGCCGAGGACGACCGACGCACACGGCGCCGAGGTCGAAGTCGAGCGGTTCCTGCCCTTCGGCGGCAAGGGAGCGAACGTCGCGCTCAGCCGACTCGACACCGGGCCCATGGTGCGGACCGTACGCCAACTGTTCGCCACCGACCCCCGGCTCGCCGGCTACCTCCCCGCCTTCGGCACCGATCCCGCGCCCGCGGAGATCGGCCAGGAGGAGGCCGAGACCCAGCGGCAGAACTACCGTGCGCTGATGGCCGCCATGTCGGAGACCAACCTCCGGGTCAACAAGGACCAGCTGCTGTCCACCGGCATCCGGGTACGGCTGCGCCGCAAGACGAGCCTGCACGCGCACGACGTGCAACTCCTCTTCAAGGGCGCGCTGGGCGAGACCGCCTTCGAGGGCGACGTCAAGGACTGGTCGGTGCGCAGCCACGCCGGCGTCACCAGCAACTCGCAGAGCGGCCGGGGCAGTTCACGGTCCATCGGCGGTCTGCTCCTGGGCCAGGCACGGGTGGTTCCCGGCATCATGACCATGGGAGCCCGCTACGAGCATCACCGTAGCGGCGCCCGCCGCAATCAGGCCGGCCCCACCAGCCGTACGGACATCGTGTCCAACGGCTCCGACAGCGCGAGCGCGTTCACGGCGGCCCTGCGACTCGATGTGGAGGTCACCATGACCTCCAGGCCGCGCAAACTCGCCCGTGGTGTCACCCCGGGCACACCGGGCCGGGACGTGCCGGAGGCCGAGACGGTCGCCTACATCAACCTTGGTCCACAGGACATACGGCTGCTCACCCCGACCGAATTCACCGTGGACAGGGCGGACATGAACCGGATCGCCGCCGTGTCCGCCGCTCGCCGGAGCGCGCCCGCCGCCGCCGAGCACCAGTTCGAGGCCAAGGGGATCGGCGATCTGGCCGAGCTCACTCCGCGGCCGTCCGTCGGAGCACTGCTGACGCAGTGGCAGCTGGTGGAGTCGCTCGACGGGGAACCCGTACGGGACCTCGCCTTCCAGCTGCTGGCCCGGGCGGCGGCCCGCGACAAGGGTCTACGCGAGGACCCGGCGCTCGCGACGGAGGGGCTCGCGCCTCGACAGGCGATCGAGGAGCGGTTCGGCGAGCGGGCGATCCAGGGCGCGCTGCGGCAGGCCGCGTCCGCCGGCTGGGTCGTGAAGAACCTCACCTATCCGCGGCGCCTCGCCGGGCTCAACGGCGCGGTGGGGACCCGGATCTCCCTGGCCAACCCGAAGTTCCTGCACCTGGCGGAGGGGCCGGGCACCGAGACCTTCGTGCTCGGCGGGCACCAGTCCACCGGCCTGAAGGGCAAGGGCACCTCCCACGTCTTCCAATACGCGGTCGGTGGTGTGGAGACCGGTGCCAGCTGGCGCGCGGGCCAGGGCCTGGCGGTTTCCCACACCTCGGGCAGGAGCAACGCCGACGCGCTCACCGTGGCCGGTACGGTGGAGCGCAACGCCCACACCCCGAAGAAGGGCAAGCTGTACCTGGTGCAGTGCGATGTGCTGCTGAACATGGTCGCGGAGGTCAAGGTCACCGGGGCGGGCCCCTATGTCACCAAGGGCGTACGCACCCTGCCCGCGGCGGCGGGCGTATGGCTGACGGAGGCACAGCTGCCGGAGTCGGTACGGCAGGAGGTGGCCGCTCGGACAACGCCGCCCGCCGACCATGGCCACACGGCTCCGCATCCGAGCGGTGAGACGCAGGCGGAGAGTTCCCGGGCGGCCGCCGCCCGCACACCGGCCGCCCACACGGACACCGCGACGGCGACGGCGACGACCACGACCACCTCATCCGCACCGGCGCTCGCGGCGAACCGCGCCCTCGGCTTCGGCATCATCGAGGACCTGCCGGACTTCGTCCCCCTGCTCGCACAGCTGCGCGGCCGCCTCGCCCGGGGCCCGCACGCGAGCCTCGTGGAACGCCTGCTGCCCCGCCGCCAGACCGACGACCGCAACGACAACGTGCAACGGCTGTTGCGTGTTCTCGACCGGGACGGTTCCGCCGGGCTGCTGTCCAGTGCGATGGACGGCGGAGTCACCGTCGAGCTCCTCGACGACCGCAGGACACCGTACTGGGCGGTGTTCAAGATCGGCAGGGCGGGCGACGGCATGTCGACGGCGCCCGCGAGCGACGGCCGGGACATGGAGTACATCACCTCGGCCGTCGCGCAGCAGGCCACCTCCCGCGACAAGGGACACACCACCGGCGTCGAGGGCGTCCTCGCCGGATCCCTCAGACCCGAGAACGGCACCAGTCGGCTGAGGAACGTCGGCGGAGCGGGGGGCATGGGCTACGCGTCCGGCCACTCACGACGCGACGCCGACGTGCGCCGCGGCCAGCTCGGCATGAAGTCCGTCGCGGACAGCTCCTTGACCTCGGAGAAGGTGCGGGTGCCGATCCGTGCGAGCCTCGAACTCTACAAGGGCGACAAGCGGCTGGCCCGCGCCGATCTCGGCAGGACCGCACTGACCCATCGCATCCTGCGCTCGGACCTGGAGGCGCTCTCCCGGGTGCGGATGCCGGTGGAGGACCATGCTCTCTCCTCGCGGGGAAGCCGCGACGGCGGCGCCACGGCGTTCACCCCCGCCTGGCGGGACGCGGGTGTGAAGCTGCCCTTGGAAGCACAGGTCAACGGCTTCCAGGGGGCGCCCCAGGTCCGGGAGCTGGTCAGCTCCGCCGTACGGGCGGCCGGCGGCGGCGACCGGTTCCGCTCCAAGGGACAGGCGGCGGCCTACGCCCTCGACGAGGCGGTGTCCACCGAGTGGATGATCAGCGCGCTGCCGCTGCTCACCGCCGCCGGGGCCGACCTGCCGCCCGTGTACGCGACCGGCCTGGAGGGGCAGGACCTGCGCGCTTCCGTGCACGCGCGGTTGCGCAACGGGCAGGTCCTCGGTCTCGGCGGCAAGATGACCTTCGAAACTCTCGGGCAGAGCGATCTGGCCGCTCCCCGGCCGACCCAGGCCGACGGCCAGAGCAGCACCGATCACAGCAGGACCGCCCGTGCGCTGGTCGGCGCAGGAGTGCTCAACGCCACCGAGTTCCGCCTCAACCAGCTGATCGGCAACGCGGGCGGCGCCGGCGGCCCGAACGACGCCATGGCGAACTCCTCCGGCTCGATGCCCGTGACCAAACCGAAGATGAAGGCGGTCCTGGTGCAGTTCACCCTGGATGTCAGAGTGCAGGCCACCGTGACGGGCCGGGCGCGGGACCGCGCCGGCACGGCGGTACGGGAGCTGACCCTGCCGCACCCGGTGGTGATCCGTATGCCGGAGCCCGTCGTCCGCCACATGCTGGCCACCCAGGGCGACCGAGTGAAGGACGACGGCCACCACCTGGACCCGGCCGCACCGGCGCCCACTTCCTGAGTTCCGGCCCGAGCCGCCCGCTGAGGTCCCAACCAGGCGTCCCCACACGGCAGATGAGTAGGCGTACTCATGCCGGGCTTCGCGACGACCCCGAGGATGGCGGCACCACACAGACACGAGGAGCACACGATGTCCGCCATCCACATGTCCCTCAACCCCTCACCATCGGACGCACCGCCGGCCCCCGGCGGTACCGGTCGCCGACTGCCCGCCGTTCTCGTGGCCGTCGTGGCCGCGGCGCTCATGGCCTCGGCGTGGGGTGCCAAGGACCCGACCACCTGGCTGCTGGAGACGGTGTGGGTGATGGTGGGCCTGCCCCTGGCGATCCTGCTGCGGCGGCGGTTCCCGCTGAGCGGCCTGCTGTGCGGTCTGCTCGCCGTGCACGCACTGGTCCTGACCGTGGGCGGGCACTACACCTACGCGGAGGTCCCGGCCGGAGACTGGGTGCGCGACTGGTTCGGCCTGGAGCGCAACCCCTACGACCGCTTCGGCCACCTCATGCAGGGCTTCGTCCCGGCGATCCTGGTCCGGGAACTCCTCGTCCGCACCTCGCCGTTGCGCGGCAGCCGCTGGCTCGCCCCGCTGGCCGTCTGCGCCTGCCTCGCCTTCAGCGCCGTCTTCGAGATGCTGGAGTGGGCGGCGGCCGTGATCGGCGGACAGGCCGCCGACGCGTTCCTGGCCACCCAGGGCGATGTCTGGGACACCCAGTGGGACATGTTCTGCGCGCTGATCGGCGCCACCTGCTCACTGCTGCTCCTCAGCCGCCTGCACGACCGCAGCCTCACCCGCCTGCCGTTCGCGACGAAGGACTGAACCGGTCCCTCAGCCCGGCGTGCTGTGCGGAGCGAGGAGCCTCGCGGTGAAGGCCACGAGGTGTGCCCGCATCCGCTCACGGGACATGCTCTCCCCGAATACCGTCGCTGCACACAGGGGATCCGCTGCGCATCTTCTGTCACGTCCGTGTCACGAGCCCCATGGACGCTTGCGTGTCACAGGGCTCCGGCCTGGACTTACGCGCCCGTCCTGGACCAGCGGGACGCCCAGAGACGGCTTCTACGACATGTGCCGTGTCGTACCTCAGGACTCGCACGCCATCCACCACAGATCACGCACCAAGATCCGGACCAGGTGCGGACCAACTCGGCTCAGCAGCAGACGATTCCACCCTTTTGCCGCAGGTCAGAGGCGACGGTGAGCGTGTACCACCAACAGACCAAGAATCGGCTGGGACGAACGCGCACCACACCCAGTCGCAGCGCTTTGTCCGTGCCCGCAGAGCCGAGCGGCAATGCCAGACGGGAGTCAGTGCAACCACCGTTCCCCCACCACCCGGCAAAGTTGCGCGGTTGGCGACCTGACTGATGGGCCAACCCGGCCCTGAGTCGAATCAGCCCCAAGATGTCCGAATCTCAAGCGCATCGTCGCCGCCGGCCTCATCGGCACCACCATCGAGCGGTACGACTTCTTCCTGTAGGGCGAAGCGATTTGTGGCCATTTGAGCGTAGGCCCTGAGGCTGCGTAAACAGCGTTGCTTGCACAGCAGCTGGCGGGACCCGTCCGGGGCGAGCCGGGGTTGCGGCCGGACACCCAGTTCTCGATCGCCGGGTCCTGCGCGGTCTTCGTCACTGGAAGTAGGGCCGTCATCAGCTGCCGACTGGCCGTGTCGATGATGACGCACAGGGTGATGATGCGCTGGGAGTTGACGTCAGAGCGGGCGATGTCGGTCCACGCTCCGTAGGCCAGTCATCGGCGAGCTCGGCCAAATCAAGACTGAGTCGAGGAATCGACACCTGAGGGGCGGCTGGCGAGGTCACGCGCCGGTTGGCCGACCGGGTGGCCAACCGGCGCTCGAGCGCTCCCTGCGGGCGTGCGTCAGACCAGTTCGGGCTGCGGTTCCGGCTGCGGCACCGGTACTGCCTTCGGCTCCCACCGGCCGGTGGTGCGGAGGTAGGCGTAGATCACCGAGGCCATGGCCAGGACCACCAGCGGTCCGAACAGCCACGGATACGTGGCCATCTCCATCGGCAGGTAGCGGTAGGACAGCAGGAGTGCGGCGAAGACCGCCGTGCCGTGGGCGACCAGTTGGATCCCCGCCCGGTCCCAGCCTCGGTCGAGCGCGCGCAGGGCTGCCTCGATGGTGAGCGTGAACACCACGCCTGCCACGATGTCCACGCCGTAGTGGTAGCCGAATCCCAGGGTGGCGCCGAGGGTCGCGATCAGCCAGAAGGTGCCCGCGTAGCGCAGCAGCCGCGGGCCCTTGCGGGAGTGGATGAACAGCGCGGTGGCCCACGCGGTGTGCAGGCTGGGCATGCAGTTGCGCGGGGTGATCCCGTCGAAGGGGATGGAGTGGAGGGTTGTGAGCGGTGGTGGCGTCTCGGGCCAGAGGTTGCTCACCGCCCACTGTCCGCCGTCGGCGCCGTAGGCGAAGATCGGCCCGACCACCGGGAAGATCATGTAGATGCCGGGCCCCAGGAGGCCGATCACCAGGAAGGTGCGCACCAGATGGTGGCCGGGGAAGCGGCGCTCGGCCGCCACATGGCGCAGCTGGTACAGCGCGACGCAGACCGCGGCCAGCGCCAGTTGCACATAGACGTAGTCCAGCACATGGGCGCCGACGGGACCGGTGGCCCGTACGATCCGGCCGACCACCCAGGACGGGTTGCCGAGTGCGTGGTCGGCGGTCGCCACGTACGGGTCGAGGACCGTCGGGCGGGTCTTGGACGTGATCAGCAGCCAGGTGTCGCCGGTCTTGCGGCCGGCCACGAGCAGCAGGCCCAGCCCGACCCCCTTGAGCAGCAGCATCCGCTCCCGGCCGGTGCGGTGCGTGACGGCGATCACGGCGCACCCCACCATCACCCACAACGCGCCGTTCCCGAACGGGTGGCCCCCGGTCATCTTCACACCGAGCGCCAACCGCACCAGCAGCAGGACGATATCGATGCCGATCGCGGCGGCGAACGCGAGGAGCCTCTGCCGCCAGGTGAGCACGACCGTCATCAACGCCAGGCTGCCGTAAAGGAGAAAGCCCGACTTGGGCGGAAATATCACCTCTCGCGCCTGATTGGTGAGAGGCCCGCGCTCACCGTAGCGACGCGCGGCGACCTCCAGCGCGATCAGGAACCCGAGGGCGATCACGGCCGCCGCGCCCCACCCGAGTATTCGCGGTTGGCGCCATATGGAAATTTGGTTATTGCGGTCTATTCGCGGCTTTTGCGACAACAACCGCCTTGATCTATATATCAATTGTTAGCCATGGGTGTGTGAAGTTAGCCGGCAGGTAACTCGTTCGTAAGTTCGATCATGCTAACGGACTAACACACAAGAACCCCACAGCCCGGACGTACTCCGGCTGAATCAGTCGACCAGGACGCCCGGATTGAGGATGTGGCGAGGGTCCAGGGCGTCCTTGGCCGCGCGGAGAGCCAGCGCGAAGGGCTCCGGGCGCTGGAGGTCGTAACCGGGGCGGTGGTCGCGGCCGACGGCGTGGTGGTGGGTGATCGAAGCGCGGTGCCGGTGCAGGACATCGCTCGCGGCGGCCTTGATGTCGTCCCAGACCTCGACCTCGTCGCCGGGGCGGCCCGCGACGGCCACGGTGAAATAAGGGGCCGCTCCGTCGGGATAGACGTGGGTCAGACGGCAGTTGACGGTGGCCTCGTGTCCGGTGCACTTCAGCGCCGCGGCTTTGACCTCCTCGCGAACCGCCTCGATCAATGCGGGGATCCTGTCCCAGGTGGCTGCGGTTTCGAAGGTGTCGACGACCGCGCCCATACGGGCCAGGCCGTCCCGGAGGTAGGGCATGCGCAGGAACGCCGAGCGCCAGGCACTCACGGCCGCGTCAGCCGGGGCGTCGCCGGACATGCTCGGAGCCTCGCCGCGTCCGCCGTGTCCGCGGGCCATGTCCAGGGCCGTCGCGAGACGGTCACCGACGGGGGCGGTGGCGGATTCGAAGCCCAGGACCAGGACGGAGGATCCGTCGTGCGAGGCGCCGGAGAACAGCGCCTCACCGGGGTCCAGCAGCCGGCAGTTGGCCGGGGCGAGGTCGGACTGGGCGATGGCCCTCACGGCGTCGAGCGCACGGTGGAAGTCGGCGAAGGTCACGGATGCGGAGGCCTTGTGCCGGGGGCGTTCCTGGAGGCGCATCCATGCCTCGGTGATGACGCCGAGGGCCCCTTCGCTGCCGAGGAACATCCGGTCGGGCGACGGTCCGGCGCCGGAGGCGGGCAGCCGCCAGGACGTGCCGGTGCCTGCGGGTGTGACGACGCGCAGGGACTGCACGAAGTCGTCGATGTGGGTGTGAACGGTGGCGTAGTGGCCGCCGGCCCGCGTGGCCAGCCAGCCGCCGAGCGTGGAGAACTCGAAGCTCTGCGGGAAGTGGCGCAGGGTCAGGCCGTGCGGCCGCAACTGCTCCTCCAGCACCGGGCCGAGCGCCCCTGCCTGGATGAGGGCCGAGCGACTCGCGGTGTCGATCTCCACGACCCGGTCCATGGAGGTCAGGTCGAGCGACAGCACGGCGCGGTGCGCGTCGCCTCGGTACTCCACGCCGCCGACCACCGAGGAGCCACCACCGAAGGGGATGACCGCCACGCCCTGCTCGCCGGCCCACTCCAGCAGGTCGGCCACGTCCTGTTCGTCCGTCGGGCGGGCGACGAGGTCGGGGATGCGGCCGGGGCGTCCGCGCAGGGCCCTGGCGATATCGCGGTAGGCCTTGCCCATCGCATGGGCGGCGCGCGATTCGGGATCGGCGGTGACCACGTGCGCCAGGGCGGGCGGTGCGGTCACGCCGGGGCTGCCGATGGCGAGGTCGGCGACCCGGGGTACGGGCAGCGGCCGGGGCAGGGCGCCCGGCAACAGGGCGCCCAGCGCGAGGCATTCGTCGTCGTCCGGGTGGGAGTCGGCGTACCCCCAGCCCCACCAGGAGCGTGCGCGGGAGGCGGCGGGGTCGGGCGCGGTGGCGGGCATGAGGGTGCTCCCAGCGAGGTTCAGAGGAATTTACCTGACGGTAAATTACCGTAGGGTAAGATGGTGGCCATGACAATGCCCTCGCCCCCGTCCAAGGCCGGCACCAAGGGGGTGCCGAGGGCCGCGCGCGAACGACAGGTCCTGGCGGCGGCCACCGAGGAGTTCGGCCGCCACGGCTACGAGGCCACCACCGTCGCCGCGATCGCCGCGCGCGTGGGGGTCACCAAGCCGCTGCTGCACCAGTACTTCGGCAGCAAGCAGGACCTCTACCTCGCATGCCTGGAACCGATCGGCGACCGGCTGCTGAACGTCGTCCGCGACGCGATGGCCGACAGCGACAGCGGTGCGCCGCCCACCTCCCTGCGCGTACTGGACGCGCTGTTCACCGCGCTGGACGGGCGGCGCGAGGCCTGGTTCGTCCTCTACGACGCCACGCTGCCGCCCGGCAGCGACGCGGCCCGCCGCGCGGCGTACTACCGCGGCGCCATCGACGACCTCGCCGCGAGCGGCACGGCCGACCTCCTGCACACGGCCGGATCCGCGGACCCGCTCGACGCCGACGCCCTCAAATACGCCTGGCGCGGCCTGTGCACGGCCCTGGTCCGCTGGTGGATCAACCACCCCGACCAGTCACCCGAGGCCATGACGCGGCGGTGCGCGCGGATCTTCGCCGTGGCCCGCTCCATCGGGGGCGACGACGACCACACCTCGCCTCCTGGGGGCGTATGACGGCTGGCCGATGACGGCTGGGCTGACAACGGCTGGGCCGATGAACTCCCCTGGGCTATAGATGAAGTGAAGGAAGGCCGACGGGACGACATGGGGAGGGGGAAGACCCATGCGCAGGATCATCCGGGCGCGCCTGATCGTGCTGGCGCTGCTGATCGGGGCGCTCGCCTCGCTCGCGCCGGTCAGCCACGGCGGATAGCGGGCGGGTCGGGGAACCGCCGGCGCAGGCGCCGGGCCTCCTCGAAGAGGCGGTTCGTGTGGTCGGCGAGGACTCCGCCCAGGAGCAGCTCCGGCGTGTAGAAGGACCGTGCGGAGGCGGCCACCTGCCGTGCGGTCAGGTCGATCTGGACGATGTCGGTCCGCCGGATCTCGTCGATCGAACTGGCCCACACGACGCGGCGCAGATTCGCCCACGCCATCGCGCTCATGCACATCGAGCAGGGCTCACCGGTCGTATAGAGGGTGGTGTCGGCCCAGCCCTGGTTGCCCTGCCGACGTACGTAGTCGTTCATGGCGACCACCTCGCCGTGCAGCAGGGGGCTGTCCGCGCCGGTGTTGACACCGCTCCCCCGGACCTCGCCGGTGCGGGTGTCGACGATCACCGCGCCGAAGGGCCACTTGGGGTTCTTACGGGCCTGCTCGACGGCCAGCCACATGAAGCGCTCGTGCTGCCTGCCGCTCTCGTGTGCGTGACCCTGCTGGAGCGCGGGGCCAGGGAGTACGAACGGCGCCGCCGCCCCCGTAAGCGCGGCACCACACCTGCCCAGGAACTGCCGTCTGCCCGAGTCCATATGCTTCCTCTCACCCGACGTCAACGACTCCGCAAGGTATCCAAACCACTACGGATGGTGTCCAGTCAGGGAGGGGCTCATGCGGTCGGGGGCGACCTCAGCCCACCGCCTTCCTCACCAGCGCGTCAATGCGCTCTTCGGTCGCTGCCGTCAACTCGGTTAGGCCGAACGCGACCGGCCACATGGCGCCGTCGTCGAGCGCCGCCTGGTCGCTGAAACCGAGCGTGGCGTACCTCGTGCCGAACTTGTGCGCGCCCTGGAAGTGGCAGACGACCTTGCCGTTCCTGGCGTAGGCCGGCATTCCGTACCAGAGCTTCGGCGTGAGTTCGGGGGCGGCCGCCCTGACGATGGCGTGGATCCGCTCGGCGAGCACCCGGTCCGCCTCCGGCATCTCGGCGACCTTCGCGAGCACATCGCGCTCCGCCGCCGCCTCCTTCTCCGCCCTCGAACCGCGCCGCGCGGCCGCCTTCTTCTGCTCCTGCGCGTGTTCCTTCATCGCGGCGCGTTCCTCGGCGGTGAATCCGGTGTACCGCTCCTCGGCCGTGCCGGACTTCTCGGTCAAATCAGTGGTGATCGACTTCGTACGCTGCATCGCTGGTTTCCTCTCGTGCGAGATGAGGGGGCTCTGTGTCGGGGTGGTTCAGGCTTCCCTGGACGGCGCGGGGGAGTGCGACTCACCTCTCCCAGGCGAATCCGTCCGGGTCGGTGAACGATTCGGCGGTGCTGCCGAGGACTATGCGGTGGGAGCCGGAACCGTCCACGGGGACGCCGAGGTCCTTGGCCAGGCCGCGGCGCTTGTACAGCGCCAGCTTGACGGGGGCGGACGCGCCGGAGTCGAACTCGGCGTACTTGCCGCCGAAGCTCTTGGCCACGGTCAGGCCCCGGCCGACGTAGTACTGCTTGCTGGCCTTCACGTCGGCCACGCCCAGCAGCAGGACGACCTCGTCGATCTCGGTCGTGGCCGGGCCGTTGTCCTTCTTCGCCGGGGTCGCGACCTTCCAGATCGTCCCGTCCGGGGCCTGGACGACGCCGCCGTAGCCCCAGAGCGACTTCGCGGCAGGCTTCAGTACCGTGGCGCCGGCGTCGATCGCAGCGCCGAGGAAGTGGTCGACGGTGGCGGGGCCGGACACGGTCAGCGCCAGGGTGAAGCCGCGGAAGCCGGTGGACGGGGCTTCGGATGCCCGGAGGCGGATGTGCTTGTCCACGCCGAAGACGGCGTAGAAACGGTGGGCCGCCTCGACGTCGGCGACCTCGACCGTGACATAGGCGAGGGACTCGGTGGATGCGGTAGGTGCCTTGGTTTCTTCCATGGCCAACACGCTAGGCGCGGCCCTGTGGCCGGAGCTTCTCGATTCCTGACCGGTCGCGTGGCCGACGCCTCCAGCCCATACGGACACCACGGTCCGCAAGCGGAGGCGTCGGCCACGGCGCTCCGGGGCACGGATGCCGAGAAGGAGGTACACCTCGATGGAGCCACCAGCGGCACGAAGGCCATCCGGACTGTTCGTCGGCCTGTGCACCCTGGATGTCATCCAGCTCGTCGATCACGTCCCGGCCCCCGACGAGAAGCTCACCGCCCGCGAACAGACCGTGGCCGCGGGCGGCCCGGCGACGAACGCGGCCGTGACCTTCGCCCACCTCGGCGGCGCCGCCGGACTGGTCACCGCCATCGGCTCCCACCCGCTGTCCCTCGCCATCACGGCCGACCTGGACCGGGCGGACGTGTACGTGACGGACCTGGCGCGCGACTCGGCCGACCCGCCCGCCGTGTCCTCCATCATGGTCACCGCCTCCAGCGGGCAACGCGCCGTCGCCTCGACCAACGCCTCGGCGCATCGGCTCGCCCCGCCCGAGGACCTGGACGCGCTGGTGGCGGCCTGCGACATCGTCCAACTCGACGGCCACCACCGGGAACTGGCCACGGCCACCGCCCGCGCGGCGCGTGCCGCCGGGCGCCGCACCGTCCTGGACGCGGGCAGTTGGAAGCCGGGCACACCGGACCTGCTGCCCTGGATCGACGTAGCCGTCTGCTCCGCCGACTTCCACCCGCCCGGCATCCACTCCCCCGCCGACACCCTGCGCTTCCTCCGACAGCAGGGGGTCGCCTGGGCCGCGGTCACCCAGGGAGAACGGCCCATCGTGTGGGCGGGCCCCGACGGGGACGGGACCATCGAGGTGCCCCGCGTGCCGGTGGCGGACACGCTCGGCGCCGGGGACGTCCTGCACGGAGCGCTCACCCATCACCTCGCCGGCCTGCAGGAGCTGACCTCGGAGCGCTTCGCACAGGCGCTGCGCGCCTCCGCCCTGGTGGCCTCACGGGCGTGCGGTTCGTTTGGTACGCGGGCCTGGATGCGCTGAGCGCGTCGGGCAGGTTGCCCAAGAGCGCGGACGGATATCTGAGCGCTCGACTGTCGCGGCTGACGACTCCGGGGACCGCGGCCGCACTGTCCGAGGCACTCGGGCGGGTCTTCCGGCTTCCGTAGGGCCGTGGGTCCTCGCGGCCGCGTGCAGGAACCGCAGGAAGATCAGCCGACGTCTCCCAAGTGATCAAGCTTCGAGGAGGCTGCGCGGTGCGGATCTACATCAGTGTGGACATGGAAGGCGTGACAGGGCTCGTGGATGCCGACGATGTCCAGCCGGGCGGACGCGACTACGAGCGTGGTCGGCTGATGATGGCGGAGGACGTCAACGCCGCCATCAGGGGTGCCGTCGCGGCCGGTGCCACCGACATCACCGTCAACGACGCGCACGGCCCGATGCGCAACCTCCTGCCCGAGTCGCTGCACCCGGCCGCGCGCCTCATCCGCGGCAAGCCCAAGCAGATGGGCATGCTTGAAGGCCTCACCCCCGAGCACGACGCCGTGATCTGCGTCGGCTACCACTCGCGGGCCGGGGCGCTCGGCGTCCTGAGCCACAGCTTCATGGGGCACGAGATCGAGGACATGTGGCTGGACGGCCGACCCGTGGGTGAGATCGGCCTGGCTCACGCCACCGCGGGGGCGATCGGCATGCCGGTGGCGGTGCTCACCGGTGACGACTGTGCCTGCGCGGAGATGGCGGAATGGGATCCCTCCGTGACGACGGTGGCCGTGAAGTACGCGCGAGATCGGTTTGCGGCGGAGCTACGACCGGCCGACGAAGCGCGTGGGGCGATCGAGGAAGCGGTCGCTGCCAGTCTCTCCGTGCCGCCGAAGTCCTCAGCCCCCGCGGCGGGCCCGTCCACTCTCGCCGTCCGCTGGCAGTCCGCCTCGGTGGCCTCGATGCTCCTGGGAATTCCCGGAGTTACCGCGACAGACTCCCGGACCGTCGAGGCGCAGGGCGGTGTGCCCGGCCTGTATCGGCTGTTCGGCGTGTGGATGCGCGTGGCGGCGTCCCTGACCAACCAGGCGCCGTACTGCTGAGAAGAGCTCAACCGGTCGGTGTGACCGGCGACCACATGCCGAACCACTGCTCGGCGCCGTACTCCTCGAACCGCTCCACCTCGGTGAATCCCAGCTTCGCCGCGAGGCGCATCGCGCGGTCGTTGGCGGTCTGGGTGCAGAGCACCACCGGCTCGCCGGGAAGCGCGTCGGCGAACCAGTCGAGTGCCGCCGCGCACGCCTCGGCGGCGTAGCCGCGTCCCCACGCCTGCGGCAGGAGCATGTAGCCGAGCTCGGCCGTTTCGGCGTCGCGCCGTACGTGACCGGGGCGTTGTCCGTCACGCCGTTCGAGCGTGATCATGCCGATCATCGCCCCGTCGAGATCGATCACGAACGTGCCGGGGCCCCGTCCGGGCACCTCGGGCACCGCGCGTTCGAGCTCAGTACGTGGTCGAGGGCCGCCGATGTAGGTGCCGACCTCGGGTGAGGCGAACAGCTCGATGAACGCCGCACGGTCGCCGGCCTCGGACTCGCGGAGCACGAGCCGTTCGGTCCTGATCGGGGCAGGTGGCCAGGCGACGGGTAGAGGTCCAGGCACGGCGTGCAACCTATCGCACGCCCGTCGGAGTGATCGGGCGTCGGTGCGGGCGCCGGGGCGCGGCAGGGTGTATCCAGAACATATGGTTCCGAGACGCCTCAAAGATCTTCGTTGGTCACAGGAGCCACCTCAGGCACTGTTGGCGGTGCCGCTCGCGCTGATCGTGATCGTCACGGTGGTCGACATCCTGGCTCCGTCCGACGTCCATCTCGGGCCGTTCCTGGTGGCGGCGCCCGCCGTCACCGCGTCGTTCGCCGGTCCCCGGGCGACGGCGTGCGTCGGGGCGATCGCCGTCCTGGCTCAGGCCGTGGTGGCGGTGGTGCGCACCACGCTCATCGACATGAACCACTCGGTTCAGCTGATCACCCTGATCCTGATGTCGGCGTTCGTGACCTCTTTCGCCGCCCGGCGGGAACGTCATGAGAAGGAACTGATGCAGTTGCGGTCGGTGGCGACGGCCGCGCAGGAGGTCGTGCTCAAACCGCTCCCCCAACGGGTCGGCCCCCTGCGTATCGCTTCGGTCTACCTGGCCGCCGAGTCCGAGGCGCAGATCGGCGGTGACCTGTACGCCGCCGCACGCACCGAGCACGCGACCCGGCTCGTCATCGGCGACGTCCGGGGCAAGGGTCTGGAGGCGGTCGGGGACGCCGCCCTGCTGCTGGGCGCCTTCCGGGGAGCGGCCCACAGACAGGCGGATCTCCCGGCGCTCATGACCTTCCTGGAGGGAACCGTCTCCTCGGACCTGGATGACCCCGCGGCCCCTGCCGCGGCTGAGGATCGTGGCGAGGCGTTCATCACCGCCGCCGCGCTGGACATCCCGGACGACGACCCGGTCCTGCACCTGATCAACTGCGGCCACCCTCCGCCGCTGCTCCTGCGTCATGGCCGGGTCACCGCGCTCGAAGTGGGCCGGCCGGCTCCGCCGCTGGGCCTCACCGAATTCGTGGAGACCGAGCTGTCCGAGGAGACCTTCTCCTTCGAGTACGGCGACATCGCCCTCCTCTACACGGACGGTGTCATCGAGGCCCGCGACCACGAGGGCACGTTCTACCCGCTCGCGGAACGGCTGGCCGACATGGGCGGCAAGGGGCCGGACGCTCTCCTGACCCACCTGTGCAAGGACCTGCGGCGGCACGCGGGCGGGTATCTGGGGGACGACGCCGCGATGGTGGCCATCGAGCGGGTGCCGGGGACCGTCTGAAGGTGCCTGCGCGGGCGGTTCGGTCCCAGGGGCAAGCGTTCACACTCAGGTTCCGTCATCAGTTCCGTCATCAGTTCGGTCATCCGTTCCGTCATCCGACCTGCGGCTCGGGTGGCCGGTACCGGCCTTCGGGGGAATTCCGGGTCGGTTCCGCGGTCCGAGGGTCGGTGGGTGGTAACGGGGATGAGATGTCCACGTCCCCTGACCCGCCAGCCCCTGATCCGCCGCCTCGTGATTCACCACCCCTTGATCCGCCATCCCGTGATTGGGCCGCCTCGCCGCCCGGACCCCTCGGCGGCGCGGAGTCGCGTGTACCGGGCCTGCTGCGGACCGCAGCCGCGTACGCGTGGCGGATCATCGTCGTGGGCATCGTCGTGCAGGCTCTCTTCTCCGTGCTCGGGCAGTTCCACCGGATCGCCGTCGCGGTGTTCCTCGGTCTCGTCCTCACCGCCGTGCTCCGCCCCGTGGCCGACCTCTTCGCCCGGTTCGTGCCCAGGCTGCTCGCGGTTGCCGGGGCGGTCATCGGCGGCATCGTCCTCGTCCTCGGGGTGCTGGCCCTGGTGGGTGAGATCGTGGCGGATCAGCGGGCCGGGCTGCAGAGGGAGTTCGTCGCGGGGATCGACCGGATCGAACGGCGGCTGGAGGACCCGCCCTTCCGGCTTCCCGCCAACGTGTTCGACGATCTGCAGTCCCGGATCGGCAAGCTCCTGTCGAGCCACCGCTCCACGCTGATCAGTGAGGCCGTCAGCGGGGCGAGCCGCCTGCTCGAAGTGCTGACGGTGCTCGCCTTGGCCCTGTTCTGCGCGGTCTTCTTCACGCACTCCGGCGACCGGCAGTGGCAGTGGCTGTGCGACCAGCTTCCCCCGGCGGCGCGGCAGCGGTCCACGGTCGCAGGCCAGGCCGCCTGGCGGACTTTTACGGGTTACACGCGTGGCATTCTGCTGGTGGCGGGCACCAACGCGATCCTCGTGGGCATCGCTTTGTCCATCCTCGGTGTGCCGCTCGCCATGCCGTTGGCGCTGCTGGAGTTCGTGGCCGCCTTCGTCCCGCTGATCGGTTCGCCGATCGCCCTCGCGGTCGCGGCCGTCGTCGCGCTGGCGACGAAGGGCCCGCTGATCGCCCTGCTCGTCGTGGCCCTGATCGTGATCATCGGGCAGATCGAGGGGCACGTACTGCACCCCGTCGTAATGAGCTGGGCGGTCCGGCTGCACCCTGTCGTGGTCGCGCTGGCGGTCGTCGGGGGCGCGGTCGCGGCGGGGGTGATCGGTGCGGTGGTGGCCGTACCGCTGGTGGCCGTGCTGTGGTCGGTGTGCCAGACACTGCGGGGTCGTTCCGGTGACGCGGCGGGGCGTGAGGTCGTCCGGGCCGAGGGCGGGGGTTTCTAGGCGCGGTGGGGGATGCCGGTGCCACGTCGAGCGCGGGGGTTTCTAGGCGCGGTGCGGAGTGCCGGTGCCACGTCGAGCGCGGGGGTTTCTAGGCGCGGTGCGGAGTGCCGGTGCCACGTCGAGCGCGGGGGTGCCTTGGCGCTGTGGGGGTGCCCGTGCCACGTCGAGCGCGGGGGTGCCTAGGCGCGGTGGGGGTGCCGGTGCCACGTCGAGCGCGGCGTGGCGGACGCCGTACTGTTGCGGTGATCACCATCGCACACCAAGTACACACGGGGGCGCGCATGACCATTCACCGTCCGGGGCTGCCGGAGGACCTTCCGCCGGGCCAGGTGCTGTGGGCCCGCTGGGCGCTGCTCGCCGCCGTGGAGGCGACCGCCGAGAAGGAGCAGACCCCGAGCCACCACCGCATCGGTCGCTGGATCGACGAGGCGGGTCTGCACTGGGACGACGCCGGGTGCACCTGGTGGATCCTGTCCGACAGGGGCGAGGGCAGGTTCGTGCTCTACGGCGAGGACGAGTCGAGCGACGTGAAGTGGCACGAGCCGCCGGTCGACATGCTGGCCGGCGCTCCGAACTGGCTGCCTTACGAGGAACTGCGCGACCGGCTCGAAGGGAACGAGCTGGGCTGCGTCTACTGGTACGAGAACGGCGCCTGGAGTCGCGCGTCTTACCCCGACACCCTCCAGGACGACGGTCTGGACTGCGGCGTGAGCTGCTTCGTCGACCGGGGTCGTCTGCTGGGCGAACTGGAGGACCACATCGACGACAGCGGCGACGGGCCGAGCGCCGACAGCCTTCTGGCCGACGCCGAGGAAGGACGGCTGGAGCCGCGGGCGCTGATGGAGCGTCTGCGTCCCGTCGACCCCGACGGTGATCCGCGCGACCTGCCGGCGGTCGCGAGGTCACTCGCGCGGGCGGGGTTCGCCGAGCGGGCCGCGGCCCAGTAGGCGCAGGCCTGGTGGACCGCGGCTCAGCAGGGTCAGGCCGCAGTATGTAACGGGCGCCTACGAGGAAGGGACCGACCCCGCCGCAGAAGTCGCCGGCTCGTCGGTCCCGTCCCCTCGGCGCGTCATCACACGCAGGGTCACCGCGGCCGCCGCTCCCGCAAGCAACCCGAAGGTCACGGCGGCCGGCACGCCGCCGCCCAGGCCGGCGAACAGGTGCAACGGGCCGTACGCCAGGGCGTACCTGTCCGTCGCCATCCTCAGCAACTGCCCCACCAGCAACCCCAGGACGACCACGCACACCGCGCACACGGCCATCGCCGGGAGCGTGGGGCGCGAGAGCAGGGCGGGCAGCCGTCGTAGGGACCACCACACCAGTACGAGCAGCAGCACATCGGCGGCCCGGTACAGCAGCCAGTCGCCGAGTTCCGCGCCCGACGGACCCGACCACGCCCCCAACAGCAACCACTGGCGCAGCAGATCGCCCGGTTCGGCGAACAGCCCGCTGGTGCCCGAGATGGTCTGGATGGAGGCGGCGACCGGCTGGTACGACAGCACGAGCAGCGACACGGCGACCACCGCGGTCCCCACGGTGGCGGCCAGACGGGCGGCCCGTGCCGAGATGGCCTGGCGCACGACTTGCGCGGTGTCGTCGACGGAGACACGGGCGACGAGCACCGTGCCCAGCGCCGCCACCAGCGCGGCCACGACGAGGACCGGTCGCCCGGAAGCGGCCGTACTCGCCAGATTGGGCAGGAAGCGATAGCTGCCGTGCCCCTGCGCGGCGATCCACCACGGTGCGGAAACGGTCAGTGCCACCACCCCGGCCACCAGACCCCACGCCCACAGAGCGAGGAAGGCCGCCGTCATCCGGCCCTTCACCGGCGGCAGTCGGCGCACCAGGAGCACTGTCCCGGCGGCGAAGAAGGCGAAGACCGCGGCGAACCGGATCTGCAGGGCCGTGTGATGCAGATCCGTGTAGTGCCCGGCGCCGACCCCGGAACCGCCGGTCCCCCTGTCGAAGCCGGCCGAGGTCGGCGGATCGTAGGACCAGGGGCCGAGCCATCCTCTGAGTTCGCCGACGGACTGGGCGCCGAACACACTCGAGGCCCCCGGCAGATCCAGCGCGTTGGTGCTCGCCCCCGCCCACCACAGGAGGACCGTCAGCAACAGCCCTCCTACCAACGCCGGTATTAACGCACGCCGATACGTCATTTGTCCGTCCCCCGCCTTCGGTACCGCATCCCCGTTTCCCCTGATTCACCGAAGACTACGGGCTGTTGATCACACCCAGATCACGGCTTGCGCCCCCGCGTCGACCGGGCGCGGTCCGCACCACCACCGCCGAGGCCGGCCCATCAGGCGCGCAGAGTGACGCCGAAACGGGTCCTCATGCGCCGCAGTTCCCACAGCGAGACCGCGGTCACCGTCAGCGGCCCGCCCAGCGTGGAGCACAACTGGACGATGGGCGGGCCTGACGGCATGCCGTCGCCGATCGCGTTGAAGGCCGCGAAGACCCACACCAGGGCCACGGTGAGGATGGGCGGCAGCATCGGGTGGACCTGGGCGCTGTTGAAGGCACTGCGGGCCGAGTAGAGCGACGCCATGAAGAAGAAGGGAAAACCCCACACGATCACGATCAGTGACGCGACGGCCAGGGCGTACTCCCACCAGTCCTTCCCGTCGTTGGCGTCGACGGTCAGGGCCGTCGGGACGAGGACTCCGCCGATGACGACCAACGTCAGCACGTACCAGCCGACCGCCTTGAGTGGAGCGCGCAGCCGGGAGCGCAGATGCGGCCGCAGGTGCGGGGGCGCGTAGTAGATGAATCCGATGATGACCAGGGGCGCGGCGATCATCAGCACGAACGGGGCGACGATGAGTTGGGCGGCACCGCTCCACGCGGCGTCCTCCCAGCGGTTCGGGTCGACGTTGTAGGCGAGGACCAGGGCGATGGTGGCGAAGGCACCGAGCACGGTGCGGGCCACCTGGACCCGGTCCACGGTGCGGTCCTCGATCCGGCCTTCACCCTCCTGCGCGAAGAGCCTGGTGGCGGCGCGGTGCGCGGAGCGCAGGATCACGCCGACGAGTCCGAAGCGGAAACCGAACGACAGGCAGCCGCCGCGGCGCCGGGCGGCGGGCCTCGCGGGCTGGGGGCCGTAGGGGTACGGAGGCTGGTTCGGGTACGGGCCCGGATGCGGTGGTGGCGGACCGTACGGGCCGCCCTGCGGTGGTCCGTACGGAGGGCCCTGCGGTGGTCCGTAGGGAGCCCCCTGCGGTGGTCCGTACGGAGCGCCCCAACCGCCTTGGCCTCCCGGGCCGTTGCCGCCAGGCTGACCCTGGCCGTTTCCCGGCCCCCATGCCCCCGTAGCCATGCCTCTCCCCGTTCACTTCCGGCCAGTTGCCGTGTGTGTCCTGTGGTGCCACGGCGCAGTGTAGTGACACGCCGGTTGACGGAGGCCGCGCGCGTTGCCGGTCACGCCACCTAGCCCGTCGCGCCACATGCGTGCATACCCGTCAGCCCTCCGGCGAAGCGCCGAGGGCGGTCAAGGTGCCTGGCGACTCAGGTCAAGGGTGGCAGTTCTCCGCCAGAGGTGCCGCCGCTCTCCGATGACAGCGACTCCTTGATGGCGCGCAGGAACGACCGCCGCTCCACCACCTGCGCCCCTCGAGCCTCGGCCAAAGCCTCCGGTCGGTGCCCGAAGCCGGCGGGGAGGGGCGGCAGCCCCAGCGCGGCGAAGGCCTCGTCGAGGTGGTGCCGTGGATCGCCGGTGCCGCGCAATGCGGCGGCCAGGGGCCGGTGGTCCTTCTTCCCGTAAGCCGCCGTCAGCGCGGTGGCCCGCTCAGCCGCTTCCTGTTGTGTAGGCATCTCCGCGGGGTCCGCCCACCACACGTGGGCGGCCACCAGACGGCCGTCGCGGTAGAGCTGGAGCGTGTAGTCGGCTCCCTCCTTGGCCGCGACCAGGACGGGCCATTTCTCACCCCGGCTGAACGTGGCGGCCAGGCGGGGCAGTCCGCCTTCCCCGAGCAGCGTCGTACGCATGCCCTTGCGCCGGCCCGGAGGGTCGACCGAGGGTGCCGTCTCGACGAACGTGCCGCCGCCCGGCGCCGGCGCGAGACGCATGGTGGTGCCGGTGATCAGAACAGCCTCGCGGACGTCACGCAGCGGCGCACCGGCGTGCGCGACGGCCGGGGCAGCGGCAGGAAGCTTTGCGGCGGTCGCCGCGTCCGTGGGTTCCGACGGGCGGTTTGTGTCGCACTCGGGCACGGAGCCGGCGAAGTACGGTGTCCGGCGGGCGACATGGGCGCGCACTCCCTGGCGCATCAGCAGGAACGTCTCCCGGGGATCGCCCAGGTAGGCCCACGGGAACGTGCGCGCGTCGGTACCGATCAGCCGGAACACCTCCAGTGCCTCGGCCTCACGGTCGGAGCGGATCAGCGCGAGCGCCAGGTGATTGCGGAAGCCGGCGGCCCGTCGGTCACCCGGCTCGAACTTTGCCGACAGTTCCAGTCCCGCCTGGACGAGCCCCTCGATCCGGGACCAGGCCACCGGCCCCTTCCCGATCCCTGCCTCATGCTCCAGCGCGTACTCGGTGACCGCATGCAGTGGCAGACCGCGCAGGGGTGACCCCTCGGGTGCCGCGGCGGCGGCCGACTCGGCGAACTCGAACATCTCCGCGTGCGAGCCGTACCACTTCTGCGCCAGGTACTGCACCGCGCGGGCGTGCAGCCCCATGTGATGCGGGTCCGCCGCGCGCCCCCGAGCCAGGTGCTCGTCGAACACGTCGCGCGGAGCTCCGAGTCCCATGGCGTGAGCGATGAACACCCGCCAGGGAACGGGGTCTTCGGGGTTGAGGTCGGCTGCCGTACGCAGGACCGGTATCGCGTCGCGCAGGACCGTGTGGAACGCCTGGAACTGCTCCCGCGACACATGCCGGGCGCGCGCGGCGGTACGGATCTCCCAGGCGCGGTCGATCTCCAACTCGGCGGCGACCAAGGCGGCGTCGGGGTCGCCGGGTCGCGCTCGCCGCCACTCGTCGAACCATCCGGTGTGGTGCAGAGCGAGTTCGGCGAGACCCGCGCTGTACTGGCCTCGCCGGTCCCAGTCCCGGTCGACGCGTGTCCGCGCCAGCAACTCCGCCGCCGGCTCCCAGGCTCCCGACCGCGCCGCGGACAGCGCGGTCCGCAGATCGGCATCCGGTGCGTCCACTTCCACCGCTCCGTCCGGCGGCAGTCCGTCACCGGTGGCCGCGAAGTGCCGCAGCATTCTGGGCAGCGTGAATACGCCGGGCATCCTGCCCACAACCAGCCCCTCCCCAGCGGCTCGTGGCCGCGCACAGTCGATCATCGACGAGCGCACACCTTATCGATCGAGTGTGCGGCGTACGTGGCTCTCCGTCGGTTCAGGGAGTCGGGCGCCGTCAGAACCACCTCCTGCGCGGTCGACGTTGCCTCCGAGGCATGGGCGCACGTGCGTCACGGTGCCGGAAGGAGTTGGACGACGCCCACCCAAGGAAAGTCGCCGGTCTGGTGGAACGCGCGGACGCTCCAGCGTCCGGCGGGCACAGCGACGGCAGCCTGCTCTGGCCGGCCTGACTGACCGGGATACTCGATACCGAGGTCAGCTCCCGCTGTCACAGAGTCCAGGAGAACCGCCGGCCCGTCGGTCTCCCAAACTCCGCAGTCCTCCCACTCCGTTGAGGGGTTGGTGAGGAGGTCGTTGGCGGCTTCCAGGAGCGCGGCGTCGGAATTGGCCGCGAGCCATCGCACGAAGACGTTCTGCTCGGCCAGGTAGCAGGTCGTGGCCGGCTCGTCGGCCAGCACCAGCCCTGAGCCTTCCGCCCCGACCTTGATCGTCCCAGCCCAGCCCTCCACATCACATGCACGGTCGTAGTCGTCAGGAACATCGCTGCCGCCGATGATCACGCCCTCTTCCGTGCAGCCACCCCACTGATCGAGCACAGAGACCGGAACGACGATCAGCGGGCCACCCATCGACTGCACCCATGCGAGATCAGGGTGAAGGTGTCGAGAGCCGTTGCGGGACGTGGTCATGCGATCAGTCTGCCCCTGCCCACTGACAAACCCTGGGGGGCGGAATCCAATCAACGGGTCACGAGTTGATGATCTTGCTGATTACGAGGAGTACCAAGAGGCAGCCCGCTGGAAGGGCACAGGCTATGAGCCCCAGTTTGGCGTTACGGCGGCGATGCCCCCGCACGGCCAGCCAGCCCCCCACGAGGGCTACGGCGGCGAGCACTGCACCCAACAGGCGTGGCAGGGCGGCCGAGAAGAGGCCGGCGAGGAGCATCAGCCCGTTGAGCATGCCGGCACCGATCGTGATGTTGACCCGCGTGCGTTCGTCCGTACGTGCGTCGGTGTCGTCGCCCATGTCGTTCATCAACATCGTGGCACGCTACCAACACGGAGCCGATCTGCATCGCCCGGCCGATGCCTCGACGTGCCGGATGATCGACCGATAGCCGCGTGCCCCGGGACCGCTGCTGTCCCGGGGCTGTCAGAGACCTGACGGATGCGCGGAGAGCCAGTCGGTGTGCCGATCGCGCATGCGGTCCCGTTCCTCCGGTGTGGGCAGGAAGACGTCGGCGCCACCGTCGTAGGGGTGGTGGATGCGCCGCATCCGTGTGTCGGTGATGAGGACGCCGGCCACCTTGTCGTCGGCGATGTCACGGAGCAACTCGTCGATGCAGCCACGTTGCCATGGCCGGCGGGCGGCGAAGAGGTGACAGTAGGTGCGGAACTCCGGCTCTGGGTCGTCCTCCGCCAGCAGGCTCTGCCAGTAGCCGGCGCCGGGTGGGAGCGGCGGGACTTCGGCTTCGGCCGACCAGTGGGGAGTGATCACGTATACGTCCGTGCCGGCGAACAACTCGTCGAGGACGGTGTTGTAACGCTCCAGGACGACGGCGTACTCGCTCTCGTCCTCCGCGTACCGCTTCGACTGCGGCAGGCTGTGAAAGCGCACCCAAACTTCTCGATACGGGTCACGAAGCTTGTAACCCACCGGCGGACAGTGGGGCCATCGCCGCTGCCACAGCTCTGTCAAAGCCCGCTGCCCGCCTCCAGACACCCGGCTCACTCGCCCTCTCGTGTATGGAACGTCTCGACGACCATGATGGTCGGCGCCTACTCGTCAAGAGAAACGACTTTCTCGAAGGCCCTCTACGCCAGCTGCCGCAGCCCGTTCTCCAGCAGCCCGAACGCGTGCTCCGCGTCGGCCACCGCTCCCGCATGGCGTGCGTCGGCCGACTCCCCGTGTACCAGTCGGTCCGCGTTGTCCTGGGCCAGGGCCCAGTGGACGCCGACGATTTGTACGGCCGCGAGTCGCGCGGTGAGTTCGGGAGTGTCCGCCGTTTCCCGCAGGGCTTCGGCGAGTGCGCGTTCGGCGGTGGTCTTGAAGCGCTCCATCCGGGCCACCAGGGAGGGCGCGTCGAGGATCATGCGGTGGAGTCGGCGGACCTGGGGGTGGTCGTTGAGGCCCGTGATCGGGTCCCGTTCGCGCAGTCCCGCGAGGAAGTGCTCGCGCACCGCGGTCAGCGGGGCGGTGCCCGGCGGACGGGCCCGTACGACGCGGGCGATCTCCGTCTCATGGTCGGCGAGGCGGTGCAGCACCAGGTCTTCCTTCGTGGGGAAGTAGGCGAACAGCGTCCGTTTGGACACCTCCGCGGCCGCCGCCACCTGGGCCACCGAGACCTGGTTGAAGCCGTGTTCCAGGAACAGCGCGATCGCCGCGTCGGAGATCGCCGCGTGGGTCCGCTGCTTCTTTCGCTCCCGTAGCCCTGGCTCGCCGTTCACGGCACCCAACCTAGCAGATAGCTACCCCGAGGGCATTTCTGCACCTGGTATACATTTACTCCGAGTCGAGGGTTGAGAGGGAGTGAGGGTCTTGTTCGACATGGAGACCGAGGTCGTTGTCGTGGGCGCCGGCCCGACGGGGCTGACGCTGGCGTACGAGTTGGCCCTGGCCGGGGTCGGGACGCTGGTGCTGGAGAAGCTGTCGCAGCGCGTCCAGCAGGGTGAAGGGCGGCGGGATCCAACCCCGTACGGCGGAGCTGCTGGACTTGCGCGGGCTGCTGGAGCCGTTGCTGAAGCGGGCCCTGCCGCGCGATCCGGCGGGCGGGCACTTCGCGACCCTGCCCGTGCCGCTGGACTGCACACCGTGGCGCACCCGGCACCCGTTCCCGATCGCCATCCCTCAGTGGGAGATCGAGGAGGTGATCGAGGAACGGGCGGCCGAGGCCGGAGCGCGGGTTCTGCGTGGGACCGCCGTCACCGGGGTCGAGTCGGACGACGACGGCGTGATCGTGACGGCGGGCCCGACGCGGGTGCGGGCCGGATATCTGGTGGCGTGCGACGGCGGGCACAGCACGGTGCGCAAGCTGCTCGGGCTGCCGTTCCCGGGCCGGCCCGGCACGCACCAGGCCGTGCTGGCCGACATCCGACTGACCGCCGTATCGGCGCTGGTGCCGCGGCAGATGGGGCACATCAGCGACCTGACCCGGCACGCGGGCGGCTACTGGGCCATGCTGGTGCCGCTCGGCGACGACCGGTACCGGTTCACGTTCGGGCGCGCGGAGCAGGCCGGCACCGACCGCGAGAGCCCGGTCGCCCCCGAGGAGATCACCGCCGCGCTGACCGCGGTGTACGGCCATGAGGTCACCCTCGGCGCGGTGGACAACGCGTCCCGGTTCGGCGACGCGACCCGGCAGCTGGAGCAGTACCGCGCGGGCCATGTCCTGTTCGCGGGCGACGCCGCGCACATCCACTCACCGCTGGGCGGTCAGGGGCTCAACCTCGGCATCCAGGACGCGTTCAACCTCGGTTGGAAGCTGGCCGCGGTCGTCCAGGAGCGGGCGCCCGGGGAGCTCCTGGATGCTTACCACGCCGAACGCCACCCCGCCGCGGCCCAGGTCCTGCACCACACGTCCGCCCAGCGCGTCCTGGCGGCTCCCAACCCGAGCGAGGACGTGGCCGCCCTGCGTGACATCTTCGTCGACCTGCTGCGGCTGCCCGACACCAACCGCCACCTCGCGGGCCTGATGTCCGGCCTCTCGCTGCGCTACGCGCTGCCCGGCGACCACCCGCTCACCGGGCAGCGCATGCCCGACGCCGACCTCGTCACCAAGACGGGCCCCATCCGGCTCTCGGCGCTGTTCGGCTCGGGGCACTCCGTCCTGCTCGATCTCGCCGGAACCGTCCCCGCCGACCTCCCGCTCCCGCCCCGCGTCGACCTCGTCCACGCCACCTGCGCGGACGACCTGGGCGCCGCGGCCCTGCTCATCCGTCCAGACGGGTACGTCTCGTGGGCCGCGGACGACTCGGCCGCCTGCGCCGACACCCTGCCCGCCGCGATCGCCGGCCTGGTCGGGGAGGGACGCGGGCTCCCGGCCGAGCGGGTGTGACCGGCCCGCGGCCGAGCGGGTGTGACCGGTGGGCCGGGCGTGGGAACACGCGCGACGGGGGCCAGACGCACCGGCTGTCCGATCGCGGCCCCGCTCCCCTCCAGGTGACCATGGCAAGGGAAAGCGAGCTCGGCCTCGCGGACCCGCCGATCCGGGAGGTGGCCACGCTGCACATCGTGTCCGTCGTCTTCGCGCTCTGCGCGGCCTTCAGCAACGCCGTCGCGACGGTGCTGCAACGCAAGGCGGCACTCACCGTGCCGAGCTCACAAGGGCTGCGGGCCGGGCTGATCCTCGATCTCCTGCGCCGGCCCGTCTGGCTGGCCGGCATCACCGCCGTGATCGCGGCCGCCGTCTGCCAGGCGGTGGCGCTGGCGACCGGGCCGCTGACGATCGTGCAGCCGCTGTTCGTGCTGGAGCTGCCGCTCACCCTCATCGTCGCCTCCTTACTGCTGCAACGGAATCTGTCGAGCACGGGCTGGCTCGCCGTGGCCGGCGTCGTGGCAGGGCTGGCGGTCGCCCTGGCCGCGGCCGCCCCCTCCGGCAATCGCACTCATGTGCCACTGGACCGCTGGATTCCGGCGCTCGCCGTGTGCATGGGGCTGGTCTTCGCCCTCGCCGTCGCCGCGCTCCGACGCCGGCAGGGCCGTGCTCGTGCGGCCGCCCTGGGTGCCGCGACGGCCATCAGCTACGCGGTGACGGCGGCGCTGATGAAGGCGGCCACGCACATCCTCGACGACGACGGGCTCGCCGGCTTCTTCTCCGCCTGGCAGACGTACGCCTTCGCCGCGACCGGTGTGTGCGCGCTGTTCCTGCTGGAGAACGCCATGCAGGCCGGCCCGCTGGTCGCCTCCCAGCCCGCGCTGACCCTCGGCGACGCGCTGGTCAGCCTCGCGCTCGGCATCACCCTGTACGAGGAGGAGATCCGCTCCGGGTGGTGGGTGCTGCCCCAGCTCCTCGGGGTCGCGGCGATCGCCGCCGGTGTCTTCGCACTGGCGCGGATTCCCCTCACCCAGGCGGTCGTGGCACCGGACGAGGAACGGCAGGAGACGTAGACCGGGTCCGGCGATCCGCGTGCGCGCCCTGAACCAACCGGTGCGCGACGAGGAGCCCTGCCGCTACCTTGCGCCCATGAAGGCAGCGGTGCACAGCCGGTACGGGCCACCTGCCGTGGTCCGGGTCGCAGAGGTGGACCAGCCGTCGGTCGGGGACAAGGACCTCCTGGTGCGGGTGCACGCGACCACCGTGAATCGCACGGACTGTGCGTACCGGGCGGCCAGGCCGTTCTTCGTCCGCGCGCTGACCGGCCTCGCCCGCCCCCGGCGTGCCGTGCTCGGGACGGAGTACGCCGGGGTGGTGGAGGCCGTCGGCGGCGGCGTCACGTCCTTCTCCGTCGGCGACCGGGTGTTCGGCTACAACGAGGGCGCGTTCGGAACCCACGCCGAGTACCTGGCGGTTCCGCACGACGGCCCCGTCGCCACCATGCCCGCCGGCATGACCTTCGAGGAGGCCGCACCCGGCACCGAAGGCGCGCACTACGCGATGGCGTTCATCCGGGTCGCCCGTGTGCGGGCCGGACAGGAGGTCCTGGTGTACGGCGCGACCGGGGCCATCGGCTCGGCGGCCGTGCAGTTCCTGAAGCACCACGGTGCCACCGTGACCGCCGTGTGCGGCACCGCGCAGCTGGAGTTGGTGAAGGGCCTGGGCGCGGACCGGGTCGTCGACCACACGGCTCAGGACTTCACCCGGGACGAGCGGCGCTACGACGCGGTGTTCGACGCCGTCGGCATGAGCACGTTCGGCCGCTGCCGACGGCTGCTGCGGCGGGCGAGTTCAGGCCGGTGATCGACCGACGCTGTCCGCTGGAGCGGATCGTCGAGGCCTACGAGTACGTCGAGACCGGACGCAAGATCGGAAACGTCGTCGTCGTACCGCAGGCCTGACAGCCGGCGCCCGGGAGCCGTTCGGAGCGTTAGCCCAGGCGTCGTACCGCCTGGGCCTCGGCGCGCTCCACCGCGCCGCGGCCGTGGGTGTGGACCAGGGCCAGGTGGAACAGGGCCGGGGTGACGGGGGCCCAGCGATGGAGGCGGTCCGGGCGCAGGAGGTAGCGCACCACGTCGGCCGGGCGGAACGGCACGTACTCGATGCTCTGGTGCTCCCATCTGTCGGCCACTCCGTGCGAGATGCGTGATCGCAGGGTGTCGCCGGTCAGGCCGGTGAGGTGGGCGGCGAAGTGGGCGCTCCACTGACGGCGTTCGACGTCGAGGACGAAGGCCAGCAGGGTGAGGGTGTACTCGTGCGGTTCCAGGGAGAGTTCCTCGCGCATGCCGCGCCGGGCGACCTCGTGCAGGTCGGGTGCGTTGCGGCCGGCCGAGTCGATGTGCCGGGACAGGCCCTCGTTCACCGAGGAGCCCCACAGGCCGGGCCCGGAGCGTACGGCGTCGGCGCGCCGGCTGACGACGAGGAGATGGTCGGTCGTGACCACGGCGACGTTCACGCCGAAGCTGCACTGCAGGAAGGCAGGGGCTTCCAGCGGACGGTCCGGGTCGAGGTAGCGGCCGCGCGGCGTGGTGCCGTCGGGGAGCCGGCGGTCGAGTTGCTGGGCAGCGAGGAAGGTGAAGTAGTCGGTGGGGCGCAGCCGCAGTCGGACTTCCGGGTGCTCTTCGAGCTCGGTGCGGGAGATCTCCAGGCCTTCGACGGCGTACCGGGGTCCGTTCCAGGTACGTACCCGCGTGCCGGACGTCTCCGCCCGCTCCTCCGCCTCCTGGATCTCCGCCCGCCAAGGCGCCATGTCCTCGGGCAGGGTCACCTCGCCCTCCAGCACCTGGACCCGGACGGACTCGGGTGCGATGGGCTGTTGGCCGTCGCCCTCGACGATCAGCGCCGTGGTGTGCAGCGGCCCGATGGAGAAGGTCGCCCAGGTGGTGGTCGGGCCGACGTCCTCACGGTACGTCAGACTCCGCAACCTGGTGGCGAGTCGGCGGCGGAGCCTGAACCAGGCGTCCTGCAACGGCTGTTGGAACAGGATCGCCACGATGACACCGCAGACGGCGCCGACTATCCCATTGACAAGATCGATTCCGGTCACAAAGGCGCAGCGTACCCACGACTGTTGACGCGAGCCCGCCACAGGTCGCGCAGCAGCGCGATCTCCGCCATGTGGTGGATGAGTTCGAGATTGGCGCCCCACAGCACGGAGATGAACGGCTCGTCGGGGTCGGAGCCGTACGGGTACTGCGAGAAGCCGACCGTGTCGAGCTGTTCCTCGGTCATGGCGCCGACGCTGTCGCGCCAGCGGTCGACGAGGGCCCAGAAGCGTTCCACGGCGAGGGCGGCGGACGGGGTGAAGTCGACCAGCAGCTTGGGCTCTTGGCGTCGTTCGCCGAACGTCCACTCCCATTGACCCGCGAAGCAGTAGTGCAGGTGCCCGAGCCGCCAGGCGATGGTGGTGACCGGGGTGTCGTCGGGTTCGGGCTCGCCGGTGTGGTCGAGGATCTGCCGGACCCGCTCGACGCTGACGCTCCAGTCCTCGGCGATCTTGGCGACGCTCATGCCGGAGGCGGCCTGCCGGGCGACTTCGGCGTACTCGTTCGCCGGGATCTCGGGGGCGCCGAGGTCCAGGACCCAGTCGCCGGGGCCGAACGCCCTGGCCGTCGTCGCCTCGCTCCGGCGCCGGATCGACCAGCAGCCGGGCACCGGCTCCCACAGGTACTCGTCGTCCGTGAGCCCGGTCAGCCGCACCTGGGCCATCTCCCTGGCGCGGTCGAACTGGTCGAGCAGCAAGCCGAATCGGTCCGTTCGTGCGCCCTCGGTCTCCATGCCTGGCTCCCTCCGGGGTCCACCGCCCCGCTGCGCCCAGCCGGAGGCTAGCGGCTGCCGCGTCCGGGGCGCGACCGAATTTGTGCGCGATCACGGCGGCGGACCGGCACGACGACACAGGTCCCGCTCACGCTACGGATATGCGGAATTCCCCGCTCCTGACAGGTGTCAGGGACCTCGACGCCGCTCCTGCGCCTACCTTCCTCCTGTCCGCGGCACGGGGGTCCGCGGACACCACTTCACGCAGGCCGGGAAGGGAGCCATGCGCGCACACACAGCCAGGTCCGCACCGCCGAAGGCACGGGCACGCATCGTCCACGCGGGCGCCGTCGTCGCCATGTGTTCCCTGCTCGCCACCGGATGCGGCGACGACGGGCCGGCCGCCACCCCGCGGCTGGCCGATAGCGAACTGCGCACCCAGCTCAGCCAGCCGGAGAAGGACCTTCTCTACCTCGCCGAGCAGGAACTCATCAGCTCCTGCATGCGCGAACGGGGCTTCCGGTACACGGTCGTCCCGCCGCGGAAGTCCGCCGACACCGCCCCGGAGCCGCGTCCGTTCGGCAACGACGACGTCGCCTGGGCCCGGTCGCACGGCTACGGCCTGTCCGAGGCCGCGACCGCGGGCGCGGACGGGGCCAACGGCGACGGCAAGGGGGCCGAGGCGCGGCCTCAGGGGCCCAACGGGCGCTACCTCGCGTCGCTCGGCCCCGCCCAGAAGGCCGCGTTCCAGCGCGCGCTCGACGGCACGAACCCGGCCGCCATCACCGTACGCATCGGCGACCGCGGCTCCGTCTTCACCAGTGCGGACGGCTGCCAGGCCGAAGCGCGCGAGCACCTGTACGGAGATCTGCGGACCTGGACCCGGGCCAAGGCCACCGTCGTCAACCTCGCCGCGCTGACCCGGTCGCAGCTGGACAGCGACTCCCGCTGGACCGCGGCACAGCGTGACTGGCGGGCCTGCATGGCGAAGCGCGGCCTCCCCTATCGGAGCCCTCAGGACGCCATGGACGCGGCCGCGGCCGACGGGCGCCGGGAGCGCGAGATCGCCGTCGCGGACGCGCGGTGCAACCGCGACAGCGCCCTGGCCACCACCGGTGCGGACACCGAGCGCCGCATCATCCGGGCCGCCGCCCGCGGCCCCCACCGAGACGCCGTCACCGGCTACACCCTCGCCGTGAACCGGGCCCTGCCCGAGGCACGCAGGATCACCCACCTCTCCTGACAGGAGTGCGTCATGCGCATCCCCAAGCGGCTCCTCGCGGCCGCGACCGTCGCCGCCGGGCTCATCGCCCTCTCGCCCTCGCCGGCCCAGTCGGCACCCACCTGGTACAGCGGCCCCGCCCCGGCCGGCTGTGCGTCCGGTGCGCTGTGCGTGTACCGCGACATCAACTTCCAGCAGGGCGGCTGGGGCGTCGCCCAGTTCTTCTACAGCAACGCCGAGTGGAGACAGACCTCCAACGCCTACATCGCGGACAACGACTCGTCCTGGTTCAACAACGGCACGCCCGACTACCCCAGTTCCGTGCGCGTCATGACCTACCCCGACCTGCCGGGCAACGGCTCGACGAGCTTCTGCCTCGACCGGGGCTGGGGGAACACGTGGGACCCGGTCGCCAATGACAGCGGTGAGTCGAACCGCTGGGTCGGCAGCTGCTGACACCGCGGACACGGGGAGGGGCCCGGCACGGCCGTACGCACACCGTCGGCCGCTGCGGGGCCCCGTCCGCTCGGTGCCGTGGCACCCCACACCAACAAAAACGGATACGTCATCCGTATCTGTTATCGTGGCGACAACCGGATAGGTCATCCACATAGGCAGAACGGATCACGCGATGCAGCGAACAGCACTGATCACGGCGGGTACGGCGGGAATCGGACTGGAAACCGCCCTGGGCCTCGCCGAGGCCGGCCTCGCGGTCACCGTGGTCGGGCGCGACGCCGAGCGCGGCGCCCGCGCGGTCGAGCGGATCAACGCCACCGGACCGCTGCACTCCGCGCGGTTCCTGCCCGCCGACCTCTCCTCCCTCGACGCCGTGCGCGCGCTCGCCGCCACCATCGCCGCGGACGGCCCCCTGAGCGTCCTCGTCAACAATGTCGGGGCGATGTTCCCGGACCGGCGGAACTCGGTCGACGGGATCGAGGCGTCCTTCGCCGTCAACCACCTCTCGCCGTACCTGCTGACCGAACTCCTGCTGCCCACCCTGCGCGCGGGCGCGCCGAGCCGGATCGTGAACGTCACCTCGGGCGCGGTCGGCACCGCCAAGCGCACCTTCGACGCGGTCGAACCGCCGGGCGGCTACTACGGCTTCCACTGGTACGGCCGCGCCAAGCTCGCCAACCTCGCCTACACGCTGGAGTTGGCCGGCCGGCTCGACGGCACGGGCGTCTCCGTCTTCGCGGCGGACCCGGGCGGCGCCGCGACCGACATGACCAACGGCACCATGCGTGACCCGAAGATCGTCTCACCGGGGCTGCGGCTGCTCTGGCCGCTGGTCCGGCGCAAGTTCGAGCGCTCCACCTCGGGTCCGGCGTCGGTGGCGGCCCAGCCGTCGGTCTTCGCCGCGACCGACGACTCGCTGAGCGGCCGCACCGGCGTCGTCGTCGGGCCCCAGGCGCAGCCGGTCCCCCCGTTCCGCCCGGCGACGGATCCTCGTATCGCGGACGCCGTGCGTCGCCTCAGCGAGCGCCTCGCACCGAAGTGAGGACCTCGGGCCGGAGCGAGCGCCTCGCGCCGAACTGAGGGAGCCTCACACGAATCCGGATTATCCATCCAGATAGACTCCCGCCATGCCGACCAGCCCTCTGCGCAAGGACGCCGCCCGCAACTGGGAGCGGATCGTCGCCGTGGCCCGCGAGCTCGTGGACGAGGGCACGCCCCTGCAGCTCAACGACATCGCCCGCCGCGTGCAGATGGGTGTCGGCACCGTCTACCGCCACTTCCCCACCGCCGAGGCGCTCCTGGAGACCCTCGCGACCCCGACGCTGGAGGCACTGGTCGCCCACGGCGAGGGCGCGCTGGCCGACGACGACCCCGGGCGCGCCCTCGCCGGCTTCCTGACCCGCACGATCGAGGCGCAGGTCACCGATGCCGCTCTGCCGCCGGTGGCGGCCGCACCCACCGACGCCCTGCCGCGCACCACCGAACTGAAGGAGGCCATGTGGTCGATCGGCAGTCAGTTGCTCGGGCGGGCCCAGGAAGCCGAGGTCGTACGCGCCGACCTGACCTCCGCCGATCTGGTGCCGCTGATGTGCGGCGTGGCCTTCGCCGCCACCGTGCACGGCGGACCCGACTCCCGCGTGGAGACGGCCCGCCGCTATCTGACGACGCTGCTGGAGGGGTTGTACGTCCATTGAGGGCGGCGATACCGGTCAAGATCGGACGAACAGGCAGGGAGTGGTGATCGCCACGCCGGGCCTGTTCGACCTGAAGCCGTCTCTCGTGGAGAATCCGCGGCATGAGCGAGAACGTTTTCTTCAAGATTTCGGCCAATGGCGAGGACATGGGCCGCATCGTCTTCCGCCTGTTCGACGACGTCGTACCCAAGACCGCACGCAACTTCCGTGAGCTGGCCACTGGTCAGCACGGCTACGGCTACAAGGGTGCGCCCTTCCACCGGGTGATCCCGGAGTTCATGCTCCAGGGCGGTGACTTCACCAACGGCAACGGCACCGGCGGCAAGAGCATCTACGGCGAGACGTTCGCGGACGAGAACTTCCAGCTGAAGCACGACAGGCCGTTCCTGCTCAGCATGGCCAACGCGGGCCCGGGCACCAACGGCTCGCAGTTCTTCATCACCACCGTGGTCACGCCGTGGCTCGACGGCAAGCACGTCGTCTTCGGCGAGGTCGTCGAGGGCGAGGACGTCGTCAAGGCGATCGAGGCCCTCGGCACCCGCTCCGGCTCGACGAGCAAGAAGATCGTCATCGAGGACAGCGGTATCGCGTAACGACGTATCGCGTAACGACGTTCGCGTAACCACCCCTTAGTCCTCGGCGGCCCCGCGTGCGGCCGCCCAACCGGTCCGCCGTGCCCGCGTCATGGGCTCGGCGGACCTTTTGTTCGCCGACCGCATGGTCAGTGCGACTCCCGGCTCACCTCGGACCGCTCGATCCGACCAGGAAGTCGAGATCGGCGCCGGTGTCGGCCTGCAGGACGTGGTCGACGTAGAGGCGTTCCCAGCCGCGCCGCGGGTCGGCGTAGGCGGTGACGGTGGACTTGGTCGGGGTTCTGCGGGCGAGTTCGTCCGCGGGCACGTCGACGTCGATGCGGCGGGCGTCGACGTCCAGGATGATGTGGTCCCCCGTCCGCACGAGCGCGAGCGGGCCGCCGGCCGCGGCCTCCGGGGCGACGTGCAGGACGACCGTGCCGTACGCCGTGCCGCTCATCCGGCCGTCGCAGACGCGGACCATGTCACGCACGCCCTGTTCGAGCAGCTTCTTCGGCAGGGCATGTTCGAGACCTCGGGCATGCCGGGGTAGCCCTTGGGCCCGCAGCCGCGCAGGACGAGGACGGAGTCGGCGTCGACGTCGAGTTCGGGGTCGTCGACGCGGGCGTGGAAGTCCTCGATGGAGTCGAAGACGACGGCCCGGCCGCGGTGCCGCAGCAGGTGCGGGGAGGCGGCGGCCGGTTTGACGATCGCCCCGTCCGGGGCGAGGTTGCCGCGCAGCACGGCGATGCCGCCCTCGGCGACCAGGGATTCGGCGCGGGCCCGGTGAAGGCGTCGCCGGGGACGCCTCTGCGCATCCACGCGCGATGGATGTAGGCGTTGCGGTCCTGTCCCTCGTACCACTGTGCGCTGCGCAGTCTCGTCATGGGCCCTCTTCCGGCAGTCGGTCGGGGATCTACAGTCTGGAGCGCCGTGACTCCCCCGGATAGGGCCAGAGGCTTCTCCCGTCGTGTGCGGCTGTCAGACCCACGCGCCCGACAGCCGCCGTGTCACGACGGTGCTGAGTGTGCGTATGCCGTGTGTGGAGCCGGGTTCGATGCCGGTGAGTTCGGCGACCCGGCGCAGGCGGTAGTCCAGGGTGCGTGGGTGGACGTTGAGGGACGCCGCCGCCGCGCCGCGGTTCATGTCGTGGCGGTAGTAGGCGTCGAGCGTGGTCACGAGGTCCGGGCCGGTTTCGAGGCTCCGGGCCACCGTGTGGAGCCAGGCGTCGACGAACGGCACGTCCGCGACCGCGAGTTCGACGAAGACGTCCGCCATGGTGTGCGGCCGCGGTCGGCGGGACGGCTTCCCGAGCGGGGCCGACTTGCTGATCCGGCGGGCCCGTTCGAGGGCTTCGGGCAGTTCGGCGAGTGGCGTGGTGGCGGTGCCGGCGGCGCAGGGGCGGCCGAGTGCCTCGGCGAAGTCCCCGACGAGGGCTGCTACGGCGTCGGGTGCGGAGGGCAGCCGTATCGCCTCGTCGGCACAGGGAACGACGGCGATCAGCTCACCGCCTCGCGTGCCGCGCTCCGGGCACCAGACGGCCGGCACCCGATGTGTCTTCACCAGTGATTCGACCTCGATCTCCAGGTCACGGTCGCCCGGGGGGCGGTCCGGCACGCGGATCACCGTCACGGCGCAGAATTCGGGGAGTTCCAGGTCGAGGGCGGCGGCGAGGTCCGCGGCCATGGGGTCGCCGGTCAGCAGGGATCTGGCGAGCAGGGCGACCTGTTCGAGGTACGGCAGCCGGCGGCGCAGCACCGTCACGAACCCCTGGCGGTAGGCGACGATGCCGCGGTCGCCCTGCGGGGCGAACCAGGTCATCACCCGCATGAGTTCCTCGACCTCGCCGCCGCGCAGGCTCTCGGCCGCCTCGTGGATGTCGCGCAGCATGAGCGTGGTGTGCAGCCGCAGCACCTGCTGTCGCGAATCCGAGGACATTCCGGCACCGGCCCGCACCTCGCCGATCGCCGCGATGTAGCGAAGGTCGTCATCGGTCAGCTCGCTGTTGTCCGGAGACAGTTCGATCGTGCGGCGCCGCAGCCACACCGAGTATTCCATCGTCTCGGCCTTGGCCGTTGGCTTGGTTTCCCACGAACGGAACTCCGGAATCTCGGTCATATACGCATCGACCTCCCGGCGGGCGTTGGTCGGCGCCTGCCGGGCCAGTTCGGCGAAGAGGCTCCCCATGGGCGTGAGCCTGCCATCGCAGGTGAGCGGGTCGACAGACGAAATCCGGACGCGGTTTGTCACTTCGCGTGAATCGACGCCCTTTGCCTCGCCCGCGCATTTGTCACAGTGCGCAAAGTTCCCGGACCGAGGCGGAGTTATCCCTCGATCCGGTTGTGGAGCTGCGGTGAAGGCGGCTAAATAGTGGTCGTCAGCATGCCGAAATTCGCATTCGCAGAGATTCACATAGCGTGTGCAATTTCCCTGGATGGCATTCGATCGAACGGGAGGGGAACACCGATGAAAGCAGGAATCAGAAAGAGACTCGCGGCTGCTGCCGCGGTCCTGTCCGTCTCCGCGGCCCTGCTGGTGAGCGCGCCCGGCACCGGCTCGGCCGCCGCCACCGCCACGCCCAGCCTGCGGGCCTTCGGGATCACCGGCGACGGCACCCTGATGGCCACCTTCACCACCGACCGGCCGAACGTGCTCGACTGGGTCCGGGTCATCACCGGCCTGAGCGGCGACACCAAGCTGCTCGCGATCGACCACCGGGTCCAGAACGGTCTGATGTACGGCCTCGGCGAGAAGGGCGGCATCTACACGATCAAGACCCCGCCGCAGACCTCCGACGTGGTGGTCACCAAGGTCTCCCAGCTCAAGGTCGCGCTGTACGGCACCAACTTCGGCTTCGACTTCAACCCGGCGGCCGACCGGCTCCGAGTGGTCAGCGACAACGGGCAGAACCTGCGGCACAACCTCAATGACCACACCACCGTCGAGGACACCACGCTCACCACCCCGCCGCTCACCGGGCCGACCCGGGGCGTCACCGCGTCCGGCTACACGAACAACGACCTCGTCGCCGCCACCGGTACGCTCCTGTACGGCATCGACACCACGACGGACAGCCTCGTCCTGCAGGCCCCGGCCAACAACGGGACCCTGACGACGGTCGGTTCCCTCGGCTTCGACGCGCAGCCCAACGCGGGCCTGGACGTCTTCAGCTACCTGACCGGCGGCAAGACGACGTCGGTCGCCGCGTTCGCCTCGCTCACCCCGTACGGCGCGAGCAACCCGACGCTCTACAGCGTCAACCTCGTCACCGGCGAGCCGACGCCGATCCTTCAGTTCCCGCTGAACATCACGTCCCTGGCGATCACCCTCACGGGGAGCTGACCGTCACCGGCGCGAAACGGCGGCCCGCCGGACAGCCGCGTCCCCGGCGGGCCGCACGTTCCGTTCTCCCGGGTCCACTGGCCGAACCCCACTCGTGATGCGACCCTGACACTCCGAGGCGGCATCGGCCCGTCACCACCCCGCTCGGGAGGCCCCGCCCCATGCGCGCGTTCGTGCTGACCGGCCCCGGTACCTACGAGGTCCAGGACGTCCCGGAGCCGGTGGCGGCGCCCGGTGAGGTCGTCGTCGACGTCGAGCGGGTCGGTGTGTGCGGGACCGACATGGAGTTCTACACCGGTCACATGGCCTATCTGCACCAGGGACACTCCAGCTATCCGATGCGCCTCGGGCACGAATGGGCCGGGCGGGTGGCGGCGGTCGGCGAGGGCGTCGACGCGGGGTGGATCGGCCGCCGGGTCATGGGGGACACGATGCTCGGCTGCGGCAGTTGCCGCCGCTGTCTGCGGGACCGTCAGCATGTGTGCGAGAAGCGGCAGGAGGTCGGCATCCGGGGTGGGCGGGCTGGCGCGCTGGCGGAGCGACTCGCGGTACCGGCGGCCTCGTTGCACGCCCTGCCCGACTCGGTCGACGCCGCACTGGGAGCGCTCGTCGAACCCGGCGGCAACGCTCTGCGCGCTGCGCGGGCGGCCGCACCGCGTGCCGGGGACCGGGTGCTCGTGCTGGGGCCCGGGACCATCGGGCTCCTCGTCGCGATTTTCCTGCGGGCGGCCGGCGCGGAGGTCCACCTGCTGGACCGCCCGGGCAGCTCCCCCGCGTTCGCCCACACCCTGGGCTTCGAGCACGTATGGGACGAGCAGACCCTTCCGGAACTCCCCTTCGACGCCGTCGTGGACGCCTCGAACGCCGCCCATCTGCCGCCTCGCGCACTGGAGTTGGTCGAACCGGCCGGCCGTCTCGTGTACATCGGGCTGGCCGCCGAGCCGGGCGCCATCGACACCCGCCGCCTCGTTCTGAAGGACATCACCGCGGTGGGCGTCCTGTCCGCCTCCCCTGGCCTGGACGCCACCATCAGCGCGTACGCGTCCGGCACCGTCGACCCCAGGCCGCTCGTCGCGGCCACCGTGTCCCTGGACGAGGTCGGGCCGGTATTGGCGGGCGGGCGGCCCAAGGGCGCCGGGCCCGGCCCCAAGATCCACGTGGACCCTCGTCCGGCGACAGCCTGAGCCACTCCGATGGAACGAAGCCGAATGCCCGGATAAGGTCGATTGGTACCGCTGTCGCAGGCTGCGGTACGGGGCACCGAGGAGGCTGGAGCGGGTATGGCAGACCTCGCAGGCACGGACCCCCGTCGCATCGACGTCCACCAGCACGTGATCCCACCGGCCCGCGCCCGCGCGATGACCGGCCGTGCCGCGGCCGTCGGCTGGCCCGCTCCCTCCTGGGACGAGCGCGGCGCGATCGAAATGATGGACCGGCGGGCGATCGCCACCGGGATGCTGTCGTACGCCGCCCCGCTCGCCGGCCCGGACGATCCCGCCGCGGCGCGCGAGACGGCCCGGAGCGTCAACGAGTACACCGCCGAGCTCGTCAAGAACCGTCCGGACCGGTTCGGCCACTTCGCCGCCCTCCCGCTGCCCGACGTGGACGACGCTCTCGCCGAGGCGGCCCACGCCCTGGACGAACTGGGGGCGGACGGCGTCGTCGTCCTGTCCAACGCGCACGGCCGCTATCTCGGCGACCCGGCGTTCGAACCGCTGTGGGCCGAACTCGACGCCCGCCGCGCCGTCGTCCTCGTCCACCCCACCGCCCCTCCGGGCACCCCCATCCCGCAAGTGCCGCTTCCGCTGGCGGACTTCCCCTACGACACGACCCGCGCCGCGCTGCACATGACCATGCGGGGTGTGCCGCGCCGGTACCCCCGGATGAAGGTGATCCTCCCGCACGCCGGCGGCTTCCTGCCGTACGCCGCGCACCGCTTCGCCCTCGCCGCGCGCCTGCCCGACGGCGAACGGAGCACCACTCCCGAGGACTTCCTCGCCGACCTGCGGCGCTTCTACTTCGACACCGCCATCTCCACCGGAGCCTCGACCCTGCCCTCGCTGCTCGCCTTCGCCGAGCCCGGGCACCTTCTGTACGGCAGCGACTTCCCGATGCTGCCCGAGGAGTGGGGCACCGACTTCGACACCGCGCTGGACGGCTCGCCGCACTGGGACGCCGGGCGCCTGCATGCCGTCAACCGGGGCAACGCCGAACTCCTCTTCCCGCGCCTGGCGGACGGCGACCGGCCCGGATGACCTCTCCGGAGCATCGTCTGCGATGCCCCCGTGTACTCTGCACCGCTTCGGGTAGGCCCTTGCTCTGACCGACGAAACCCAGGCCGCAGTCCACGGCGAGACTCAAAGGGTGACGGACCATGCGCCGCGAACAGGATCCCCAGGTCCCCTCGCACCTGGTCGGCGAGCAGGTCGTCGACATCGTGGAGGACCTGGTGGGGCTGTGGTTCTCGGCCGTCGAGGAGGTCCGTCCGCGCCTGCCCCCGCGTCAGATACGCGCCCTGCGGGCCGTACGCCGGCGGCCGGCGCTCAATCTCACCGGCCTGGCCGAGCACCTGCGGGTCGGGCTGCCCACCGCCAGCCGGCTCTGCGACCGGCTCGAAGCCGCCGGACTGCTCCGGCGCGGCGTGCGGCCCGACGACCGGCGCGAGGTGAGCCTGGAGGTGACGGACGCGGGGCGTGTGTTCCTGGCCGACATCACGGAGCTGCTGTCGCTGCGGCTGGCGACCGCCCTCGACGAGGCTCCGCCGACGGGGCGCGCCCGGCTGGAACAAACTCTGCACGTCTTCGACGACGAGGCGCCTGCCGACGCGACGGAGCCGGATACGGAAGCCTTCACCGAGCGCTGACCGCCCCGCTGTGCACATGGCACAGCAACAGGCATACGTCGTCGTCGTGTTCGGAGTCTTCCAGGAGCGGGTGCAGCAGCCGGTCCGCCGACACCTCAAGGTTCTGGTCGAGTTCGGCCGGGCCGAAGCCGCCCAGCTCATCGGCGAGCCGCTGGATGCCGGGGTCGATGCCATGGGCGCGGCGCTCCACCAGCCCGTCGGTGTACAGCGCCAGCGTCGAGCCGGGCGGCAGCGGCACCGTGTGGTCGGCGATCTCCTGTCTCAGCGGGATGCCCAGCATGGCGCCCGGCTTGTCGTCGAGGGTGCGCACCTGACCGTCGGGGGTGCGCAGCACCGGTGGTGGATGGCCGGCTGCGGCCCAGGTCAGCGTGGGCTCGTGCGGGTGGAAGCGGGCGATGACCGCGGTGGCGTAGAGGTCGAGGCGCAGGCGGTGCAGGAACAGGTGCAGGCGGGTCAGGAGCTGGCCGGGGCTGCTGCCGTCGACGGCGTAGGCGCGCAGGGCGGTGCGCAGCTGGCTCATCATGACCGCGGCGTGCAGCCCGTGCCCGGTGACGTCGCCGACGACGGTGATCAGGCTGCCGTCGGGCTGGCGGAAGGCGTCGTACCAGTCACCGCCGATGTTCAGACCCCGGGTGGCCGGCAGGTAACGCGCGGCCAGGCTCAGGCCCGGTGTCGTGGGCAGGTCGGTGAGCAGGGCGCGTTGCAGGGTCTCGGCGATGTCCCGGTTGTGCTCGAAGCGCCGGGCGTTCTCCAGGGCGATGCTGGCCCGTCGGGTCAGCTCGATCAGCATGACGGTGTCGTCGGCGTCCCAGCGCTCGTCGGGCGCCCACAGGGTGAGCACACCCTGCGGTGCCCAGCGGGTGAGCAGGGGGATGCACAGCAGGGGCCGGCCGGGGTCGAGGGCCGAGGGCGGCTGGTCGTCGACGCCGGGCAGCCGGCCGGGGTGGTCGGCTGCGTACTGGGGTCTGCCGCGGCGGGCCGCGAGGACGGCGGCGGCCGGATGGGGGCCGCTGCGCAGTGCGGCGTCCACGTCGTCGAACAGCCATACGTCGACGGAGTGGGCGTAGCGCGGCACGAGCAGGGCGGGCAGCAGTCCCACGATGGCCTCGTGGTTCAGGGACGCCGTCAGGGCCGCGCTGGCGTCGGCGAGGAAGGTCAGCCGGCCGCGGGCGTTCTCGGCCTCCTGGCGGGCCTTCTGTTCGGCGTCGAAGAGTTCGCGCTGGGCCCGGCCGGCGGCGTCGAGTTCGGCGTGGAGCGCCAGCACGCCCTGGTTGGTCTGGTGGAGCTCCTCGCGGTGGAAGGCGACCAGTGCCTCCTGTTCGTCCAGCCGCTCCAGCAGCAGGGCCGCGTCCTCGTCCGCGCCGAACAGGGCCTCGGCCAGGGCGTCCGGGTCGTCGGCCGCAGGCTCGGCACCGGAGAGGCCGAAACCCTCGGCGCAGGGCACCGACGCCTGCCAGGGGGGCCGCGGGTCGTCCGGGCGGCGTTGGGCCGAGGTGACCTCGACGCGGAAGTCGCCGCCGGGGGCCGGGGGGACCACGACGCCGACCCGCCATTCGCCTCCCTTGGTGAGGCACTGCCGTAGCTGTGCGGTCAGGGCGGCCGCCAGGCGCGTGCGCTCGACGGTGCTCACCCCGCTCGCGGCGGCCAGCCGTGCCGTGCCGATGCGGGCCTGCGCGGCGTCGGTGATGTTACGGACGTGCCAGGTGCGGTTCATGGATTGCGGTCCGAGGTACAGGGGCTGAGGACGACGACGGCGGTGTCGTCGCGTACCGGTCGGGCGGAGCTGCTGGCGTCCCGCACGATCGAGGCGGCGGTCACAGCGGGGTCGAGGGAGGAGTGGGCGTCGACGGCCGGGCCGGGGCTCCATCGGCTCGGCAGGCCGTCGCTGTGCAGGACCAGGAGGCAATCGTCGGTCCAGGCCTCCTGGTGCCGGGGCAGGTGCGCGGGGAAGTGGGAGCCGATGATGCCGGGGTGGGAGACCAGCCCCTGCCAGCTGTCCCCGCGGCGCAGCCGGACGCCCACGTTGCCCACTCCGGCGAAGGACAACTTCCTCGCGCCGAGGTCGAGTTGGGCCACGGCCACGGCGGCGCCCCGGGTGTCGCGCAGGGCGCCGTGCAGGCGCCGCAGCAGCTCGGGCGGGGGCAGATGGGGCGCCTGGCGCAGTGCCTCCACCGCGGCGGTGGAGGCGCGGGCCGCTTGGGGGCCGTGGCCGAGGCCGTCGGCCAGCAGCACGGTCACGCGCTCCGAGGCCCTGACGCACGCCCACGCGTCGCCGGAGAACTCCCCGCCCGCCAGAGGGATGTTGACGCCGCCCGCACGCACGGGAAGCGAGCCGGCAGGCTTGTGGCCGGTGCGGGCGCCTATCCTCGCCATGACGATCGTGCCGCGGCCGGGCACGCTGTGCAGGCCGAAGTCGTCGGCCGTGCGCAGGCAGGTGCCGAGGCCGGCGCCGAGGGAGGCGGTGGTCGAGTAGCCGTCGCGCATGGCCGCGCCGGTGTCGGCCATGCCGGGACCGTGGTCGACGGCCAGGATCTGCAGGAGCGGCGCCCGCTCGTCGGCGTAGGCCGGGACCGCCGGGCCCACGAGGTCGAGCAGTATCCGTCCGCCGCCGGCGTGCTTCAGCAGGTTCGTGGCGAGTTCGGTGGCCACGAGCTCGGCGGCGGCGACGCGGCTCTCGGGCAGCCGGGCGTGGTCGGCGGCCTCCCGGGCCGCGACGCGGACGTCGCGGACCCGGGTCGAGTCGTGCACCGGCACCTCCCAGACGCGCGGCATCAGAGCGCCTCGCGCGGGCGGGGCGGCCCGGAGATCCAGGAGGTCACCGTCACCGTGGTGCCGACACCTCGGCGGCTGTCGATGGAGAACTCGTGGACCAGGCGCCGGGCGCCGCCCAGACCCATCCCGAGACCGTCGCCGGAGGTGAACCCGTCGGACAGGGCCTGGTCCAGATCCGCGATGCCGGGCCCCTCGTCGCTGAAGACGAGGCGCAGTCCCCGTCGCCCACCGCTGGTCACCTCGGCGCACTCCATGCGGCCCCCGCCGCCGTGCACGAGGGCGTTGCGCGCCAGCTCGCTGGCCGCGGTGACGAGTTTGGTCTGTTCGACCAGACCGAACCCGAGCTGCGCGGTCATCTGCCGCACATGCTGCCGCGCCCGCACCAGATCGAGGTCCGAGTGGATCGGCAGGCAGGCGGAGACGCTGCCGGTCTTGTGGGTCACTGGAGCTCCCGGCGTGCACGGCCGTCGCGGGGCAGGGCGGACACTTCGGCGCCGAGCAGGTGCATGGCCTCCTCGGTGCTCAGCGCGGTGCGCAGCCCGGGCAGGGTCAGCCCGAGTTCCACCAGCGTGATGGCGACCGCGGGGCGCATGCCCGCCACCACGGTCTGCGCGGCGAGCAGCCGGGTCATGGCCGCGACGTCGCTGAGGACGCGGCCCATGAAGGAGTCGACGATCTCGACGCCGGAGACGTCGATGACCACCCCGGTGACCGTGCTGTCGGAGACGGTCTCGCCGATGTCCTGCCGGAGCTGCTCGGCCGTGCTGTCGTACAGGTCCCCTTGGAGGGTGACGAGGAGGACTCCGCCGAGCCGCAGAACGGGCACATGCCCTTCGTACGGGAAGGTGGCGGCGCTCGTCACTGGGGCTCCGCGGCCGGCGCGGCTTGCGGGACGATGTGCGCGCCCTGCTGCTGCAGCGCGTAGCCCAGGGCGTCCGCGAGGCTGGCGCGGGTGAGCACCGAGCTCAGGTCGATGCCGAGGTGGACGATGGTCTGCGCGATGGCCGGCCGGATACCGGAGACTATGCACTCCGCCCCCATCAGCCGAGCCGCTGCCACGGTCTTCATCAGATGCTGCGCCACCAGGGAGTCAACCGTGGGTACCCCGGTGATGTCCAGGATCGCGAAGCGGGCGTGCTGTTCGACGACGGCGTCCAGGAGCGTCTCCATGACCACCTGGCTGCGGGCGCTGTCGAGCGTGCCGATCAGCGGTACGGCGACGATACCTTCCCACAGTTTGATGACGGGGGTGGCGATCTCGAGCAGTTCGAGCCGCTGGCGGTTGATGAGTTCCTGGCCGGCGATCGACGTCGTCTCCAGCATGACCAGGCGCAGCGTGCCCATGAGCACGGTCAGCGCCGTCACGCACTCCCGCTGGTGCTCGGCGGGCGCCTCGGCGAGTTCGTCCAGCAAGAGGTCGGTGACGGGCGGGCGCAGGGCGTCCATCTCGGCCGAGATCTGTCCGACGGTGGCGCCGGCCCGGGTCCGGGACTGGGCCGTACGGGCCAACTGCTCGCGTACGACCATGAATCCGTCGGCGTCGGAGTCCTCCAGGCGCTGCGCGGCGGCCACGGCGGCGAGCGCCTCGGCGACGGCGCGGCCGGCTTCCACGGCCTCGTCCCGGGAGACGGTGAACACGGTGCGGAACACCGCCGCGTCGGCCCAGCGCTGGGCGATCTGCTCCCGGCGCCGCCGCAGGAATTCCGCGACCACCTCCGCCGGGCCGGACCGGTCCTTGTCCGATTGCTGCTCCGGCACTTGTTTCCCTCCTCCTACGTGGTGCGCCGCCCCCAGCCGTCGGGGCGGCGCCGGATGGTGCGGTCAGGACGCCTGGGGCGGCCCGAACCAGTCGAGGCACACGACGAGCGCGTCGTCCTCGGCCACCGGTGTGCCTCGGTGACCCGACAGTTCTCTCAGGACGGCCCGGGGGACCTCGGCGGCCGGCAGCAGGCTGGTGGACACCAGGGCGCGGGCCAGGGCGCGCTCACCGTAGCGTTCGCCGCCCGGCGCCACCACGGCGTGCACCCCGTCGCTGGCGAAGAGGAGCCGGTCGCCGGGCTCGAGGTCGATCTCGTGGGAGACGTAGTCCGTCTCCTCGAACATGCCGAGCGGAAGCTGCGCCTCCAGGTCGACGACGGCGGCGTGCCGGCCGCGCAGCCGCAGCATCTGCGGGGAGCCCGCGTCGACGATCCGCAGCCGGCCCGTGCGCAGGTCGAGGTCGATCAGGAGGACGGAGAGATAGGCGTCGCCGCGGTACTGGGCGAAGACGGCCTGGTCGGCGAGGGCGGCCTGGTCCTCGATGGACAGGCCGGCACGCCGTGCGTTGCGCAGCGCGTTGATGCCCAGGTTGGTCAGCAGGGAGGCCTCGATGCCCTCCCCCATGCCGTTGGTGATGTAGAGCATCAGGCCGTCGGCGCTGGCCGACCAGTCGAAGTTGTCGCCGAAGATGGCGTAGGCGGGCTCCAGTTGGGCGCCGAGCGCGTACTCGGGGCGGGTGCAGGACCGGCCGGGCAGGAGCTGCCACTGCATCTCGGCCGCGAGCGTGAGCCGGTCGGTGCGGCGCGCCCGGACGTAGAGGTCGGTGTCCCGGTCGGCGACGATCACCTCGTGCCCGAGCACCTGCGCCACCTCGGCCAGTTCGTCGCGGCACTCCTCGGCACGGTCCGCCGACGGCATCGTGACCGCCAGGACGCCGAGCCGGTCGCCGCGCACCGTCACCGGCAGGTACAGGCACACCCGGCCGTCGGTCAGCTTCTCGACGAACGGTTCCTGGGATCCGAAGGCCCGTCCGGCGGGGCCGGCGTGCGCCGGGACGGACTGGGGCGTGCCCGGTGCCGGCAGGACGGGCTGGAGCGTGGCGAGGCCGTAGTCGGCCAGGAAGAGCTGGACGCTCAACGCCTCGTACTCGTCGCACAGTACTTCACGGACCGCGTCCACCAGCCGGTGCGGGGCCGCGGCGCGAAGCGCCCGCTCGGCTGCCACGAATCTGTTCACGATGTTGGATACGCCATTCCTGTCACAGTGACGGCGTCGGACCCGCGCTGCCGCGGACGCCATCCGTCGGTCCTTCGTCTCGATATCTAGTGTTCTGCACGTATTGCCTGAACCGGTGAGCTGACAGTGCCCGTGAAGCCTGAAAGAGTGGGAGCGTGACTTCCTCCTACTCGCAACCGCGTCCGGACGAGGTGGCGCGTGTGACCTCCGAGGCCGCCGAGTTGCTGGAGGTCCTGTGGGGCCGCGCTTCGACCGCCCCGGTGTCCGCCTCCCAGATCCGTGTGCTCTTCATCCTGGAGCACAGCGACGGCATCAACCTGCGCATGCTCGCCGAGGCCCTCGGCTCCACACCGCCGTCGACCAGCCGGCTGTGCGACCGGCTCCAGGCGGTGGGCTTCGTGGAACGGGCGCCCAGCACCTCCAGCCGCCGCGAACTGCGTCTGCACCTGAGCCGTCGCGGGCGGTCGTTCCTGGCGGAGCTGCGCGCCCGCCGCGAGGCCGCCCTGCAGTCCGTACTGGAGCAGATGCCCGCCTCGAAGCGGACCGCACTGCTGGAGGGTCTGGAGGCGTTCTGCGCCGCGGCCTCCGCGGAGATCCATGAGGGCGACGAGACCTCCGACGTCAGGAGTGCGTGAATCGCGCCCCCGCCCCGGTGCGTGGCCGGGACGGGGCTGTGTGCGCGTCGCCGCCCGGCGACGCGGGCTGCCGCGGTCGATGCTGACCGGCACGTTCCACACCCCTCCCCGCGCTTGACCCGCTCACTCTGTTGCCTCATGACCATAGTTGTCAAACGGCAACTGTTGCCGCTGCGGGCGCGGGGCGGCGATCGACGAACTGCCTCTTGGCCAGGCTGCCTTCACTCCTCCGCTCGGGCGAGCGGCTCCTGGCCCGGCCCGGAATCCGCCACGGCGAGGGCCTCCTCGACGCTGTGCACGATCGGCACGGTGATGCTGACGCCCGTGAGATCCATGATCCGGCGCACGGCCGGTGTCGGGGAGATCACGTACACACCCCCGGGAATCTCCCGTACCTCCTGGTAGGCCCGCAGGACGATGTTCATGCCGGACGAATCCATGAAGGGCACGCCCGCGATGTCGAGCAGGAAGTGCCGGCGGCCGTGATGGAGCTGGTTGGCGAGGTGGTGCTGCAGCTCGGTGGCCGTATCCATGTCCAGGTCGCCCTCGACCCGCAGCAGCACGGCGTCCTCACGGGGCACTTCCACCTTGATCGACAGGGGATTCTGGGCAACGGACACAAGTACCTCCACAGACGTTGGCGATCGTGACGGGTGCCCCGACGGACGCATTCAATGCGTCGTGGAACGAAGAAATCCGCGACGGGTCCGTCGATGCGTTCGGCCGTCTACCCCTGAATTCCCGCAGCACACAGAGCTGGTGCGAGGCGCCGGCATGTGGTCACCCTTCTGGCTGTTTTTGCCCGCGTCGGCCCGAACGGCGGTTTGGCGGCCGGTCGACTGGTCACGCGAATGAGAGAGAAAGCACACACGTTGTGAGGGAGGGACGGGACCTTGCCCGGACCCCTCCTCCGCGTCAGGGGAGCGACCTGTGTCAGGGAGCGAAAGGATGATCGAGAAGCACCGGACCGGCGCCGCCTCGGATTCGACGGTCCGAGCGGGCGGCGCACCGCGCACTCCGGCCGAGGCGCGCGGAGCCGTGCGGCGGGTCCTGTCCGAGCAGTCGCGGGTACGGGGCTGCCAGTGTCCCGCTGAGACGCTCTCGGACGCGCTGCTGGTGGCGTCGGAGCTGACGACCAACGCGATGCTGCACGGCGGCGGCATCACCGGCTTCGACGTGGAGGTCGTGGGCCGGAACCTGTACGTGTCCGTCAGCGACCGGGAGCGGCGACGGCCGGTCGCCCTGGACCCGGTCGACCGGCACGGACGGCATCGCTGCGGAGGCCGCGGCTGGCCGATCGTCTGCCGGCTGTCGCGCAGCGTGCGGGTGGCCGATCTCCCGGCCGGCGGCAAACGCGTCACCGCGGTCATCGCCCTGCCGGCGGAGAGCCGGCGTCCGGTCGGCAGACACTGACCCCGGACCCGGATCGGCCGGGTGGCCCGAGGCCACCCGGCCGATACCGCCGAGGACGTGGATCCGCGCAGCAGGGGGGTCAGGCCACCCCGGGCTCCAGCAGTCCGGCACGCAGCTGCTTGATGATGCGGCTGATGAGCCGCGAGACATGCATCTGGGAGACACCGATCCGCTCGGCGATCTGCGCCTGGGTGAGCTCCTCGACGAACCGCAGATGGATGATCCGGCGCTCACGCTCGTCCAGCCCCGCGATCAGGGGCGCCAACGAGTGGAAGTCCTCGACCAGTTCCAGGGACGGATCCTCCTCGCCGAGCAGGTCGGCGAGCACGGACTCGCCGTTCTCGGCGTCACCCGTGACGGCCGCGTCGAGGGAGGCGGACTGGTAGCAGTTGGAGGCCTTGCGGGCCTCGATCACCTCTTCCTCCGACAGCGACATCAGCTCCGAGAGCTCGCGCGTGGTCGGCGTGCGGCCCAGCCGGGAGCTGAGCTCCTCGGTCGCCTTGGCCAGCTCCACCCGCGCCTCCTGCAGCCGGCGCGGCACATGCACCGCCCAGCTCGTGTCGCGGAAGAAGCGCTTGATCTCGCCGACGATGTACGGCACGGCGAACGTCGTGAACTCCACCTCCCGGGACACCTCGAACCGGTCGATGGCCTTGATGAGCCCGATGGTCCCGACCTGGACGATGTCCTCCAGGGAGTCCCCACGGGCGCGGAAGCGCGACGCCGCGTACCGCACGAGCGACAGGTTCATCTCGATCAAGGTGTTGCGCACGTACTGGAACTCGTGCGTGCCCTCCTCAAGGGTGACCAGCCGGTCGAAGAACTGCCGCGACAACTCGCGTGCGTCCTGGGGCCTCACTCTCGTCGGGTCCTCGATCAGCGGCAGCGCCGCCCCGTCCGTCGTGACCGTCTCCTCTGCCGTGGCCGTTGCCTGCGCCACCGTCACGGCTGCCATGCCGCCCTCCCCAATCGCCGGAACCCGTTGCCTCCCCCCGTGTGCCCGAGTTCGCGCCGCTCACTCCTCCCCATTGCGGAAATCACACAATGGTGCCCGTCTCTGGCGTGAAGTCGCCTCCCTCCGCGCCCGGTTCCGCCGCCGGCGGTCCGTAACGGCCCTGGCCCGTTCCTGGTCTTCCGTCACCTCATTCTGCATCCGGGGTCGTTTGCGCCGGGAGTCGTGGGGCATGCGGGATCTCGTGCTTCGGACCAGAGGCGCACCGGTGCGATGGACGTGAGCGCTCCGGGGCCTGAGAGCCCCTGCACCGTTTCCCACGGAGACCCCCTGAGAGATCCGTTCAGGAGTTGTTCCCTCATGCTGGTTGAGACGTCCGCACATGGTTCCGACAACCCCGCACAACCCCGCGTGTCCGGTGGCCGCGTCCACAACGACGCCCCCGACACCGCCGCCGACTTCCACCGGCTGGCCGCCCTGCCCGACGGGCCCGAGCGGCAGGCGGTCCGTGACGAACTGACCAGGGCCTGGCTGCCCATGGCCCACCGCATCGCCGGCCGGTTCCGCAACCGCGGCGAGTCGCTGGAGGACCTGCGCCAGGTCGCCGCCCTGGGTCTGGTCAAGGCGATAGACCGCTACGAGCCGGGGCGCGGGGCCTTCGAGAGCTACGCCGTGCCCACCGTCACCGGCGAGATCAAGCGGCACTTCCGCGACCGGATGTGGGCCCTGAGGGTCCCCCGTCGCGTCCAGGACCTGCGCAACAAGGTGCGCATCGCACGGCGTGAACTCACCCAGACCTCCGGCGGTTCCACCCCCTCGGTCGCCGAGATCGCCGCCCACACGGGGCTCACCGAGGAGGAGGTCAAGGCGGGCCTGGAGGCGCTGGACAGCTTCAGCACCCTGTCCCTCGACGCCGAGATGTCCTCCAGCGACGACGGCTTCAGCCTCGCCGACACCATCGGCGGCTGCGAGGAGGCGTACGACGTCGTCATCGACCGGGAGGCGGCGAAGGAGGGTCTGCGGCGGCTGCCCGAGCGCGAACGCACCATCCTGTACCTGCGGTTCTTCGAGGACATGACGCAGAGCCGGATCGCCGAGCAGCTGGGCATCTCCCAGATGCACGTCTCCCGCCTCATCACCCGGTGCTGCGCGCGGGTACGGGACGAGGCCCTCGACCGGAGCACCGAGGCTGAGCAGCACGGCGACGACGGCCGGTCCGCGTGACGCACGAGCGGCCGGAGGCCGTGAGCGTCACCTCCCCCCGCCCGGCCTTCCCGAGCGACGCCGGGCACGACGATCACTTCACCCAGGAGCGGACACCCATGCTGATGCCCCATCCGGCGATGTTGCGCAGGCTTGTCGAGGAGTACGAGGCGCTCATGGCCCACGAGGGCGACGGCGCGGCCGGCCGGGGCGGGCGCGACCTGCGCGCGCAGGACCTCGCCTACACGTTGTGCGTGTCGACCGGAACGCGCGAGGTGGGACAGGCGCTGCGGACGGCCCGTCGGCTGCTCGCCGCCGCCTACGACCCGGTCGCACCGGCGAGGCGGCCCGCGGTCACCGCGGGTCCGGGCGAGCCGCCGGCGCACGGATCGGTGATAGCCGGCTGAACCGCGCCGGAGCATCTCGTTTCCGGTGCGCACACGCCTTATGACGACAGCGAGGACGGGAAGGGGGAACGATGTGAGCACCGGCAGAATCTGGTCGTACCCGCCGGGCAGCGGCCACCAGGAGGGGCGGACACTCACCGGGTTCACGGTGCAGGCGACCGACGGGGTCATCGGCCACGTGGACCGGCAGGCCGACGACACGCCGCACCGGCACCTGGTCGTCGACACCGGCGCGTGGGTGTTCGGGCGGAGCCTGCTGATACCCGCGGGCACGGTCACCGGCATCGACACGGAGGCCCGCACGATCACCGTGGGGTGCACCCGGGCGGCGGCGAAGGCGGCGCCCCGGTTCGAGACGGACCGCGAGACGCTCGATCCGGAGTATCTTTCCGCCGTTGGCGCCTACTACGCCGCCTTGCCCCATGATTCCGGCGCCCCCGGGTAGCCGAGCCTGTGAAGGCGGACGAACGACGAGAAGCGGAGACGACAACGTGCGAGGAATGGTGAAGTGACCGAAGCCACAGCCCTCTTGGGGCCTGCCCGCGGTGCTCGGGGAACGACGAGCATCCCGTCGGCGGCGCACGAGCAGCCATGATGCCGGCGGAGCGCCGTCCTGCCCGGGACAGCCGGACGGCGCACACCCGGTCGCTCCCGATCAGCAGCGCGGCGGCGGCCCGGAGTTACGTGCGCTCGGTCGTCGCCGCACACGGGTACGACACGTCGTGCCCGACGACCGAGCGTGCCCTCATGGATCTGCAGCTGGTCGTGTCGGAACTGGTCACCAACGCCATCCGGCACGGCGGTGGCCTCGCCGGGTTCGAGGTGGACCTCGTCCCCGACGGCGTGCGGCTGACCGTCCACGACTACAGCGAGACCGTGCCCTCGGCCGCGTACGGGCCAGGCACGCTGCCCCAGACGCACGAGGGCAGCGGATACGGATGGCCGCTGATCATCAGGCTGTCCCGCGAGATCCACATCGAACGCCGCCGCGGGGGCGGCAAGACCGTCAGCGTGCTGGTGCCGCTGGCGTGAGGGCCCGCCCACGGGCGGGGGGACTCACCACGGCAGGAACGCGTGCACGTCCTTGCCGTCGTCCCGCACGACCACGCTGACCTGGTCGCACAGCGTGTGGATGAGGTACCAGCCGATACCGCCGCCGCTGCCGGTGCCCGGGTGGAAGGGGCGCGGCGCGGGAGGCGTGGTGCTCGTGTCGCTGAGCGTCACGTGCACGCCGTCGAAGGTCCTGCGCATCGTCAGGACGAGCGGCCCGGGAGCGTACTGGATGGCGTTGGCGGCGAGTTCGCTGACGACCAGCAGGATGTCGTCGCGGTACTCGGGCGTCGCGGGCGGCGAGGACCGTTCGAGGGCGCTGAGGAATTCCTCCGCGCTGAGGCGAGCTCTCGTCACATCTCCGAACCCCCCGTCAAAGCCGGCCTCCCAGTCCTGCGTCTCCTCGGAAGTCGGTTTGTCGCCGCTCCCGCGCGATTCGGTCGCCATCACACCTTCTTCGGACCGTCCACTGTCGGCGGCCGTGACGTGTCGTGCTGCTTCCACCGCTGCTGGTTCCCCGTCCGGGCGCGCCTACTCGTCCGAAACCGCAGGAACCGGCGGGGCGTCTTGGAAAAGAGAGGCCACGGAGGCCGCGGTGGGCCGCTCGCGCAGGACTGGCTCGCGGTGGGGGCCGCCTTGGCCTGTCCATACCGCACCTACGCCTATACAACTATGACAAAATCGCGTATAGGCATCAAAGGAGAGTCGCTGTGAGCAGCCCCGCCGACGAGGTCGGCTACGGGAACATCCACCTCGACCGTTCCGGTCAGGCCGAGGCCTTCGACGCCATCGGCAAGCGCTATGACGAGGCCTTTCCGCACAAGGAGGGGCAGGTCGCCTCGACCGAATGGCTCGCCGCGTCCCTGCCGGCCGGCTCCCGCGTCCTGGACCTGGGGTGCGGCACGGGGATGCCGACCGCACTTCAGCTGACGGAGGCGGGGTTCGAGGTCGTCGGTGTCGACCTGTCCATGGGGATGGTCGCGCTGGCACGGGAAAACGTACCCGCCGGGCAGTTCCATCGCGCGGACATGGCGGACCTGCGGTCCGGGGGGTCGCTCGACCTCGGCCGCTTCGACGCGGTGGCCGCCTTCTTCTCCCTGCTGATGCTGCCGCGCGCCGAGATCCCCCTCGCGCTGCGCATGGTCCACCACCTGCTGGTTCCCGGCGGTCTGTTCACTCTGTCGATGGTGGAGGCGGACGTGGACGACTTCTCGATCCCCTTCATCGGCGAGAACATCCGGGTGTCCGGCTATCTGCGGGACGAACTGCGCGAGGTCGTCGAGGCGGCGGGCTTCGAGATCTCCGACGAGTCCTCGTACACCTACGCTCCGGCGAGCGCGGACGTCCAGCCCGAGGTACAGATCTTCCTGCGGTGCATACGGCGGCAGGTCTGACGCCCGGTGATCCACCCGCTTCGGCGCGGGCCCGCATCGCGGGAAGGACGTGCACGAATGACGAAGCGCCTCGGAGCCGGCAAGGGCGCCGACGGGCCCGCGGCGGGCGGGCAGGGGCGGGCGGCACGCCCGCAGGGGGCACCTGGCCCCGCTTCGTCACCGTCGGGAGCCGGCGCGGGGCACGACCCGCCGGTCGAGGAAGTTCCCGGCGCACTCCAGGGGAACCCCGGGCCGGCTCTCACCGGGCCGCAGACCGACCGGCTCCGCTATCTCGACGCGGCGACCCGGCAGATCGCCCGCGGCATCGACCTCGACGAGACGTTGCACGAGCTGTGCCGGGCGGCGGTCCCGGCCTTCGCCGACGCGGCGTTCGTCCATCTGTACGATCCGCTGCCGGTCGAGGACGAGGTCAGCGCCACCCCGGGCGTCCTGCGGCTGCGCACCGCGGACCGCGTCACCCCGTGGAATCCGGACACCGCCCCGGCGCGGGCGGCGGAGGTCGTGCACCCGGCCGCCGACGGTCCCCTGGTCAGGCTGCTGGAGGGCGGCCGGCCGGTGTTCGGGGACGCCCCGGGCAGCGCGGCCACGGCGGCCGAGCTGCTGGGCGGTGCCGAGCCGCCGCGGACGGCCGTACGAGCCGGGCGACGGCTGATCATCGCCCCGCTGCACGGCCGCCACCATGCCCTCGGCAGTGTCGTCCTGCTGCGCGGCCCCGGCCGGCCCGGCTTCACCGGCGACGACATGCTCGTGGCCTCCCAGCTCGCCACGCACACCGCGCTGGGTATCGACAAGGCGACACTGTTCGCGCGGGAGGCGTCGGTCGCGGACACGCTGCAGCGCACGATGCTCCCGCCGTCCCTGCCCGAGACCCCCGGAGTGCGGCTGGCCAGCCGCTACCTGCCGTCCTCGCGGACCGCGCAGGTCGGCGGCGACTGGTACGACGCGATCCCGCTGCCCGGCAACCGGATCGCGCTGGTCATCGGCGATGTGATGGGCCACTCCATGACGTCGGCCGCCATCATGGGCCAGCTGCGCACGACCGTGCAGACCCTGGCCCTGCTCGACCTGCCGCCCGTCGAGGTGCTGCACCACCTCGACGAACAGGCCGCACGGCTGGGCACCGAGCACACCGCGACCTGTCTGTACGCCATGTACGACCCCGTCCTGCACCGGCTGCTGATGTCCAACGCCGGCCACCTGCCGCCGCTGCTGCTGCACCCCGACGGCCACGGCGAGGTCCTGCGGGTCCCGCCCGGAGCGCCCATCGGCGTGGGCGGCGGCGGCTTCGAGACCACGGAGATGCACGCGCCTGCCGGGGCGACGCTGCTGCTCTACACCGACGGCCTGGTCGAGTCCCGCGACTCCGACGTGCTCACGGGGATGGACGGCCTGCGGGCACGACTCCAGCGGGCCGCGCCCGGACCCGCTCCCCCGTCGCTGGAAGTGCTGTGCGACGAAGCGCTGGGCACCCTCGGAGCGGGCGACCGGGACGACGACGTCGCGCTGCTCGCGGCCCGCTTCGAGGGTGTCCAGCCGGAGGCCGTCGCCTACTGGTACCTGGCCCCGCGCCCCCAGACCGCGGGCCAGGCCCGTCGGCTGACCCGCAGGACCCTGCACCTGTGGCAGCTCGACTCCCTGGTGGAGTCCACCGAGCTTCTGGTCAGCGAGGTCGTGGCGAACGCCGTGCGTTTCGCCTCCCGGCCGATCACACTGCGGCTGCTGCGCACGGACGTGCTCCGCTGCGAGGTCGGCGACGACTCCTCGGTGGTGCCGAGGATGCGGCACGCCCGGCTGAGCGACGAGGGGGGCAGGGGGCTGTTCCTGGTCGATCAACTGGCACTGCGCTGGGGTGCGACGAGGGTGAGCACGGGCAAGGTGGTGTGGTTCGAGCAGCCGCTGCCGGGCGATCAGGGCGCCGGCTGAGGGTCCTTCGTGGCCACGGCCGGCCGCTCGGTGCGGTGCCCTGCGCGCCGTGACTCGCGTCCACAATGCCCGTATCCTCATCAATGCCAGATTCTTTCGATGAACGCCTTGTCGAAGGCGCGAGTGAGGCGAAGCGTGGTTCGGTCCGGCGACGAACCGATGTCGGCGGGGCGTGCGACAGGCGGCACGGGACCCGTCCACTTCCGTGAGCGGTTTCTGCAGGGCGAGCCGGTCTCGACGGGCGTACGGGCCCCGATCCTGAACTCCTGGCAGCGCTCCCGTGCCCTCGGTCTGTCGCCGACCCAGACCGAGCTGCCGTTCCGCGAGGACTTCGAGCCCGACGGACGGATCGTCCGGGCCGCCGTGCCGGTGCTCGACCGGCTGCAGTCGAGGTTCGCCGGCAGCGAGATGAACATCTCCGTCGCCGACGCGAACGGCACGGTCCTGCTGCGCCGCTTCGGAACGACGGCGCTGGCGAGGAGCCTCCCGCCGATCCAGAGCGTGCCGGGGTTCGTGTTCGCCGAGCGCTTCGCCGGCACCAACGGCATCGGCCTCGCCCTGGCGGAGCGGCAGCTCATCCGGGTCTACGGTGCCGAGCACTTCGCCGAGCGCTCCCAGGGCAGTGCCTGTCGCGCGCTTCCCGTGCGCGACCCGCTCAGCGGGCGCATCGAGGGCGTCCTGTGCCTCGGCTACCCGCGCAGTGCCGAGGACCCATCGCTGGACGGCGTCATCCGCAAGGCGGCCGAGGCCATCGAGCGGCGCCTGCTGCGGCAGAGCTCCACGCGGGAGCAGGCTCTGCTGCGGGCGTATCTCGACGCCGGGACGCGGGCCGCCGCCGGGGTGCATCACCGCGTCGGCGTGGAGGAACTGGCCTCCGCGCTGCGCCCCGGGGACCGGGCGATCCTCATGGAGAAGGCCGCCGAGCTGATTGCCCGCGCCCAGCGGGCCGCCGTCGAGGTGGCGCTGCCCGACGGGCGGTCGATCACGCTGATGAGCCGTCCGATGACGAGTGCGTCCGGGGTGGCGGGATTCGCCGTCGAGGCCGTTCTCCCCGGCCCTCCGCCCGGCCTGGCCGATGCCATTCCGCACCAGGTCGACGAGCGGCTGGGGCTGTCCGCCGCGCCTGCGGTGCCGCCGGTGACCGACATCGCCTCCCTGCCCGGCCTCGCCTCCACGCCCGAGGCCGCGTCCGTGTTCGAGCCCGTAGCGGTCGCCGCGGCGGCTGGAGGACCGTCCGCCGGACCGCCCTCCGGTGATCTACCCGGCGGGGCCCTGGACCGGGTCGACCTGGACGCCGAGGGCGCCGAGGCCATGACGACCGGCGGCCCCGGCGATCCCGACGGCTCGGGGGGCCGTCACCGTGGGCTGGTCATGGTCGGGGAACCCCAGGTGGGGTCCTACGCGCTGGCCGCGCGGCGCCGCCTGGAACTGCTGTCCGAGGCGGGCACGCGCATCGGGAGCACCCTGGAGGTGCGCCGTACCGCCCAGGAACTCGCCGAGACGGCGGTGCCGACGCTGGCGGACTTCGTCACCGTCGACCTGCCCGAGCCGGTCCTGCGCGGCGAGGAGTCCGCCGCTCCACTGGACGACATGCAGCGCGCGGTGGTCCACGGCTTCCGCGGCGACTGTCCCGTCAAGCCGGTCGGCCGGCACGTCGACTACGGCTCGACCACGCCCCAGCTGCGGTCGCTGACCGAGGGGCGGGCGGTACTGGAACCGGACCTCGCCGCCGCCGCGGGCTGGCTCGCGCATGACCCCGAGCACTCCGAGCGGCTGCTCGGCCACGTCCGCTCCCTCATCGCCGTACCCCTGGTCGCGCGCGGTGTCGTCCTCGGCGTCGTCAGCTTCTACCGCGCGCCGGACTCCGCTCCGTTCGAGGACGACGACCGCTCGCTGGCCCAGGAACTGGCCACCCGCGCGGCCCTGTCCCTCGACAACGCCCGGCGCTACACCCGGGAGCGGACCATGGCCCTGGCCCTGCAGCGCAGCCTGCTGCCGCACGGCCTGCCCGACCACACCGCCGTCGACGTCGCCCACCGGTATCTGCCCGCCGAGTCCGACGTGGGCGGGGACTGGTACGACGTGATCCCGCTGTCCGGGATGCGCATCGGTCTCTTCGTGGGCGACGTCGTGGGCCACGGCATGCTGTCGGCCGCCACCATGGGGCGCCTGCGCACCGCGGCACGCAGCTTCGCCGAGCTCGACTTCCCTCCGGACGAGGTCCTCACCCACCTCGACAACCTCGTGGGCCGTCTGGACCGGGAGGACCCCGCCTCCGACGGAGCCGGGATCATCGGCGCGACCTGTCTGTACGCCGTCTACGACCCGACCTCGCAGCGCTGCACCCTGGCCCGCGCCGGGCACCCGCCGCCCGCGCTGGCGCTGCCCGACGGCACGGTGTCGTTCCCGGACCTGCCGGCCGGTCCGCCGCTCGGCCTCGGGGGCCTGCCGTTCGAGGCGGCCGAGATCGACATGCCCGAGGACAGCACGCTGATCCTCTACACCGACGGCCTCATCGAGGACCGCAAGCGAGACGTCGACGTGGTCCTCGACCAGCTGTGCGGCGCCCTGGCCCACTCGGCGCGCACCCCCGAGGAGACCTGCCAGGTCATCCTGGACACCGTCGCGCCCACCTGTCCGTACGACGACATCGCGCTGCTCGTCGCCCACACCCATGCCCTCGAACCCCACCGGATGGCCACCTGGGACGTGCCCAGCGACCCGGCCGTCGTCAGCGACATCCGGGCGTCGGCGATGCGGCAGCTGGCGGACTGGGGGCTCGACGAGGCCGCGTTCGCCGCGGAACTGATGCTGAGTGAGCTGGTCACCAACGCCATCCGGCACGGCACCGGACCCATCCAGGTCCGGCTGCTGCTCGACCGCACCCTGATCTGCGAGGTCTCCGACAGCAGCGACACCGCGCCCCACCTGCGTCGGGCGGCCACCACGGACGAGGGCGGCCGGGGGCTCTTCCTGGTCGCCCAGCTGTCACAGAGCTGGGGGACCCGCTACACACCGCAGGGCAAGGTCATCTGGGCCGAGTGCGGGCTGCTCGGGGCGGGCGGGGCCGTCGACGCCCGCTGACGCCAGGCCACACGTGCGCGCAAATATCGGAAATACGGATATACATACCGTTAATATCGCTCGTGGAAGTCGGGAAAGACCCCGCCAGGCCGACCACCGGAGTTGTCCGTGGAACCTCTGGTCCGTGTCCGTGGGCTCGCCAAGCGGTTCGGCGGGACCGTCGCGCTGGCCGGGGTGGACCTCGACGTCGACGCGGGCAGCGTCCTGGCCCTCCTCGGTCCCAACGGGGCCGGAAAGTCCACGCTCATCAAGGTGCTCGCCGGCGTCCACGACGCCGACGCGGGGCGGATCACGGTGGACGGGCACCCACTCGGGAGCGACGAGGCCGCGCGCCGCATGTCGTTCATCCACCAGGACCTCGGCCTCGTGGAGTGGATGACGGTCGCCGAGAACATCGCGCTCAGCACCGGCTATTCGCGCCGCGCCGGGCTGATCTCCTGGCGGCGGACCCGGGAGCGCTGCGCCGAGGCCCTGCGGACCGTCGCCGGGCATCTCGACCCGGACGCACCGGTCGCCCTGCTCGCGCCCGCCGAGCGTTCCCTGGTCGCCATCGCGCGCGCCCTCGCGGCACGGGCGCGGCTCGTCGTCCTCGACGAGCCGACCGCACGGCTCCCCGCCGCGGACTGCGCACGGCTGTTCGCCGTCCTGCACGCCCTGCGCGACAGCGGGCACGGCATCCTCTACGTCACCCACCGGCTGGACGAGGTGTACGAGGTGGCCGACCGCTTCGCCGTCCTGCGCGACGGCCGGCTCGTCAGCCAGGGGCAGTTGGCGGGACACAGTCCGGCCCGACTGGTGCACGACATCACCGGCGAGGAACCTGCCGGCCACCGCCCCGCTCCCGCCCCAGCGGGCCATCCGCCGGTGCTGACCCTCGACGGCGCGCGCACGCCGGGCACGGGACCGGTCGCTCTGGAGCTCAGGGCCGGGGAGGTTCTGGGCCTCGTCGGACTGACGGGCGCCGGACACGTGGAGCTGGGCCGTGCCGTCGCGGGAGCGCGACGGCTGCTCGGCGGGCGGGCGCTGCTCGGCGGGCGGCCTTACCGTCCCCGCACGGTCGGCGGCGCGGTCGCGCAAGGCGTCGCCCTCGTGCCCGGCGACCGGCAACTGGAGGGGTGCCTCGCCGAACTGACCGTACGGGAGAACCTGCTGGCCAATCCCCGCGCGGGCGGCCTGCCCGCGCTGAGCTGGATCGGTCCGCGCCGAGAGCGGCGCGACGCGGCGGCTCTGATCGCGCGGTACTCGGTGCGTCCCCCGGACAGCGAAGCCCCCGTCGCCGTCCTGTCCGGCGGCAATCAGCAGAAGGTCATGGTCGGCCGGTGGCTCCGGGTGGACCTGCGCCTGCTCGTCCTGGAGGAGCCCACGGCGAGCGTGGACGTCGGTGCCAAGGCCGCGATCCACCGGCTGCTCGACGAGGCGCTGGCGGCCGGGCTCGCGGTCCTCCTCATCTCCACCGACTTCGAGGAGGTCGCGGGCTTGTGCCGGCGCGCCCTCGTCTTCGTCCGTGGGACCGTCACGACGGAGCTGAGCGGCACTTCCCTCACCGTCGCCGGACTGACCCGGGCGGCCTCGGCCGTGCCTCCCGCCGACCCGGCGACGAAGCGGTGACGGCCTCGCCCTCCCCGTCCTCCCCCGGACCACGGCCTCCTCGTCCGAGGGACCGACCCGGCCGGCGCGGCGGAGCGAGCCTCACGGCCCGGTTGCGCGGCGGCCCGGCCGGACACCTCGTCGGCGCCTACGGCCTTCTCGCGTTCACCGCGCTGCTCTTCCTGATCTTCTCCCTCACGCTGCCGCGCACCTTCCCCACCCGGGACACCGTCGACTCGATCCTGTCCACCCAGTCGATCCCGGCGGTGCTCGCGCTCGCCGCGATGGTGCCCCTCGTGACCGGCGCGTTCGACCTCTCCATCGGTTACGGCCTCGGCCTCGCGCACGTGCTGGTGCTGCAGCTCGTCGTCCACGAGGGGTGGCCCTGGCCGCTGGCCTGCGTCACGGTGATCGCCGGCGGCGGCGTCGTCGGCGTGCTCAACGGAGTCGTCGTCGAGTTCGGGCGGATCGACTCGTTCATCGCCACGCTCGGGACCGGCAGCATGATGTACGCGCTGACCGGCTGGATCACGGACGGCGGCCGGATCGTTCCGGGCCCGCAGGGGCTCCCGGCCGCCTTCACCGACCTCTACAACTCCACGTTCCTCGGCCTCCCCGTGCCCGCCTTCTACGTGCTCGCGCTCGCGGCCGTTCTCTGGCTGGTGCTGGAGCGGCTGCCGCTCGGCCGGTACCTGTACGTCGTCGGGTCGAACCCGCGCGCGGCCGACCTGCTCGGCATCCCGATCCGGAAGTACACGGTGTACACGTTCGCCACGTCCGGGCTGCTCGTCGGGTTCGCCGGAGTGCTGCTCGCGGCCCAGCAGCAGATCGGCAATCCGAGCGTCGGACTCGACTACCTGCTGCCCGCTTTCGTCGGCGCCCTGCTGGGCTCCACCGCGATCAAGCCCGGCCGCCCCAACGCCCTGGGCACCCTGGTGGCCGTCGCCGTCCTCGCCGTGGGTCTCACCGGCATCGGCCAGATGGGCGCCGACTTCTGGACGGTCCCGTTGTTCCACGGCGGCACCCTGCTCCTCGCCGTCGGCCTCGCCGGTTACACCGCCCGCCGGCGGCTGCGCATCGGCGTCAGCACGGCCCGCGACTCCCCCGCCGTACCGCCGGATCCGCCGCCCGGCCCGCCTCGGGACGGCGAAGCGTCACCGGGCCCCGCCTGACACCGCCCCCGCCTTCTCACCCGCACCCGTTCGCGCATCCCTCCGCGAGGAGCTTCCGTGCACCCCACCCGCAAAGCCCCGACCCCCGGCGTCGTCGGCGCCAGGTCGGCCGCCGCTGTCCTGCTGGCCGCGGCGACCGTCCTCGTCGGCTGCGAACGCGGCTCGCAGAGCGGGCAGGAGGAACCCACCTTCGGCCCCAACGGCTGTCCCGAGGCCTACGCCAGGGCGCGGGCCGCCGTCGACCGGGCCCAGCGCACGGACGTGCCCTGGAACGGACCGACCACCGGCCCCGCCGCGGTCCCGGCCCGGACCCTCGTCTACGTCGCCCAGACCATGACCAATCCCGGCGTGGCGGGCGCGGCCGAAGGGGTGCGGGATGCCGCCCGCGTCATCGGCTGGAACGTCCGGGTGATCGACGGCGGCGGCACCCCCGCCGGCATCCAGGCGGCGATGAGCGAGGCGGTGACCCTCAGACCGTCGGGCATCGTCATCGGCGGCTTCGACCCCAACGCGACGTCCCAGCAGGTGGCCCGGGCGGACGCGGCCGGCATCCCGCTCGTCGGCTGGCACGCGGTCGACGCCCCGGGGCCCAGCCGACGCCCGCCGCTCTTCACGAACGTCACGACCAACGTCGGGGACGTGGCGAGGATCAGTGCGCAGTGGGTTATCTCCCACTCCCGCGGCAACGCGGGCGCCGTGATCTTCACCGACGCCTCGATCCCCTTCGCCCGGAACAAGTCCGAGCTGATCAGGAAGGAGCTCGCCACTTGCTCGGGCGTGCGGCTGCTGGCGTACGAGAACATCCCGATTCCGGACGCGAGCAGCCGTACGCCCCGCGAGGTCTCCTCCCTGGTCTCCCGTTTCCAGGACAGGTGGACGCACTCCGTCGCCATCAACGACCTCTACTTCGCCGACGCCGCACCGGCGTTGCGCGCGGTCGGCAAGGAGGGGTCCGGCCGGCCGTACAACATCGGCGCCGGGGACGGCGACCCGTCCGCCTTCCAGCGCATCGACAGCGAGCAGTACCAGGCGGCGACCGTGCCCGAGCCGCTGTCGCTCCAGGGGTGGCAGATCGTCGACGAGTTCAACCGGGCCTTTTCCGGTCGTCCCGCGAGCGGTTACGTGGCCCCCGTCCACGTCAGTACGGCCGACAACACCGACGGGGCCACGACCTGGGATCCGTCGGGGTACCGGGAGGCGTACCGGAAGATCTGGGGCAAGCAGCCGTGACCAGTAGCCCGCCCGACAACGGACCCCGCGTCTCGCGCGACGAGTTCGACGCCCTCTTCGAGAACGTGCGGACCTGGGGGCGCTGGACGCCCGCCGACCGCGGAGCGTGGAACCGGGTCACGCCCGCGCACGTCCGGCGTGCGAGCGCCCTCGTGCGCAGCGGCACGACCGTCCCGATGGCCCTGCCGTGGAACACGGTGCCGGGCCCGGACAACGCCAAGCCCGCCCTGCACTACATGTCGGACCTCGGGGACGTGGAGGCGCCCGAGCCGTCCTGCCACAAGGACTTCATCGGCGTCGACTACCACGGCAAGGGCGTCAGCCACCTCGACGCGCTGTCCCACATCGCCTACCGGGGGCAGCTCTACGACGGCCGCGCCGCCCGCGAGGAGGTCGACGCCGCCGGCGCCCGCTTCGGCGCGGTCTCCTCGCTCGGCCCCCTCGTCACCAGGGGCGTCCTGCTCGACCTGCCGAAAGTCCTCGGCACGGACTGGCTGGAGCCGGGCACGGCCGTGCACGCGGCGGACGTGCACGCCGCCGAGCGGGCGCTGGGGGTCACCGTCGGCGAGGGCGACGCCCTGCTGCTCCGCTCCGGCCACTTCCGCCGCCGTGCCGAAGCCGGCCCGTGGAACCCAGATCTCGGCAGCGCCGGCTTCCATGTGGACGCGGTACCCCTGCTGGCCGAGCGCGGCATCTCGCTGCTCGGCGGCGACGGAGACAGCGACGTGCGCCCCTCCCCCGTGGAGGGCGTGCACTCCCCCGTGCACGCGCTGGCCCTCACCGCCATGGGGGTACCGCTGCTGGACAACCTCGACCTGGAGCCGCTGTCCGCCGCGTGCGCGGCGGCAGGCCGCTACGAGTTCCTGCTCGTCGTGGCGCCCCTCAACGTCCCCGGCGGCACGGGCTCCCCGGTCAACCCGGTCGCGGTGCTCTGACGACAGAGCCCCTCGATCGAACTCATCGGTCGTAATTGCCTGGCGTCCTGGGCGTTCAGCGGCACAGACTCGTCTCATGGCTGACATGGGGGCGTTTCGGGAAGCGGTCACCGCATGGGCGGCCGGCGGCCCCGCGGACCCCGCGCGGGAGCTGGCCGCGCGGCTGGAGGTACGGACGGCCGTTCTGCTCGAAGGCCCCAGTGACGTGGCGGCGGTGAACGCGCTCGCCGAGCGTCACGGCCGGGATCTCGCGGCCGAGGGAATTTGTGTGCTGGCGATGGGCGGTGCGATGAGCGTCGGGCGCTTCGCCCCGCTGCTCGGCCCGCCGGGCCTCGGCCTGCGTCTGACCGGGCTGTGCGACGAGGGCGAGCGCCACTACTACGCCCGTGGCTGGGAACGGGCCGGCGTGCCCCAGCAGGGCTTCTTCGTCTGCGCCGCGGACCTGGAGGACGAACTCATCCGTGCGCTGGGTGCGGCTCGCGTGGAGGAACTGGTCCGGGCGGAGGGCGATCTGCGCCCCCTGCGTACCTTTCTGTCCCAGCCGGCCCAGCGCGGCCGTACCTCGCAACAGCAGCTGCGGCGCTTCCTGGGCACGAAGAAGGGCCGCAAGATCCACTACGGCCGCGTCCTCGTCGAGGCGCTGGATCCCGGTCAGGTGCCGGCGCCGCTCGACGATCTGCTGGCATCCGTCTCGTGATCGCCGTGGCGCGTGGTGCCGCGGCTTCCTAGGGTCGCTCCCATGACCTCCTCGCGCTCCGACGCCCCCGCGCCCCGCCGTACCCTGACCGCCGCCGTCGTACAGGCGTCCGCCCCGCTGTTCGACACTCCGGCCGCGCTGCGCCGGGCCGAGGAGCTCGTCCGGGAAGCGGTCGAGGAGCGTGGAGCGCAGGTCGTCGTGCTGCCGGAGGCGTTCCTCGGCGGGTATCCCAAAGGGCTGGACTTCGGTGTCGTCGTCGGCAGCCGCAGTCCGGCGGGGCGTGAGGTGTTCCGGCGGTATCACGACGCCGCGATCGAGGTTCCCGGGCCCGAGGTCGCCGCTCTGGCCGCGCTGAGCGGGGAGTTGGGCTGCCATGCCGTGGTCGGTGCCGTCGAGCGGCGGGGCGGGACCCTGTACTGCGTCGCCCTGTTCTTCGGTCCCGACGGCTATCTGGGTCTGCATCGCAAGCTGATGCCGACCGCCGCCGAGCGTTTTCTGTGGGGTCAGGGCGACGGTTCCACCCTCCCGGTGGTCGACACCGGCGCTGCCCGCCTCGGGTCGGCCATCTGCTGGGAGAACTACATGCCCCTGTTCCGTACGGCGATGTACGCCAAGGGAGTCGACCTGTGGTGTGCGCCGACCGTGGACGACCGGGACGCCTGGCAGGCCACCATGCGGCACATCGCCCTCGAGGGGCGTTGCTTCGTCCTGAGCGCCTGTCAGTTCCTGCGCCGCGACGGCCTGCCCGCGGACCTCCACCCCGTCCAGGGCGACGCGCCCGACACAATCCTGATCGGCGGTGGTTCGGTCATCGTCTCCCCGCTCGGTGAGGTGCTCGCCGGTCCGCTGCGGGACGGCGAGGGCGTCCTGACCGCCGAGCTCGACCTCGACGAGCTCGGACGGGCCCGCTTCGACTTCGACCCGGTCGGCCACTACGCGCGCCCCGACGTCTTCACCCTCCACGTCGACACGTCCGCCCGCGGGGCCGTCGTCGCCAAATGATGGGCGGACCGGCGTCCCGTTCAGCCCAGGTACGGCGTGTCCCGGTGCTCCAAGGCGTGCCGGGGTCTGATGCGTTGGGTGTCGTGCAGGGGCAGGGAGTCCAACTCGCCGGGGTGGACGAAGCGGACCTCGGTGGATTCGCCGGAGATCGCCGGCTCGCCGCCGACGATGCGGGCGCGGAAGCAGATGTTGAACTGACGTCGCACCTCCCCGTCGCTGTAGGCGATCACATGGCGCGGGTCGGTGTAGGTGCCGATCAGCCCGGTGATCCGAATGTCGTAGCCGGTCTCCTCCTTGACCTCCCGCACCGCGCACCCGGGGAGGCTCTCGGTCAGCTCCATGCCGCCACCGGGCAGCGCCCAGAGCCCGCTGTCGGAACGGCGCTGGAGGAGGATGCGGCCCGCGTCGTCGGTGACCACCGCGGAGGCCGCCACGACCAGGGCGTTCGGCTCGGGCGCCGCGGGGTCGTCGTAGTAGTCGGTGCGTGTCAACGCCGCCATGTCCTTTCGCGGTCGGGGGGTGTCGCGTGGGGGATCTCTTCCCCGCGCGAGGTGAGTAGCCGTCACATCCGGTTAGCCTGCTCGCATGCCCCACCACCACCTCACGCCCGGGCAACGCGACGACACCCCTGAGGAATCCCGGCGGGCGCGACTGAGCCGGACGTTCGACGAGGACGCGGAGCTGTACGACCGGGCCAGGCCGGGGTATCCGCCGGAGCTGTACGACGACCTCGGCGAGCTCGCCGGTGCCGGAGCCGGCAGGCACGTGCTGGAGGTCGGCTGCGGGACCGGCCAGGCGACGGTGCCGCTGGCCGAGCGGGGCTGCCGGGTCACGGCCGTGGAGGCGGGAGCGCGGATGGCCGCCGTGGCCCGTCGCAACGTGGCCGGGTTCGCGGCGGTGGAGGTGGTGACGGCGCGGTTCGAGGACTGGCCGCTCCCCGAGGCGCCTTTCGACGCGGTCGTGTCGGCCACGGCGTTCCACTGGATCGACCCGGCCGTACGGGTGACGAAGGCCGCCGGTGCGCTGCGGGCGGGTGGTGCGCTCGCGGTGGTGCGCACGCAGCATGTGCGGGGCGGTACGGAGGAGTTCTTCGTCGGGGTCCAGCGCTGCTACGAGCGGTTCGACCCGGAGACACCGCCCGGCCTGCGGCTTCCCGCGGCCGCCGACATCCACGGGTCGGACCACGCGCGGGAGGTGGCGCGCGACGGCCGGTTCGGGCCCACCGTCTTCCGCCGCTACGAACGCGAACTCACCTACACGACAGCGGAGTACCTGGAGCTGCTGCGGACGTACTCCGGGCATCGAGCGCTCCCGGAAGCCGCCAGGAACGGGCTGTTGGGGTGCATCGCGGAACTGATCGACGGGTCGTACGGCGGGGTCGTGACCAAGCGCTATCTCATCGAGCTGGGCGTTTCCCGGCGCCGGTGAGGCGCCAGTGACGAGCCACGCCCCCGAAACATCGTGTTCACGACAAGATGAATCCGGTGGAAACGAGCGCTTCCTAACGTGACCGGCTGTGGGTTCACCCAGTCGTACACAGGCCGCTCCCCCCCATAACGGCCCTTCGACTGCCGCCCTCCTGCCGACGACGCCATGCGGGGCCGCCCACTTCACCGCAGCACCCGCACCCAGCCCCACCGGGAGGCGTGGCATGAGCACCACCGAGTCACGGTCGACGACGTCAGGACCGAGCGACAGCACCACGGCCGCGGCGCCGACATCCGCCGACCAAGCGGTCAAGGAGACGCTGGAGGACTACACCCTCCGTTTCGCGCCCCGCAGTTACCGCCGCTGGAGTCCCATGGTCGTGGCCACGACCGCCCTCGGCGGCATCGCCTACATGGCCGACTTCTCCATCGGCGCCGGCATCGGCCTGGCGCACGGCACCGGCAACGCGCTGATCGCGATCGCCGTCGCCGCCGTCGTCATCTTCGTCACCGGATTCCCGCTGGCCTACTACGGCGCCCGCTACAACATCGACCTCGACCTGATCACCCGCGGCTCCGGCTTCGGCTACTACGGCTCGGTGCTCACCAGCGTCATCTTCGCCAGCTTCACCTTCATCTTCTTCGCCCTCGAAGGCTCGATCATGGCCCAGGGCCTCAAGCTCGGACTCGGGCTCCCGCTGTGGCTGGGCTATCTGGTCTCCACACTCATGGTGATCCCGCTGGTGATCTACGGCATGAAGGCGCTCAGCAAGCTCCAGGTGTGGACCACCCCGATCTGGCTGCTGCTGATGGTCGGCCCGCTGGTCTACCTGGTCGTCAACGACCCCGGCACGGTCGACCGCTTCCTCGCCTACGCCGGCACGGACGGCGACGGCGGCGTCAACACCGCGTCCGTGCTGCTCGGCGCGGGCGTGTGCCTCTCCCTCATCGCGCAGATCGGCGAGCAGATCGACTACCTGCGCTTCATGCCGCCCAAGACCGAGGAGAACAAGCGCGGTTGGTGGACGGCCGTGGTGATGGCCGGGCCCGGCTGGGTGGTGCTCGGCGCGCTGAAGCAGGCCATCGGTGTCTTTCTCGCCGTGTACATCCTCGCCGAGGTGGGGCCGGCCGCCGCTCCGGAGCCGATCCAGCAGTTCCGCAGCGCCTTCGACGCGATGATGCCGTCCTGGATGGTCGTGCCGCTGGCCGTGGCCCTGGTGGTGATCAGCCAGATCAAGATCAACGTGACGAACGCGTACTCCGGCTCGCTGGCCTGGACGAACTCCTTCACCCGCGTCACCCGGCACTACCCCGGCCGCATGATCTTCGTCCTGGTCAACCTGGCCTTCGCGCTCGTCCTGATGGAAGCCGACATGTTCAGCTTCCTCAACAGCATCCTCGGCTTCTACTCGAACTGCGCCATCGCCTGGGTCGTCACCGTCGCCACCGACATCGGCGTCAACAAGTACCTGCTGAAACTCTCGCCGCTCCAGCCGGAGTTCCGCCGCGGCATGCTCTACGCCGTCAACCCCGTCGGAGTCGTGGCGTTCACCGCCGCCTCCGGTCTGTCCATCGCCATGTACTTCCACGCTCTCGGCGACACCCTCCAGCCGTACTCCCCCGTCGCCGCGGCCGTGATCGCCTTCGTCCTCACCCCGCTGATGGCCGTCGTCACCAAGGGCAGGTACTACCTGCGCCGCGCCGAGGACGGCATCGACGAGCCGCTGCTGGACGCCGACGGCAACCCGAGCGCTCTCGTCCTCGACTGCCACGTCTGCCGGCAGCCCTACGAGCGCCCGGACGTCACCGCGTGCGCCACCCATGACGCGGTGGTCTGCTCGCTGTGCCTGAGCACGGACAAGGTGGGCGATCACGTGCTGCCCTCCGCCACAACCGCCTGACACGCGTCCGGCACTTCCAGCGGCCCGCTCGTCGCGGCGGGCCGCTCGCCACGGCGGGCCGCTCGTCATGGCGGGCCGCTCGTCATGGCGGGCCGCCGGAACCGTGGAGCCCGTGCTCCCCGCAGTCGTCGAGATGACCGCGCGGGCCGATGTCGGCGACGGCGGCATCACGTATCTCAGCGACCTCAACATGCCGGTGAACGTGGGCGGCCGGGAACGCACCCGCGAGGACTTCCGAGGATTCGAGGAGGTGTGCGGCCGCGCCGGCCTGTCCGTCACCGCCGTGACGCCGCTCGCCGAGGCCGCGCCCTTCTCCCTCATCGAGGCCGAGGCCGGCTGACGGCGACGGCGTCTCCTGGCAGTCAGCCCTCCGCCGGCGACACCCTGGTCACCTTGCCCCGGGTGTCCGCCTCCAGGTAGCCGGCCTGGCCGTATTCGTCGCTGAGGTAGACGGCGAGGCCTGCCGGGGTGTCGAAGATGTCGTTCGGCTGTCTCACCATGACGTAACGGGCGTCCGGATTCTCGACGTTGAGCTTCTTGTCGGCCTCGGCGAGCAGCGCGGGAACCGCGTCCCAGTTGAAGCCGTCGAGGCTGACGGGCTGCTCGCCGCCGGCCAGGGAACTCTTGATGATGCCCTTCTCCACGCCTCGTCCGGGGCGGTAGGTGTAGGAGTCGTACCTGGTGTCACTGCCCTTGACCATCACCTCGGCCGACACGTACTCCTCGTACACCGTGAAGTCGCCGAACCGGTCCCGGCCGGTCTCCTTCTCCAGGGCCTCGATGGCGGTACGGATGCCGTCCGGGGTGAGCAGGTCGGTGCTCTCCGGCTCGGTGGAACGCTCCGCATCCGGGTCCGCCTCGGTTGCCGAAGCGGTCGTTTCCGGGGCCGAGGTCCTGGACGACGCCCGGTTGTCCGCATCGCCGTCGCCGCCCCCGATGGGCAGCAGCCACCACATCAGGACCAGGGCACCGGCCAGCGAGGTCCCCGAGACACTCAGCAGGACGGGCAGGCCGAGCGTGCGTCGACGTCCCGCTCGCACGGGTGCGGTGACCGGCTGGGGCCCGGGGAACACGGCGCCGGGCGGAATCGGCGGGCCGAAGCCGGGCGTCGGGGTGGGCGCGCCGAACGGCACGGACGTGGTCGACGAGGCGGAAGCCGCCGGATACGAGGAGGCGGTGGTGCCGGACGGCGTCGGCGGGTTCAGCGAGTAGGAGGTGGGCGTGTCCCAGGTGGGCGCCGGACCGCTCGGCAGGGACTCGATCCCGGCCAGCCCGCGGTCGAGTTCGGCGGCGGAGGGTCGTGCCGACGGGTCCCGCACCAGCACGCTCATCAGGACCCCGCCCAGGGCGCCGGCCCGCACCGGCGGCGGCACGGGCTCGCTGAGGACGGCGGCGAGCGTGGCCAGGCTCGTACCCCGGCGCAGCGGGTGGTGGCCCTCCACGGCGGTGTACAGCATCATCGCCAGCGACCACAGGTCGGAGGCGGCGCCGCCCTCCTGTCCGGAGATGCGCTCCGGGGCCATGAAGTCGGGCGTGCCGATGATGGAACCGGTGGCGGTGAGGTTGGTCGTCTCGCGGATCGCGGCGATGCCGAAGTCGGTGAGGACGGGACGGCCGTCGGTGCGCATCAGGACGTTGGCGGGTTTGACGTCCCGGTGCTGGATCCCGGCGTCGTGCGCGGCGGCCAGCGCGGCCAGCACGCCCCGGCCGATCCGCGCGGCCTCGGCCGGGGGCATCGGCCCCCGTGCCAGCAGGTCGGCCAGTGAGCCGCCGCTGACGAGTTCCATCACGATCCACGGGTAGGTGGCGTCGCCGCCGTCGACCACGTGATGGATGGTCACGACGTTCGGATGGTCGATCCGGGCCAGGGCCCTGGCCTCGCGCAGCACACGCTCGCGCAGCATCCGGGCGCCTTCGGGGTCGTACTCGGCCAGGTCCCGGTCCGGCGGCCGGACCTCCTTGACCGCCACCAGCCTGTGCAGCACCAGGTCCCTGGCGCGCCAGACCGTCCCCATCCCGCCGCCGCCGAGGCGGGCCTCCAACTCGAAGCGCCCGTCGACAACTCGTCTGCCGGGGCCTCTGTCTGCCTCACTCATGGGCCGGAGCATAACGGGCGCCTCCGACACCGTTCACCGGCCCCGACCAGGCCCGCACGCCCACTCCCGGGCGAGGGTTCACGCCCCGTCGGTCCGCGCCTCCAACGCGTGCAGTACGGCCACCATGTCCTCGCCGCCGTGCCCGCGGGCGACGGCCTCCCCGAACAGGGCGTGGCAGACGTCGAGAAGCGGGGACGCGACGGCGGCCTTGCGGGCGGCCTCGGCGATCAGCCGGTTGTTCTTCAGGACGTCCGCTGCCGCCGCCTGGACGGCGAAGTCGCGGGCCAGCAGCTTGGGACCCTTCCCCCGGGACACGGCGCTGGCCATCGGTCCGGCGTCGAGGACGTCCCGCAGCAGACGCTGGTCCAGTCCGTGCCGGTCGGCGAAGTGGAACGCCTCGGTCAGGCCGGTGACCAAGGTGATCAGAAAGAGGTTGACCGAGAACTTCATCAGCAGGGCACCGGGTACGCCCCCGCAGTCGAACGTCTCACGGCACATCGGCGCCAGAAGAGGGCGTACGGCCGCCACGGCGTCGGCGTCGCCTGCCAGCATCGCCACGAGTTCGCCCTGTTCCGCGGGGATCCGCGAGCCGGAGACCGGGGCTTCGACGTAGCGTCCGCCCGCGGCTCGTACGGCGTCCTGGAGGGCCGCCGAGTACTCCGCCGCGGTCGTGCCCATGTGGACCACGGTGCGCCCGGCCACGCGCGCGGCGAAGTCCGGGGTGCCCCGCCCGAGGACCGCGTCCACGGCGGTCTCGTCGGCCAGCATCAGGATCACCGTGTGCGCCCGGTCGAAGACCTCGGCCGGGCCCGCCGCGACCTCGGCACCGGCCGCGCGAAGGGGCGCGCTGCGGTCCCGGGTGCGGTTCCAGACGACGAGGGGCGTTCCCGCGCGGGCCAGTGCGAGCGCCATGGGCTGCCCCATGACGCCGAGGCCGATGAAACCCACGTGCACGATGCACCGCCGTTTCTTCACCAGCGCCGACGGGATACCGCCACGCGACGCGTCCGCACGACTATGACAGCGGTCATAGTAGTCGACATCTATGACGGCGGTCATAGGATGGGCTGCGGAACGCGAAGCGGATCCCCGCGGAACAGGGCGAAGCGGGGACGGTTACGGAGGGCGGAGATGGCGGTGTCCGAACGGGGACCGCGCGAGCGGATGGTCTTCAGCGCGGCCCAGCTCATCCGGCGTGACGGGGTCGCCGCCACGGGGATGCGTGAGGTCGCCGCCCATGCCGCCGCGCCTCGCGGTTCGCTCCAGCACTACTTCCCCGGCGGCAAGGAACAACTGGTCAACGAGGCCGTGGGGTGGGCGGGCCGGTACGCGGGCAAGCGTGTCGCCCGGTTCGTCGCCGCGCTGCCCGAGCCGACGCCCGGGGGGCTGTTCGCGCAGATGGTGGGCCAGTGGACCGACGAGTACGAGGCCGCCGGGTTCGCGGGCGGCTGCCCCGTGGCGGCGGCCACGGTGGACTGCGCGGAGTCCGCCGAGTCCACGCGGGAGGCGGCGGCCGCGGCGTTCGCGACCTGGACGGGGCCGGTGGCCGGGGCCCTGGTGGACATGGGCGTGCCGCGGGAGCGGGCCGACGCGCTCGCCACGCTCATGATCAGCGCGCTGGAGGGGGCGATCCTGATGGCCCGGGCCGAGCGGGACGCAAGGCCGCTGCGGACCGTGGCCGAGGAACTCGGCCCGATGCTCGACGCCGCGGTGAGCAAGGCGGGTTGAGCATTCCCGGTCGTCCGCCGACCGCCAACGGGGCTCGGGTGTTCTACGGCATGGCGATCGCCCCGGGCGTCGGCTTCCTGTGCGCCCTGCGCCATCAGGGCGGCCGAGCCGTGACTCCCGAGGAGACGGAGGGGACACCGGCGTACGCGGGCACACGTCGAACGCCGGAACCGGACCGGCCCGCCGCCTCCCGCCGACGCGACCGCTCAGAGGAAGCTGACCCCCTGCGCGAGCGGCAACTCACTTGAGTAGTTCACCGTGTTGGTGGCCGAGCGCATGTACGACTTCCAGGCGTCGGAGCCCGACTCGCGGCCGCCGCCGGTGTCCTTCTCGCCGCCGAACGCGCCGCCGATCTCGGCCCCGGACGTGCCGATGTTGACGTTGGCGATGCCGCAGTCGGACCCGGCCGAGGACAGGAAGATCTCGGCCTCCTGCTGGTCCCGCGTGAAGATGCTGGACGACAGCCCCTGGGGGACGTCGTTGTGCAGCGCGATCGCCTCGTCGAGGGTGTCGTAGGTGAGGACGTACAGGATCGGGGCGAAGGTCTCCTCCCGTACGACGTCCGTCTGTTCGTCGACGCGGACGAGGACCGGCTCCACATAGGCGGCTTCGGACGCCTGCTCGGTCAGCCGGCGATTGCCGCCGACCAGGATCTTGCCGCCCTGTGCCTGGACGCGGGCCAGGGCGTCCCCCATGCGCGTGTGGGCCTCGGCGGAGATGAGCGGGCCGACGAGCGTGGTGTCCTGGAAAGGGCTGCCGATCGGGAGCCTGCGGTAGGCGGCGGTCAGCCGTTCGAGCAGGGGGTCGGCGATGTCCCGGTGGACGATGAGGCGGCGCAGGGTGGTGCAGCGCTGGCCCGCCGTGCCGGCCGCCGCGAAGACGATGCCCTGGACGGCGAGATCCAGATCGGCGGACGGGGCGACGATCGCGGCGTTGTTGCCGCCGAGTTCGAGCAGGGTGCGGCCGAAGCGCGCGGCGACGCGCGGGCCGACCTCGCGGCCCATGCGGGTGGATCCGGTGGCGCTGACGAGGGCGACGCGGGGGTCGTCGACGAGCTTCTCGCCGACCGCGCGGTCGCCCAGCAGGAGGCGGTGCACATCGCCCGGCGCGCCGGTCTCCTCGGCGGCCCGGGCCAGCAGGCGGGCGCAGGCCAGGGAGGACAGCGGGGTGAGTTCCGACGGCTTCCAGACCACGGTGTCGCCGCAGACGAGGGCGACGGCGGTGTTCCACGACCATACGGCCACGGGGAAGTTGAACGCGGAGATCACCCCGACCACGCCGAGCGGGTGCCAGGTCTCGGCCAGCCGGTGTCCGGGCCGTTCGGAGGCGATCGTACGGCCGTACAGCTGGCGGGACAGGCCGACCGCGAACTCGCAGATGTCGATCATCTCCTGGACCTCGCCGAGCGCCTCCGAGCGGATCTTGCCCGCCTCGATGGTGACGAGGTCGGCCAGCTCGCCCTTGTGCTCACGCAGCAACTCGCCGAGCCTGCGGACGAGTTCGCCGCGACGCGGTGCGGGTGTCGTGCGCCAGGTCAGGAAGGCCGTGCGGGCCGCCGCGACGGCCTCCTCGGTGTCGGCGGCACCCGCGGCCCGCAGTCCGAAGAGATTCTCACCGGTGACGGGGGTGCGGGCCTGGAGGTCGTCGCCCTCGGGAACGGTGACCCCGATGTGCTCCAGGGCCCGGAGTGCGCGGGCGCGCAGGTCGTCCGTGGTGGGCAGTGCGGTGCTGGTCATGATGGTCGGTCCCTTGCAGGTGTGAGGGGTCAGCCGAGGGTGTCGGGGAGGTCGAGGGCGCGGGCGACCCGGGTGAGGGAGTCCTCCTGCTGCCGGGCGTAGAGGGCATAGGGGTCCAGTACGTCACGGCCCACGGCGCCGGAGAGCCAGGCGGCGTCGTAGGCCGTGCCTTCCTGGTCGTTGTCGCGGGTGCCCTCGCCGCTGACGTTGGACTGGAAGATCCCGGCGGCGGAGCGGGGCAGGAAGTCCTCGTAGACGATGGGTTCGGCGTGCACCCAGCCCTGTCGCAGCAGTTCGGCGAGTGTGTCCGGCGGGCGGCTGCCGTCGCGCGGGCGGTCCTCGGCGAGGCGGTAGGTGAAGTAGGCCAGGCCCCCGGCGGCCAGTTCGGTTTCGCCGGCCGGCATGTGCCGTTCCCACAGGGCGCGTGCGAGATCGCCGCGGGACGCCGTGGGGTTCGCGGACGCCTGCTCGTCGACCCGGCCGAGGAGGTCGTCGTAAAGAGTGCGGCCCGCACGGGTGAGGGCGATGCCGCGGGCCTCGACCTCGCCGAAGCGCACCCGCAGGGCGCCGCTGACGACGCTGCCGTCGGCGAGCCGCATCGCGCGCGGCTCGGCCAGGGCCCGGAAGGAGGTCTGGCGCAGCAGGACGTCGGGGCCCTTCCAGGCGGGCGGGCCCTGGATGGTGTCGATCATCTCGATGCCGCGGTCGGTCATACGGCGGTACAGCTCGTCGATGTCCAGGACGCGTGGGGTGAGGTGGTTGATGTGGGTGCTGCGCACGCCTCCGATGTCCGCGGCGACGGCGGAGACGCGTTCCAGGGTCCGGTACCACGCCTGGTCGACCGGTTCGCCCGACAGTTCGAAGGCGCCCACCGCGAGCCGCAGGAACCGCTCCGCGTCGGCCTCGGACAGTTCGCGCAGGTCCGCGGCGCGGTCGGCCAGCACGAGCAGTTCCGGCGGGAACAGTTCGCGCGCGTCGAGGAACGCTTCGAGGCGGGCGCGCAGGTCGGCGTCGAAGAAGCGCGGGTCGGCGGGGGTGAGCAGGGAGGTGAAGACGCGGAAGGGGTTGCGGGCGAGTTCCTCGCCGTCGACCGGGCGGAAGGCGGTGGAGACGACGGGGACGGCGCTGGCTGCCGCCTCCCGCAGGTCGTAGAAGCCGACGGGGTGCATGCCGAGGGCGCCGAAGACACGGGCGACCTGCGCGAGTTCGCGGGGCGTGCCGACGCGGATCGCTCCGTGCCGCTCCGCGGTCACCCGGCCGATCGAGCCGAGGCGTTCGGCGTCGGCACCCCGGGCGCGCAGGACGTCCTCGTTGACCTCGCGGGAGACGTCCACGAGCGTGTTGTACGCGGGAACCTCCTGCCCGTACATCCGCGACAGTCGTTCCGCGAAGGCGGCTCGCAGTCGCCACTGACTGATCGTCGACATGGTGCGGCCTTTCGGTCGGGGGTGCCGAGTGCGGAGGGATGTCGATCAGCTGTCCGTTCGCATCGTGCAGCAACGCCACCGCCGCCGTCCATCGACGATGGACTGGACGAGTGCACGACCAGGGCAGTTGGCGCGTTTCGACAGGGTGGCGAGTTCCGCCCGGAGATCGTGAAAGGCCGACAGCCGTGCGGGAAGTGGCGTGCCACGAGGTCGGGGAGGTGCCGGACGACATCGGCCGACGGACGTGGGGACGGCGGCACTCGATGCGCTACGACGGCGTGTCACTCGCGAAACTGCGGTCGATGGGCGACGACCTCCTCGACGACGTCGCCGCCAGCGGCCTGAAGGACCCCGCGCTCGGCAACGCGGGGTCCTTCAGGCTGCGGGCGGCGGGTTCCCAACGCGGTGCCATACGCCAAGTGTTTTAGGATCAAGGGAGGCGGCTGAGCAGGGGGGGTGGGCCGGGTGATTCGTGCGTACAAGTTCCTCATGCGGCCCACCGTGGGTCAGACGATTGCGCTCGGCGAGATGCTGCGCGATCACTGCTCTCTCTACAACGGGGCATTGCAGGAGCGCCGTGACGCCTATCGGCATGTGTCGAAAAAGAGCATCAAGTACGGGCAGCAGTCGGCGCAGCTCAAGGAGATCCGGGCGTTCGACCCGCAGCGTCAGGGCAGGTGGTCTTTCTCCAGCCAGCAGGCCACCTTGCGCCGTCTGGACAAAGCGTTCGCCGCGTTCTTCCGCCGGGTCAGGTCCGGCGATACGCCGGGCTACCCGCGCTTTCGGGGTGTGAACTGGTTCGACACGGTGGACTTCCCCAAGGACGGCGACGGCTGCCGCTGGGACTCCACCCCGCATGACCCCGTGACCCGCGTACGGCTCCAGGGTGTCGGGCATGTCAAGGTCAACCAGCACCGGCCGGTGGTCGGCAGGGTCAAGACCGTGTCCGTCAAGCGTGAGGGCAAACGCTGGTACGTCATCCTGACTGCCGAGCAGCCCGAGCCCGAGCCGCTGCCCAGGACGGGCAGCGTGGTCGGCATCGACATGGGCCTAGCCAACTACCTCGCCGATTCAGGCGGCGGGTTCGTTCCCCACCCGCGTCACGGGCGCAGGGCCGCCGCGAAGCTTCAAGCCGCACAGCAGGCCCTCGCCAGGTTCCCGCGAGTTGGGCGCGACAAACGGACCGCCAACCACCGCCGTGCCGTCCAGAAGGTTGCCGACCTGCACCGCAAGGTCCGCCGTCAGCGGCTCGACCACGCACACAAGACCGCCTTGGGCCTGGTCCGCGAACACGATGTCATTGCGCACGAAGACCTCAAGATCCGCAACATGGTCAAGGCTCCCAAGCCGAAGCCCGACCCCGTACAGCCGGGTGTGTTCCTACCGAACGGCGCGGCGGCGAAGGCCGGACTCAACCACTCGATCTCGGATGCCGGTTGGGGGGTGTTCCTGACGATCCTGCACGCCAAGGCTGAAAGCGCCGGACGAGAAGTGATCGCCGTGGACCCCCGTAATACCTCCCGGACCTGCCCTGAATGCGGGCATGTCTCGGCGGAGAACCGGCCCACCCAGGCGAAGTTCCACTGCGTCTCGTGCGGCCACTTTGCGCACGCGGACACAGTGGGCGCCCTGAACGTTCTACGGGCCGGGCTGGTCCGTCGCGACGCCCGCCAGGGTTAGCGAGAAGCCCCCGCGTCCACGCGGGGGAGGAGTCACGTAGGACCAGTGCCGCTCCAGCAGTGCCAGGGAGTCGGCCCGGTCACGGTGGTAGCAGAAGAACTCCATGCCCGAATTCTGGGCCATTGCCTCACTCACTGTGGCAGGATCCGCTGTCATGCCGTCGATTCCCGCGTGGACGTCAAGTACCTTCACCCGTCTGCTCGTTGTGCTGCTGGCGTTGCTCGTGACACTGGGCGGCACGGGGGCCGACGCCCTCACGAAGGCTGGCGACGCCGCAGCAGCGACGCCCGATCGACCGCGCTATGACGTGGCCTTGCACGGCAACGCCGACGGCTCCCGCTGGGCCGGCCGGGAGCGGGTGTCGTTCCGCAACGCCTCGGACCGTCCGCTGCGCGAGGTGTACCTGCGTCTGTGGGGCAACGGCGTGGACAAGTGCGGCACGGCCGGCACGCCGCCGCCGGTCAGGGTCTCCCACGTGCGCGGGGGCGCCGCGGGTCCGCTCACCGTGAACTGCACGGCACTGCGGATCGCCCTGCCGCAGCCGCTCGGGCACGGCGAGCGCGCGACCGTCTCCTTCAACGTGTCCGTCACCGTGCCGGGACGCAACGACCGCTTCGGCCGCGAGGGCGCCTTCCGCTTCCTCGGCAACGCGCTGCCCGTGCTCGCCGTGCACGACAGGAAGGGGTGGCACCTCGATCCGTACGTGTCGACCGGCGAGAGCTTCTACACCCTGGCGGGCGACTTCCGCGTGGCGCTCGACCACCCCACGAGGCTCAAGGTCCCCGCGACCGGCCGTACCCGGACCCTGCCGGCCGGACCCGGCCGCAGCATCACCCTCAGCGTCGCGCGGAGCGTGCGGGACTTCGCCTGGGCGGCCGGCCCGTTCCGGACCGCCGTCGAGACCTCGCCCGGGGGTGTACGCGTGCGGTCGTACTGGGCGCCGACCACCTCCCCGACTGGGGTGCGCCTGACACGTCAGGACGGTCTCCTGGCCGTCGACCGGTTCGGCGCGGAGTTCGGCCGCTATCCGTACGGCGAGATCGACCTGGTGATGACCAGCGAGTTCGGCGGCGGCATGGAGTACCCCGGCCTGGTCCTGCTCGGCACGACCGACGAGGGCAGCGCCGTCGTGCACGAGGTCGCCCACCAGTGGTGGTACGGCATCGTCGGCAACGACCAGTACGGTGCGCCGTGGCTGGACGAGAGCTTCGCGCAGTACGCCAACGCGCGCTTCTACGGCTGGGAGACCCGCGACTGCTGGTCGGATGAGGAGTGGCCCGACGACCGCGCGGCCCTGACCAACTCGATGGCGTACTGGGCCGGACACCGGGGCGAGTACCACCTCATCTACACGGCCGGCTCCTGCGCCCTCGCCGACCTGGAGCGCACGCTCGGCTCCCGCACCATGGCCCGCCTCCTCAAGGCCTACGCCCACGACCACTGGTACGGCGTCTCCACCACCGCGGACTTCAAGAAGGCCGCACAGTCCGTGACGGAGAAGGACCTCGGCCCCTTCTGGAAGCAGCACCGCATCCGCTGACCACGTAGGGCGAACCTCCAACACGCCCACACTTTGTGGAAGTCGGTTCCGGCGATCCGGTGCGAGGCCTGCTGGGCATCTTGTCCCCCGACTTCCGCTGCGTCGCCCCCGACCTCCCGGGCCTCGGTCTGTCCCCCCGCTCCCCCGGAACCCGGCGGGGCGGCCACAGGTCCGCCCCGTCCACCTCAACGGCCGAACCCCCGCGCCTCTCGCCGACCTCATCCGAACGCGCCCGGCCCAGGAACTGCGACTCGCCGTGCGGGTCGTCATCGTCGGACCGATGAGCGTGCCCCCGGACGACCAGCGGCAAGATCCAGCGCTCACGAACACGGGAGGAAATCCGCGCGGCTCGCCTCGATGCGCTGTACTCCGACCTCTCGCCCGGTGACCGCCCGCCCGTCCCCGGCCCGTCCGTCACTCCCGAGCGAACCGGCGCCGCACATCGGGCCGGGACTTGAGCCGGTCCGGATAGCCGGGGCCCATCCGCGCGGTGGTGTCGTCGGCGCGCATCGGCGCGCCGCAGGCGGAGCACACCACCTCCGCGTGGGCGTCGTGGCCGCAGGCCTCGTGGTACAGGGTGATCGGAGGCCCTTCGGCCCCGGCGAGCCACCGGTCGCCCCAGTGGGCCATCGCGGCGAGGACCGGGAAGAGGTCACGGCCCCGCTCCGTCAGCAAGTACTCGTGCCGGGGCGGCTCGCTCTCGTAGAGCCGTCTCTCCAGCAGTCCCGCGTCGACGAGGCGGCGCAGCCGGTCGGTCAGGGTGTTCCGGGCGATCCTCAACTCGCCCTGGAACTCGTCGAACCGGCGGCTGCCGTAGTAGGCCTCGCGCAGGACGAGGGGGGTCCACGCGTCGCCGACGACGTCCAGGGTGCGGGCGATGGAGCACGGCCAGTTCGCGAAGGACGTACGAGCGCTCATGACTTCTCTCCGACCTCGTGGACCAGTTCGATCGCCCGGCCCAGCGTGTCGAGCCGGGCGTCCAGGTCGGCACCGGCCGGGTACAGCCGTACGGTGTCCACGCCCGCGTCGCGCCAGACGCGCAGCCGCTCGCGCACCATGCTCTCGGTGCCGATCAGCGTGGTCGCGAGCACCATGTCGTCGGTCACCAGGGCCGCCGCTGCCTCCCGGTCCCCCGCCTGCCAGCGCTGCCGTACCTCGGCGGCGACCTCGGCCCAGCCCTGGCGGCTGTAGGCGCGGTTGTAGAAGTTGGTGGAGGCCGAGCCCATGCCGCCGAGGCTGAAGGCCAGTTCCTTCTTGCGGCCGGCCACCATCGCGCGCAGCGCCTCCTCGTCGGCGGCGAAGGCCACCTCGGCGCCCTGGCAGATGTCCAGGTCGGCGCGGGAGCGCCCGCCGCGCGCCAACCCCTCGTCGAGGTGGGCGAAGTAGGCGTCCGCCGACCCCTCGGGCACGAAGCTGGTGCCGAGCCAGCCGTCGGCGACCTCGCCGGTGAGCTTGAGCATGGCGGGCGACAGCGCGGCCAGGTGGACCGGCACGGGGTGCTCGGCCCGCATGGACAGCCGCATCGGTACGGCGTCCCCGCCCGGCAGCGGGATGCGGTACTCCTCGCCGGAGTGGTCGATCTTGCCGCCGTTCAGGACCTGCCGGACGATCTCCACCGTCTCCCGGACGCGTGCCAGCGGGTGGGCGAAGGGCACGCCGTGCAGTCCCTCCATCACCTGGGGGCCGGACGGGCCGAGGCCGAGCAGGAAGCGTCCCTGGGAAAGGTTGGACAGGGTGATCGCGGTCTGTGCGAGGGCCACGGGGCTGCGGGTGCCGACCTGCATGACGCCGGAGCCCAGCAGCATGCGCTCGGTGCGGGCGGCGTAGTAGCCCAGGGCGGAGGGCGCGTCGGAGCCCCAGGCCTCGGCGACCCAGCAGATGTCGAGGCCGAGCTTCTCCGCCTCGACGACGAAGTCCGCCTGCCGGGTCCAGGAGCCGAGACCGGACGCCTCGATCGTCGTCGCGGTCCTCATCACGCCTCCGCCATCTTCTTGATGTGGCCGAGCGTCGCGGTCATGTTGCGCTCGAACTCCCGCATCCGTACGAACACGATCTTCTGTTCCTTCTCAGGCATCGCGTCGATGGCGAAGGACAGACCGGAGCGGCCGGGTCCCATCTGCATCCACTCGGTCAGCTCGGTGCCGCCGTCCTTGGCGTCCAGCCGGAATCGCCAGACGGCGCTGGGGCGGGCGGGGTCCTCCACGGCCCAGGCGAGGACGTGCGGGGACGCGCACTCGACGACGTGCGAGGTGGTCTCCCACTCCCCCAGGGACTCGTGCCTGCTCCGGCCGACGAACCGGGCGCCCACGGCGGGTCCGGCGGCGCCGTCGAGCCAGTGGACGGCCTGCAGCTCCTCGCTCATCTCCGGCATCAGCGTCACATCGGAGACGATCTCCCACACCCGGCCCGGCGGTGCTTCGATCCACGCCCGCACCTCGACCGTCGGCGTGTCCGCGTAGCGTGCGCCCGTCCACTCCACTTCGCACCAGCCTCTTCTCCGAGATCGCCGTTGAGCTCCAGAGTTGCGTAACGAGACTGACTGCGTCAAGAGCAGTGCGGAGGGCCGGGAGCCCGCTTTCCTAGGCCCCGGCGCCACCGCTCTCCGTATGCCAGACCGCCTTCTTCACCTGCTCCTCGACGTCGCCGCGCTTCTCGCCCTGCGCCCTGGCGTACTCGGCCAGCGCGACCTGAACCTCCCGGGCCAGGTCCCGCCAGGCCCGCAGCGCGGTGTTGTACGTCTCGGTCTGCCGCGGGCTCCAGCCGCCCTGCTGGGTGGGCGAGCCGTACATGCCCCGCAGCTCCTCCACGCGGTCGTGCGCCTGCTCGGCCGCGCGCTCCTTCGCCACCAGTTCTTGGAAGAGAGTCGTCACACAAATGGAGCATAGGCGGGCAATTCACCGGTCGCGCGTCGATCACCGTGCGGATCGGGCCGAGGGAGACGGGGTGGCCCGTTCCTCCCACTCGCGCGCCGACAGGGCGAGCAGCGCCGCCATCTCCCGCGGATCGGGCAACGGGCCGTGGTCTGCGGCGACTTGGAGCGCGGAGGCGGCGGTGATGTGGCCGAGCCGGAGCGCGTCGGTGATCGTCGCGCCCCGCATCAGGCCCGCGAGGAACCCGGCGGCGAAGGCGTCGCCGGCGCCCACGGCCTCCACCACCGTCGCGCGCGGTGTCGGCACCGTGACGGCACCGTCGTCGCCGAACGCGGTCGCGGCGTTCGCCCCGTCCTTCACGACGAGGACGCGCGGACGCGGAAGCAACGCCCGGACCTCCGGCGCGGTAAGCCGCCCGCCCCACAGCACCTGTGCCTCGTCGAGGCCGACGAAGACGATGTCGGCGCGGTCGGCCAGTTCGCGCAGCACGGCCTGGGCGGTGCCGTCCGGCCAGAGCGCCGCGCGGTGGTTGACGTCGAAGCTCACCGCGTACGGGCGGTCACCGGGCTCGGCGGCGAGCGCCTCGGTCACCAGCCGGCGGCAGGACTCGGACAGGGCCGGGGTGATGCCGGTCAGGTGCAGCAGCGAGGCGGTGCGGACGGGCGGGCCGTCCAGCAGGTCCGGCCCGAGCGCGGAGGCGGCCGAGCCGCGCCGGTAGTAGTGAACGCGTGTTCCGGCGGGGTCCGGGTCCTTGACGAGCAGGCCGGTCGGGCGGTGCGGGTCCATGCGCACGTGCGAGACGTCGACGCCGGGCGCGGCGACGGCGGCGCGGACGCGGTGGCCCAGCGGGTCGTCGCCGAGCGCCGAGAGCCAGGCGACGTCGATGCCGTGGTCGGCCAGGTACATGGCGACGTTCGACTCGGCCCCCGCCACCGACAGGCGCAGCCGCTCCGCGCCCCGCAGGGTGTTCGGCGGGTCGGGGGCCAGGGCCGCCATCGTCTCGCCGACGCAGACGACGCGGCCTTGGGCGGGACGCCACGGGGTGGCCGAGGGGGATGTCCGTGCACGGGTCATGCCGGTACGGCACCCCCCGCCCGCCGCGCCGTCCGGAACGCCGGCGTCGGGGTCCCGGGCACCTCGACGCGCGCCGTGAACAGGGCGCCGTCCGCGTCGTCGGGTGCCGTCAGTCCCACGCGGGCCGTCGTGATGTGCAGGACGTCGTCGGCGAGGCACACACCGGCCGGTTGCCGTGCCGGCAGTCGCAGGGTGCGGTCGAGGGTGCCGTCCGGCAGGTGGCGGCGGACGGTGCCGGTGCCCCACACGGCGATCCAGACCGCGCCCTCGATGTCGACCGCCATGCCGTCGGGGCTGCCCTCCCGGATCCGTACGAAGTCCTGCGGTGCGCCGAGTTCGCCCGTGACGGGGTCCACTGACCAGCGCCGGACCACGCCCCGCGCGCTGTCGGCCAGGTACATGAGGCTGCCGTCGGGGGTGAAGGCCGGCCCGTTGGGCACGGTGATGCCCTCCAGGACCCGTACGACCGTGCCGTCCGCGTCGACGCGGTACAGCGAACCGGCGCCCTCGTCGGCGTCGTACGCCATGCTGCCCGCCCAGAACCGGCCGAACGGGTCGGCGACGGCGTCGTTCATGCGCATCCGGACGGGGGCGTTCTCCTCCGGCCGGGCCAGCCAGTGGAGGGTGCCGTCGGCGTGGAGCAGGCAGATTCCGGTGCCGGCGGCGGCGATCCAGGTGCCGTGGTGACCGGCGACGGGTGCCACGGCGCCCAGCGGGACGGGGAGTCGGGCCAGGGTGCGCAGGGGCGCCGTCGGATCGGGCGGTGCGGACAGCAGCCGCCCCGCGAGGATGTCGACGAGGACGACCTCGGTGCCGGTCCAGCGGACGCCCTCGCCCAGTTCGAGACGGTCGGGGCGGGTGGTTCGAAGGTCGGACGTCATGGCGTCGCCTCCGCCACGACGGCGCGGAACCGGCGGGCGCGCTCCCTCAGGGCGTCGATGCCGCCACCGTCGGCGGCGTCGCCGACGAGGGGCGAGCCGACACCGACGGCGAGGGCACCGGCGGCGAGACAGGCGCGGGCGGCGTCCTCGTCGATCCCGCCCACGGGGACGAAGGGCGTGTCGGGGAACGGACCGCGCAGGGCCTTCAGATAGGCCGCTCCCCCGGCCTGCGCGATCGGGAAGATCTTCAGCGCGGCCACTCCCATGGTCCGGGCGGCGATGATCTCGGTCGGGGTCAGCACCCCGGCGAGGACCGGCATGCCGAGCTCCCGCGCGGCGCCGATGCCGTCGCCCAGTCCCGGCGTGACCGCGAAGTCGGCTCCGGCGCGGTGTGCCGCGCGGGCGTCCTCGGCGGTCAGCACGGTGCCGGCGCCGAGCGGGCGGTCGGGGCCGAGCGCGTGCCGGGCGCGTTCGATGACGGAGAGGGCGTCCTTGCCGGAGAGGGAGACCTCGACCAGTTCGACGCCTTCCTCGACCAGCGTCAGCACGGTGTTCACCGCGGCGTCGGGGTCGTCGCCGCGCACGATCGCGACGAGGCGGTGGGTGGCCAGCGCGGCTGTCAGGTCCACGAGCGCTGCTCCTTGCGGGTGGGGGTCGAGGGGCATCGGCAGGCGGCGGTCAGCGTGAGTCGCCAGCGGATCTCGCCCGACGCCGGTACGCGCGCGGCGTCGTCGGGGCCCGCCTCGGCGAGGTCGAAGACGCGGCCGAGCATGGGCTCCACGCCCGTGCTGCGGTAGGGGTCCGGCTGGGGATAGCCGCCAAGGTTGCGCCACAGGGCGATCGACACGGGTGGTCCGTCCGCCGCCAGTTCCAGGGCCAGTCGGTCGCCGCCGTCGTGGACGCAGCACAGGGAGCTGTCGACGACGGCGCCGACCGCGGTGCCGTCGTCAGGGCCGAGCCGGTGCAGGGGCAGGCCGCCGGGCGTGGGCCATGGGCACGTGATCCACGGGGCTCCGGTGGGCCAGGGGTCGGCCAGGAGCGGGGCGGCCTCGGGGAACAGGCGGGTGCCGGCGCCGGCCCGCATGTGCAGGGTGGCCCTCCCGGAGAGGTCCAGCAGGGCGTGGGCCGCCCAGACGAAGCGGAAGCCGGGCTGTGCGGTCAGGGTGTAGTCGACCCGGGCGCCGTCGGCCGTGGGGCGGACGGAGCGTGCGAGGGTGAAGGACTCGCCGCGCACCCGTTCCGTGTCGCCGGTCCGGGTCCACGGGCGTGACCAGACGTCTCCGTGGTCGGGGACGCCTCGGACGGTGGGGACGCACTCCTCCAGCCCGCCCGCGTCCACGAACGCGTCGCCGGGCGCGGCCGCGTCGCGTTCCGGGGCGGGCCGGTGCCAGAGCCATTCGCGGCCCGCCGAGCGCAGCGAGGTCCAACGGCCGCCGTGCGCGGGGTCGGTGGTGATCTCCAGCACCGTCACCACTCGGCGAAGGAGTCGTCGGAGTGCCGCCAGACGGGGTTGCGCCAGGCGTGTCCGGCGCGGTCGGCGGCGCGTACGGCGCTCTCGTCGACGGTGATGCCGAGGCCGGGGGCGTCGTTACGCGGGGCGTGGCCGTCCACGAACCGGAAGGGGGCGGGGTCGGCGAGGTAGGACAGCAGGTCGGCGTCCTTGTTGTAGTGGATGCCCCGGCTCTGCTCCTGGATCAGGAAGTTCGGTGTGGCGAAGGCGACTTGGAGGCTGGCGGCCAGCGCGATCGGGCCGAGCGGGCAGTGCGGGGCGAGCTGGGCGCCGTAGGTGTCGGCGAGGGAGGCGATGCGGTGGACCTCGGAGATGCCGCCGGCGTGGGACAGGTCGGGCTGGGCGACGGAGATGCCGGCGGTGAGGGCGGGCAGGAACTCGCCGCGTGAGTAGAGGCGTTCGCCGGTGGCGAGCGGAATCGGGGTGGAGGCGACCAGGCCGGGCAGCAGATGGCCGTGTTCGGGGACGACGGGTTCCTCCACGAACAGCGGGTGCAGCGGAGCGAGTTCGGCGAGGACCCGGCGGGCGCTGGCGGCGGTGAGGCGGCCGTGGAAGTCGACGGCGACGTCCCGGTCCGGGCCCAGGGCCTCGCGCGCCGCGGCCACACGGGCGACGACGGCCGCTGTCTCGGCGGCGGTGGCGATCGGTGAGGTGGCGCCGGCGGCGTTCATCTTGACCGCGGTGAAACCGGCCTCGACCTGAGCGGTGATCTGCTCGGTGAGCTCGGCGGGTTCGTCGCCGCCGACCCAGGCGTAGACGCGGACGCGTTCGCGCACGGGTCCGCCGAGCAGGGCGTGCACGGGGGCGCCGTAGGTCTTGCCCGCGATGTCCCACAGGGCCTGGTCGATGCCGGCGACGGCGCTGGAGAGGACGGGGCCGCCGCGGTAGAAGCCGCCCTTGGTGAGCACCTGCCAGTGGTCCTCGATGCGCAGCGGGTCCTGTCCGACGAGGTGTTCGGCCAGCACGTCGACGGCGGCGCGGACCACTTCGGCCCGGCCCTCGACGACGGGTTCGCCCCAGCCGACCACGCCGTCGTCGGTCTCGATCCGGCAGAACAGCCAGCGCGGCGGGACCAGGAAGGTTTCTATGCGCGTGATCTTCACTTGCCGCCGGTGCCTTTCGGGTCGTCGGGGCTCGCGTCGTCGGGGCCGTCGATGCGGTCCAGGTCGCGGCCGGCCTGGACGAGCAGGGCTCGCATCGCCGTTTCCGCGGCCTGCGGGTCCCGGTCGCGCACGGCGTCCAGGACGGCCTGGTGGGCCGGTACGGGGTCCTCGCTGTGCGGGTGGCTGTGCACGATGCGGTCGCGGTGGGCCAGGCCCGGCTCGATGACCATCTCCATGCGTTCGAGGAGTTCGTTGTGGGTGGCGGTGAGCAGGGCGCGGTGGAAGGCGAGGTCGGCCTCCACGGCCCGCCCGGGGTCGGAGCCCGGCTCCGCCATCGACTCCAGCGCCGCTTCCAGGGCCGCGAGGTCGGCGTCGGTGCGGCGTTCGGCGGCCAGCCGCACGGCGGCGGGCTCGACGATGGCGCGCACCTCGGAGAGGTTGCGCAGCAGCGTCCGGTCGGCGTCGGTCGGCTGGCCGGCGCCCTCGAACTGCCAGCGCAGCACGTCGGCGTCGAGCAGGTTCCAGTCGGCCCTGGCTCTGACGAACGTGCCGCGTTTCTGCCGGGCGTCGACCATCCCCTTGGCGGCGAGCACCTTCAGGGACTCGCGCAGGGCGGTGAGACTGACGTCCAGCTCGCTCTGGAGCGCCACCAGGTCGAGCGTGGCGCCCTCGGGGATCCGGCCGCCCAGGATGCGGCGGGCGAGGGCCTCCACGGTCTGGCCGTGCACGCCGCGGCGGGCGTAGGGCGTCATGTCGTACAGCCTTTCTGCTGGGGAGGAGGGACGGCGGCGGTCATGCGGAGGCCTTCACGACGCTCCAGCCGCCGTCCACGACGAGGCTCGTGCCGGTGATGTAGGAGGCTTCGCCGGAGCTCAGGAAGGCGATGGCCGCGGCCACCTCCTCGGGGGTGCCGAAGCGGCCGGCCGCCGTCTCGGCGACGCTGCGCTGACGGTCCTCGGGCGGCACCCGGTCCCATGCTGCCGTCAGGATCGGGCCCGGCAGGACGGCGTTCACCCGCACCTCGGGCCCGTACTCGACGGCGAGCTGGCCGCACAGGGAGAGCAGGGCGCCCTTGGAGGCGGCGTAGGCGGGGTGCCCGGGGATGCCCATGCGCGCGTGCACGGACGAGGTCAGCACGACGGCTCCCCGGCGGGACCGCAGATCGGGCAGCGCCGCCCGGAAGCCGAGGAAGCTCGCGGTGACGTTGACCGAGAGCTGGCGCTGCCACGACTCCGGGGTCAGCTCGTGCGCGGGGGCCACGTCGACGGTGTAGGCGTTGCTGACGAGGACGTCCACGGGACCGAAGTCATGGGCGGCGGCCACGATCCGGTCCCAGTCGTCCTGCCCCGCCACGTCGGCGCGCACGAACCGGGCCCGGCCGCCGTCCTTCGCGATCCGTTCGGCCACCGCGGCGCCGCGTTCGTCGGCCACGTCGGCGAGCACGACGGCGGCTCCCTCCGCCGCCAGGCGTACGGCGGTGGCGGCGCCGATGCCGGAGGCCGCGCCGGTGACCACGGCCGTGCGTCCGGTGAAGCGGTCCATCGTGGGGTCGACTCCTTCGCGTTCTCCGGGTGCCGGGACAGGCTGTGCGGGAAACATATGCGGCTCACTCACGGGTCAGCACCACGAGGTCGGCATCATGATCGCCACTCCAGGCGAACGGCAGCCCGTAGTGCAGCAGATGCGCGCCGCTGTACGTCGTCCCGCTCGCCGTGTCCCGATAGTGCGCCGCCGGGTCCAACGCCCGCAGCCGGAGCCGGTCGGGCCGTCCCGGCACGAGCGGGGCCCCGTCGAGGCGTCCGGTGCTCAGCGCGGCGACGACCGTGCGGTCGCCGGCGTCGTACTGCACCCCGCAGGTGGAGTCCGCCGGCGAGCCGAGGAGCCGGGCCTCCCCGTGGTGGACGACCTCCCGCACCTCCTTGTAGCGGGCGATCCACCGGGCGGCCTCGGCCCGCTGCTCCGGCGTCCAGGCCCGCAGGTCGGCCCCGATGCCCAGCACGCCGCACATGGCGTTCACGAAGCGGAACGCGAGGCTGCGCGGGCGCGGGTCGAAGACACCCGGCGCGTCGGTGACCCAGGAGCTCATGACGTGCGGCGCGTGGGCGTGCAGGAAGCCGTACTGGACGGACAGCCGGTCCAGCGGGGCCGTGTTGTCGCTGGGCCAGACGACGTCGGTGCGGGCCAGCGTGGCGTGGTCGACGCGGCCGCCGCCGCCCGCGCAGCCCTCGACGGTGACGCCGGGGTGGGCGCTGCGCAGATGGTCCAGCACGCGCAGGTATCCGGCGACGTGCTCGGCGTCCAGGTCGACGGGCCCGGCGCCGGGGCGGCCGCGCTCGGTGGGCGGGCGGTTCATGTCCCACTTCAGATAGCCGATGTCGTAGGTGCCCAGGAGCCGGTCCAGCGTCCCGGTCACGAAGTCCTGGACGTCGGTGCGGCCGAGGTCGAGCAGGAGCTGGTTGCGGACCAGCCGGGTGGGCCGGCCGTCGACGCGGTAGACCCAGTCGGCGTGCTCGGCGTACAGGCGGCTGCCGGGGCTGACCGCCTCCGGTTCGACCCACAGCCCGAAGTCCAGGCCGAGGCCGCGCACGTCCTCGACGAACCGGTCGAAGCCCTGGGGGAAGGCGGCCGGGTCCGGGTACCAGTCGCCGAGTCCGCCGGTGTCGTCGCCGCGGCCGGTGAACCAGCCGTCGTCCACCACGAACAGTTCGGCGCCGATGTCCGCAGCCGCCTTCGCCAGCTCCAGCTGTCCGGCCGCCTCGACGTCGAAGCCGGTGGCCTCCCAGGAGTTGTAGAGGACCTTGCGGGTGCGCCCCAGCCGGTCGCCGGCGAGGTGGCGGTCGTAGCGGTGCCAGACCCGGGACAGTCCGTCGAGCCCGTCCGGGCTCATCGCGCAGGCCAGGCGGGGCGTTGTCAGGGTGGTGCCGGGGGCCAGGACCACCGCGCCCTCGTGCGGGACCCGCCCCGCACGCACCCGGACCGCGCCGCCGGGCTCGGCCTCGGCGGTGATGTGCCAGTTGCCGGGCCACTCCAGGGCGACCCCGTAGGCGGGGGCGTCAGGCGTCGTGGGGTCCTGTACCGCGAGCCAGGGCGCGTAGGCGTGACCGGGGGCGCCTTGGGTGCTGCCGATGGTGAACGTGCCTCTGGTGAGGTCGAGTTGGGTGCGCTGGAACTCCTGCGACCACTGGCCCGCGAGACAGGTCAGGCGGGCTCCGGCACCGACGGGGATGTTCACGGCTGCCGAGTCGAGCCGTTCCAGGCGCAGTTCTCCGGCCGAGGTGTGCTCGGTCCAGCGCAGGATGACGTCCGTGCCCGGCACGGTCTCGTAGCACAGGACCGTACGCAGTCCGAGGACGCCGTCCGTGAACGCGAGCCGGAGCGTCCCCTCGCCCTGCTCCGCGCCCTCGAAGTCCCACCAGACGCCCCGTTGGCCGTCCGCGCGCGAGGCCACGAGTTCGGCGCCGGTGAACGGCCTGAGTCCGTACGGCAGGTACTCGGCGGGTGCGGCGTCCGCCGGCGTGATGAAGTGCGTGCGGTGGGACCAGTCCAGGGCGGACGGCCCGGTCTCGACGCCGTGCGGCCCCCAGGCGTCGAGTTCCGCCCACGGGCCGTCCGGGGAGAGCCGGACGGTGTAGCTGGTGTGGTCGGTGCGCAGGGTCCAGCGCCGGTACGTCGTCACTTGACCGCTCCGAGGTTCAGTCCGGCCACGAAGTGGCGCTGGAAGCGCAGGAACACGGCGACCGTGGGGGCGGCGGCGATGACCGACCCGGCGGCGATCACGTTCCACATGGACACGTACTGCCCCTGGAGGCCGATGAGGGCCGCGGTGATCGGCATCTTGGTGTCGCTGCGCAGGACGGTGATCGCCCACAGCAGGTCGTTGAAGATCCAGGTGAAGGACAGGGCGCTGAGCGCGGCGAGGGCGGGCCGGGTCAGCGGGAGGATGATCCGCCGGAAGATCTGCCAGGGCCCGGCTCCGTCGACGACCGCCGCCTGCTGGATCTCGGCGGGGATGGACCGCATGAACCCGTGCAGGACGAAGACGTAGAAGCCGACGCCGAAGCCGATCTGCACGCCGATCAGGGCGGGCAGGGTGTCGTAGAGGCCCATCAGTTCGGTGAGCTTGGAGACGGGGATGAGCAGGATCTGCGGCGGGAGCAGGTTGCCGCCGAGCATGAGCAGCAACAGGAAGCGGCGCAGGGGAAGTTCGTAGCGGCTGAGGGCGAACGCGGCCATGGCGGCGAGGGCCAGCGTCACCAGGACGCACGGCACGGTGACGAGGAGGCTGTTGATCAGGGCGCGCTGCTGGCCGCCGTCCACCCAGGCCAGCCGGAAGTTGTCCAGGGTGAACGAGTGGGGCCAACTGCCCAGCCCGTTCGCGGCGATGTCGTCGAAGGAGCGCAGGCTGGTCACCAGGACCAGGGCGATGGGCAGCAGCCACAGCACGGCGAGGGCGCCGGCACTCAGGTGGAATCCGGCGGTCGCGGCGCGCTTGCGCCGAAGGGCGGTCGCCATCAGTCGGCCTCCCGGAAGGCGCGGACGAGGTAGGAGGCGATGACGCCGAACGCCAGCAGGAAGATGACGACGGCCAGGGCGGAGCCGTATCCGAGCCTGAGGGACTGGAAGGCGGTCGAGTACATGTAGGTGCTCAGCAGTTCGGACGAGTGGTAGGGGCCGCCGCGGGTGAGCGACCACACGACGTCGAAGGAGCGCAGCGAGTCGATGATGATGACGGACAGGACGACCGCGTTGACACCGCGCAGTTGGGGCAGGGTGACATGGCGGAACCGCTGCCAGGCGCTCGCGCCGTCGACCTTGGCGGCCTCGTACAGGGCCGGGTCGATGCCCTTGAGGCCGGCCAGGTAGAGGACCATGACGTAGCCGATCTGCCGCCACAGGGCGGGGACGATGACCGCGTACAGGGCGGTGTCCTGGTCGGCGAGCCAGGCGTGCCGGAGGCTGCCGAGGCCGACGGATTCGAGGAGTTGGTTGAGGACGCCGTCGGGCTGGTAGATGGCCTGCCAGACCAAGGCGGTGGCGACCAGGGAGAAGACGACGGGCAGGAAGAGGGCCGCGCGGTAGAAGCCGACGCCGCGCCGCTCCTGCTGGAGCAGCAGGGCGGCGGCGAGGCCGAGCAGGGCGGACAGGCCGCCGAACAGCACGAGCCACAGCACGGTGTGGCCGACGGCGCCGCGGAAGATCTCGTCGCCCGCCATCTCCCGGAAGTTGTCCAGGCCGACGAACCTCGGCGCCGACACCCCGTCCCAGCTGGTCAGGGCCAGGTAGAAGCCCTGGAGCGCGGGCCAGAACACCCACACCGCCTCGGCGAGCAGCGGGACGAGGACGAAGGCGAGCACCAGCGGTGGGGTGCGCCTCGGGCCCCGGGCCCGGCCGCCACGGGACGGTGCCGGGACCGGGAGCTTGCGGTGGGGGGCGGTCAGGACGGCCATGTCAGGCCTGCCAGATCTTCTCGGCGTCGCGCTGCCAGTCGGTGAGGATGGACCCGATCTCCTTGGGCTTGGCGAGGAACTTGGTCAGCGCGGTGTCGGCGGTGGGCTGGAGGGCGTCGCTGGAGTCGCGGTTGAAGAACTGGGTGATCTCGGCGGCCTCCTCGATGTGCCGGCGGCCCTTCTTGACCAGCGGCGTCCCGGAGTCCTTGGCGTCGGGGTGGCAGGGCAGGACGGTGCCGGACGACCCCTTGATGTAGGTCTCCTGGGCCTCGGCGGTGGCGAGGTAGCCCAGCAGGTCGAGCACGCCGTCGCGGCGTCCGGTGCGGGCGCTGGCGAAGTAGCCGTCGGTGGGGGCCTCCTCGGCGAGTGGCACCTTCGGGTCGATGACCGGGAAGCGGAAGAAGTCGATGTCGTCGAGGGCGTCCCTGGGTGCCGCGTCGGCGAAGAACGTGCCGATCAGCATCATGCCGCTGCGGCCGTTGAGCAGGGCGGTCGTGGCGTCCTGGAAGGCTCCCGCGGTGCCGTTCGGGTCGAAGTACGGCAGGACTTCCTGCCAGCGGTCGAAGACCTTGCGGACCTCGGGGTCGTCGAAGCGGTGCTTCCCGGCGAGTAGTTCACGGTGGTACTCGGCGCCGTTGACGCGGATGTCGAGGTAGTCGAACCAGGCGGAGGCCACCCAGGCGGTGTTGCCGCCGGCGCCCAGGCCGATCGGGGCGACGCCCTTGCTCTTGAGCTTGTCGCACAGGTCGAGGAAGTCGTCCCAGGTCTTCGGCTCGCTCACGCCCCACTTGGCGAAGTTGGACTTCCGGTAGAACATGCCCCACCAGTAATAGGTGGCGGGGACGAAGACCTTCTTGCCGGAGCTCGCGGTGCACAGCGTGTTCAGCGCCTTCGAGTAGCGCTTGAGGTCGGGCCCGCTCCAGAGCTCGTCGAGGTCGAGCAGCAGGTCCTTGCGGGCGTAGGCGTCCGCGACCGAGCCCGGGTACCAGGTGTACACGTCCGGCGGGTTGCCGGAGGTCAGGTAGGTGGGCAGCTGGGTGCGGAAGGTCTCGGCGGCGACGGTGTTGAGGCTGACGCCGCCCTTCTTGCCGTATGCGGCGACGACGTCCTCCATCGCCGCCTTGGCCTGCGGCGCGGACAGGTTGGACTGGAGGGTGACCGCGCCCTCGGAGGAGGCCTTCGCGGACGAGGTCGAGGTGACGCAGCCGCTGAGCAGCGCGGCCGTCCCGGCGGCGCCGAGTCCGGCGAGGAAGCGCCGGCGGCTGGGGTGTGGGTCTGTCATGGAGGGCTCCCTGTGGGTCCGCGCGGCGGATCCAGGTTCGCGTGGCGCTCACACCACGTCAAGATTAATTACTAATTTATTTGAACTGGGTCCGGTGGATCTCACCGTCGACCCCGCGGAACACGGCGTCGACCTCCCCGCCCTCCCCCGCGACCGCCCCGAGCGCACCCTCGAACGCGGCGCTGGGGAACTCCTGCCGCTTGGTCCAGCCCTGCCAGGCACCGCCCTCGTACCGCTGCTGCCAGAGCGTGTAGTCACCGGCCCGCGCGTACAGCACCACGGCCTCGCCCACGGCGACGAGCGTCGGACTGCCGCTCACGGTCCCGCCGAGCGAGGCCCACCCGGACCACTCCCCCGCCGCGTCCCGCGACCGCGTCCACACGTCGTCCGCCGACGTGCGCACGGCGACATGGACGCGCCCCTGCGCGTCGACGACGGCGGACGGCCTGCCGTACGTCGCCCGGTCACCCGGCGCGCCGAGCGACGACCACGCGGACGCCGGTCCGCGCTGCGCGATCCGCCCGTCCGCCCCGCGCGCGACGAGGGTCCAGTGCGCGGGGTCGGTGAACGCCACCGACGGCGCGTCGGTCACCCGCCCGCCCAGGTTCTGCCAGTCGCCCCAGCGCCCGCCGGTGAACACCCGCCGGTACACACGGGAGTCGGCGCCACGCACGAAGACGTCGACCCGCCCGCCGGAGGAGGCGTAGGCGGCCGGCTGCCCGAGGATCCCGCCCCGGACCGGGCCCCCGAGGTCCCTCGTACGGGCCTCGCCCACGATGTGCTGCACGAGGTTCCCGCCCGGTCCGCGGAAGAACGTGGTCAGCGTGTCGCCGGAACGCACCACGGCCGGGCTGGCACTGGCCCGCGCACCGAGGCTCACACCCGGCAGGGCGTCCTCGCCGGTGAGTCCGAGGAAGGCGGTGCCATGGGCGGGCACCTCGACGGTGTACGACCCCGTGTACGTGCCGCGGTCGGCGCGGGCGCGCAGGTCGCGCACCTTGACCGGCCCGCCGAGCGCGGCGTCGGCGAAGGTCACCGTGCGCTCGACCGGCTTCTCGGAGCGGTTGAGCAGGACGACCGCGCGCCGGCCGTGCCCCGAGAGGACCTTGCTGTAGACGTCTCCGGTGGAGTCGGTGGCCACCCGGACGCCCTGGACGGCGAGCGGGTCCTGGTTCACGGCGATGATCTCCGGGTTGCGCAGCGTCCTGATCATCGACGCGGACAGGGTGCGCGGGTCGGAGCCGAGGACGAGCGGCGAGGCCATCTCGGCCCACATCACGAACTGGGTGGTGGACTCCTCCTCGGTCAGCTCCAGCGAGCCGTCGGCCATGCGGCGCATGGGGATGAGGTAGTCGGGGTCGTTGTAGTGGCCGGGCCCCTGTGCCTCGGGGTGCCAGGCGTTGGCGTCCATGTTGCGCAGCACGTTGGGCCATTGGCCCGGACTCGGGGTGCCCCAGGCGATGTCGGTGCCGGTGCGCCAGGAGTCGGCGATCGTCGGGGCGTAGGCGTAGGTGTTGTGCGCGTCCTGCTCGGGCGTGTGCGGCAGGCCCCAGTCGTCGGTGAGCGGGTTGCACAGGTTGAGCAGCATCTTGCGCCCGGACTTGGCCACGGCGTCGCTGAACTCCTTGAACGCGGGTCCCGGATCGAGCTTCGCGCCGATGCCGCACAGGAAGTCGACCTTGATGGCGTCGACCTTCCAGTCGGCGAACTGCCGCGCGTCCTCGTCGTAGTGGCCGCGGCTGCCCAGCCCGCAGGTCTTGCCGCCGTCGTAGGCGCCGGCGTCGGTGTAGATGCCCGCCTTCAGTCCGCGTCGGTGCAGGTAGGACACGAGGGCCGGGATGCCGGAGGGGAAGCGGTCGGGATGGGCCGTCAACCGCCCCTGTGCGTCACGGGGGTTGTCGGCCTGCCAGCCGCCGTCGAGCCACACGATGTCGTAGCCGCTGTCGCGCAGCCCGCTGCTGACGAGCTTGTCGGCGACGGCCCGCACCTCCTTCTCGGTGGGCGCGCCGAGCCCGTAGTAGGTGTTCCAGCCCATGTAGGGCGTGGGCGCGAGACCGCTGTCGTAGTAGGCGGGCGCACCCTGGTCCATGGTGGTGCCCGCGGCGGCCGCGGGGACGGCGGACGCGGTCAGGACGACGGAGATCGCGGTGGTGAGGGCGAGTGAAGTCACGTGCCTCTCCCGGAGGTTGGGAAGCAGGAGGAGGTGTGACGCGGGCCGCTCGGGAAACGGGGCCGTCGGCGTCACGGCGACGACTGTGGCGCGCGGCCGGAACCCTGTCAATATTAATTACTAATTTAAAGAAAGACCGCTCGGCGTCCGTCGAGAGTCTTGACGGGCTCACGCCGACGGTGCAGGGTTCGGCAACGTTGTCAGAGGGATCAGAGGGGCCGCTTGGCAACGTTGTCAACACATGGTCCCAGGTCTCCTCGTTCACCGGACATCCCTGATCGGAGCCCTTGCCCCATGCCGGATCAGCCTTCCGCACCGTCCCGCCGCACCGTGCTCACCGCCGGGACCACCCTCCTCGCGGGTTTCGGGATCGGCATGAGCCTGCCGCCCGCCGCCGCCACGGCCGGAACCGGCCATCCGAGCCAGGCCCCGCGACAGGCTGCGCAACACGGCGAACTCGCCGCATACCGGCCGGTCTCCGTCTCCTCCACGGACTACGCCCCCACCCCCGCCGAGTTCGCGGTGGACGGCCTCGACAGCGTGGGCGTGCGCGGGACGGGATGGCGGGCCGCCGCCGGCGACCCGCAATGGATCTGCGTCGACCTTCAGGCGCCGTGCGAGGTGGCGTCCCTGCGGCTCACCTTCGAGGCGACCGCGGACGACCCGCCGTACGTCGACGCGCCCGGGGGCAATCCGCGCGACAACACCACGGGGCGGGAGATCCTCTCCAGTTGCGCGGTCGGCTTCGTGATCGAGACCTCTCGCGACCGCACGTCGTGGACGGCCGTGTACCGCACCGACTCCGGCCGGGGCGGGGTGGTGGAGATCGCGCTGCCGCGGCCGGTCACCGCCCGCTGGGTGCGCATGACCGTCCACAAGCGCTCCAACGCCAATCCGCTGGGTCTCAACGGCCTCCAGGTTTACGGGACTTGCGGTGAAGCTCGCCCGGCGGCCACCGGCTGGACCGACTGGGGCGTCCGCCATCGCACTCCCCCGGCACTGAAGGTCGCCGCCGACGGCACCGTGCCGCTGGAGTCCGGCTGGGACCTGACGATGGACGACTGGGCCGGCGGGGAGGGCGCAGAGCTGTCCGAGCCGTCGGTGGACACCAGCCGCTGGCTGCCGGCCACGGTGCCGGGCACCGTGCTGACCTCCCTGGTCGACCAAGGTCACCTGCCCGACCCGGTCGCCGGCTTCAACAACCTGCGCGTGCCGGAGGCCCTCTCCCGCCACTCCTGGTGGTACAGACGTCAGTTCCGCCTGCCGAAGGGGCTGCGCACCGGCGCCGGGCGCCACGTCTGGCTGGAGTTCGACGGCGTCAACCACCAGGCCGAGGTCTGGCTCAACGGCAGCCGCGTCGACACCCTCACCTACCCCTTCGCCCGCGCCGCATTCGACGTGAGCGAGCTGCTGACCGGCGCGGGCGAGCAGGCGCTGGCCGTGCGGATCACGCCGATGCCGTATCCGGGGAGCCCCGGCGACAAGGGCCCCGCGGGCCTGGCGTTCGTGGACGCGGGAGCGAACATGATGAACCGCAACTCGCCGACGTATCTGGCCGCTTCGGGCTGGGACTGGATGCCGGCGGTGCGCGACCGGGCGGCCGGCATCTGGAACCACGTGCGGCTGCGCTCGACGGGCGCGGCCGTCCTCGGCGACCCGCGCGTGGACACCCGGCTGCCCGACCTGCCCGACACCGGCACGGCCGAGCTGACCGTCGTGGTCCCGGTGCGCAACGCCGACCGGGCCGACCGGCGCGTCACCGTCTCCGTCGCCTTCGACGACGTCCGGCTGTCCCGGACCGTCACCGTTCCCGCCGGCGAGACCGCGGACGTCACCTTCTCCCCGGCCGACCATCCGCAACTGCGGCTGCGCGACCCGAAGTTGTGGTGGCCCAACGGCTACGGCGAGCCCGCGCTGCACCGGCTGACGCTCACCGCCTCCGTCGCGGGCGAGATCAGCGACCGGCGCACGACCCGCTTCGGCATACGCCAGTTCGGCTACGAGTACGACGTCCCGCTCACCTTCCAGTCGGGCGGCGACGCCTACGCGCAGACCGTCGGCCTCGCCCCGCAGCGGGCCCGGCACGTGCGGATCCTGTGCCGCACCCGGGCCACCGACTGGGGCGCGTCGATGTGGAGCCTCTCGGTCGTCGACAGCTCCTCCCCCGGCACCGACCTGGCCCTGCACCGGGCGGCCACGTCCTCCTCCGTCGACGACCCCGCCCACGGGCCGGGCAACGTCACCGACGGGGATCCGAAGACGCGCTGGTCGTCGGCGTTCGAGGACGACCAGTGGATCGAGGTGGACCTCGGCGCCGAGGTGTCCTTCGACCGCGTTGTCGTCATCTGGGAGCAGGCGTACGCGAAGACGTACACCGTCCAGGTCTCCGACGACGGCGACGAGTGGCGGGACGCCGCCGCCGTCGACAACACGGCGGCCCCCCTGCCGTTCCGCACCTCGGGCGCGGCGGCCCTGCAGAACGTGGAGTTCGAGGCGCGGACGGCACGCCATGTCCGGGTGCTCTGCCATCGGCGGGCGACGAGCTGGGGCGCGTCGATGTGGAGCCTGTCGGTCGTGGACAGCTCCTCCCCCGGCACCGACCTGGCGCTGCGCAAGGCGGCCACCGCGTCCTCGGAGGAGGGTCCGGACAGCAGGGCGGCCAACGCCGTGGACGGCGATCCGGGCACCCGCTGGTCGTCGGCGTACGAGGACGGGCAGTCGATCCAGGTCGACCTCGGGGAGAGGGTGAGGTTCGACCGGGTCGTCATCCTCTGGGAGCAGGCGTACGCGAGGACGTACACCATCCAGGTCTCCGACGACGGCGAGGACTGGACGGACGTGAAGTCCGTCGACAACTCCACCGTGCCGCTCAAGATCAGCGTCAACGGTGTCCGGGTGTTCTGCCGGGGCGGCAACTGGGGCTGGGACGAGCTGCTGCGGCGGATGGACGCGGAGCGGATGGACGCGGCGGTGCGCATGCACCGCGACATGAACTTCACCATGATCCGGAACTGGCTCGGGAGCAGCAACCGCGAGGAGTTCTACGCCAGTTGCGACGAACACGGCCTGCTGGTCTGGAACGACTTCCCGAACGCCTGGGCCATGGACCCGCCGGATCACGAGGCGTTCCTGAACCTCGCGCGGGACACCGTGCGCCGCTACCGCGTCCACCCCAGCATCGTCGTGTGGTGCGGCGCCAACGAGGGCAACCCGCCCGGCCCGGTCGACGACGGCATGCGGGCCGCGGTCCGGGCGCAGGCCCCCGATCTGCTGTACCAGAACAACTCCGCCGGCGGCATCGTCTCCGGCGGCGGCCCCTACGGCTGGGTCGAACCGCAGCGGTACTCGTCCGCGAACACCTACGGCAGCGGCGGCTTCGGCTTCCACACCGAGATCGGCATGCCGGTGGTGCCGACCGCGCAGACGATGCGCCGGCTCGTCGGCGACGAGCCCGAGTGGCCCGTCAAGGGCGCCTGGTACTACCACGACTGGAGCACGCGCGGGAATCAGGCGCCGCAGAACTACCGGGCGGCGATCGAGTCCCGGCTCGGCGAGGCGAAGGACCTGGACGACTTCTGCCGCAAGGCGCAGTTGGTCAACTACGAGAACTTCCGCGCCATGTTCGAGGCCTGGAACGCCCGGCTGTGGGACGACGCGAGCGGGCTGATGCTGTGGATGTCCCACCCGGCCTGGTACAGCACCGTGTGGCAGACGTACGACTACGACTTCGACGTCAACGGTGCCTACTACGGCGTCCGCAAGGCGAGCGAGGCCGTGCATGTGCAGGCCGATCCGGTGAGCGGGCAGGTGATCGCGGTCAACCACACGCCCCACCGCATCCCGGGTGCCACGCTCACCGCCCGCCGCTACGACCTCTCCGGCCGCCGGCTGGGCTCCGAGCAGCGCGCGCGAGTGGACGTCGCCGCCTCCTCGACCGCGCCGGGCTTCACCACGGGCTGGACGGACGACCTGCCCGACCTGCATCTGCTGCGGCTGCGTCTGATGGACGCGGGGGGCGAGCTGCTCGCCGAGAACACCTACTGGCGCTATCGCGAGGCCGCGGACATGCGTGCCCTGAACGAGGTCGGCCGGACCAGGGTGTCGGTGGAGATCACCGGCAGGGACGGCGCGGGCGACCGCCACGGGCTGACGGCGCGCCTGCGCAACCGTGGCACGACCGTCGCGGCCATGGTGCGCGTCTCGCTCCTCGACGCCGAGTCCGGTCACCGGGTGCTGCCCACGCTGTACGGCGACAACTACCTGTGGCTGCTCCCCGGCGAGTCGCGGACGCTCACCCTCTCCTGGCCCGCCACGTCCCTCACGTCGGGCAGGCCGGCCGTGCGGGTGGAGGGCCACAACGTGCCGACGACCACCGTGGGGCGCGGGTGAGGGCGATCGGCGTACGGCATTCAGAAACGGCATCGCTGAATGCGATGAGAAGGATGCGTTGGACGTCAGAATCAGTCAGGAGCACAGTGAGCACGTCCCTCACCAGGGACCGAACCACCCCGACTGCACCCCCGCGGAGAACACCCGATGAACCACGTCGCTGATCCCGAGCGCTACAACGGCACCATGCGGTACCGGCGCACCGGACGCTCAGGACTCGACCTGCCCGTGCTGTCCCTGGGGTACTGGCACAACTTCGGCGACGACCGGCCGTTCGAGTCCCAGCGCGAGATCGCGCTGCGCGCCTTCGACCTCGGCATCACCCACCACGACCTGGCCAACAACTACGGCCCGCCGTACGGCTCCGCCGAGATCAACTTCGGCCGGCTGATGAAGCAGGACCTCGCGCCCTACCGGGACGAGCTGGTGATCTCCACCAAGGCCGGCTGGGACATGTGGCCCGGCCCGTACGGCCAGGGCGGCGGTTCCCGCAAGTACGTGCTCGCCTCGCTGGACCAGTCGCTGCGGCGCACGGGCCTGGAGTACGTGGACATCTTCTACTCCCACCGGCTGGACGCCAGTACGCCGCTGGAGGAGACGATGGGCGCGCTCGACACGGCCGTCCGCCAGGGCAAGGCCCTGTACGTCGGCATCTCCTCCTACGACGCCGAACGCTCCCGGCAGGCGGCCGCCATCCTGCGGGAGCTCGGGACGCCGCTGCTCATCCACCAGCCGTCGTACAGCATGCTCAACCGCTGGATCGAGACCGAGGGCCTGCTGGACACCGCCGAGCAGGAGGGCTTCGGCGTCATCGGCTTCACGGCGCTCGCCCAGGGCCTGCTCACCGGGCGCTACCTCGACGGCGTGCCCGAGGGCTCGCGCGCCACCCAGGGCAAGTCGTTCGACGAGACCTGGCTGACGGACGACATGGTGGGCAGGCTGCGCGCGCTCAACGACATCGCCGCCCGGCGCGGGCAGACCCTCGCCCAGATGGCGCTCGCCTGGGCCCTGCGCGACCGGCGGGTGACCTCGCTGGTGATCGGCGCGTCCCGCACAGAACAACTCGAGCAGAACGTGGCGGCGCTGGAGAACGCCGACTTCAGCGACGAGGAGCTCGCCGAGATCGACAAGTACGCCACCGACGGCGGCGTCGACCTGTGGCGCGACGCCCGGACCGGCAACCTGGGCTGAGCACGGCCATCGAGCCGCCCTTCGAGCACTCCGGGAGCCGGTACGGCACCCGGAGTGCCGTCGTTTCGCCACTTTGGTATGGACCTGACACGTCACCCTGGCTATGCTCTGCCCGACCCTGATGAGAGCGCTCTCAGATTGCGGTTGTTCCACCCCACCTTGTTGGAACGACGAAGGGCAACTCCCTTGAGACGCAGCAGACTCAAGTACGCCGGGCTGGCGGCACTCCTCGTGTTCGGCGGCTGGACCGCCGGCGGAACCGGCCAGGCCACGGCGGACGACACCCCCACGGCCTCGGACTCCGCACCCGCCTCCGCCGGACTGCTCCAGGCGATGCAGCGCGACCTCGGCCTGTCGAAGGAGCGGGCCGAGACCCGGCTCGCGGCGGAGCGCACCGCCATGACGCTGACCCCGAAGGCGCGCAAGGCGGCGGGCTCGGCCTACGGCGGCGCGTGGTTCGACGCGGCGAGCGAACGGCTCACCGTGGCCGTCACCTCGGACGCCCCGTCCGCGACCGTACGGGAGGTCCGGGCCACCGGAGCCACCGTCCGCACCGTCACGCACAGCGCACGGCGACTCGACGCGGCCAAGGCACGCATCGACCACCTCTCCGCGCCCGCCGGGGTGAGCAGTTGGCACGTCGATCCGGCGGCCAACACGGTCGTCGTCAACGTCGTCCGGGACAAGCAAGCTGACAACGATGTCCGCCGCTTCCTCACTCAGGCCCGCGACGCCGGCCCCGTCACCGTCGCGACGGTCCCCACCGCCCCGCGCACCTTCGCGGCGGGAACGGTCGGCGGTGACCCCTACTACACGGGCAACGTCCGCTGCTCCATAGGCTTCTCGGTGCACGGCGGCTTCGTCACGGCCGGGCACTGCGGTCAGCAGGGGGCCGGCGTCCGCGGCTGGGACGGCTCGTACATCGGATCGTTCCAGGGCTCCTCGTTCCCCGACAACGACTACGCCTGGGTGAGCGTCGGCAGCGGCTGGTGGACCGTGCCGGTCGTCCTCGGCTGGGGCACGATCCCGGACCGCCTGGTCCGCGGCTCGGCGGAGGCACCCGTCGGCACCTCCGTCTGCCGGTCCGGCTCCACGACCCACTGGCACTGCGGCACCGTGCTGGCCAGGAACGAGACGGTCAACTACCAGCAGGGCGCGGTGCACCAGATGACGAAGACCAGCGTGTGCGCCGAACCCGGTGACTCGGGAGGCTCCTTCATCAGCGGCGACCAGGCGCAGGGAGTCACCTCGGGCGGCTGGGGCAACTGCTCCGGCGGCGGGGAGACCTGGTTCCAGCCGGTCAACGAGATCCTCGGCCGCTACGGGCTGACCCTGCACACGGCCTGACCCACGGGTGACAGGGGGCGGTCCGGACGAGCCCCGGCTCCCGGGCCGCTCCTCGCACGTGCCGCCGCGCGGCTGCCGGCGGCCGTGCGGCAGGATGAGCACCATGAGCGTAGTCAAGATCAATGTACTGACCGTGCCGGCCGAGCAGCGCGAGACGCTGGAGAAGCGCTTCGCCTCGCGTGCGCACGCCGTGGAGAGCTCCGACGGGTTCGAGTGGTTCGAGCTGCTGCGGCCGGTCGAGGGCACCGACACCTACCTCGTGTACACGCGGTGGCGTGACGAGGAGTCCTTCCAGGCCTGGATGGAGGGGCCCATGAAGTCGGCCCACCAGGGTGGCGGCGAGAGCGGCGGCGAGCGGCCGAAGCCGGCGGCGAGCGGGTCCACCCTGTGGTCGTTCGAGGTCGTGCAGCAGGCGGGGCCGAAGAGCGCGTAGCGGTGCGCGGCGGGGGCTGGGCCCAGTCGTTCGGATCATCCCGGCGTCCCGGGGGTCCGAACGACAAGGCCCATACCTCCGCCGCTCATCCCGGTCCCGGCGCGGCGCGACCGTGCGACGGCCACCAGCACGACGGTGACGCTGATCAGCAGGGACCAGGCGCCGAACTTCTCCACGCCCACGGGCTGCCAGCCGTCGAGCTGGTAGGGATAGCGCCAGGCGCCCACGTAGGTGGCGAGGTTCTCGGCGACCCAGAGGAAGAAGCCGATCAGGACGAACGACAGCGCGAGGGGCATGCGTCGGCGTACGCCCCGTACGGTGAAGCTCACCGAGGTCCCGGCGGTGACGGCGAGAAGCAGGACGGCCAGGAGCCACCGGGCGTCCGGAAGCCAGTGGTGGCTGAAGAAGTTGACGTAGACGGCGGCGGCGACCACGGCCGTCGAGCGCGGGCGGTAGCGGACCAGCTCCAGGTCGAACAGCCGCCAGGCGCGGCACACGTAGCTGCCCACGGCGGCGTACAGGAATCCGCCGTACAGCGGGACGCCCGCGAACTTCAGGACGGCCGGCTCCGGATAGCTCCATGAGCCGAGGGACACCTTCACCAGCTCGAAGGCTAGCCCGATGACATGGCAGACCGCGATGACGGCGACGTCCCGCCCGTCCTCCCAGCCACGCGCCCAGAACAGCAGCGTCAGCAGCACGCCGTAGACGACGAGCAGGTCGTAGCGCGCGACGGGGAGGCCGGGCACCAGGGTGGACGCCGCCACGCCGGACATCAGGGCGATGGCGAAGGCGCAGGACCTGGTCTGCAGCCACGCGAAGTCCAGCAGCTGACGCAGCGATGCCACCAGGGGGCCGGTGATCCTTGCGGTGAACATGATCCCAAGGACGAGCCGGCGGCCCGCTCGGTTGCCTCCGCGTGGATCGTGGCCCCCGGCGGCGAGTTCCGGCGGTCAGTACCAGTTCGTGTACGTCAGGACGTGACCGTCGCAGGTCAGCAGGGCACGCGAGACCCGGCCGTTGAGGTTGTTGCCGATCATCGAGTAGGCGTAGTTGATGCCCGGGTCGACGGTCTCCGAGACCCAGCCGTCGGCGCGTGCCGCCCCGGAGTTCGAGCGCTCCAGGACGGCGGCGCAGTTGGCGCGGGAGTTCTCGATGCGGGCGAAGGAGCCGCACCGGTCGGATTGAAGTGCTCTCCCGCCTGAAGGCGGGAGATTCCTGCCTACCTTGCGGTGGCGGGCTTGGCGCCTCGTGGGCGCCTGACGACTGCCCTTCCGGCAGCCGGGACGAGCGCGTGGCCCATCCGGTACAAGTGCAAGATGTTCCGGGCAGCGTTGTGGTCGGCGTTGCCCGACCATCCGCAGTCCGGGTTCTTGCATACGAACACGGCCTGGGACTGGCGGCTGCCCGGGGTGGTGAAGCCGCAGGCTGAGCAGCGCCGGGAGGTGCCGGGGGCTGGGACCTTGTGCAGACTGCCGCCGCGCTGGGCGGTCTTGTACGCCAGCATCGTCACGGCCCGACCCCATGCCTCCTGGCTGATGGAGCGGTTGAGTCCGGACTTCTGGGCGACGTTCTTCCCGGGTTCGGCGATGGTTCCCTTGGCGCTCTTGGTCATGTTCGTGATGGCCAGGTCTTCCACCACGATCACGCTGTATTTGGCGGCGATCTCGGTGGTGGTCTGGTGCTGCCAGTCCTGGTGCCTGCGCTTGGCTCTCGCGCGTAGCTGCTGGATCTGGTCATAGTCTGCCCGCAGGCGGTTCGAGGTGCGCTCTCCCCGTTTGCGGAAGCTCTTGCGGTGCGCAGCCCGCTGCTCCAGACGGAGCAGCTTGGCCTGTTCGGTGTCGGTCAGCCAGGCGTTCGGCTTGTCCTTGCCGGACTTCCACTCGTCGTGGTCGTACTTCTCGCTGTCGGAGAGGGCGAGAGGCACGGTGATTCCGGCATCGATACCGACCTGCGGGCCTGGGTGGGGCATGGAAGCCGGTTCGAGGGTCGTCGCACGGAAGGCGATGTGCCAGCCGAGCGCGTCCTTGACCAGGCGTGCCCCGGTGATCCGGTTCTCAGTGTCCGCCCTCTTGCCGACCGGAAGGCTTTTGGTCCAGCGGAAGCGGACGCGGCCGACCTTGGGGATGTTGACCATGCCCCAGCGGCGGTGAACGCGGCTGATGGCCAGGTCCCGGCCCTGGGGGATGTCCACCGACATCACCGTGCGGAAGCGGGCCTTGAAGTTGGGCTCGTCAGCCCGACCATCCCAGCAGTTCTTCCACGCCTGGAAATACGTCTTCAACACCGCCTGAGCGGCCTGAGCAGGCAGAACGGCGAGCCAATCGATCTCCTTGCGGGCCTGCCGGATCGCCGCGTCGGCGGCGGCCAGTGTGCGCTTACCCTTCGGCAGCATCGTCCACCAGTCATGCAGGCAATTCCACATGGTGCGGGCCGCGTGCGCCTGCTCATCGATGAGCCGGACCTGCGCAGGACTCAGCGCCAGTCGGGCGCGATGCCCGAACTGCCGCTTCTCCAGGCCGAGTTCCGAGGTCACGCGATCACAATATCATTTTGGTTCATGTCACCTCGATGGATTCCAAATCCCGATGTACGCACCGGCCGCCACGTCGTCTACAACCTGCATGTCCACTTGGTTTTCGTCACGAAGTACCGGCGCGAGGCCATGACGGACGCCATGCTGGCGCGCTGCGAAGAGATCATGCGGGAGGTCTGCACGGACTTCGAGGCCGAGTTGAAGCAGTTCAACGGCAAGGACGATCACGTACACCTGCTGGTGCACTACCCGCCGAAGGTCCAGCTTTCCAAACTGGTCAACAGCCTCAAGGGCGTCTCCGCCCGGCTGCTGCGCAAGGAATACGACACCCACGTCCGCCGGTACCTGTGGGGCGGCCACTTCTGGTCCGGCTCCTACTTCGCCGGGAGTTGCGGCGGGGCACCGCTGACCGTCGTTCGCCAGTACATCGAGAACCAGCAGCGTCCCATGGGCTGAGGCAAAGGGTGCCGCCCCGTGTTCACCTGCGGGTCAGAGCAGTTCTGCGATGGCCTTCACCCCCGGCGTAAATACGAACCTCTTTCGTGGGCGGTGCTGCCCTGGTGGTGGCGGCGGCGCCTGCCGTCGTCCGGCCGGGCGCCGCTGGTCGTCAGGACCGTACGGGCGGCGCCGGGCGAGCGGTACCTGACACATATCAGGGTCCCTTCGACCGCCCGCTTCCCTAGGGTTCCGGACAGCGGCCAGATGCCGCACGACCGAATTCGAAACAGGGGGATCCGTCATGCCCACTCGTACCCTCGCCCGAGCCGCGCTCGTCGGCGCCGGCGCGCTCGCCCTGCTGGGACCGCTCACGGCCGCCACCGCGGTCGCGGCCGGCGACGCGGACCACGGCGGCGCCCGCATCATGGCCGCACCGTACGCCGTCGTGCCGTACGAGACGGTCAACATCCGCTCCGGCCCGGGCCGTTCGTACGACAAGGTCGGCAGCGCCCCGGCGAACGAGCCGCGCGGCGCGTACTGCTGGGTGCGCGGCGAGCGCATCACCGACCACGGCTACACCAACGACGTGTGGGTCAAGCTCGTCGAGGGCTATGTCAGCGCCGTCTACCTCAAGGGCAACGAGTACGGCGACCTGCCCGCCTCCGCGACCTGCTGACGGCCGTCGCCCGTCGACCCGCAACACCTCTCAGTCACACAGCATCTTTCGAGCACGGGGGAACACCCTTGAAGACAGCCCTGCGCCGCTGCGCCACCGCCCTGGCGGTGGCCACGCTCACCGTCGGCACGCTCGCCGCCACGGCCGAGGCCGCGCCCACGGCCGGCCCCGCCGCCGCGGTGGCCGACAACGGCGACCCGACCCTGACCGACGTCTACATCTGGGCGACCGACGTCAATCTGCGCAGCCGGCCGACGGCCGACTCGCCGCGGCTCACGGTGCGTTCGCAGTACTGGATGGACGCGGTGTGCCAGACCCAGGGGCAGTACGTCCATGACCCGGCCGTCGGCGGGAACAGTTGGTGGACCGCGGTGCAGGAGTTCGCCGGCAGTGACATCGCCTGGGTGAGCAACCTCTACATCCGGGGCGGCGAGAAGATCGCCGGCGTGCGGGACTGCTGACCTGGGGGCCGCGGGGGGGGTGGGGCGGACGAAAATCCGTTGCGGCCGTCGCCCCCTCCCCCGGACCCTGAGCGCATGTCCTACGCCCTTCGTCCGGCCCGGCTCAGCGACGCGCCCGCCATCACAGACCTGCTCAACGACATCGACCGGATCGAGATAGGCCGGCCCGAGACCGACCTGCACACCGTCGAGGCCGATCTGTCGGGGCCCGACATCGCCCTCGACCGCGACTCGTGGCTGGTCTTCGACGGCGACCTGCTCGTGGCGTACGGCCTGCTGTGGGACGAGTCGGGGGGCGAGCGCGTCGACGTCGACCACTATGTGCTCCCCGACCACCAGCGGGCCGGGGAGCTCATTCTTGACGCGCTGGAGGCCCGTGCCCTGGAGAAGGCCCGCGCGAACGGTGCCGCCAGGGCGGTGGTGCATCTGCACCTCAACACCGAGCCCACGCTCGACACGACGCTGATCGAGAAGCGGGGCTGGCACGCCGTACGGCGCTATCACGTGCTGCGGCGCGCGCTGGACGCCGCCGCGGACCGGGTGCCGGAGCTTCCGCCGGGCGTACGGCTGCGCCCGTGCGCCGACGAGGCGGACCGTGCGCGGGTCCACGCGCTGTACCAGTCGAGCTTCGCCGAGCACTTCGACTTCCAGCCGCGCACCTACGACCAGTGGCTGCACGACGTCGACGCGGACGCCCTCGACTGGTCCCTGGTGTGGATCGTCGGCACCGACGATCTGGGGGACACCGGGTTCCTCATCTCACGCGACGACCGCGAGGCCATGGGCTGGATCCGCAGCATCGGCGTCCTGCGCGAGGCTCGGGGCGCAGGCCTCGGCGGGCTGCTGCTGAGCCACGCGTTCGCGGCGTTCGCCGCGCGCGGCCGCGACACGGTGGGGCTGGGCGTGGACACCGCCAACTCCACCGGCGCTCCGGCGCTCTATGCCCGGCACGGGATGGCCGTCCACTACGCCGTGGACACCTGGGAGACGGTCCTCACCTGACGTGTTCCGACCGGCACCTGCCGCCTGTCAGTGAGCGTTGACGCCGCGCTGGGCGCTGTTTCTTCTCGCGTTGTTGTACAGGCGGAGCAGGTGCTTGGCCACCGCGCACGGGACCGTGTCGACATGGCACTGCCGGCAGGTCCGCATGTGGTGTTCGTAGTCGGCGCGTGTCTGCTCCAGGGCGTCGCCTTGGGTCGACATGAAGGTCCTCCGGGTTGGTGGCGAAATAGTGCCGAAGCAGGGAAAGCGGGCACCTAAGTGACTGCTCGGTAACCCTGGAGGAAGTTCACCACGTTACTGGCGGTAGTCAAAAGTCGCGCCTCCCGGCCGGACCCCACTGCCCCAATGCGCCGCCCCCCGGTCGGAAAACACTTGGACTCCTCGGCCGCCGTCACGGGACACTGCGTATCCGGACCGGTACGGAACGTAGTCGCGGCGATGCCCTGGCGGGCCGCCGCACGACATCACAGGGGGGTGAGATGGGAACGCCTGAGCCTCGCAGGGTTCTGCCGGGCAAACGCTCTGTGGTCCTCGCACTTCGTTACTACGGACGGGAGTTGGCCCGGCTCCGGTGGCTGACGGTCCCGGCCATGCTGCTGTCGGCGTTGGGCAACATCGGAATCAACTACGTGGCGCCCCTGATCGTCGCCAAGCTCGTCGGCGACATCGCGGGCGACGAGGACGTCACCGTCGCCTCGACGCTGCCGTACGTCCTGGGCTTCGTCGGTGTCCTGCTGCTCGCGGAGGCGCTGTGGCGTATCGCACTGCACTGTCTCAACCGCCTCGATGCCCTCGGCGTCGAGCACCTGTGGGTGGTCGGGATGGACGAGCTCTTCGCGAAGGACGCGGCGTTCTTCCACGACAACTTCGCCGGATCGCTCACCAAGCGCGTGCTGAGCTTCGCCTCCCGCTACGAGGACTTCGTCGACACGCTGACCTTCCAGATCGTCGGCAGCTTCGTGCCGCTTGCGTTCGGTGCGGTGGTGCTGTGGCGCTACGACCCGCTGCTGGTCGTCGGGCTCCTGGCCATGGTCGCGATCACCGCGCTGTGCGTGGTGCCCCTGATCCGCCGCCGCCAGGCGCTGGTGGACCAGCGTGAGGAGGCGATCGCCCGGATGTCGGGGCATGTCGCCGACAGCCTGATGAACATGGACACGGTGCGGGCGTTCGCCGCCGAGGAGGGCGAGGCCGCCGAGCACCGCTCCCGGGTCGCGGAGTCACGGCGGCTCATGCTGCGGTCGTGGGACTACGGCAATCTGCGCATCGACACCCTGGTCGCGCCGATGTCGGTGCTCACCAGCGCGCTGGGCCTGCTGCTCGCGGTCACGCTCGGTGGCGGCGGGCACGGTGTGGAGGCGATCGTGGTCGCGTTCACCTACTACACCAACGCGACGCGGATCATGTTCGAGTTCAACCAGATCTACCGTCGGCTGGAGAGCTCCATGACGGAGGCGGCGCAGTTCACCGAACTGCTGCTGACGCCGCCGACCGTACTGGACCCGCCGTCGCCTGAGCCGCTGCTGCCCGCACCCGCCGACGTCCGCTTCGAGAAGGTGAACTTCACCCACGCCGGCGGCCGGCCGCTGTTCGAGGGCCTCGAACTGGATGTGCCGGCCGGGACGAAGGTCGGCCTCGTCGGCCGGTCCGGGGGCGGCAAGACGACGCTCACCCGGCTGCTGTTGCGGATGACCGACATCGACGCCGGCCGGATCCTGATCGGCGGTCAGGACATCAGCAGACTGCGCCAGGCCGACCTGCGGGGCCGGATCGCCTACGTGCCGCAGGACCCGGCGATGTTCCACCGGACGCTGCGCGAGAACATCGCCTTCGCCCGGCCGGACGCCGACGAGGCCGAGATCCGCCGTGCGGCCGAGGCGGCGCACGTCACGGAGTTCGCCGAGTCGCTGCCGGACGGCTTCGACACCATGGTGGGCGAACGCGGGGTCAAGCTGTCCGGCGGCCAGCGCCAGCGGGTCGCGCTCGCCCGCGCGATCCTGCGCGACGCGCCGATCCTGCTGCTCGACGAGGCGACCAGCGCCCTGGACTCGGAGAGCGAGATCCTCGTGCAGGAAGCGCTGTGGCGGCTCATGGACGGCAGGACCGCGCTGGTGGTGGCGCACCGGCTGAGCACGGTCGCCACCATGGACCGGCTCGTCGTGCTCGACCGCGGCGAGATCGTCGAGCAGGGCACCCACGACGAACTGCTGGCCGCCGAGGGCGCCTACGCGAAGCTGTGGCAGCACCAGTCGGGCGGTTTCCTCGACGACAGCGCCGTGCGGGCGCAGTTGCCGTGAGACCCGGGCGGCGGGAAGGCTCCGCCGCCCGGGTGCGTCAGCGGGCCGGCGGCGGCCACGGTGACCTGCCCGGCGACCGGAGCGGGCCGGACCGGCCGCAGGCCCGGCGCGGCGCCGGACGGAGGGGAGCTTTCCGGGTCCGTTCTCCCGTCAGTTCTCCTGGAGCACGGAGAGGACGTTCCCGGCCGGGTCGGTGAACCAGGCGATGCCCGTCGGGCCGCCCTCGCCGACCCGGACGATGCCCTTCTCGTCGTGTTCGAACCCGGAATAGCGCTCCAGGGACACACCGCGCCGCTCCAGTTCGTCGACGGCCGCCGTGATGTCGTCCACGGGGAAGTTGAGGATCGTGAAGGAGGCGGGGGTGTGCGTCGCCTTGGGGTAGACGAAGACCTGCGCCCCGCTGCCGAGCTTGAGGATCAGCACCCGCATGTCCCCCTCCCCGGTCTCCTCCACCTCCAGGCCGAGGGTCTCGCCGTAGAAGCGGCGGGCCTCGCCCAGGTCGTCGACCGAGAAGCCGCTGAACGCCTGCGATTGTCCGAACATGCCGTGTGTCTCCTTCGCGGGGGCTGTCCTGACGTACCAGGGCACACCACCCACGCCGAGGCCGGACGCGCGCCACGCGTCCGGCATCCGGATGGTCCTGCGCCCTTCACCCGCAGGGTGCGGCGCCCTCGCCGGCGTCAGGCGCAGCAGCCGTCCCCGGCCGCGGCCCCGGCGGCGGTGTCGAGCCGGCAGAAGCAGGAGGCGTCGATCGGTACGTCCGCCAGAGCGGTGGCGAGTCGCAATTGCTGGGCCACCATCTGTGCCTCGCCGGTCCGGCCCAGCCGGGTCAGGCACTCGTGCAGGCCGTGCAGGGACCACACGTTGCCGGGGTGCTGCAGGGCGCGCGGGAGGGTGCCGTCGAGGCCGAGGTCGGCGCGGTAGACCGCCTCGGCCTCCTCGACGCGGCCCTGTTCGAGGAGGAGGGCGCCGTAGGCGTGCCGGGCGGGCTGCATCCAGCCCCAGGGTTCGTCGTAAGGGAGGTTGTCGTCCAGTTCGATGGAGCGGCGCAGGGCGGCGAAGGCGGCCTCGTGGTCGCCCTTGCGGTACTCGAGCTCGCCGTCGAGCATCTCCGAGGCGATCGCGAGGATGTCGGCGCACGTGTTGTTGAACAGCATGCGGGTCTCGGGGACACGGGGTACCGCCGCGCGGAAGAGCAGGCGTTCGGCTTCCGCCTCCGGGACGCGGCCGGTGGCGGAGAGCGCGACGCCGCGGGCGTAGTGGAGCATCGCGGTCGTCATGCAGTACAGCTCGGGGTCGGTGGGCAGCGGCAGGCCGAGGATGTCGTCCCAGCGGCCGAAGCGGATCAGCACATGGACGCGCATGGCGAGGAAGGCCTCCAGCCAGTCGGCCATGGGCGGGCTCGGCACCCGCAGCAGGTCCTCGGGGATGGACGCCTCCAGCTCGGCCGCCGTCCTGAGGGCGACCTCGGACTGGCCGAGGAACATCGCGCCGTAGATCTTGAAGTGGTAGTTGTGCGAGCGGTACAGGGTGTAGAAGTTCATCGCCCCGGCTCGGGCGTGGTACTTCTCGTCGGCCTCGATCGCCGCCGCGTTGTCGGAGACGACCCGCCGGTAGTCGCCGCAGAGCACCTCCAGGTGGGAGGGCATGTGCAGGAGGTGCCCGGCGTCCGGCACCAGGCTGCGCAGCCGGTCAGCGACGGGCAGGGCCGCCTCGGGGGTCGGGGACATCTCCATCAGGTGGATGTACATGTGGACCAGGCCCGGGTGGTCGCGTCCGGCGTCGGTGGCCAGGGCCCGGTCGAGGACGTCCTTGGCCTCCAGGGTGCGTGCGCCTTCGGCGGGTTCGCCGGTCCTGAGGTCCCACAGCTGCCAGGGCGTGAGGTTCATCAGGGCGTCGGCGTACAGGGTGGCCACGTCCAGGTCGTCGGGGGCGAGATCGTGGACCGCGCGCATGCTGTCGGCGTAGGGAGCGTTCCAGACCGAGCAGTCCGCCACGGCCTTGGCCTGCGGATAGCGGGCGCGCAGGGCGCCGATCAGAGCCTGTTCGACGGGGGTGGCGTTGGCCGCCTTGTCGTGGGCCAGCTCCACGGCGGCGTGGGTCCGGTCCACGGTGCGCGCGAGGTCGGCCTCGTCGAAGAACTCCCAGGGTTTGTTGTAGTTCGGGCCGAGGGCGTAGGCGATGCCCCAGTGGGCCATGGCGCAGTCGGGGTCGGCCTCGGCCGCGGCCTCGAAGCAGGCGACGGCCTCCTCGTGGTGAAAGGCGTACGTCCACGCGAGCCCGCGGTCGAACCACAGCTGGGCCTGGGCGGAGGACGTGGTGACGGGGCGGGTGTGGGTGCCGAGGTCGTAGTACTCCATGCGTCTGCTCTCCTGCCTGAGCCGTGCCCGCCGGATCGGTCCCGAGTGCTTCTGCCAGCATCCGCCCTGCCGACCGCTGTGGTGCCGTTTCGCTGACGGATGTCGGGAACGGTCCGGGTCGGTGGTGTTCTCGTTCCGCGCGTTCCGCACGTTCCGCACGTTCCGCACGTTCCGCACCCACAACGGGGAAGGGGGCCGTGCGGTTGCGGGTTCTCGTGTCCGCGGCCGCGACGACCCGGTGCCCGTACCGCCCGGTCGGCGGCTCTCCGACCCCCGTCGCCGTCCGCCGAGGACATCTGTTTTGCGCCGCCCAGGTGCGGGCGGGGCACGTCGTGGCGCATTCTTGCTGTGTCGCGCGCGTGACGGCATACGGACGAGGTAGGGCCGATGACTGGGAGCGCCGAGGGCGAAGAGCGCACGCCCGGTGGGCTGGCGGCGCTGCTGATCGATGCCTCGGCGGAGGCGATCAGCGCGGCCGGTGGCCACGCGGGAGGGGTCTATCTGCGCTCAGGCACGCCCGGACTGCTCCGGCTGGCGGTGCTGGAGGGGCTGCCGGGGCCGCTGTTCCGGCCGTGGTGGCGGCTGCACGCGGACCGGCCGTTCCCCGTCGCCGACGCCTTCCGGCTCGGCGTCGAGGTGGTGCTGCCGAACGCGACGGAGACGATGCGGCGCTATCCCCAGTTCGCGGCGGGGCTGCCGTTCCAGTTCGGCTCCCTGCACGTCCCCGTCACCGGCGGGTCGACCGTCTTCGGAGTGCTGACCGTGCTGCGGCCCTCGGCGCAGGACGCCACGGAGCTGCTGCCGGTGCGCGAACGCATGGCCCAGTTGGCCAAGGAGCTGGGATCTGCGCTGCGCACGCTGGAGAAAGGGGACCCCGCCGCGGTGTCCTGGGACGGCGGGCCCCTGTGCGTGCGGCCACCGGCCCGGCGCCGGCCCTCCGGGTACCTGGGCCGGTTCGCCTGGGATCCGGTGACGGGTGTGGTGAGCGCGGAGGAGCGCCTGAACGTCGTGCTGGGCTCCGCTCCGGGAGACGCCCATGCCACCGTCGAGGACTTCGCGGCGGCCGTCGCCCCGGGCGACACGGACCGGATCCTCGCGGCGCTGCGGGAGGCGGCCGGCGGCCGGCCACCGGCGTTGCCGCTGTACGTGCGCGCCGCGAACGGCGCGCTGCGGCTGGTCGAGGTCTGGGGGCCGTACGAGGACGCGACGCCGTTCGGGCCGGTGGCGCCCGTGCGCGGTGTCGTCCTCGATCCGGGGGAGAGCGCGGTGGCGGACGTGGCGGCCGACCTGCTGCCGGACGGGGTGTTCTGCCTGGACCGGCTGGGGACGGTCGTCTACGCGAATCCGCACGCGGCACGGCTGCTGCGCCGCTCGCGCACCGAACTGCTCGGCCGGCCCCTGTGGGAGAGCGTGCCCTGGCTGAACCAGCCCGCCGTCGAGGACCATCTGCGGGTGGCCCTGCTGTCTCCGGACCCGGTGCACTTCCACGTCCGCAGACCGTCCGCCCAGGAGCGTGATCCCGACGCCAGCCCGTTCGGCGGCGACTGGCTCGCGCTGTCCGTCTACTCCGGTCCCGACCTGCTGACCTGCACCATCCGCCCGGGGCACGGGGTGGCCGACAGCCCGTCCGACCTCCCGGAGACCCATGCCGCGCCCGAGCCGGTCGGCGCGACCTCGCTCGCCCCGCTGTACCGCCCCATCGTCCTCGCCATCGCCCTCACCGAGGCGGTCACCCCCCGGCAGGTGTCCGCCGTCGTCATGCGGGAGCTGCTGCCCGCGTTCGGCGGCCGACGGCTGGCGATCTACCTGCTCCAGGAGCGGCATCTGTACATGGCCTGGGAGACGGGCTTCCCGCAGGGGTTCCTCGCCCCGTTCGACGGGGTGGCGCTGGACGAGCGCCTGCCCGGCGTGGAGACGCTCACCAACGGGCGCCCGCTGTTCTTCGACTCGATGCAGCAGCTCGCCGACGCCTATCCGGGCATCGCCCTCGACGCGACCGAGGGCGCCCGCGCCTTCCTGCCGCTGATCGCCTCCGGGCGGCCGGTCGGCTCCTGCATCCTCGGCTTCGACCGGCCGCGCAGCTTCAGCTCCGAGGAGCGCGCGGTGCTCACCGCGATGGCCGGGCTCATCGCGCACGCCATGGAGAAGGCGCAGCGCTACGAGAGCGAGGCCGCACTGGCCCGTGGGCTCCAGCAGGCGCTGCTCCCCCGCCGGCTGTCCGAGCACCCCCTGCTGGAGACGGCCGGGCGCTATCTGCCGGGCACCCAGGGCATGGAGGTGGGCGGTGACTGGTACGACGTCGTGCCCTCCGGGGACGGGCTGGCCCTGGTGATCGGTGACGTCCAGGGGCACGGTGTGCAGGCGGCGGCCACCATGGGCCAGCTGCGCAGCGCCGTCCGGGCCTTCGCGCTCGGCGACCGTCGGCCCGACGAGGTCATGAGCGGCACCAACCACCTGCTCATCGACCTCGACACGGGCCTGTTCGCGAGCTGCTGCTACATCCGCCTGGATCCCGCGACCGGTCTCGCCCAGGCGGCGGTGGCCGGGCATCCGCGCCCGCTGCTGCGCCGCCCCGACGGCCGTACGCATCTGGTGGACCTGCCCGGCGGGGTGGTGCTCGGCGTGGACCAGCAGGCCCAGTACCCGGTGTCGGAGCTGCGGATGGAGCCCGGCGCCGTGCTGGCGCTGTACACGGACGGGCTGGTCGAGCGGCCCGGCGTCGACATCGACGAGGGCATCAGCGCGCTGCGGGTGGCGCTGGCCAGGGCCGGGGCGCCCGGGGCCCGGCCGGGTGGCCGTTCGCTGGCGGGCATGGCGGACCGGCTCACCGCGACGGCCCGGCACATTCCGGACCGACCGGACGACATCGCGCTGCTGCTCGCCACCCGGCGGGCCACGCCGCTGCGCCGGAAATGAGCGTGCCCTGCGCGGGCGTACCCCCGTCGCGGGGGCGGGAGTTGCCCGGAGTCCACCGATCACGCCGGTGATCGAAGTGTGAGAGTGGAAACAGCTTCTGTCACGGTGTGTGACGTCTCTCGCCTCCGGAGGCGCGGCAGTGTAGACATGGGCACATGGTCCGACTATCGGGTCGATCCGGGGCCCGGTCGGCCCGTCGTCCCAGCGGTCCGCGCACCGGGCGTGCGCCGGACCGCGGCACCGTCGTGCCCGAGCGGGGCGTGCCGCGCGATCCGCGGCGCCGGGGCCCGCTGGCCCGGCTGCGTTCGACGGTCGGCGGGCGCAGCGTCGCCGGGCAGGTGTTCCTGCTGCAAGTGGTGATCGTGCTGCTGCTGGTGGTCGCGGCGGTGGTGGCGCTGGTGCTTCAGGTGCGCTACGACTCCACGCAGGAGGCGCGCAACCGCTCCGTGGCGGTGGCCGAGTCGTTCGCGAACGCGCCGGGCACCCGGGAGGCGCTGGAGAGCCCCGATCCGACGGCCCTGCTCCAGCCGCGGGCGGAGGCGGCGCGCAAGGCGACCGGCGTCGACTTCATCGTCGTGATGAACACCGAGGGCATCCGCTACACCCACCCCAAGCCGGACCGCATCGGCAAGCACTTCGTCGGGAACCTCCAGCCGGCCCTGGAGGGCCGCGTGGTGACCGAGCAGATCACCGGCACGATCGGCCCGCTCGTCCAGGCCGTGGTCCCCGTCAAGGACGACGACGGCAAGGTCGTCGGCCTGGTGTCGGCCGGGATCACGACCGCCACCGTGGGCGGCACCGCGGACCGTCAGCTGCCCCTCGTCCTGACCGCCGCGGCCGTGGCGCTCGCCCTGTCCACGGCGGGCACCGCGCTGGTCAGCAGGCGGCTGCTGCGGCAGACGCACGGGCTCGGGCCGGACGAGATGACCCGGATGTACGAGCACCACGACGCCGTTCTGCACGCCGTGCGCGAGGGCGTGATCATCGTCGGCGCCGAGGGCCGACTGCTGCTCGCCAACGACGAGGCGCACCGCCTGCTCGACCTGCCCGAGGACGCCGAGGGACGCAAGGTGCTCGAACTCGGCCTCGCCCCCGACACCGCCGAACTGCTGGACTCCGGCCGGATGGCCACGGACGAGGTGCACCTGGTCAAGGACCGGCTGCTGGCGGTCAACCAGCGCCCCACCCACCTCAGGGGCCGCCCCTCCGGCAGTGTCGCCACGCTGCGCGACTCGACGGAGCTGCGCGCCCTGTCCGGCCGCGCCGAGGAGGCCCGCGAGCGGCTGAACATGCTCTACGACGCCGGCGTGGGCATCGGCACCAGCCTGGACGTGACCCGTACGGCCGAGGAACTGGCGGAGCTCGCGGTGCCCAGGTTCGCGGACTACGCCACCGTCGACCTGTTCGACGCGGTACTCGACGGCGGGCAGCCGGAGGCGGTCACCCGGCTGCGGCGCACGGCGTCCGGCGGCATCCGCAAGGACGCTCCGCTGTACCCGGTCGGCGAGCAGATCCGGTTCGTCGACTCCTCGCCACAGGCCCGGGCGCTCAAGGACGGGCACGCCGTCGTCGAGCCGCGGCTGGAGAAGGCGCCCGGCTGGCGGGCCCAGGACCTGGAGCGGTCGGCGCAGGTGGTGGAGTTCGGCATCCACTCGCTGATCGCGGTGCCGCTCAGGGCGGGATCCCTGGTGCTGGGCGTGGTGAGTTTCTGGCGGGCCCGCAAGGCGGGGCCGTTCGACGCCGACGAGCTGGCGCTGGCGGAGGAGCTGGTGGCGCGGGCGGCGGTGTCCATCGACAACGCCCGCCGGTACACGCGTGAGCACAGCATGGCGGTGACGCTCCAGCGCAGCCTGCTGCCGCGCAGCCTGCCCGAGCAGAACGCCCTGGACATCGCCTACCGGTATCTGCCGGCGCAGGCCGGGGTGGGCGGGGACTGGTTCGACGTGCTGCCGTTGTCCGGCGCCCGGGTCGCGCTGGTGGTGGGCGACGTCGTCGGTCACGGGCTGCACGCGGCGGCCACGATGGGGCGGCTGCGTACGGCCGTGCACAACTTCTCCGCGCTGGACCTGCCGCCCGACGAACTGCTCGCGCTGCTGGACGAGCTGGTCGCCCGCATCGACCAGGACGAGGCGCAGGAGAGCGACAGCGCCGCGGTGACCGGCGCGACCTGTCTGTACGCGGTCTACGACCCGGTGTCCCGGATGTGCACGGTCGCCCGCGCCGGCCATCCGCCGCCGGCCGTGGTGCGGCCGGACGGCACCGTGGAGTTCCCCGATGTGCCCGCCGGTCCCCCGCTGGGCCTGGGCGGGCTGCCGTTCGAGACGGCCGAGCTGGAGCTGGCGGAGGACAGCCGGCTGGTGCTCTACACGGACGGTCTGGTGGAGGACCGGGAACGGGACATCGACGAGGGTCTGGAGCTGCTGCGGGACGCGCTGGCCGGGGCCGGCCGGACGCCGGAGGAGACCTGTCAGGCGGTGCTGGAGGCCCGGCTGCCGGCCCGGCCGAGCGACGACATCGCGCTGCTCGTGGCGCGGACCCGGGCGCTCGGGCCCGGCCGGGTCGCCGAGTGGGAGGTGCCCTCCGATCCGGCGGCCGTGGCCCAGGTGCGTTCCGACGTGACGCGGACGCTGGAGAGCTGGGGCCTGGAGGAGCTGTCGTTCGCCACGGAGCTGATGCTGAGCGAGCTGGTGACCAACGCGATCCGGTACGGCGGTGAACCGATCCGCGTGCGCATGCTGCGGGACCGGTCGCTGATCTGCGAGGTCTTCGACAGCAGCAGCACCTCGCCGCATCTGCGGTACGCGGCCATGACGGACGAGGGCGGGCGCGGCCTGTTCCTGGTCGCGCAGCTGGCCGAGCGCTGGGGCACGCGGTATCTGCCGGCCGGCAAGGTGATCTGGGCGGAGCAACCGCTGCCGTAGCCGGCGGCCCCTCGGGGCCCGTGGGCCACCCCTTGTAGATAGGTACGAACCTTTGACGCGACCGGTGCGCATCGCGTCCGGCATCTGATAGGAAACCTTCCTATCAGTGCACGTACGGCCAACTCCCCACCCCCCACCACTCATTGGAGCCGCCGTGAAGCACCACCCCCCGCACACGTCACGCCGCACCCTCCTCGCCCTGATCGGCGCGTCCGCGGCGTCCGTCCCGCTCCTCACCCCCTCCACCGCCTCGGCGCACCGCGCCGCGGCGGGCCTCGACGACCCGGCGAAGAAGGAGATCGCCATGAAGCTGGTGTCGAGCGCGGAGAACTCCTCGCTCGACTGGAAGGCGCAGTACAAGTACATCGAGGACATCGGTGACGGCCGCGGCTACACCGCCGGCATCATCGGCTTCTGCTCCGGCACGGGCGACATGCTGGACCTCGTCGAGCTGTACGCCGACCGCCGCCCCGGCAACGTCCTCGCCCCGTACCTGCCGGCGCTGCGCCGGGTCGACGGCACCGACTCGCACGACGGGCTCGACCCGCACTACCCCCGCGACTGGGGCCGCGCCGCGCAGGACCAGGCGTTCAAGCAGGCGCAGAACGACGAGCGCGACCGGGTGTACTTCAACCCGGCCGTACGGCAGGGCAAGAGCGACGGGCTGCGCGTGCTCGGCCAGTTCGCCTACTACGACGCCATCGTCATGCACGGCGACGGCACCGACCCCACCAGCTTCCGCAGCATCCGCAGGCGCGCCCTGGACCGGGCCCGGCCACCGGCGCAGGGCGGTGACGAGGTCACGTACCTCAACGCCTTCCTGGACGCCCGGGTATGGGCCATGAAGCAGGAGGAGGCCCACAGCGACACCAGCCGGGTCGACACCGCCCAGCGGGTCTTCCTGCGCAAGGGCAACCTCGACCTCGACACACCGCTCGACTGGAAGGTCTACGGGGACAGCTTCCACATCGACTGACGTGGACGGACGCGGGTCGCCGTACTGCCGGGCGGTACGGCGACCCTGCGTTCGGACTCCCCGCCCTCTGCCCATAGAATTGATTTATGAGCTCATAGGCCGGACCCGTGTACCGACTTAGGCTTGCCTTAGTTTAGGCTTCCCGTTCGAGTCGATCTATCGCCTCTCGAAGGGAACCTGATCATGCCCCGCCCCCTGCGGGTAGCCATTGTCGGAGCCGGCCCCGCCGGGATCTACGCCGCCGACGCGTTGCTCAAGTCCGACGTGGCCGCCGAACCCGGTGTGTCCATCGACCTGTTCGAGCGGATGCCCGCGCCGTTCGGACTGATCCGGTACGGCGTCGCCCCCGACCACCCCCGCATCAAGGGCATCATCACGGCCCTCCACCAGGTGCTGGACAAGCCGCAGATCCGTCTCTTCGGCAACGTCGACTACCCGAACGACATCAGCCTGGACGATCTGCGCGCGTTCTACGACGCCGTGATCTTCTCCACCGGCGCGACGGCCGACCGCGAGCTGCGCATACCCGGCATCGAGCTCGACGGCTCCTACGGCGCGGCCGACTTCGTCTCCTGGTACGACGGCCACCCGGACGTGCCGCGCACCTGGCCGCTGGAGGCGGAGAAGGTCGCCGTCCTCGGCGTCGGCAACGTCGCCCTCGACGTGGCCCGCATCCTGGCCAAGACGGCGGACGAGCTCCTGCCGACGGAGATCCCGCCGAACGTGTACGAGGGCCTGAAGGCCAACAAGGCGCTGGAGATCCACGTCTTCGGCCGCCGCGGACCGGCGCAGGCGAAGTTCTCCCCGATGGAGCTGCGGGAGCTGGACCACTCCCCCAACATCGAGGTCATCGTCGACCCCGAGGACATCGACTACGACGCGGGCTCGATCGAGACCCGGCGCGGCAACAAGCAGGCCGACATGGTCGCCAAGACCCTGGAGAACTGGGCGATCCGCGACGTGGGTGACCGCCCGCACAAGCTGTTCCTGCACTTCTTCGAGTCGCCGGCCGAGATCCTCGGCGAGGACGGCAAGGTCGTCGGCCTGCGCACCGAGCGCACCGCCCTCGACGGCACCGGCAACGTCAAGGGCACCGGCGAGTTCAAGGACTGGGACGTCAGCGCGATCTACCGCGCGGTCGGCTACCTCTCCGACAAACTCCCCAAGCTTCCCTGGGACATCGACTCGGGCACCGTTCCGGACGAGGGCGGCCGGGTCGTCCAGGAGTCCGGCGAGCACCTGCAGTCGACGTACGTCACCGGCTGGATCCGGCGCGGTCCAGTGGGCCTCATCGGCCACACCAAGGGCGACGCCAACGAGACGGTGTCGAACCTGCTGGACGACTTCGCGAACGGCCGTCTGCAGACGCCCGGTTCGCCCGAGCCGGAGGCCGTGGAGGCGTTCCTCGCCGAGCGCGAGATCCGGTTCACCACGTGGGAGGGCTGGTACAAGCTCGACGCCGCCGAGAAGGCGCTGGGCGAGCCGCAGGGCCGTGAGCGCGTGAAGCTCGTCGAACGCGAGGACATGCTCCGGGAGAGCGGCGCGTAAGCAGCCGACGCCGACACAGACCGAGAGGGCCGGGGGTCAACCCCCGGCCCTCTCGGTCTGCTCGCGTTCGGGTGAAGTCGGCACAGCGACCGTCATCACTGGATACACTCCTGATCTTCACAGAAGCTCCACACAGGGGGTATTTCTCCATGCGTATACGCATCGTCGCCATCACCACCGTCGCGGCCGGCACCCTCGCCGCACTCTCCGCCGCTCCGGCGCAGGCCACCGAGTACTCGTCGGCGCTGAAGATCCGCGGCATCCAGTACGACGCGCCCGGCCGTGACTCGAACAACTGCCGGACCGGCAACACCGACGAGGAATACCTGACGATCAAGAACTATTCGTCCGGTACGACGGTCAACCTCAAGGGCTACGTCGTGAAGGACAAGGCCGGCAACCGCTTCACGTTCACCGCCAACCACACCCTGCAGCCCGGTGACTACGTGAGGCTCCGGGGCGGCAACGGCACCGACTCCGACCAGAACAACGTCGTCTACCGCGACAACTGCAACTTCATGTGGAACAACGACGCGGACACGATCTACCTCTACAAGCCCTCGGGCGCCGGGGCGGACTCGCACGCCTACACCAAGAGCGGCAACGACCCGGACGGCAACGGCTACATCGGGTACCACAACTGAGCGAGCGCCGGAGGATGAGCAGGACCCGCCCCAATGCGGATGGTGGGCGGGTCCTGCTCACCGGGTCATTCTCCTGACGGGCGAGGGCGCGGACCACGAGTGAGCGGCGCCCGGCCGGTGCGGACGGCGCACACCCCGTGTGCGCACCCCCCGCCCCGTCGGCTTCCGTCCGCGGCGACGATACTGGTACGCGTACGTGCCCCCGCCCACAGATGGACTCATGCCCAGCTCCTCCAGCACCCGCCCCACGACGCCCCCCACGGTGTGGTCGGCCCGCGGCCGCCATGCCGGGCGCGACGCGCAGGACGTACTCCGGCTCAGTCTGCGGCAGCTCAAGGACAGCCGGACCATCGACGACTTCCTGGAGGTGCCCGCGGCCGAGGGCGCCCCGGAGTCGGTCTTCGAGGCCCGATGGCGGGTAGCCGGGTCGGTCACCGTACGCGCCCGGCTAACCGTCCGGCACGACGCCGCCGACGGACAGGAGTGGACGCTCCTCGCGGAGGCCGAGGCCCCGTGGGACCCGCGATGGCCGTCGCCGGCCGCGATGTTCTGGCCGCAGGAGCCGGACGCGGCCTGGGACCACGACGCCGCCACCGGCCTGCGGCTGCGCGACATCAACCCGCTCCCCGCGGACGACAAAGCGGTACGGCGAGTGCTGCGGGACGCCGCGGGTGACGGCTGGAGCATCCATGTCGTCGTCCACGAGGCGATGACCACCGACCAGCGCGGCCGCACGCCCCTCGCCGGGATGCTGCCGCCGAGTCTGCGGCACCGGCTGGTCGAGCACCGCGCGGCACCCAGCCAGCTGCGGGTCGTGAACTGGGCCCTGCGCGAGCATGACCTGGAGGTGCCGCGGGGCGGCGCCGTGGTGTTGCCCGGCACTCCGGCCCCCGCCGGGTACGAGGCCGACGACTTCGCCGTGCGCAGTGTCTTCCTCGACGGCTCGGAGCCGGCCGAACTCATCCACGCCGTGACCCGCTTCGCGGCCCTCTCGCGCCCGCTGCCGGACGGCGGCGAGGAGGCCCTCACCGCCCTGCGCGAGGACTGGCGGCTGCTGACCGTCGAGGAGGAACTCGAGCGCGAGCGCGGGCTCGTGGCGATGTACGCCGAGGCGCTGGAGGCGATGACGAAGTCCCGCGACCTGTACCGCGAGGCCGCCGAGCAGGCGCACGCCGCGCTCGCCGCCTACCGGGAGTCCGCCGAGGCCCTGCCCGAACCCCGACCCGAGGCGCCGGCCACCACCGCTCCGGCGTCCCCCCTCCAGCAGCTGACCCGCACCTTCGAACGCCTCAAGGGCACCGCCCGGACACGCAAGACGGCGGAGGAGCAGCCCGAGACCTCCGACCGCCGCTAGGCAGAAGCGAGCGAAAAGTACGGGAAACGACCGACCCGTGAACCCCGGGGGCGTATCGCGGCTGCGGCGGATTCGTGCGGTGGGGGTACTGCGTCGGGCGGGTGCACATCAGTGCGTGCATCTTTCCCTCTCCATGCCGGTCAGGCAGGTGACCGGGCCGTTTGTGCGTCTTCCGTCCTGACGGGTGACGTGATGCGGCCAGGTGACCGCCGTCATGCAATGCACTCGGCGCATGCGGGCATCCGACTAGCAGCGCGTGTGATGCGCGACACCGGCAGGAGGAGGGTCCGTGGAGTCGACCACCACCGTGATCGTCGTCGCCGTCGCCCTCGCGGCCGTCGTCCTCGCCGTGGCCGTCGGGGTGCTGGTGCGGCTCGTGCGGACCCGACGGCTGCTGCGCCGCTCCGGGCTGCCGACCGGGCCGCGCTGGGTGTTCTGGGGTGCCGTCCTGTACTTCGTACTGCCCGCCGATCTGGTGCCCGATCCGGTGTATCTGGACGACATCGGCGTGCTCTTGCTGGCACTGCGTACCCTGCGCCGCTCTCCCGAAGCGGAACCGCCGGACGCCGTTGATTACGGAAAGTAAGGAAACCAACCACTCGTTCGATTCGTTTAAGTAAGTGGTAACCAAAGGGCGTCGGTGGACCGAGGGCCGCCGCCGGGTGACCGGGCTCGCTCGGAGCAGCACCTTGAGGGAGAGACGATGCAACCGTTCGCGCTCAACTACGCACGGCCGGCAGTGGAGTTGGAGGTCACCGCTCCGTACGTCTACGACTCCGGCATGCAGTTGAACGTGCTCCGTGACGGCCGTATAGCCGCCTGTGATCACGCCTTGTTGAGGGAGTTGGCGACCACGACGTCCACAGCGGGCTCCAAGACTCACTTCGACGACTGAACGCAGGCCGGCGACGATGACCGTCTTGATTCTTACCAACGAAGAGGACGTGACCGCGGACATGGTGGTCGTGCACCTGAACGCCTTCGGTGTTCCGGTGTTCCGGCTCGACCCCGCCGACCTGACCGGCGGGGTCGCCCTGTCCGGTGAGTTCGTGCACGGCGCCTTCCGCGGCCATCTCTCGGCCGCGGGGCGCCTCGTGAGCATCGGAGGGCTGCGTTCGGTGTGGCTGCGCCGGCCGGGGGCGGCTGCGCAGCGCGCGTCCAGCCCGTCGACCTGGCTGACGGAGGAGGCGGGGCAGGCGCTGTACGGGATGCTGCGCGGCAGCGACGCCCGCTGGATGAACCATCCCGACGCGGCTCGCCGGGCCCGTCACAAGCCCTGGCAGCTGCGGCTGGCCCAGCAGTGCGGTCTGCCGGTGCCGGCCACGCTGATCACGACGTTCCCACAGGCCGCCCGGGAGTTCGCCGAGCGCTATCCGGATCTGGTGGTCAAACCGGTCTCCGGCGCCCATCCGCAGGACCCGCCGCGTGCGGTGCCGACCAGCAGGGTGGCGCCGGACACGGACTTCTCCGCCGTCGCGTTCGGGCCCACCCTGCTGCAGCGCCGTGTCGCCAAGGTGGCCGACATCCGGCTCACCGCGGTGGGCGACCGGCTGTTGGCCGCCCGCAAGGCGACCGGCGGCGAGGCCGAGGTGGACGTCCGCTTCGCCTCGTCGAAGGAGCCGTGGCGTCCCGTGGAGGTCGCGCCGCGCATCGCGGAGGCCGTCCTCGCCTATCTGCGGGATGCCGAACTGTCCTACGGCGCCTTCGACTTCGTCGAGGACGCCGACGGGACGTGGTGGTTCCTGGAGTGCAACCAGTCGGGACAGTTCGGCTTCGTCGAGGTGGACACCGGTCAGCCGATAGCCCTCAGCATTGCCGAGTGGCTCGCCCGCCCGGTCGGCGGGCAGCAGTCGCACGTCAACGGGGCGAGCGCGAGGGTTGTTTCGTGACCGGGCTCACCCGGGCTGGCCGGGCGGCAGCGCGCTGCGCTGCCAGGCTGGGGCCGGGGGCGTCGGAAGTACCGGAGCCGGTGCGTGGCCGAGCGGCGGCCCCGGCTGCATGACGAACGCCATTTCCCGGCTGACGCGTTCGGCCTCCCTGCGCACCTGGGTGGGGATGTCGCCGCGCTCCGCGATGAGCCGGTCGTAGATGGGGGAATCCTGGAACACCCGTCAACGCGCCTTTCCTGTCGTGGCCCCTGTGTGCATATGGGCACGGCTGTCGAGTCTAGGCGCCGACGCACACTGAAGTACGAATTCTGCCAGAGCGCTTGACGGCGGACGAATCGGCACTGCGGCGGCCCACGGCCCGGTGCCGTGGGCCGCCCCGGCCGACGGTCAGGCGCCCGTGGTCGAGCCAGGCCGGACGATCATCAAAATGGTCACGGTCGCCCACAGGAGGTTGAAGATCCCGGTGACCATGGCGAGTTGGACCGTGGCCGAGCGTTCGGCGGTCTGCTGGGCGGTCAGTTGCTCCAGGAGTTCCTCCTGGCGGGGCAGGACGAAGGCGATCAGCAGGCCGGCGGCAGCGGCGGTCAGGGCGATGGACGTGATGAGCCATCCGCTGCCCAGGACCCCCATCGCCAGTGCGGTGGCCAGGCCGAGGACGGGCACCGACACCCCGATGGCCGCGTAGACGCGGCAGATGCGGTGCAGCAGCTGGACGGTGCCCACCGCCACGGCCCCGTCCGCGGCCTCCGGGACTCGGCGCGCGGCCGGCGGGAACATGCTGGCGGCGACGGTGACGGGGCCGACGGCGACGATGGCGGCGAGGACGTGCAGGATGAGCAGGATCTTGGTCACGCCGCCGACCCTAGAGATCTTCCGAGTGACCGCACAGGGGCTGAAATGACAGCTTCCAACGGATTCTCGCCACCCGTGTGCCCCGCACCTCGTCAGCGCCCTGATCCATGACCTGGGCTTATGCCGATGGCGGGAAGCTGCCTAGGGTGGCGTCCATGCACACCGTGGCGATCCTGGTTCTCGACAACGTGGTGCCGTTCGACATGGCGACGCCCTTCCAGATGTTCGGCTGGACGCGGCTGCCGGACGGCCGGCGGCCCTACCGGGTCCGGCTGTGCGCCGAGTCGCCGGAGGTGCCCACCGAGGGCTTCGCGCTGCGTGTCGAGCGGGGGCTGGACGGGCTGGCGGACGCGGACACGATCGTCGTGCCGGGCCGCGACACGACCGAGCCGCCCTCCGCCGAGGTCCTGGCGGCGCTGCGGGAGGCGGCGCGGGCCGGCACCCGCATCGCGTCCGTGTGCGTCGGCGCGTTCGTCCTGGCCGAGGCCGGGCTGCTGGACGGGCTGCGTGCCACCACCCACTGGATGGCCACCGGCGAGTTGGCCCGCCGCTTTCCCGGCGTCCATGTGGAGCCGGACGTGCTGTATGTCGACAACGGGCAGATCCTCACCTCGGCCGGAGCCGCCGCGGGACTGGACATGTGCCTGCACATGATCCGGCGGGACCTCGGCTCGGCCGTGGCCGCCCACACGGCCCGCATGTCCGTCGTACCGCTGGAACGGGAGGGCGGGCAGGCTCAGTTCATCGTGCACGAGCACCCTCCGGTGCCGCGCGGCTCGGCGCTCGAACCCCTGCTGGAGTGGATCGAGGACAACCTGGCCGGGGAGATCACCCTGGGGGCGATGGCGGAGCGCTCGGGGATGAGCGAGCGCACCTTCAGCCGGCGGTTCCGCGAGCAGACCGGCACCACTCCCGTGCAGTGGCTGCTGCGGGCGCGGGTGCGGCGGGCCCAGTATCTGCTGGAGAACAGCGACCACCCGATCGAGCGGATCGCACGGCAGGCGGGGTTCGGCTCGCCGACGGCGTTCCGCGAGCGGTTCCGCCGGGTGGTCGGCACCACTCCGCACTCCTATCGCGCCGCGTTCCAGGGAAAGGCAGCGGTCGGCGAGGCAAAGGCGGCGGTCGGCGTCTAGGGCCGGCCCGGCGAATCCGGCCCTAGTCATTCCCGGCGGTACGGGCCTGGTCGGTCACGGTGGGAAAAATCACCCGAATCCGAGAGGGCCGTGAGTAGTTGGACAGAGGGAATCGATCCGCCTCAAGGACGGTGTACGCCCATGAACTGCTCCAGCCGCCTGCTGTGTGTCCTCTACATCGCCACGAGCGCGGGGCTCGCCTGGACCTCGATCCTCGAAGTCCTGTACGGCCCGGCGTGGGCCGCCTGTCTGTTCGCGGCGGCCAGCCTGGTGCCGGTCATCGCCGTCGTCCGGGAGACGGTGATCGGCGAACAGCGGCGGATCCTGCTCGATCTGATCGCGCGGGCCTCGCGCGGCGGCGGTGACGCGGCCGAGGCGATCGTCCGGGCGGAGCTGGACTCGGCGTGCTGCGAGCGCTGGTGGACGAGCCTGGGCTCCGAGCACGAGGTGACGTGCCGGCACTGGATGCCGAAGAGCAGCAGCGCGGCATGAGCGGCGGCGTCCGCCGTCCCGTGGCGGCCCGAAGCGGGCCCGTCGCGGGTCGGCGGACGCCGCCGGTGTTCAGCGCCCCGGCGCCCGGTCGGTCTCCGCACGCAGCAGGGCGACGTAGTCGCGGGCCCAGCCCTCGATGGTGGTGCGGTCCCACAGGTCGGACGAGTACTCCACGAAGCCCTTCAGCTCGTCCCCGGCTGGCACGAGCCCTACGGTCAGCTCCGTCCGGGCCGCGGCGGGCGCGAGGTCCTCGACGGCCGTGGTGAGGCCGGGCAGTTCGACCTCCGCCTCAAGCGAACTCTGGTAGGCGAAGCCCACGTCCAGCCGGTCCGGCACCTGGACGCCCGTGCGCTCCCGCAGCGCCGGGGCGATCCGGCGTACCGGCATGGCCCGGTCCATGCACTCCACCGCGGTGCGGGCGACCTGGTCCGTCAGATCGGCGAAGGAATTAGCGGCGCCGTCCCGCACCGGCAGCGCGAAGCCGGTGACCGTGCAGGCCAGCATGGACTCGAACTCACGGCGCTCACGGTTGGCGTAGGAGACGTTGAAGACGACGTCCGCCTGCCCGGCCTTCTGTGCGAGCAGTCGCCCCAGCGCGGCCGCCGTGACCACGAAGGGCGTTGTCCCCCGCTGCCTGGCCAGCCGCTCGACGGCGGTCCGGGTCTCGGCCGGCACCGTGAACATCACGGCGCCGCCGCGTCCGCTCGCGCTCGTCGGCCGGGGCCGGTCCAGCGGCAGGCCGACGGTGAACGGCAGGCCGTCGAGCTCGCGCAGCCAGAACTCCAGCTTCCGCGCGTCCGCGGCCTCGTCGGTCTGCTCCCGCTGCCACTGGGCGTACGTCACGGGCTGGCACGGCACCGGCGGGAGGGTGTCGGGTTCGCCCTTCGCGGCGGAGCCGTACAGCGCGGCGAGTTCCTTCAGCAGCAGGCTGACGGACCAGCCGTCGCAGGCCGAGTGGTGCAGGACGAGCAGCAGCACCCAGGTGCTGGCGCCGGTGCGCAGCAGGCGCTGCGCCATCGGGGTGCCGTCGGTGGGATGCAGCGGTGTTTCGGCCGCCTCGGCACTGGCCCGTTCCACGGCGGCCCGGAGTTTCTCGGCCGGATGCCCGGTCAGGTCCTGGACGGGCAGTTCCACCGGGCGGTGCCGCAGCACCTGCTGCTCCCAGCCGTCCCCGCGGCGGGCCAGACGGGTCCGCAGGCCCTCGTGCCGCTCTACGAGCCGGGTCAGGGCGGTCCGCAGAGCCGCCACGTCCAGCTCGCCGGTGAAGGTGATCCGCAGAGCGACGTTGAACACCTGCGGGAGGAGGTGGTCGGCGTGGACCGTGGCGAAACGGGACTGCTGCGCGGTGGCGGGCGCGCTGCGTTCCACCTCGGGATCCTTCGGCTGATCCGACGTCACATTGCCCGCTGACGCGCCCAGTTGGGCCGTCATGGCCCGCAGGGTCGGCTCCTGGTAGAAGCTCAGCATCGGGTACTCGGTGGCGAACTCCTCGCGGACGCGGTTGACCAGCCGCATCGCCGTGATCGAGTGACCGCCCAGATCGAAGAACGAGGCGTCGCCCGCGATGCCGTCGGCGTCGATGCCGAACTCCTCCGCCCACAGCTGCCGTACCCGTCGCTCGATGTCCGCCCGCTTCCCGGCGCCGCCCGGCCTGCGGGCCGCCGGCACCGCGGTGACGAGGTCGGGGGCGGGCAGCGCCGAGCGGTCGAGCTTGCCGTTTCCCGTCACGGGCAGGGCGGGCAGGACGCGCCAGGCACGCGGCACGAGGTACTCGGGCAGCCGGGCCGCCAGTTCCTCGGCCAGCAGATCGGCGCAGGCCTGGCGGTCGTCGGCCGTGCCGACGGGGTCCGCGGGGACGGCGTAGGCCGCGAGGTACGCCTCGCCCCGGTCGTTGCGCCGGGCCAGTACGGCCGCCTCGCGTACGCCGTCGAGGGCGTTGAGCACCCGGGAGACCTCCTCCGGCTCCACCCGGAAGCCCCGGATCTTCACCTGGTCGTCGGCCCGGCCGCAGAACTCCAGCTTCCCGTCTGCGGTCCAGCGGACCAGATCGCCGGTGCGGTAGCGGCGCGCGTCGGGACCCGCACCCGGGTCGGGCAGGAACCGCTCCGCGGTGAGGTCGGGGCGGTGCAGATAGCCGAGGCCCACACCGGGACCGCCGACGTACAACTCCCCCACCGTGCCCACGGGGACGGCGCCGCCCGACTCGTCGAGCACGGTCAGCCGTACGTTGTCGACCGGGCGTCCGACGGCGATGGGACGCGCGGGGTCGTGACCCTGCGGGGTGACGTTTTCCGTGGTGCACAGGACCGTGGTCTCGGTGGGGCCGTACACGTTCACCGTCTCGTACGGCGCCTCGGGGCGCGGCCGGGTGCGCAGCACGTCGCCGCCCAGCAGCAGCTGACGCAGCGGGGGCTGGGCGCGCGGTGGCAGCCGCAGCACCTGTTCGCCCAGGGCGGTGGGCAGGATGGTGAAGGTGACGCCCTGCTCGGTGTACCACCGGGCGAGGGCGAGCGGATCCCTGCGGACGTCCTCGTCGGCGATCGTGACCGAGGCCCCCGCGGTCAGGGCGGGCCAGATCTCCAGGAGCGAGGCGTCGAAGCTCTGGCTGCACACGACGGCACTGCGGTCGGCCGAGGTGAAGGCGAACCGCCGGTGGTGCCACTCGCACAGGTCGACGACACTGCGGTGGGGCACGACGACGCCCTTGGGGGTGCCGGTGCTGCCCGAGGTGTAGAGGACGCAGCTCGGCGCGTCGCCGCCGGTGCGGGACGTGGGCGACGCCGGTTGTTGCGTGGTCGCATCGGGCGGTACGACGGTCACGTGCGCGGTCGCGTCGGGCGGTACGACGGTCACGTGGGCGGGCAGCTTCAGGGCGGCGGCCTCGTCGCGCGTCGACACCACGACCCTGGCCCCGCACTCGGCGATGACCTGCTCGGCCCGCACCCGGCCGAGGGACGGGTCCAGCGGCACGTAGGCGCGGCCCGCCTTCAGCACGGCGAGCATGGCGACGACGAGGTCGGCGGAGCGGGGCAGCCACAGGGCGACCTCACCGTCGCCCGCCGGGTGCCGTTCGCGGAGGGCTTCGGCCAACCGGTCGGAGCGATCGTCGAGTTGACGATACGTCAGTCGGGCGTCGCCGCTGATCACAGCCGTTTCGTCCGGTCGCGCGGCGGCCTGCCGGGCGACGAGTTCGTGGACGGTGGTGTCGGTGAGCGGGCGGGACGGGCCGTGTCGCCATGCCGGTGGCACGGGGTCGCCGTCGGCGGCTGCCGGGGCGAGCCGGGACAGGGGCGCGTCCGGTGTTTCGACCGCCGCGGCGAGCAGGTCCCGCAGGACGGCGAAGAACCCGTCGACCGTGTGCGGGTCGAACAGGTCGGTGTTGTACTCCAGATGGCAGCGCACGCCCTGCGGCTGGTCCGTGAAGTAGACGGTCAGGTCGGTCAGCGACTTGTCCGGTCCGGCGTCCAGGGGTGTGGCCTCGACGCCAGGCAGCTCGAAGCGGAACGGCTCGGCGCGCTGGAACTCGGCGAACGCCTGGAACACCGGCGTCCGGTCGACCGCCCTCGGTGGGTCGAGTTCGCGCACCACCCGCTCGAAGGGTACCCGGGCGTGGTCGTAGGCGTCGAGGGCGACCGCGCGCACCCGGTCCAGCAGGGTGCCGAACGCGGGGTCGCCGGACAGGTCGAGGCGCAGCGCGAGGGTGTTCACGAAGAACCCGAGCACCTGCTCGGCCCGCTCGGGCCGGTCCGAGATCGGGGTGCCGACGACGAGGTCGGTCTGTCCGGTGACCCGGTGCAGCATCGCCGCGTACCCGGCGAGCAGGGTCATGAACAGGGTGCTGCGCCGGGTCCGGCTCAACTCGCGCAGCTTTTCGGAGAGTTCGGGGTCGAGGGTGTGGAAGACCGCCCGGCCGTTGGAGGTCATCGTCGCGGGGCGGGGCCGGTCGGCGGGCAGGGCGAGGACGGGCAGGTCGCCACCGAGGACGCGGCGCCAGTGGGCGAGGTCCTCGTCGGCCTCGGGGCTGTGCACCGCCGCCGCCTGTGCCCTCGCGTGCTCCGCGTAGGTCCAGCCGAGAGCGGGGAGTTCGGGGACGGTGCCCTCGCGTGCGGCCCGGTAGAGCGCGGAGAGGTCGCGGGCGAGGACGGTGGCGGAGGCCGCATCGACGACGATGTGGTGCAGGGACAGCACGAGGACGTGCTCGGTCTCGGCGAGCCGGACCAGCCGGGTCACGAAGAGCGGGCCGGCCGCCAGGTCGAAGCGACGGGCGCTCTCGGCCGCCAGGACGTCCTGGACCGTGGTGCTTCCGGCCGCGTGCACGACCTCGAAGTCCGGGTCGGTGGACGGCAGCACCACCTGCCTCGGCTCGCCCCCGATCTCCCGGAAGACCGTGCGCAGACCCTCGTGCCGGGCGACGAGGCCGCGCAGGGCCGTGCGCAGGGCGGGCACGTCGAGCGGGCCGTCCAGGCGGATCGCCTTGACCTCGTTGTAGGCGGTGCGGCCCGGCAGCAGGCGCTCCAGGAACCAGATCCGCTCCTGGCCGGGCGACAACGGCGCGTCGGCAGGGGTGGGGATCGTGACGGCGGCGGGCTCGGGCGGGCGTGCCTCGGTCCGCCGAGGATGCCTGCGGCGCAGGGCGTCCAGGTGCGGCAGGCCCCCTAGCAGCGCGTCCCGCGCCACGCCGAAGTCGACGAGCGCGACGATCTCGTCCGCGCCCGCGGCCGTCACCGACTCCACCACCGGCCGCACACTGTCGACCGTGCCGATCAGGGCGCGCTGGTCGCAGTACCGGCCGTAGGCGCGGCGGAAGACGGCGTCCAGGTCGTCCTCGCTCAGCTCGGACAGGTCGATGCTGTGTCCGAGGCTGTTGGTGACGCCGCTGAACACGGACAGGGACGCGCGCATGTAGCGGGACAGCGGCTCGTACGCCTCGGTCCGCGCCGTGTCGTGGTCGTCCGCGAGGTAGGTGTGCAGCAGGACGGCGACCCGTCCGGCGTCCGGGTCCAGGCCGTGGGCGGCCCGGGTGCGCCGGTACAGGGCGATGTTGTCCCGGAGCTGTTCGACGCTCTGCGTCATCAGGTTGGTGACGATGCCGAGGTCGTGGCGTGCGGCCAGTTCGTACGAGGCCGGGTTGCCGACCACCGCGGTGTGCAGCGGCGGGGCGTCCTGCACCGGCCGTGGGAAGAGCCGTACCTCGGCCTCGCCGTCACCGCCGGCCCGGCGCAGGGCGTCCCCGCGCCAGAACTTCCGTACCTCTTCGAGCTGTTCGTACATCAGCTGCTTGTGCCGGCCGAAACGGTCCGGGAAGAACACGAAGTCGTTGGCGCTCCAGCCGCTGGCGACGCCGATGCCCACGCGTCCGCCGGAGAGGTTGTCGACCATGGACCACTCCTCGGCGACCCGGATGGGGTCGTGCAGCGGCAGGACGACGGAGCCCGCGTTGAGCCGGATGCGGTCGGTCTCGCGGGACAGCGCGGCGGCGAGCACGGCCGGGTTGGGGAAGAGGCCGCCGAAGGAGTGGAAGTGGCGCTCGGGCATCCACAGCGCGTGAAAGCCGTGCCGGTCGGCGAACCGGGCGACGTCCATGAGGAGTTCGTACTGGCCGTGCCGGGGCGCCGCCGCGGTGTCCTGCGGGTAGTCGCCGAAGAAGTAGACGCTGAAGTCGGTGGTGCGCGCGGCGGGTTCGCTCGCGGGCGGCGCCTCGTGGGCCTCGGTGACGGCCGCGGCGTTCCAGGCCATCGAGGCCACGGGGGCCGGAGCGGGCATGGACGGAGCCGGAGCTGCCGCCTCGGCTTTCGCGGGCTCGGCCTTCGGCGCCACCGGCCGGCCGCCCGGGAAGAAACCCGCCGATCGCAGCTCGCGCAGGGAATCCCGTACGGCGTCCGCGACGAACTCGATGTCGCCGTCGGTGTGGGCGGTGGACAGGAAGAAGTTGCGCCACTCCCACACGTGCACGCCGCGCAGCATGAGGTGGTGGTAGAGGAGCTCCATGTCGGCACGGTGCTCGAAGCGGAACTGGGAGCCGAAGTGGCTCATCCGCAGCGGGAACTCCTCCGCCTCGAAGAAGCCGTTCAGTGTCGCGGCCAGTTCGGCGGTGCGCGCGTTGAGACGCTCCTGCAGGCGCGGGCTGTGCTCCCTGAGGTGGGTCAGCACGGCCCGGGCGGCGACCATCGACACCGGGTGCTGGATGTACGTACCGCCGAAGAAGGTGGTGTCGGCGGGCGGGTAGCTGTCGTCGCCGTACGACCAGTGGCCGCCGTCGACGCCGTCCATGATGTCCGCGCGGCCCGCGATGGCGCCGATGGGGAAGCCGCCGCCGAGGAGCTTGCCGTAGGTGGCGAGGTCCGGTGTGACGCCGTACAGCTCCTGTGCGCCGCGGGGAGCCGGGCGGAAGCCGGTCAGCATCTCGTCGAAGAGCAGCACGATGCCGTGGCGGCGGGTCAGCTCCCGCAGCTTGCGTACGAACTCGACGGGCCGCAGCGCGGGGTGCCGGCTCTGCACCGGTTCCACGACGACGGCCGCGATCTCGCCGGCCTGCCGCTCGATGGCCTCCAGGGCGGCGTCGCTGCCGTAGTCGAGCACCAGGAGATCGGAGACGGCGGACCTCGGGATGCCCCGGGAGACCGGCACGGTCAGCGGGTCGTCGCCGGCGCCGGTGCCGGAGGGGCGGCCGAGGACGTTGTCGGCGTGGCCGTGATACGCGCCCAGGAAGGTGACGATCTTGTCGCGGCCGGTGGCGGCACGGGCGAGCCGGATCGCGGCCGAATTGGCCTCGGTGCCGGAGTTGGCGAACGCCACCCGTTCCAGGCCGGTGAGTTCGGCGAGGAGTTCCGCGGCCTCGCCGGTCTCGACGTTGCGCGGGCCGAGCTGGATGCCGCGCGAGAGGTGCTCGCGGACGGCCTCGGTGACGAAGTCCGGCTCGTGGCCGAAGAGCAGGACGCCGAACCCCATGGTGATGTCGACGTACTCGTTGCCGTCCACGTCCTCCAGCCGCGCGCCGCTCGCCCTGCGGCCGGCGAGGGGGTACAGCATCTCCTTCGTGCCGCTGCGGAAGCCGACGACGGCACGGCTGTCGGCGAGGACGCGTCGGTAGCGCTGGGCGATCCGCTTGGAGGTCGGCGTCCGCGCGGTGTAGCGGCGTACGAGATCGGCGAGATGCGCCTGCTGGGTCTGCGGGGAGGCGTCCCGCACCATGCCGGAGGCCCGGGCGACGGTGACGCGGGGGCCGTGGACGCGGGGCGGCTCCGGGGTGGGGGCGTCGACGTGAGGCGGCTCCGCCGTAGGGGCGTCGACGAGGGGCGGCTCCGCGGCAGGGGCGTCAACGCCCATCTGTTCGGCGATGCGTTGCGAGAGCTCGTTCATCACGGCCAGGTCGCGGTCGAGTGCGGCGGATATGCCGTGGAGGCCGCTCACCGGTCCGCCTTGCCGTTGAGCCGGTCGGTCGCGGCGGCGGTCTGGAGAGCGAGCAGTTGGGAGAGCTGGGACATCATCTGCAGCTGTATCTGGGATATCTGCTGGACCTTGCGGGCGAGGTCCTCCAGTTCCTCGCGGGTGACATGCTCGGGGGCCGAGGCGGGGGCGGGCACGGGCTCAGGCGCGGGCTCCGGTTCCGGCTCGCGCGCGACCGGTGGCAGCGGTGATTCCTGCGCGGCCGGCCCCGGTATCCGCGCGGTGATGAACTCCGCGAGCCGCCCCGGGGTGCCCGTCTCCTCGAACAGCTGGCGCATCGTCACCTTGACCTGGTGCTCCTGCTCCAGCTCGCGCAGCACGCTGATCATCTGGAGCGAGTCGGCGCCGAGGTCGAAGAAGGACGCGTCGGCGACGATCGCCGACGGATCCTCGCCGAGGTGCCGGGCGGTCGTCCGGACGATACTGCGCAGTACGTGTGCGACCGCTGCCTCTTGCTGAACCACTTCGGCTCCCTTTCTCGCTGCTGTTCCCGTGCTCGGGGCCGTCAACCGAGGCCCCGTCCAGTGGTCCCTGTGCTGGAACCGGTATCCGGGCAGGGGGATGCGTCGTCCCCCGTCACCGGCCAGGAGGACCCGCCAGTCGAGGTCCGCGCCCGCGCGGTGCAGCCCCGCGGCGGCGTCCCAGAGGGCGTCGAGCCCGCTGTCGCGCCGCAGTGAGGGCAGTGACCGCACGTCGGGAAGTGCCCGACGGGACAGGCCGCTGAGGGTGGTGTGCGGCCCTATCTCCAGGAGTAGGTGGGGTTGTTGTGCCCCGATGGCGTGCAGCGCCCGGTCGAAGCGGACAGGCTCGCGGGTGTGCCGTACGAAGTGGTCGGCGTCCGGGATCCAGCCGGGCGGGCGCATCTGGCCGTCCAGGGCGCTGACGAACGGGATGCGCACCGGTCGCAGGGACACGTCGGTGAGGACCTTGCGGAACTCCTCGAGCATCGGCTCCATCAGGGCGGTGTGGAAGGCGCGGGTCACCGGCAGGCGCCGGCCGGGTGTGCCGCGGTCCTCCAGCAGGGCGCACGCGCGGTCCACGGCCTCGACCGGTCCGGCGAGCACCTGGGCGCGCGGCCCGTTGGTGACGGCGAGTTCCAGGCCGGGTACCTCGGCGGCGAGGGCGAGGGCGGCCGTCCGGTCGAGCGGCACGGCCACCATCGCGCCGGGGGCGCAGCGTTGCCGCATCAGCCGGCCGCGCTCGGTGGTCAGGCGCAGACCGTCGTCGAGCGAGAGGGCGCCGGCCGCGTACAGGGCGGCGTACTCGCCGACGCTGTGTCCGGTGACGGCGTGGGGTTCGACGCCGGTCCCCTGCCACAGCCGGACCAGGGCGCACTGGAGCGCGAACAGCGCGGGTTGCGCGGTGTCCGTGTCCTGCGTTGCCGCGGTGTTCTGCGTGAGCAGCGCGTCCCCGGTGAGGTCGCGGTGCTGCCGCTCGCACGCGTCGAGCACCTCGCGTACGACGGGGAAGCGCTCGCGCAGGGCTGTGGCCATTCCGGGGTACTGGCTGCCCTGCCCGGTGAACTGGAACGCCACGCGTACGTCCCCGTCGGGCGGCGCGGTGCCCACGGTGCCGCGCGGCCGGTCCTGGAGGGCGTCGGCGAGGGCGGCCGGCGTGGCGCCCCGGACGGCGAGACGGTGGCGGCCGTGGGTCCGGCCGAGGGCGGCGGTGGTGACGAGGTCCGCCAGGTGCGGTGCGGGCGACTGCCGTAACCGCTCGCTGAGCGCACGGGCGTTGGCCGCGAGGGCGTCCTCGCTGGTCGCGGAGACCAGCAGCACGTCGGCGGGCGCGGCGGCGGCCGGCGGCCGGGGCGCGGGTGCGGGGGCCTGCTCCAGGACGAGATGGACGTTGGTGCCGCCGACGCCGAGCGAGGTGAGGCCGGCGCGGCGGGGGACCTCGCCGTCGGGCCAGGGCCGGGCGGTGCGGGGGATGTAGAAGGGGCTGCCGTCGAGGTCGAGGGCGGGGTTGGGCTCGCTGAAGTTGGCCATGGGCGGGATGACGCCGTGCTGGAGCACCAGCAGGGTCTTGACGAGCCCGGCCAGCCCGGAGGCCGCGTCGAGGTGGCCGATGTTGGCCTTGGTGGAGCCGAGCGCGCAGTAGCCGGTGCGGTCGGTGTCCTCGCGATAGGCGCGGGTGGCGCCGTCGAACTCGATGGGGTCGCCCTTGAGGGTGCCGGTGCCGTGGGTCTCCAGGTAGCCGATGGTGCCCGCGTCGACGCCGGCGCGCCGCAGGGCCCGGCGTACGGCGGCGCGCTGGCCCTGTGCGCTGGGGGCGGTGAAGGCCTTCTTGTCGGCCCCGTCGTTGCTGATGCCCCAGCCGCGGACGACGCCGTGGATCGTGTCACCGTCGGCGACGGCCCGCTCCAGGCGTTTCAGTACGACGGCCAGGACGCCCGTGCCTCCCACGGTGCCGTCGGCGCCGGCGTCGAAGGCCCGCAGGCGGCCGGACTTGGAGAGGATCGAGCCCTTGACGTAGCGGTAGCCGAGGATCTGCGGCACATGGACGGCGGTGGCGCCGACGAGGGCGATGTCGCAGTCGCCGAGGAGCAGCGACTGTGCGGCGGACTGCACGGCGACCAGTGAACTGGAGCAGCCGGTCTGGACGTTGACGGCGGGCCCGGTCAGGCCCAGCCGGTAGGCGACGCGGGTGGCCGTGAAGTCGGCGTAGTTGCCGACCGTGATCTGGATGCCGGCCATCCAGTCGGTGACGGGCTCGCTGGGCAGGACGTTGTTCAGGAGGTAGTTCTGCAGCGTGTACAGGTGGTAGCCGGTGCTGGCGTAGACGCCGATGCGTGAGCCGTCGCGCTCGTCCGGATAGCCGGCGTTCTCCAGGGCGTGCTGGGCGCACTCCAGGAACATGCGGTGCTGGGGGTCGGTGAGCCGGGCCTCGCGGGCGGTCATGCCGAAGTGCGGGGCGTCGAAGCCCGCGATGTCGTCCAGCACCCCGGAGGCGCCGACGAAGTCCGGTGCCCGGCGCTCCTCTTCGGGGACGCCGGCGGCGGCCAGTTCCTCCTGAGTGAACCGGGTGATCCGGTCCTCGCCGTCGCGGACGATGCGCCAGAGCTCCTCCGGCGTGTCGGCGCCGGGCAGCCGGAAGGCCATACCGATGACGGCCATGCGCGGGTCGGGGTCGCTCGTGGCCATCAGGCTCGCCCCTCCGCCACCTTCGACGCGTCCCGGGCGGCCGTCTCCTGTCCGCCGGGGTCGTCGCCGCCCCTTCTGAGCAGCAACAGCAGCAGCCCCAGGCAGAGGACGATGGCCAGACCGTGGAAGGCGGCCACCACGCGCAGCGGCGAGAACGTCTCCAGCAGGGCGCCGCTCACCAGCATCCCGAGGCCGAAGCCGGTGTTCTCGGCCGAGGCGGAGAGCCCGAAGAGGCGGCCGCGCTGCTCGTCCGGGGCGGCCTGGAGCCTCGACACGTAGACGATCTCGGTGAATCCGTCGGCGGCTCCGGCGATCAGCGCGGCGAGGACGGCGGGCACCGTCGGCAGCCCGCAGAACACCACGATGAACCCGGCCGACATCACGCAGGCGCCGAGCGCGAAGGCCCGCTCCCCCGGGGTCCGGCCGGTCCGCTTGGTGACGCGTCCGATCACCTGCTGGGCGACGATGTTGCCGATGGCCCACGTGGCCCAGAACTGGCTGATGAACGTGGCCGGATGGTCGGGGTCGAGACCGCTGGAGTAGATCGGCAGGGCGACGTTGTGGGACGAGGACCCCAGCCCGTCCACCGCCCGGACGGCGATCATCGCCATCAGCACCGGCGCCGTGCCGAGCAGCATCCGGGTGGTCCAGCGGGCGGCGTCCGAGGATTCCCCGGAGCCGGTGCCGGCCGGGGCCGCCTTGGTCCGCACCGGCAGCAGGAACAGCACCGTCGCGGAGACCAGGAAGGTCGCGGCGTCCAGCGCGAACGCGGCGGAGTACCCGACCTGGGCCACCACCACGCCCGACGAGGCGAAGCCGGCGATCATGGCGAGCGAACGGCCGGTCACCAGCAGCCCGTTGGCGCGCACCCGGTGCTCCGCCCCGACGATCTCCGGGATGCTGCTGCGCAAGGCCACCTGGGACAGCGTCGAGCAGCCGCCGGTGACCACGGCGAGGGCGTAGAGCAGGCCCACGCGCAGGCCGTCGGGGGCGAGCAGCAGCGTGAGCAGCGCCAGGGCCTGGCACAGGTCGGCGCCGACCATCAGCCGTTTGCGGTCGTACGCCGAGACCAGGCGCCCGCTCACCCAGCCGGACACCACACTGGTGGCGAGGCGTACGGCCATGAAGAGGCCGGCGGCCAGCGCGCTGCCCGTCGCGTCGTAGACGAAGACGTTCAGCGCCACCATGTTCAGGTAACTGCCGTACGCCGAGATGCCGTTGCCCAGGACGAGCAGACGGAAATACCTCATGCACCTTCCCCTGGTCTGCATGAAGGGTGTGAGTGATGTGCGTCCGGGATGCCCGGCCCGCCCGGTCAGTGGCGGGTCGGGGGCCACTCGGACGACGGGCTCCGATACGTCGGTGCGCACCGCTGTCGCACGGCGTGTTCGTTCCCCCGCTGCCGGCCCGGCACAGAAACCATTCCCCCTATACGCCACCGGTCGGTGGCATCGGTCCGCAACCCAAGCAGACCAGGACAGGCGGGTTCAAGGCTCCAGGAAGGTCTAGACGACTTCCGGCCCGCATTTGGCGATTTCGGAGCGCTCCACACCGCCGGGCGCACCTGCCGGCCGTCACGGTTCTCGCAGGTGACGGACGCAAACCCGGCTCGTCGCACCGGCATCGATTTGCGCCATGCGAAGGCCGCTCATGCTGTAGGGGATACTCCAATTAGAGTGGACGGTACAGAAAGCGTTCGTCCGCCGTACGACCCGAGAGGCACCCCATGAGCAGCCCGCAGCCGACGCGCCGGAAGCGCGCGAACGGGGTGGAGTCGCGCCAGCGCATCCTCGACGCCGCCGTCGAGATCGCCGGTGAGCGCGGCTACGACGGCACCTCCATCGCGGCCGTCAGCGCCAAGTGCGGGCTGCCCGCCAGCTCCATCTACTGGCACTTCAAGGACAAGGACGACCTGATCGCCGCCGTCATCGAGCGCAGCTTCGAGGCGTGGCTCAGGGCCGTGGAGCTGCCGGGCGAGGAGACGGGTACGTCGCGGGAGCGGGTCACCGTCATGGCCGCCAACGTGGCGAAGTCGCTCGTCGACGCCCCCGACTTCCTGCGACTCGGGCTGATGCTCGCCCTGGAACGCCGGCCCACCGAGCCCCGGGGCCGCACGGTGTTCCTCCAGGTCCGGCACATCACCCACCAGAAGATCGCCGAGGTCGCCGCCACCCTGTTCCCCGGCCTCGACGAGCAGGCCGTGGACACGCTCACCACCTACGCGATCGCCGGCGCCGACGGCCTGTTCGTGCAGCACGAGATCAACGGCGACTCCGTCGACCTCGTTGCGTTGTTCGAGCTGCACGCCCAGGTCGTCCATGACGTGGCGGCGCGGCTGGCCGCGAGCCGGTAGGTCCGAGCAGGTCAGGCTCTGTCCGCGAGGACGGAGAGGTCGTTGTCGACCGTGAAGTACGGGCGCACGACGGCACCACCGACCTCGGCGGCCGGGAACACGAAGATCTCCTTCCGGTCGGCCACGTCGTCGAGAAGGCGACCTATCCGTATCCGGCCCTCCGCTCCGCCGGATCCGGCATGGAGGTACAGGTCCCAGACCCGGGACCCGGCGTCGTCCTCGTCCACCAGTTCCTCGTACGGCACGGTGAAGGACAAGCCCCGACCGTCGTGCTCGGCCTGCGGCACGAGCGTCCGCACGGTGCCCTCGCCCCGCAGCCGCAGGCGAACGGCGGCTCCCTCTCCGAGCGTGGCGCCGTGCAGCCGGGCCCTGACGGTCATCGACCGGTCGGTGACGTCGATGCCCTGGACCTCCGCGTGGGCGGTGCGCAGCCAGGCCCGCACCGCGAGATGGCCGTCCTTGGTGACGTACGGGATCCGCACGGCGACCGGCGAGGGCCGGTCGCGAAGCCGGCCGTCGACGAGGGACCGCAGGTCACGCAGGCCGGGCCGCAGGCGCTGCCGGGCGGCACCGGGTGCGGGGACCAGGTAGGCGTCCCAGCGGCCCTCGGCGAGTGCCTGTCCCGGTTCCAGTACGGCGCGCAGGCGGCCGTCGGGCGCGGGTTCCAGGTCGAGGGCGTGCACGGTCTTCTCGGGCTGGCCCTTCTTGGGGCGAAGGCGCAGCAGCAGGACGGCGGCGTCGGTCGAGGGTGCCCGGAGGCCGAAGGTGATCCGGCCGTCCGCGTCGGCCGTGCAGTCCGCACGCAGGTCCGTGCCGGTCATCGTGCTTGTTTCCGCGCTCATCGGCGTCCCCTCCGTACCGTGTGCAGCGCGCCCGAGGCCATGGCGTACGCGACGTCGCGCGCGGCGAAGCCCTGGCTGACCAGGGCGTGTTGTATTCGTCCGCCCTCCGGTGCGGCCCGGCGCCCGGTGCCGCGCGCGGCCAGCGCGTCCTCGATGAGGCGCTCGGCCCGTTCCACCACCGGCACGGGAGCGAACCGGCGGGCGTTCTCGATCGCCGTACGTCCCATCAGCCGGCGCCGCTCGTCGTCGCGGACGAGGTCCAGCAGTGCGGCGCTGAGCGCCTCGCGGTCGCCGACCGGGACGAGCCGGCCGTCGACGCCGTCCTTGATGATCTCGCCGGGCCCGTACGGGCAGTCGGTGCTGACGACGGGCAGCCCGCAGCGCATCGCCTCGACGATGGTCATGCCGAAGGGCTCGAAGTTGGCCGCGGTCGCCCCGATCGAGCCCTTGACCCACTCCCCTTCCATGGGGGCCGCCGCGCCCATCAGGAAGGCGTTGTTCCACAGGCCGAGGCGGTCGATGAGCTGCCGGAGCCGGGCGTGTTCCTCGCCCTTGCCGTAGATGCGCAGCTGCCAGTCCGGGTGTGCGGCGGCGACCGGCGCGAAGGCCTCGATGAGCAGGTCGTAACGCTTCACGGGGACGAGCCGGCCGGCCGCGACGACGACTTTCGCGCTGCCGTCGGCCGGCGGGAGCACGGGGTCGGGGACGCTGTTCGGGAGCGCCGCCACCCGGACCTTCGGCAGGCGCATCTTGCGCCGGTAGGCGGCGGCGTCGGCCTCCGTGACCGTGGTGAGGACGTCCAGCCCTCGGTAGGCCCGGCGCAGCGCGGTACGCAGCCGCGGCGGGTGGTTGTCGAGGGTGAGGTGCTCCTGGCCGATGCGGACGACGCGGTCGGGCGCCTGGAGGGCGAGGTGCACGTTGAGCCCGGGCCGGGTGCCGATGACGACGTCGGCGTCGGTCTGCGCCAGGCACTCCCCGATCCGCTGGTCCGTCAACTCGCTGTACTGCCCGTAGCGGTACTCGGCGGAGGGGAACACGCGCGCCGGTCTGAGATGCCGGGGATGTTCCTTCTCGTGGCGCAGATCGACCAGTGGCCTTAAGGCAACTCTCGGGTCCAGGGTGAAGTTCGGGCGTTCCCGGTGCCGCAGGACCGAGACGATCTCCACCTCGTGTCGCTCGGCGAGAGCCTGGGCCAGGTTGAACGTGGTGGTGATCGTGCCTCCGATTCCGTAGGCGTTGTGCAGCAGGAAAGAGATCTTCATGGCGGACTAGACCTCGCCGGATCCCTTTCAGTTGCCTTCCGTTATCTGTCTGTTTTCTTTCGGGTCACAGGTGCGCGGTGAGCCTGACCAGCAGCCCGTCCCGTCCCACACCACCGAAGCACCCTGCGCGGAGGGGTGGAGGCTCACCGCGTGGACCTCGCGACCCGCCAAGTGACCTACGGGGAGCCGCAGTTCAGGCTTCCGCTCTCGGCGCCGGACGGACACGTAGGTGGTGCGGTCGTCGGGCGTCCGCATAGCAGGCGCAGGGTTCCGTCGGGAGCGGTGGCGAACTCGGTCTCCGGGCCGGCGTGACCCCAACGGAGCGTGTCCGGCGCAAGGTTGACGGCACGTTCGGTCTCTCACCGGTCTCTTGACGGCCTCAGTCCGCGCCAACATCCCCAACGTCGGCGGTTGCGCCGGCGACTGCGACGTCGTGGTCCGCGACGTCCCCCGGCCCGTCTTCGGTACGGCGGTCACCGCGACCGTCGCCGAGGCCACCTGGTCCGGCTACGAGGGACGGCATCCCGCGCCCCGGGTCCTCAACCGTGCCCAGGTGCCGGTGGCCGAGGACGGTTCGGTGACGGTGCCCCTGCGGGGGATGCACAGGATGTCCGCCTACCGGATCGTCCTCACCCCCGCCGGCTCCGGCACCCCGGCCGCGCCCACCGTCCCCTGGTCGGCCTCGTACGAGGCCGAGGACGCAACCGTCACCGACGGAACGGTCCGCACCCACGGCACTGTCGAGGACGCCAACGGCTACGCCGCCTCCGGAACGAAGGATGTCAGCGCTCTCGACCGGCCCACCAGCAGGGTCGACTTCACGGTCTCGGTCCCCCGTGACGGCACGTACGAACTGGCGATCCTCTACGGCAACCAGTCCGGCGCCCCGGCCACCCAGCGCCTCTCGGTCGACGGCGGCGACCCGGTCACCGTCACCTACCCCTCCACCCAGAACTGGGCCTACCGCGCCCGCGAGGAGCTGCCGGTCCGCCTGTCGGCGGGCACCCACGTGCTGACCCTGGCCAAGGGCGCCGCCGAGGTCGCGCTCGACCGCATCGACCTGACCGCCCACACCGGCGAGTTGTCCACCGCCTACGAGGCCACGCCGGCGGACGTCAGCGGCAGTCCGTCGTACGACTACTCCTCGTCGGACGGTGTCGGCACGGGCGCCCTCGTCTGCGTGCCGGGGACAAGGCCGTCTTCGACGTGTACGCCCCGCGCGACGGCTACTACACGGTCGTGCCACAGGACTTGGCGCCGGTCCGGCTCGCCCTGCACGGTGAGACGGTGACGGCAGCGCCCGGCCTCCCCCTGCGTCTGTACCTGGTGGCGGGCAACAACCGCGTCGCGCTGACCTCGGAGCACGCCGCGGTCCGGTCCCTCGACGTCTCGGGCGACGGCTCGACGGCCGGCACGCTCACCTACGAGGCGGCCTCGGCGAGGCTCACGGGCGGAGCCGAGCTCGTCGACTCCGACCACGCCCCCAGCGGGGCCCGCATCGGCCGGCTCGGCAACAGCCCGTCGAGCACGGCCGAGTTCACGGTGCGGGCGCCCCGCTCCGGCCGCTATGTGCTGGTCGTTCACTACGCGCACGACGACCGGCGCGACAACGGCCATGCCTACAAAACGGACATCGTGTCCCGTACGGCGGACATCACCGTCGGCGACGGTCCACCGGTACGGGTCACCTTCAAGAACACCTGGAGCTGGGACGACTACTGGACGGTCGGGGTCCCCGTGGACCTGGAGGAAGGCGCCAACACGGTGACGTTCGGCAACGCGACGGCCTGGGCGCCGCACATCGACCGGATCGAACTGGGACGGGTCGTCGACCGCGCCCAGGCCCTTCTCCCGGATCGCGGATTCCCCGACCGCGTCAGACGGCGTCCAGCTCCGCGATCTCCTCGGCGGTGAGCGCGAGCTCGGTCGCGGCGAGCGAGTCCAGGATGGTCTCCGGGCGGCTCGAACCCGGGATCGGCACGACGACGGGCGACTTGGCGAGCATCCAGGCGAGGCACACCCGCTGCGGGCTCACCCCGTGGGCCTTGGCGACCTGAGCGAACGGGGCGTAGGAGGAGCCGAGTTCACCGGCCCGGGAGATGCCGCCGAGCGGGCTCCAGGGCAGGAACGCGATGCCGAGCTCGTCGCACAGCCGCAGCTCCGGCTCGCTGGAGCGGAACGCCGGGGAGAACTGGTTCTGCACCGAGACCAGCCGCCCGCCAAGGATGTCGTTCGCCTCCCTGATCCGGTCGGGATCGGCGTTGGATATCCCGGCCATGCGGATCTTGCCCTCGTCCAGCAGGTCGCGTATCGCGCCGACGGACTCGGCGTACGGCACCCGCGGGTCGGGGCGGTGGAACTGATAGAGCCCGATGGCCTCCACGCCGAGCCGGCGCAGCGACGCCTCGCAGGCCTCCTTGAGGTACCGGGGGCTGCCGTCCAGCGTCCAGCTGCCGTCGCCGGGGCGCAGATGGCCGCCCTTCGTGGCGACGAGGACGTCCTTGCCGCGGTCGTGCGAGGCGAGGGCCTTGGCGATGAGGGTCTCGTTGTGACCGACCTCGTGGGCGTCCCGGTGATAGGCGTCGGCGGTGTCGATCAGGGTCACGCCCGCGTCGAGCGCGGCGTGGATCGTGGCGAGGGAGCGTGCCTCGTCCGGGCGGCCCTCGATGGACATGGGCATCGCGCCCAGACCGATCGCGCTGACCTCGACATCCCCGATGCGGCGGGTGTGCATGGGCTCGTGACCTCTCTTCGGCTGTCGCGCGGGCGAACGTCGTCGTCCGGCGGCGGGCAAGGGACCGACGCCCGGCGCCGGACCCGTACCAGCCTGGCTCGCCGGTCGCGAGAGGTCCAATAGAAGAAAGCGAATGCATTCAGTGACGGCACCGCTGAATCAGTGCCGCCGGTATCGGCGACGAATCCGCTTGCGCGGCGTGCGGGCCGGTGTGACACGCTCACCCTCGATCGATCGACCGGCGGGCCCGCGGCCCCGCGGCACCGGTCGCGGAGGCTTCGGCACAGTGGGAGGCGGCGGCATGCGCATCGGACTGCTCGGCACCGGACCGTGGGCTCAGATGGCCCATGCTCCCGCCCTCGACCGGCACGCGGAAGTGGACTTCGTCGGGGTCTGGGGCCGACGGGCCGCCCCCACCAAGGAGTTGGCCCACACCTACGGTGTACGCGCCTACGACGACGTCGACGCCCTGCTCGCCGACGTCGACGCGGTGGCGGTCGCCCTGCCGCCGGCGATCCAGGCGGACCTCGCGGCGCGGGCCGCGCGGGCGGGCCGTCATCTGCTCCTGGACAAGCCGCTCGCGCCCACGGTGGAGCAGGCACGGGCGGTCGTCGAGGCCGTGGCGGAGACCGGTGTCGCCTCGGTGGTGTTCTTCACCACCCGTTTCCAGCCGGAGACCGAGGCGTGGATCACCGAACAGGCCGCTGTCGAAGGCTGGTTCACCGGGCGGGCGCAGTGGCTCGGAGCGGTGTTCAGCGGTGACGGCAACCCGTTCGCCGACTCACCGTGGCGCCGGGACAAGGGCGCGCTGTGGGACGTGGGCCCGCACGCGCTCTCGGTGCTGCTGCCGGTGCTGGGCGACGCGAGGCGGGTGGCGGCCGCCGCGCACGGTCCGGGTGACACCGTCCACCTGGTCCTCGATCACTCCGGCGGCGCGTCCAGCACGCTGACCCTCAGTCTCACGGCACCGCCTGCGGCGGCGGGGGCCACGGTGGAGTTGCGGGGTGCGGCCGGGGTGACGCTCCTCCCGGAGAGCACCGAGAGCTCGGTGGCCGCCCTGATCCGGGCCACGGACGCGTTGCTGAGCGCCGCCCGCGGCGGGGAGGCACACACGTGCGACGCGGCGTTCGGACTGCGGGTGACGGAGATCCTCGCCGAGGCGGAGACGGCACTGAACGGCTGACGCGGGCCGAAGGCCACCGGCTCCTGGGGGCAGGCGGCCCGTGGGCCGCCGCTAGAGGTTGTAGCCGCCCGACACCTCGATGTTCTGGGCGGTGACCCAGCGGCTCTCGTCCGAGACGAGTGCGGCGATCATCGCGCCGATGTCGTCGGGTTCCCCGACCCGGCCGAACGCCGTCTTAGCGGCGAGCACCGGGACGACCTCGGGGTACCGGGTGAAGGCGTCGTCGGCGAGGCGGGTGCGGGTCGCGCCGGGCGAGACCGCGTTGACCCGGATGCCGCGCCCGCTGAACTCCTTGGCCATGTACCGGGTCAGGACGTCCAGGCCGCCCTTCATGGTGGCGTAGGCCGAGTAGCCGGGCTCCAGATTGGTCGTGGTACCGGCGGAGTTGCTGCTCGTGTTGACGACGGCGCCGCCGTCCGCCATCAGCGGCAGCAACTTCTGCGTCAGGAAGTACGGGCCCTTCAGGAGGACCCGCGTCAGCCGGTCGAACATGTCCTCGGTCATGTCCTCGATCAAGGCCGTCTGCGCGATCCCCGCGTTGTTGACGAGGTGGTCGAAGGTGTCGCGCCCCCAGGTGTCGCTCAGCACGCCGGCCACCGTGTCGCGGAAGGCGTCGAACGTGTCGCTCGCGCCGAGGTCCAGCGGCAGCGCCACCGCGGTGCCGCCCGCCTTCTCGATGGCCTCGACGGTCTCCAGCCCGCCACGCGCGTTGTTGCCGTAGGTCAGGATCACCCCGGCCCCGCGCTTGGCGATCTCGACGGCGGCGCTCTGTCCGATGCCCGAGCTGGCTCCGGTGACGATGGCGATCTTCATGATTTCTCTCCCCTGAGTGGAAGGAAGCGGTGGACTGCTTCCATTCAACCCAGCTGACCTGCGGAAATGTTAGACCGATGCTCGCTCACCCTTGCACGATCCTCTCGGCTGCGGGAGCCACGGCACGCTCCGTGCTGCAATGGGGGCATGCCGCTGGAAGAACTTCGCGCCCTGCTGGCCCGGCACGCCCGCGCCGACTGGACCACCGCGATCGACGGCGTCCTCATCTCGAGGATCGACCAACCGGACCCGCCGGGTCCCTCGATGTCCGGCACGGTGCTCGCGGTCATCGCCCAGGGCGCCAAGCGGCTCGCCCTGGGCGACCGGGTCTATGAGTACGGCCCCGGGCAGTACCTGGTCGCATCCGTCGATCTGCCCGTCACGGGCCAGTTCCTCCAGGTCGGTCCCGAGCAGCCCGCACTCGGGTTCGGTCTCACTCTGGAGCCGTCCGCCGTCGCCGAGCTGCTGCTCCAGGCCGGTCCCGGCGACCGGCCCCGGGCCGGCGCGGGCGCCCCGTCGGGGATCGCGGTCAGCGACGCCTCGCCCGAACTGCTCGACGCGGTCGTACGGCTGCTGCGTCTGCTCGACGAACCCCGCGACCGGGCCGTGCTGGCTCCGCTGGTCAAGCGCGAGATCCTGTGGCGGCTGATCACCGGTGAGCAGGGCGCGACGGTACGTCAGCTCGGCCTCGCCGACAGCAGCCTCAGCCATGTCTCGCGGGCCGTGCGCTGGATCCGCGCCCACTACGCCGAGCCGTTCCGGGTGGAGGACGTGGCCCGGATGTCCGGCATGAGCGTCTCCGCGTTCTACCGCAACTTCCAGGCGGTGACCGCGATGAGCCCCATCCAGTTCCAGAAGCAGATCAGGCTCCAGGAGGCCCGGCTCCTGCTCGCCACGCACCCGGGTGATGTCACGGGCGTGGGCCATCGCGTCGGCTATGACAACCCGTCGCAGTTCAGCCGTGAGTACCGCCGCCAGTTCGGCGAACCTCCCAGCAGGGACGCCGCACGACTGCGTGACGAGGTGCGCGGCCGCGCGGGCGTCCTGCCCTGAGCGCGCCCGAGGTCTGAGGCGGGCTACTCCTCGAAGGGCTCCTCGCTCCACCGGAACCACGCCCGGTCACCCTCGATGTGCAGGAGGAACTCGGCGACCGAGCCGTCCGGCGAGGAGAGCGTGACGCGTCTTCGGATCTCGTCGTAGGCCGCCTCCCATTCCTCCCAGAGCTCGTCCTGGTCCCGCTCCAGCAGAGCCAGTTCCCGGGCGAACAGGTCGCGTACCGCGGCGTATCCGGGTCCGGGCGTGAAGTGACCGGACAGCCAGGGGAAGTCGGCCTCGTCGACCAGGATCTCCCCCACCGGCTCGTCGCCGCCGCGCACCTGCCAGACACCGCCGTCGAACCCCATGCCACCCCTCCGTCGCCCGCCGTCGATCACCTTCCCGCCCAGCATGGCACCCGCCACTGACAAGCGGCCCGGACCCGAAGGCCCGGACCGCCCGTCACGCTCGCTGTCCGTTCTCGCTACGCCTGGCCGGTGGCCACCGCGAAGTTGATCCGTTCCTTGACCACGGGATACCCCGCCTTGGCAAAGTTCGCGGCCATGGGGAAGTTGCCCTGGTCCGTCGCGCCGGTGACGAACTCCGCGCCCTGCTCGACGAGGAAGTGGGTGCACTCGGCGAGGAGGTCGTACGCGTAGCCGTGACCGCGGTGTTCGGGGACGACGCCGATGAAGCCGACGGTCGGGCCGGAGGGGTTGTGGGCCGGGATGTGGATGCCGGCCAGGTCACCCTCCGGGGTGTGCGCGAGCTGCCACCACTCCCGTGGCGAGGGGCACCAGTGGAAGAAGTCCAGCTCCTCCTGGGCGGCCTTGTCGAGGCCGCCCTCCTCGATCTCCCGCAGCGCGTGGGCGTCCAGGGTGACGGAGTGGATGCGGCGCAGGGCGTCGAAGAACACCGCGTCGTCGGGCTCGGCACGGAAGCTCAGCCGTCCGGGCCGCTCGGGCAGGCCGAGATCAGGGGTCCAGCGGTACAGGAAGCGCTCCACGAGGAGTTCGTAGCCGGCCGCTCGCGCGGCGCCGAAGCGGGCTTCGGCAGCGGCCTTCAGGGCGGGCTCGTCCCGCCAGCCGCCGGGCAGGTTGAGCTCCAGCTCGACCTGCCAGGGGACGGAGCGCAGGAGTTCGGCTCCTGCCTCTTCCTCACCCTCGGCCACGTCGAACCAGTTGATGTTGATGGGCTCCGAGTCGTCGGGGCCGCCCCACCAGGCGCCGCGCGCGACGACCGTGCCGTCACGCAGGGCGACTCGCTTCCACTCGGGCCGGAACCGGGTTTGGCGGTGGCCCTCACGGGCGTTGAGCGGGTCGGGGTGTGCGTCGAAAAGCTGGGCGTCGCTCGCGGTGAGCGCGCGGATGACCAGATCGGTCACGGATTCCTCCGGGATAAAGGCTGCTTGGAGCGCTCCCGGTCAGAACGTGAACTGCACGCCGGGGCAACGGAGAAGGGAGCGCTGAAGAGAGGTGCACCGCACGGCACTCGCCTCCTTTCCGTCTGTCTCAGGGCGTGGAGCCACACATTATGTGATCTTCGACTGGGAAGTCCAACGGTTTTTCGCGGTTCTTCATATGTGCCTGCCGTGAGGATTCTGAGAGCGCTCTCGGGCGTGGGTTCGCCGAGCTTAAGTGGAGCTTAGGAGTGACTTAAGCGGTCCGCACCCATGCCCATATGTCCCAAGTTCCCGTGGTCCGGGCCTGCTTGGACTTGGTGCAGACCCATTGGCCGACACGGGGGCCGTGCGTAGCATCGGGGCTCATCGGCGGTGGCCGGGCCGGTTCGACCCGTGTTCCGAGAGCGCTCTCAGACGAGCGATGCGGCGCGCCGCCGCGGACCAAGAACCCCACAAGCACTCCGGGAGTCCCCCCACATGACACCCCGTCATCAGCGCCCCCTCGGTCGACGCAGGCTGCTCCTCACCCTCGGCGGCGCGGCGGTGGCCGTACCCGTCGCCGCCGCCGTGACCCCGTACGCCCTCGCGGGCACACCCGGCACGGAAGACGTGCCCGCGGCGGCGGGCGCGCTGCCGCTGACGCTCGTCAACGACAGCGGTTCCTTCGGCAACGCGAGCGTCCACGTCTACATCGTCGGCAACCAGGACGGGAGGCAGGTCCGCGTCACGCCCGAGGGCGCCCTCGCGCCGATCGCGCTGTCGGACAACGGTCCCGACGGCTTCACCGACTACGCCATCCCTCTGGCCGGCAGCGGCGAGACCCGGCTGTCGCTCCCCTACATGTCCGGCCGGATCTATGTGGCGCTCGGCGGGAAGCTCAGGTTCAAGGCCGTCACGGACGGCAACGGCAACGCGGCCCTCCAGTACCCGGCGGGCTGGGTGACGTCGGACCCGAACTACCCGGTGCTGCACGACTGCGCCGAGTTCACGTACAACGCGTCCGGCATGTTCTGCAACACGACCATGGTCGACATGTTCAGTGTGCCGATGAGCATCCGGCTGACCGGCGCGAAGGACCAGTCGACGGGCAGGCTGCGCGCCGGTGGACGGGCGGCGGCGTTCGCCGCGGTCCGCCAGGTCGAGGCGTTCGCGGGGCTCGTGGTGGACGACAGGCGGGTGCTCGCCCCGGGGCACGGTCTGGACGCCGGGCTGTTCGCCAAGGACTACCTCGCCCCGTACATCGACGAGGTGTGGAGCACGTACACCGGGCGTGACCTCACCGTCACGACCAACGCCGGCACGTTCACCGGGCGGGTGCGCGGCGACCGGTTCACCTTCGACGGACCGGCCCAGGTGTCCTTCGCCAAGCCGTCGACGCGGGACGTGCTGTTCTGCGACGGCACGCGCGCCGCCCCCAACGACGGCACGACCGGCCCCGTCGCCGCCGTGCTCGGTGCCGGATTCAACCGCTCGACGCTGCTCAGCCACCCCGCGCAGCCCACTACCGAGCCCGGCGGCTTCTACCTGACCGACCTGACCAACCACTACGCCAAGGCGATGCACGCGGCCACCGAGGACGGCAGGGCGTACGGTTTCGCCTTCGACGACGTGGCCGACTTCGCCTCGTACATCCAGGACACGGCGCCCACGGGGATCACGCTGACACTCACGCCTTTCGAGGGCTGACGGGGTCCGGGACGGCGGTCTTCCGGCGTCCTCCGGATGCAGGGTCCGCTCAGGCGTTGAATGGTGTTAACAGACCCGTTGACCGCACCGGGCCCGAAGTAGTCATCCGGATCCGAGGAGCAGAGATGATGCCGACGTCCCAGCCCGAAGCGTCCGGGCCGTCCGGGGAGCGCGCCACCCCGGACGACCTGCTCCACGCCCGCACCGGCACCGAGGTGTCCCCCGAGGACATCGTGCTTGCCTCAGGCAAGGACCTCACCCCACGCAACCTTGAATGGGCGAAGCGCAAGCTGGCCTCCGAAGGGCCGGCCGCCCTCGACAAGCTGCTGCCCTAGCCGTACCGGCCACGATCCGCACGGGTCGCCATCGGGTGCGCACCGGCACCCGGGGGCGGCCTGCGCGCCTGTCTCAGGAAGCCCCGCCCTCCGGCGCCGGGCTTCCGGCCTCGTCCGAGCACAGCACGGGCACCCGCTGGACGAGGTTGTTCGCGAAGCCCCCGCGGTTCCAGGACTGGTCGAGCGGCTGGCGGTGCCCTTCTGCGTCGGTGGCCCGCGCGCTCAGCACGTGCTCGCCCGGCGTCGCGGTCCAGCTGTGCCGCCAGCGGCGCCACGCCCACCGCGACCCGTCGTCGGGGGCCAGCAGGGCGTCCTCCCAGGTGTGTCCCGCGTCCGCGCTGACCTCGACGCGCGTCACCGGCGCCTGCCCTGACCAAGCACGCCCTTCCAGGGCGACCGGGCCGGGCCGGACAACGCGGGCCCGGGACATGAAGTCCGGGAAGCCGGGCGGGACCAGCAGGGCGCGCGGCGCGATCCGGGTGACCGGTTCACCCTCGTCGTCGGGGTGCCGGCGCAGTCGGTAGGCCACGGCCTGCTGGAACCCGGTGAAGGGCTCGTCGACGACGGTGATCCCGCGCAGCCACTTCACGTGCGCCATGCCGTACCAGCCGGGCACGACCAGCCGGAGCGGCCGGCCGTGCTGCGGGGGCAGTGGGGCGCCGTTCATGGCGTACGCCACCAGCACCTCGGGGTCGTCGCCCAGGGCCACGTCCATGGGCAGGGCCCGCTGGTAGTCCTGCTCGACGCCACGCTCGATCCCGTGGTCGGCGCCGGTGAAGACCACGTCGACGGCGGCCGGGTCGGCGCCTGCCTCGGCGAGCAGCAGGCGCAGGGGGGCGCCCGTCCAGTCGGCGGTGCCGACCGCCTCGACGAGCCAGGGCTGGCTCACCGGCCGGGGCGTCAGGAGGGCACGGCCGTTTCCCGCGCATTCCAGCGTGACGCGGGTGGTGACGGGCGGGAACGTGCGCAGCGCGGCCGGGTCGAGGCGCAGCGGGCGGCGGACGCGGCCGTCCACGGTCAGGTGCCAGGGGGTGCCGTCGGGGACGTACGGGATGTCGTAGTGGGTCAGGACGTAGTGCAGGCCGGGCGGGGTGATGTCGTGGCGCAGGGCTTCCAGGGGCAGGCCGTGGTTGCGGGTCGCGAGCGCCAGTTCGTCCCGGCCGATGCCTTCCTCCGGGGCGGCCAGCCGGGCCGGCGTGCTCGCGTCGGCGAGGCGATGACCCATACCCGCATTATCGACCCATTCGCGGTGGATCGCTCCGGTGTGAGAGGAGGGCGAGGATCCCGGCCGGGCGGAGCCGCAACTTCCGCTCGGCTCCCGGCACTTCGTCCGCCCAATCGTTCACGGTTCGCCCTTTCGAAAGAGGGCCTGCGGCTGTCAGACTCCGGAGGGTGCCCGACTTCGACATGCTCGTCATCGGATCCGGACCCGGTGGCCAGAAGGCCGCCATCGCCGCGGCCAAGCTGGGTCGCCGCGTCGCCGTCGTCGACCGCCCCGACATGGTCGGCGGTGTCTCCATCCACACCGGCACCATCCCCTCCAAGACCCTGCGCGAGGCGGTGCTCTACCTGACCGGCCTCACCCAGCGCGATCTGTACGGGCAGAGCTACCGGCTCAAGGAGGACATCACCGTCGCCGACCTGACGGCCCGCACCCAGCACGTGGTCGGCCGCGAGGTGGACGTCATCCGCAGCCAGCTGTCCCGCAACCACGTCGCCCTGTACGCCGGTACGGGCCGCTTCGTCGACCCGCACACCGTCGCCCTCCAGGAGGTCACCGGCCACGAACGGCTGCTGACCGCCGAGCACATCGTGATCGCCACCGGCACGCGGCCCGCGCGGCCGGGCAGCGTGGAGTTCGACGGACGGACGATCATGGACTCGGACAACGTCCTGGCCCTGGAGCGGGTGCCGCGTTCCATGGTCATCGTCGGTGCCGGGGTGATCGGCATGGAGTACGCCAGCATGTTCGCCGCGCTCGGCAGCAAGATCACCGTGGTGGAGAAGCGTGCCGGGATGCTCGACATGTGCGACGTCGAGGTGATCGAGTCGCTCAAGTACCACCTGCGGGACCTCGCCGTGACGTTCCGCTTCGGGGAGACCGTAGCCGCCGTCGAGCGGCATCCGCGCGGGACGCTGACCATCCTGGAGAGCGGCAAGAAGATCCCCGCCGACGCGGTGATGTACTCCGCGGGCCGGCAGGGCCTCACCGACGAGCTGGACCTGGACAAGGCCGGGCTCGCGGCGGACCCGCGGGGCCGGATCACGGTCGACGAGCACTACCGCACCGAGGTGCCCCACATCTACGCCGTCGGCGACGTCATCGGCTTCCCGGCGCTCGCCGCGACCTCGATGGAGCAGGGTCGGGCGGCGGCGTACCACGCCTTCGGGGAGCCCGTCGGCCGGATGCACAACCTCCAGCCGATCGGCATCTACACCATCCCGGAGATCAGCTTCGTGGGCCGCACCGAGGACCAGCTCACCGAGGACCGGGTGCCCTTCGAGGTCGGCATCTCCCGCTATCGCGAGCTGGCCCGCGGGCAGATCATCGGCGACTCGCACGGCATGCTGAAACTGCTGGTCTCCCCCGAGGACCGCACCCTGCTCGGGGTGCACTGCTTCGGCACGGGGGCGACGGAGCTCATCCACATCGGGCAGTCGGTGATGGGCTGCGGCGGCACGGTCGACTACCTGGTCGACGCGGTGTTCAACTATCCGACGCTCGCGGAGTCCTACAAGATCGCGGCCCTGGACGCCACGAACAAGCTGCGGCAGATCGACCACATCGGGGACTGAGCCGCCGGGGCCGGTCCGAGGTCCTCACGTCTCGCCGCCCTCCCGCAGCCTGTCGTCGTCGACCACGTGCATCGCGGCCTCCTCGGCGCCGGCCGCCCCGGCGTCGATGCCCCGGTCGACGGCGATCTCCTCCTTGGTGGTGTCGGAGTGGGCGCCCTCGTCCGGGGCGACCAGGCGGCCGGCCCGCTCGTCGCCCGCCTCGGGGTCGACGGGCTCGCCGTCGCCGCCCGGCAGGTCGCCCACGTCGTCACCGGGGGGCTCGCCCACGTCGGGGACCTCCTCGGCGAGCCGCTGGTCGAGGGTCTCGCCGGCGTGCTGTTCGGCGGCCGTGGTCCCGTACTTGGTCACGCCGAGCGGCCGCTCGGGCGGGGAGTAGCCCTCGTCGAGGGTGTCGTCGTAGGTCCGCTCGTCCAGGGCGTCCTGAAGGTCGAGCGGCGCGGCGTCCTGCTGTTCCTCGTTGCCTCCGGTGGGCTGGTACGCGTCGTCCGCCATCGCATCGGCGGGCGTGTGTTCGGTGCCCATCGCTGCCTCCTCGCTCGCGGGCATCGGCCGGTCCGGCCGTGCGTGTCCTGAACGCGTTTCCCGTCGTGCGATCTCCAACCCCGGAGGATCTCTCGGCTCTTGAACCCTCAAAGGGTGTGGCTATCATCACTCGCACACACGGCGTGACTGCACGGCGACGCAACGGCGTACAGTGTCCGCCACCTCTTTCTCGGCCGCCCCTGCCTTGAGGTCACCCCTCTCCGGTACGTGGCGTTGTTCCACCTCACCCCCCTCTACGGCGTCGGGGCCGTTCGCCCTGGCGTCGTGCAAGACGGAAAGCGGCGCGCATGAGCAACAACAGGGGCAGAGGGCTGCAGGCCAACGCCCTCGGAATGTTCGACACGGTGGTGATGGCGGTCGCGGGCAGTGCCCCGGCGTACTCGATCGCCGCGACCACGGCGGTACTCGTCGGAGCGGTGGGCCTGGCCAGCCCGGCCGCGCTGCTGTACTGCGCGATACCCATGCTGGGCATCGCACTGGCTTACAGCCGCCTCAGCCGGATCGACGTGAACGCCGGGGCCAGTTACTCCTGGGTCGGCCGGACGCTGCATCCCTTTCTCGGCTTCGTCAGCGGCTGGGCGCTGGTGATCTCGGCGACGATCTTCATGGTGGCGGGTTCGCTGCCGGCCGGGTCGATGACGCTCGCCCTGTTCGACGAGGAACTCGCGGAGAACACCGCGCTGTCCACGGTGGTCGGCGCCTGCTGGTTCCTGTTCATGCTGCTCGTGGTGCTGGGCGGGGCCCGGCTCACCGTCCGGGCGCAGCTCGTGATGTCCGGTGTCGAGCTGGTCATACTCGCCCTGTTCGCCGTGCTCGCCCTCTTCCACGCGGGAAGCGCCCGCGCGTTCGACTGGTCCTGGCTCGGCTTCGGGCACTTCGACGGCGTGACCGGATTCGCCTCGGGCGCGCTGATCGCCGCCTTCTACTACTGGGGCTGGGACGTCACCAGCAACCTCAGCGAGGAGACCCGCGACAGCCGCCGTACGACGGGGCTCGCCGGGCTCATCGGGGTCGGCGTCGTGTTCCTGCTGTTCGAGGTGTTCACCATCACGGTGAACGTCATCCTGTCCTCGCGGCAGATCCAGGAGAACGACGCCAACGTGCTGGCGGTGCTCGGGGCGGAGCTGTGGCCGGGCTGGGGCGGCAAGTTGCTGATCGTGGCCGTGATGCTGTCCACCATCGCCACCCTGGAGACCACTCTCATCCAGGTCACCCGCTCGCTGTTCGCGATGGGCCGGGACCGTACGCTGCCGGCCGCGCTAGGCCGGGTGCACCGCCGCTGGAACACGCCGTGGGTGGCGATCGCGGTGGTCGGAGTGGTGGCGCTGGCCATGTTCATCGCCTCCAACTCCCTTGGCTCGGTGGGCGACATCCTCTCGGACGCCATCTCGGCGATCGGCCTGCAGATCGCCGTCTACTACGGCCTGACGGGTCTCGCGGCGGTCGTCGCCTACCGCAAGATGCTGCTGTCGTCGGTGGGTGACTTCGTGTTCGGGGGCCTGTGGCCGCTGTTCGGGGCGCTGTTCATGTTCTGGATCTTCGTCGAGTCGCTGGGCGAGCTGAGCGGTTCGGCGATCGTGATCGGCATCGGCGGTCTGGTGGCCGGGCTGATCCCGATGTTCTGGTACTGGCGGCAGGGCAGCGACTACTACCGGCCGGCCAAGCTGGACGCCACCCAGACCGTCGAGGCGGACTACGTCCCGGCCGGCGGCGGCGCCAACCCCGTGGTCCACGAGGGTCTTCCGACCGACTTCTGAGGGAGACCCCGATGGCGCGAGGCAACTCCAAGCGCGACTTCGATCCCGACTTCGACCCGGACTGCGGCGACGCTCCCCTCACCAGTGCCCGCCAGGACATCGTCATCGGCCGCTGGCAGGGGCTGCGGGAGCTGCTGCGGGTCACCGGGCCCGACTGGCCGGCCAGGGGCCACCGGGTGCGGCTGCTCGCGCAGGCCTGTGCGGGCAGTTCGACGGTGGAGTCCTGGCTGGCCGCCGAGCCGAACAGCGGTGACGCGCTGGTGCTGCGGGCGGCGACGGAGACGGCCCGGGCGTTCAACGTGGCCATCTCCGCGGGCCGGGGCATGCCGATAGACCAGCAGCGGGTCGACACGGCGGTGCTGGCGTGCCTGCGGGCCGCCGACTCCTACCCGGACGATCCGACGCCCTGGATCTCCCTCATCTCCGTCGCCCGGCTGTATCCGCAGGGCGTACGGCGGCAGGAACTGGCGCGTTGGTGGGACGAGTTGCACGGCCGGGACCCGTACAGCGTGGAGGGGCACCTCCAGGTGCTGCACTACTACTCGTCGCGCTGGCACGGCACGCACGGCCTGATGTACGACTTCGCCCGTGACGCGGCCGGAGTCGCCCCGCCCGGCTGCCCGCTGCCGGTGCTCGTGCAGTACGCCCGGGTCGAGGAGTTCCGCTACGCCCTGGACGCGGCCAAGGGCCGGCACTCCGCGATGGGGATCGGGCAGCACTGGAACAACGACGGCGCCGTCAGCGACGTACGCCGCACCTGGGAGCGCTGGATCATGGGCCGCGACCGGCGCGACGTGGCCCCGGGCGAGCTGCGGGACTTCAACTACCTGGCCCACGCGGCCTGTCACGCGGGTGCCCACGACATCGCCGCGGCGCTGTTCCGCGTCGTGGGCCGGCGTGCCACCCGGGCGCCGTGGGGTTACACCGGCGAGGCGGACAAGCAGTTCGTCAAGTGGCGTAAGGAGGTGGGGGTGCGCGGCTGATCGCTCGGTCTTCGCTGTGGGGACGGGAAGCGCTGGTGGGGTGCCAGGGGCACGGGGGTGCCCCTATGGGCTGCGTCAAGCAAATCGGGGTGCGTTGTGTTGCCGGTGGGGTCAGCATTGCTTGGTGTCTGAGCTGCTGTGGGATGACGTGAAGGACTTCTTCGACCTTGAGTGGGAGGGGTGTCTTCCGGATGTGTGGGTCGCTGGGACTCTGGTTGAGGATTGGCAGGCGGTCCTCGATCTGATCGGTGCGAGTGGCTGGCGGAGTGAGTACTCCGAGGGCGGTGTGGTCATGCCGCTGCCGCGTGCTGAAGAGGTGCTGTCGCGGCCTGCCGATGCCGAGTGCGCGGATCTGCGGGTCTGGCCGGTTCCGGATGTGTTGGCGATCTTTCGGTTGGAGTCGGCTGACGAGATCGGTTTCGACGTGGATCTGCGGGAGTTGCAGGGGCAGGAGCGCCTGGACGTGCTGTCTGGGTTTCTTCGTGCGATCGGGCGCCGACTGGGCAAGCCAGTGGTGATGACGCCCGAGGGTGATTGGGAGCGAAGCCACCCGGTGCTTGGGTTCGATGTCGAGTCCGACGAGGTGGTATTGCTGGCGAAGCCGCAGGTCAGCTGATTGTTGCGGGCAGGCGTACTTCGTAGACCGGCCCGCCACCAGCCGTCCGGGCGGTAATCGGCGGAGCACCACGCCCTGCTGGGCGAGCGCCGCGCACGGCCAGGTCGCGAGCGTGGCCGCGGCGACCACCAGCAGCCGGCCGCGGTCGGCGAGCCGGGCGGCGCCGGTCTCCAGCACCGGCCAGTGGCGTCGGGCGAGCAGGCACACGGCGACCAGGACGGCGAGGGTGAGGGCGGTGTGCCCGTAGGCGCGTCCTCGCCGGGGCCCGGCGAGGGACCGTTCGGGCGTCACGTGGTGGCGTCCGCACCCGGGGCCGGGGCGATACGGACCTCCAGGCCGTCGAGGCGGTGCCGTTTCCAGTCGCTCGCGTAGTGGGGCGGCTTGCGGCCGGGCACGGAGAGCACGCCGACCGGGACCTCGCGGGCGGTCCGCAGGATCTCCGCTCTGGTGATGTTGGCGTTGTGGCCGCGGATCGCGCCGGAGTGGCAGCCCGTGTAGTGGGCGACGGGGATCGCCTCGTGCCCGGTGAGCAGGCAGGGCGGGCGTACGCCGAGGCGGTGCAGGGCGGCGGCGGAGCGGGCCCAGTCGGCGCGGGCGGCGGCGGAGCGGTCCACGGTGCCGTGCAGGACGGCGTACTGCACGGCCAGATGTCCGGCGAGCCCGAGCGCGACGAAGGCGGCGACCGCCGGGCGCACGCGGCCGTTCGGCGCGGTGACGGCATGGAGCAGCGCGTCCGCGACCGGGACGGCGAGGAGGGCGTAGGCGGGCAGCAGGAAGCGGGGTGCCGCGTAGCCGATCAGGAACAGGTACGGGAAGGCCGCCGTCGCGGCGCAGGCCAGCGGGAGCAGCGTGCGCGCGGTGCGGCCGGCGCGGACCGCGACGATCAGGGCGCAGGCGGCGAGCAGGGGGAGCGCGAACCACCAGGCGAAGACGACCGGGTGGGGCGTCGCCACGTCGCAGGGCCGGCACAGGGTGCTGCCGGCGAGGCTGCGCAACTGGTCGTCGACGGCGAGGTTCCAGCCGAGGCCGCCCTGGATGCGGGAGGCCTGGTTGAGCCGCTCGCGCAGGCCGCCGTAGCTGACGTACGCCTCGATCACCCACGGGACACCGCCGGCCAGGAGGCCCGCCGCGAGGGCGGCCGCCGGCCGCCGGTGCCGTCTCACCGCCGCGAGGACGAGCAGGGGCAGGGTGACCCAGACGGCGTCGGTGGGCCGCATCCACGCCATCACTGCGGCGCCGGCCAGGACGCCCCACAGAGCCCGCCGGTCGAGGCGGTCGGCGCGGGCGCGCAGGAAGCAGCCGACGCAGAGCAGGGCGCCGAAGGCGACCCAGAGGTTGGGCATGGCCTGCGGGCCGTAGAAGAGGGTCACCCACAGGGTGGCGAACAGGGCGCCCGCGCCGGCCAGGACCCGGGCGGGGAACAGTCCGCGCCAGGCGCGCAGGCCCAGATACAGGCCGAGTCCGGAGAGGACGGCGAGATAGACCCGCAGCACTGTCGTGGACGACGACCAAGAGGCGACGGGCCACACCAGCAGCGGGACGCCGCGGGCGCGGGGTGCGCTGAAGAACGCCGCCGGGGCGTCGGCGGCGACCTGGCTGACGTAGACCACCTCGTCCCAGCCGAGGCCCATCGAGGGTCGTACGAGGAGGAGTTGGGCCAGGGTGAAGGCGGCGGCCACCGCGGCGAGCGGGCCTCGGCCGCGTGTCCGCCACGGCCTGCCGGACAGGAGCGCCTCGTCGTGCCGCCCCGCACCGACGAGCACGGGCTGCAAGCCCTGGACCATCGTCCACCCCTCACCCTGCGAGAACACAAAAGCACCGAGAGTACTGAAAACACGGACAAAATAACCCGCAGGGGGAGGGTGTGCGGAGCGCGGTTGGGCCGGACGGATGACACCGGGGTGCCACACTCTGCTGTGTGAGCGTGACCTTCGACTACCTCCTCGCCCGCGCCCGGTCCCTCCCCCGTGACGGCCGGCGGGCCGTCCTCGGCATCACCGGCAGTCCCGGGGCCGGCAAGACGACGCTGGCCGAACGCCTGGTGCGGGAGCTGAACGGCGCCGGGGAGCCGTGGGTCGCGCATGTGCCGATGGACGGCTTCCACCTCGCCGACGTCGAGTTGGAGCGGCTCGGGCGGCGGGACCGCAAGGGCGCGCCCGACACGTTCGACGCGGCGGGCTACTCGGCGCTGCTGCGGCGGCTGCACGAGGAGACGGACGGCGGCATCGTGTACGCGCCCGGCTTCGAGCGGGTGTTGGAGCAGCCGATCGCGGGCGCCGTCCCGGTGGAGCCGACGGCCCGGCTGGTCGTGACCGAGGGCAACTACCTGCTGCTGGACACGGGTGCGTGGGCCGGGGTCCGGCCGCAGCTGGACGAGGTGTGGTTCTGCGAGCCGGCCGAGCCGGAACGGCTGCGCCGGCTGATCGCCCGCCACGAGGAGTTCGGCAAGTCGCACGAGGAGGCGGTGGCCTGGGTGCTGCGTTCGGACGAGCGCAACGCGGAGCTGGTCGCCGCCACCCGGGACCGGGCCGACCTGGTGGTGCCGGCTACGGCGATGCCGTCCCCGCACGAGCCTCCGGCGGCCCGTGCGGGGGCGTGAAGCACCGGCTACCCGGCCCGCAGGGACAGCTCGGGCTGTCCGAGCGCGTCGCCCGCCGGATCACCGATCACGGCGGTGAAGGCCTCCGTACGGACCGTCAGGCCCGAGCCGTCGGAGGCGAAGTCGGGTGTGTGGGGACCCGCGCCTCCGTAGCGCACGGCGAAGACGTGCAGGTCCCCCGGGGCGCCCGGGGCGGGTCCGGCCTCCAGGGCGGTGGAGCTGATCACGTGGCTCCAGCCGAGGTCGGGGTTGCCGTAGCCGCGGGGGTCGGCCGCCAGGGCGAAGGCCGCCTCCTCCTGGGTCCGTTCCGCGCGGGCGTCGAAGTGGTCCGCGCCCTGTGGCTCCGGGTGGGTGAGGCGAAGCGGACCGGCGGACGTGACCGGGCCCTCGGCGACCCTGCGGATCCGGTCGCCGTCGTCGGCGGCGTACGGCAGACCGGCGAGCAGGTAGGGCGTTCCGGGCAGGCGTTGCACGGCGACCGTCATCCACAGGCGGGTGCCGTCGGTGACGTACAGGGACCGCACATGGCGCAGGACGTGGTCGCGGCCGACGACCGGCTTGGTGACCAGCTTGGCCGTGAGGCCGTCGGCGGTGATGTCGCGGACGCGCACCTCGCCCATCGGGCGGCAGTGCACGAAGCCGTCCGTGACCGGGCCGAAGCCGTGCTGCCGGTTGACGGCCGCCGGGAGGTAGTAGGTGCCCGCCGCCTCGATCAGCGACGGGGTCATCCGGTCGTCGAAGGCCACCGAGACCGTCCCCGCCCGCAGCTGGTGGCGGGCCGGGGTGCCGGAGGGCGTGCGGTGCCAGCGCGTGGTGTCCTGGGTCTGCCAGACCAGCATCCAGGCGAAGTGACCGTCGACCCCGCCGTCCGCCTGGACGGCGTGCCGGCCCAAGCGGGTGTCGCCTCGGTAGCGGCCGAGGTCGGAGCCGATCCGGGCGCCGAAGTAGCGCAGGCCGAGGACCGACTCGAAACCGCTGTGCTGTTCGCTGTAGCGCGGACCGCCGTTGTCGAAGCCGCCGCCGGGCAGGCGTGCGTCGATGTAGCGGGCGAGCGCGTCGCCGTCCTCGGCGAAGACCGCCTCGCCGCTGATCCGGTGCGCCTGGGCGAGGAAGGACAGGGAGATCGGGCCGTAGTTGTTGTCGTACGCACCGCCGTGCTCGGGGGGCAGCAGGGCGCCGCGGTCGGCGACCCGGTGGGCGCGGATCTCCTCCTGGTACAAGCCCAGGGCACGCTCGCGGACCGCGTCCGCGTCGGGTGCGGGCAGATGCCGGGCGAGCATCAGGCCGCCGACCACGCAGCCGATGGCCTGGTTGCCGGCCTCCTGCGGGTTGAAGAAGGTCGCCTCGGTCAGCCAGCGCCAGTAGCCGTGGGCCACGTCGAGAAGTTCGGCACGCTGCCCGTCCTCGACCAGCCCGTCCGCCAGATCCAGCAGGTTGACGGCCTGAAGGAGCGCCCACACGGTGCTGGGCCAGTCCCCGATGGGGTGCGCGCCGGCCGCGAGGGTGTAGCGGGCGTACGGCAGACCGAGGTCGCGCGCCCTCAGGTTCGGGTAACCGGGGTTGTCCCCGGTGTAGAGCCGCTCCCGCAGATGGAACGCCAGGCTGCGGCGCACCGCCTCGGGCAGGCGCGGGTCCTTGCCGCGCTGCCAGGCGAGGGCGAGGAGCGAGGTGACGCCGAGTGAGGTGTCACCGATGTCGTCGACGCAGTCCGGGTGTTCGAGGTTGCCCTCCGGCGTGAGCCGGGCCAGGGCCTGCTCGACGACAGCGGCGAGGACGGCGTCGTAGGCCTCAGGGGTGTCGGGGAGGTCGTGCAGGGCGCCGAGCTGGCGAGGCAGATGCACGGGTTCAGCCCTTCGTGCCGAGATGGCCTTTGCGTGGTTCGTCGGGGTCACACGACGAGTGCGGGTCGGCGGGCGTGCAGGGCGACGTTCAGGGTGTGCGGGCCGAGTCCACCAATGTAGACGCGGTTCCCGGTCGTCGCATCGGTGCCACCCACCAGGGTGTAGTCCTGGCCCGGGTCGTACCGCAGGACGTCGCTACGGTCCGGCCCGGCGAGCTCTTCGCCCGCCTCGACGTCGGCCTGGATCACGATCTCGTCGTCACCGACCCGGTAGGTCACCGGCTCGGTCGTCAGGCACCAGCGTCCGTCGCCGATCGGTACGGCGCCCTCGGGTACCCCGCCCGGACGGAAGGTCATCTCGAGGGACCAGGGCACCCGTGGTCCGCTGATGTCGATCCGCAGGTCGGCGCCGTCCTCCCTCAGGTCCACCTCGACGCGGGTCGTGTGGGAGACCTCGTCGCGAGGCCGGTCCGGGAAGGCCATCGCGGCCGAGAAGCGCCCCTCGTCCACCAGCCGGTAGGCGCCGTCCTCCCGCCCGAGCTCCGCCGGGAGCGGCTGGTAGTAGGCGGCCGTGAGGGTTTCGGTGAGCCGGTACCGGTGGTCGGCGAGCCGCTCCATGGAGGCGGCGCGGAACGGGCCCAGGTCGAAGAACCCGCGTGAGAGGCGGACCGCGTCGAGGACGGCGTCGCCGGCGAACAGGCGCAGGAACGTGGGATTGCAGGCGAGGCCCGAGCGGATGCGCCGGTGCTCGGGCACGTCGGAGCCGCCGTACACCACGGTGTGCGCGTCGGCGGAGGCGCGTGCCGCGAGGCGTGCGGTGGTGAGGTACCGGGCGCGCGGAACGGTCTCCGGGGCCGGGGCCGGCAGGGGGCGGCACAGCTCCGGGGTGAGGAGGGTCTGGGCGAGCAGGTCCGGGTCGTCGATGCCGCCGGCCGCCGCCAGCCGCGCCGCCCGGGCGAAGTCGCCGCGGCCGGTGCGGATCGCGAGCAGACGGTAGTGCGGCAGGTAGGGCGCCAGGGGGAACGGGTGGCTCTGGTCCTGCCGTCGCGAGTGGACGGTCTCCACCGTGCCGTCCGGCCTGATGAGGTCCAGCGTGGTGGTGAGATTGCGTTCCACGGCGGCCAGCAGGTCGGCCCGGCCGAGCACGTCGGCCAGCAGCAGCAGCGACGGGTTGGACACATAGGCGGCGTAGTTGGCGCTCCGCTCCGAGTACAGGCCCTCGGTGTCGATGTCGACGCCCTCGGCGAGCCACGCGTCGACACGGTCGAGCAGCCGGCTGTCCGGGAACGACCGGTGCAGCCGGGCCAGCGCCGCGCACAGCTCCCAGCGGTGGTTCGGGGTGTGCACCCCGCCCGTCCGCAGGCTGTCGGCGGCCGCACCGGCGATCTCCGCGAGGGCGGCGGCGACCTCGCCCAGTTCCGGCCCGCCGCCCGCGGCGATGACGTGCGCGTCGCACACGTCGTTGACGGTGAACGCGGAGTCCGGCGGTGACTGCACGTTGTCGCCGCCGGCGAAGAGGCCGGAGGCGGTCTGTACGGACCGCAGGGCGGTGAGGTGGGTCGTCGCGGCGGCGACGGCCCGCTCACTGCCGTGCAGCGTGGAGTCCTGCGCGCGGTACGCCGCCAGCAGTGTCTTCACCCGGTGCGCCAGACCGCGATGGGCGACACCGGCCGGCTCCTCGTCCGGGCGGGCCGCCGTCGGGACGGCCAGCCGGTCGGCGGCGCGGGCCGCCGCACGGACGAACTCGCGGTCGAGGGCGATCCGCACGGTCAGTCCTTCAGTCCGGCGTTGATGTCGGCGTTCATGACGTAACGCTGGAACACCAGGAAGACGAGGATCAGCGGGATCATGGAGATGACCGATCCGCCGAGCAGCACCGACCAGTTGATGTTCTGCGCGCCGACGAGGCTCTGGATGCCGATCTGCACGGTGAACTTGTTGGGGTCGTTGAGCATCAGCAGCGGCCAGATGTAGTCGTTCCACCGCCACTGGAAGGACAGGATGGCGAGGGTCAGCATGATGGGCCGGGAGATCGGCACCATGATCCGCAGGAAGATCGACAGTTCGCCGGCGCCGTCGATGCGCGCGGCTTCCACGAGTTCGTCGGGCACCGTCAGGAAGAACTGGCGGAACATGAAGCATCCGGTCGCGGTGAGCACGGCCGGGAGGATGATGCCGGCGAAGGAGTTGTAGAGGCCGAGGTCGCGGACCACCAGGAACGACGGGGCGAGCATGACCTCGCCCGGCAGCATCGTGGTGGCCAGGATGCAGATGAAGAAGGCCTTGAGCCACTTGTTGTCGTACTTGGCCAGGGCGTACCCGGTGCAGCAGCTGACTCCCACGGTGAGGATCGTGGTGATCACGCACACGATGGCCGTGTTGATGAAGTACTGCGAGAAGTTGGCGCTGTCCCACGCCGCTTCGAAGCCCGAGAGGGTGGGGTTGCGCGGAACCAGTGTCAGCGGATAGGAGAACAGGTCGCTGGCCGGCTTGAGGGAGCTGAGGATGAACCACAGCACCGGAAACCCGTACAGGCACGCCATGATCCACAGCAGTGTCGTCGCGGACACCGCCTGCCGGAGCCCACCGGTGGCCGTGCCGCGGGGCCGCTTCCTGGAGACTCTCCGTCCGGAGCCGACGTCGGCCGGGCGCGGGATGTCTGTGGTTGTCATCGGTTCTCCACCCGCCGGTTGACGATCAGCTGGATGATCGCGACGGCCATCAGGATGAGCATGAGCACGAACGACGCGGCGCTCGCGTAGCCGATCTGGCCCCGTTTGAAGCCGGTCTCGTAGATGTACTGAACGAGCAGGTTGTTCGAACTGCCGGGTCCGCCGTTGTTGAGGGCGACGAACACCGGGTACTCCTTCATCGCGTTGATCGTGTTGAGCAGGATGACGATGAACGAGGTGGGAGCGATGCTCGGCAGGGTGATGCTGAAGAACTGGCGCCAGGGGCCGGCGCCGTCGAGCGAGGCGGCCTCGTAGTACGACACCGGCACGTTCTTGATCGCCGCGATGAACAGCAGCATCGTGAAACCCGTCCAGGCCCAGGCCGCCGCCATCACCACGACGAGCAGCGAGAGGTCCGCGTTCGACTGCCACGGAACGGCGCCTCCGCCGAACTTCTCGATGACGTAGTTGACCAGTCCGAAGTTCTCGCCGAACATCCAGCGCCACAGGACACCCACGACGATGGGCGACAGCAGCCACGGGATGAAGAAGACGACGCGGGCGACCGACCCGCCCTTGGCGTGCTTGCTCACCACCAGGTTGGCGGCGAGCAGCGAGACCACGAAGTTCAGCGGCACGAAGAGCACGGCGTACAGCAGCGTCCGGGACAGCGCGTCGTAGAAGGTGGAGTCCCCGAACAGGTTGTCGTAGTTGTCCAGTCCGATGAACTGGAACGCCCCCACTCCGGTGTAGTTCGTGAAGGAGTAGATGAGCCCGATCACCGCCGGCCAGACGAAGAACAGACCGAAGAGCACGACGTTGGCCGCGATGAGGACGAGCGGCGCAAGGGTGTACTTGCTGCGTCTCCTGGGCGGGCTCACGGACACGTCCGAGGCGCGTTTTGTCATCTTCCTGACTCCGTGCTGGTGGAATGGATTGCTACGGGCTCACTCCATGAACCCGGCATCACGCGGGAGTACAGGGCCGGGCGGCGGGTCGCACTCCGCCGCCCGGCCCTGTGGCCTACGACGCGCCGCCGACCTGCTGGTTGTAGCCGGCCACGATGTTCTCCAGGGCCTTGTCGGGCGACTGCTGGCCGTTGATGGCCTTGCCGAGCTCCGTCTTCGTCGGGTCCTCGGTGAGGCTCTTGCCCTTCAGCACCCAGTTCGTCTGCGCGCTGTTGAAGTAGCCGGAGATCGGGGCGTAGAGCGGGATCGACTCGTTGTACAGCTTGAACGCCGCCTGCGCCGCCTCGGACTTGAAGGGGTAGGTCGGGTTCAGGCCGCTCTCGACGGGCAGGAAGCCGGACGCCTCGCACAGCGCCCGGTAGTGGGCCGGCTCGTACAGCCAGGACAGGAACTTCGTGGCGGCCTTGGCGGCGTCCGCGTTGTTGTTGAAGCCGACCGTCATTCCGCCGCTGTTGACGTCACTGGCCTGCACCGGCTGGGCGGGGGTCGGGACGCTCGCCCACTCGAACTTCTTGATGCTGTCCGCGAAGGCGGGGACCTGCCACACGCCGGACCAGTAGGCGACGACGTCGCCGCTCTGGAACATGGCGGACGGGTCGGCGCCGCTCGTCCACACCGACTTCGGCATGGTCTTGTCGTCGTTCCATCCGACGAAGGTGTTCACGGCCTTCTTGGTCGCCGCGTCCACCGAGAACTTGCCGGAGGAGTCCGCGTGGACGTACTTGCCGCCCATCTCGTACACCATGGCGCGCAGCCGGGAGGGCGACTGGTCGAAGGTGAGGGAGTACTTGGCGCCGGTCTTCTCGCGGACCTTGTTCGCCGCGGCGATGAAGTCGGTCCAGGTCCAGGTCTTCGACGGCTCGGTCGGGAAGGAGACGCCCGCCTTCTCGAACAGGGACTTGTTGATGAACATGCCGGACGCGGTGACGTCCGAGGGGATGGACAGCACCTTCCCGGACGAGTCCTTCGCCAGGAAGTTGGCGTTGATCTTGTTGCTCTTGTCGTTGGCGATGGCGCTGAGGTCGATCAGCTTGTTCGACCAGATCGGGTCCAGGGCCGGCACGGCCGCCACGTCGGGCAGGGAGTTCGCCTGCGCGGCGTTGTGCAGCTTCGTGGTGTAGCCGTCGTAGGGAATGTTGACGAGCTTGATGTCGACGCCGGCTTCCTTCTTGTACTGCGCCACCATCTTCTTCCAGCCCGCGTCCTGCCCCGGAACCGTGGAGATCCAGAACGTCAGCGACTTGGAGGTTCCGCCCGAGTCGGAACCCGACCCGCAGGCGGAGAGCAGCAGGGCACCTGCCGAGGCCACGGCAGCGAGGGGGACCAGGCGGCGCAGGCCGCCGCGGCCGAGTCGGCGGGAGCGCCGCACACCCACAGTGGTCATCTTCGATCCCTTTTCGTCGGAGGGGACGGAGCACGGCGCCGGCCGAGGCGGCACGGGTGCCATGTGCAGGAGGATTCACTTTCCGAGTGCGCGGCCTCGCCCGGCCGCGTCATCCTGAGGGGCCCGGGTCCCCGGCCGCTGTGGCCGTCGCCGCACGAGCACGCCCTGGTGCGGTTGCCGTACGTCGAGTACGGGCGGGACGCTTGCCCCAAGCCGGCGGTCCCGGCCGACTTAGAAAGCGCTTGTCCGGACATTGGCAGACCGAGTCCGAACCCGTCAATCCTTCGTCCGTGGCGCCTCGGTCACGGTTTGGACTCCTCTGGCGACCGCGAGCCGCGCCGCGCCCACGACGGTGCCGAGATCACCGACCTGGCTGCTGACCACTTCGGTGGGCCAGCTCAGCCGCTCCAGCTCGGCCCGCACACCGGGCAGGAGCTGCGCAAACGCGCCGGTGCTGCCGCCCAGGACGAGCAGCCCGGGGTCCAGTACGGCGGTCACGGCGGCGGCCAGCCGGCCCACGTCCACGGCGTGCCGGTCGACGATCGCGCGGGCTGCGGCGCGGCCCTGACCCGCGAGGGCGAAGAGCTCATCGGCCGTACGGGGGCACGGCCCGTCGGTGTCCGGCCAGGCCGCTGCGGCCCGTCCGAGCAGGGAGCGGGCCCCGATGTACTCCTCCAGGGCCTCGTGGCGCGGTTCCCGGTCGTCGTCCCACGGATAGGGCAGCCGGGCGAGTTCACCGGCGGCGCCGTTCGCGCCGGCCAGCACCTGCCCGCCGACGACGATGCCGAGACCGATGCCCACGCCGATGCGCAGATAGCCGAAGGTGTGGCGGCCCCGGGCGGCGCCTTCGTGCAGCTCGGCGAGGGCCGCGCAGTTGACGTTGTTCTCCAGGTGGACGGGCACCCCGGGCGGCAGCGCCACGGCCACCGCGTCGAAGACGGGACCGGCCTTGGCCGTGGCGGGGCGCATCCGCTGCGGCGCGGTGACGTCGCCGACGGCCACGACGATGGTGCGCAGCGGGGCATCGGGAGGGAGCGCCGAGAGCGCCTCGCGCACGACGTCGGCGGCGTCGTCCCGGGGACCGGTGGCCTCGGCCAGCAGGCTGCCGTCCAGTGCGCAGCCGCGCACCCGGGTGACGGCCGGACCGAGGTCGACGGCGAGCACGGCGCCCGCCGCCGGACCGAGCCGGTAGACGGCGGCGCTGCGGCCCGTACCGCCGGAGGAGGTGCCGGAGTGGGCCGCGAGGTGCACGCCCTCCAGCTCGGCGACGGCGGAGGACACCGTCGGCTTGGACAGCCGCGCGAGACTGGCGAGCTGCGGCCGCGTCGCGGTGCCGGCCTGGGCCAGCACGGCGAATACGGCGCTGGCGCTTTCGGTCAGACGGGGGGCTCTCGCCACGTCGTGTTCCACACTTCCCCCAGGTCACAGGCCGCTCTCCGGCGCCGATCGACTCGGCGGGAGGGCAGCGGTGGGTTCCTGGCGTCGCGCGCTCCCGACCCGGACAACAGGCCGGGGAAGCCGAGTGCGTGACGCCTATTGACAGGCACTGTACTTCGTTAGTTAACTTCCTAACGAAGGTCACGGTACTCGCCTGCCGTGGTCCGTCCAGAGGCCCGTCCCGGGGCTTCCCTAGCTCTTCACCTGTCATGCCCTTCCGGCACGGTTCGCCCGCCGTCGCAGCACCCAGCGCACCGACGAAAGAGGATCCGTGCAGGACACCCCTTTGTCCGGCCCTCTGGTGGTCGGCATCGACGTGGGCGGCACCAAGACCCATCTGCGCGCGCTTACGGGCGACGCCGTCGTGGCCGATCACGTCCGTCCCAGCAACGGCTGGCGGCCCAGTGACCCCGTGGCCGCCGCCGGCTGGCTGGCCGCACTGCTCACCGAGGCCCTCCCCAGGGGCATGCGCCCGTCCGCTCTGGCTGTCGGCGCCCATGCCTGCGAGACCGCGCGCCAGTGCGCGCAGATCCGCACCGCCCTCCAGCTCCACCTCGACGTCCCCGCGTCGGTCCTGGGCGACGCCGAACTGCTCGTGCCCGCCGCGGGCCTGGACCGGGGGGTCGGCCTGGTCGCCGGCACCGGGTCCGTCGCGGTGGGCCGCCTCCCCGACGGTACGGCCGTCCAGGTCGGCGGCTGGGGCGCTCTCCTCGGCGACGAGGGCGGCGGCGCCGGTCTCGTCCGCGAGGCCGTGCGCGCCGTATGGGCGGCCCACGACCGCGGTGAACGGCCGGACGCGCTCGCGCTCGGCCTGCTCGCCGCCTTCGACGTCCCCGAGGTACCCGGGCTCGGCGCGGCCCTGGAGGCCGCCACCGCTCCCTCCGCCGAGTGGGGCCGGCACGCTCCGGCCGTGTTCGCCGCCGCGGAGGCCGGTTCGGATCTGGCCCGCACGGTCGTGGCCGATGCCGGTGGCGCACTGGCCGCGCTGGTGGCACGGCTCGCCGCCCGTGGGGTGGTGGTGGACGACGTCGTCGTCGCGGGCAGCACGATCCTCGCCCAGCCCTCGCTGTACGACGCCTTCACGTCGGCGCTCGCCGAGGGCGTTCCCGCGGCACGCGCACGGCCGCTGCGGGCGGCGCCCGTCGAAGGGGCCGTGGCGATGGCCCGTTCACTCGCATGACGTTTCCCGGTCGTCGAGTCACCCCTGCTCCGAAGTGACTCGGCCGTAGATCTTCGCTCGTACGACTCCCGGCCGCACGGCCGCAGAACTCAAGAGAGGCCCTACCCATGCCGTCATCCGCCGGGCAGCACACCGCCGCGGACGCCATGCGACGACGGGGGTTCCTGAAGACCTCCCTCGGCGCCTCGGCCGGCGTCCTGGCCGCCCCCACGTTCGCTTCCTGGCTGACCGCCGCGGACGCGAAGGCCGCGACCGCCCCCGCCGCGTTCGTCGACGACTACAGGACGAACGTCACCGCGAACCAGACGCCCGAGACCAACGCGGTGATCCGGATCCTCGGCGGCTTCGCGAAGGTGTGGAAGACCGGCGGCGCCTGGAACACCGGCATCCCTCTGCTGCCCGAGGTGCTGCGCGCCAACGTGCGCTACTGCGCCCGGATCACCGCCGCGCGCACGGACGCGCAGGCGAAGGAGGCCTTCATCGTCGACCGGCAGCACCAGAGCTACTCGGTGATCGCCGGGCTCGGATCGCTGGCCGACCTGTACAAGTCGGGTGCCAGGGCGGTCACTTCGATCACCGGGGCGCCGGACGGCACGCCCGCCGGGAAGATCAGCGACGCCCTGCCTGCCGACGCGCCGGCCGGATCCGCGATCGGAGCGGGGTCGTACGACTCGGACCTCGGCAAGGTGGCCAGGCTGGTCGACACCGTGCGCGGCCCGTTCGCCTCCGGCAACCCGGCCAAGTTCGCCTTCCAGTACCCGCGTCCGTGGCGGTTGAACGAGGACAGCGAGGTCGTCGACACCGGCGAGAAGGACGCGTTCGGCTTCCCCGTCTACGAGTCGGACGTGGTCGTCGCCCCGCAGCTGCTGCGCCAGCGCGGGGAGACGGCGGCCGAGGACGGCGGCTTCCCCAGCGGGCACACCAACGCCCTGCACCTGGCGGCCCTGGCGTACGCCTACGCCGTGCCCGAGCGGTTCCAGGAGCTGGTGACCCGGGCCTTCGAGCTCAGTCACACCCGCATCGTGGCGGGCATGCACTCCCCCGTCGACGTCCTCGGCGGTCGCGTCATGGCCACCGCTCTGGCCGCCGCCGCGCTCGTCGACCCGGCCAACGCCGAACTCAAGGCCGCCGCCCGCGCCCAGGCCCTGGCGTACTTCCAGGAGCGCACCGGCACGACCGCCGACACTCTCTACGCCTACGCCCACTCGGCCGGCCCCGCCGGCGACCCCTACGCCGACCGGGAGGCCAACGCCCGTACGGTCCGGCCCAAGCTGACGTACGTCCTGACCCGGGAGGGCCGCGACCGGCCGCTGACCGTGCCGAAGGGCGCCGAGGTGCTGCTGGAGACGCGTCAGCCGTATCTGACCGCGGCCCAGCGCCGCGAGGTGCTGCGCACGACCGCGCTGCCCGCCGGGTACGTCCTGCTCGACGGCTTCGAGCAGTGGGGGCGGCTCGACCTGTTCAGCGCCGCCGACGGTTACGGGGCCTTCGACGCGGAGGTGACCGTCACGCTCGACGCGGGGGCCGGCGGGTTCGGCGCGGCGGACAGCTGGCGCAACGACATCCGCGGCGAGGGCGGTCTGACCAAGCGCGGCACCGGCACCCTCACCCTGACGGGACACAACCGGTACCACGGCGGCACCGTCGTCGAGGACGGTGTGCTGGTCGCTGCGTCCGCCAACGCCCTCGGGCAGGGCGACGTACGGGTGGTGGGCGGCACGCTGCGCGCCGACAAGGTGCTGCGGGTGCGCGGTGCGTACGTCCAGGAGGGCGACACGCGGCTGGAGCTGCTCGTTCGCCGGAACCACGGGCCGGCCCTCGAGGTGTCCGGCCGGATCGTGCTGGGCCGGGGCGGCGTGCTGTCGCTGCGCCTGGACGCGGAGCGTCCGCCGGTCGCGGGGACCACGGTCCGGGTGATCGAGGGGCAGCGGCTGTGCGGGCAGTTCACCCGGGTGGAGCTGAACTCGGACACGCTGCGGGCCGTACCCGTCTACACGACGGAAGGTCTGTCGGTACGACTCCTGAGGCGGTGACGCCGTCCCCGGCGGGAGCTGATGCAGAGTAGGCCCATGGGCCGGCTCCGGATCAGCTTCCGCCAACGGGGGGCCGCGGGCGCCGCGGAGCGGATGATGGCGCTCGAACAGCACGCGGCCCCGGCCCCCGGGGAACTCTGCGACCCGTCCGGCGCGCGGCCCGCGCGGCCCGCCGCCGGGCGGTGGCTGCTGCCGCTCCTCGTCGTGGTGCTGCTGGGCCAGATGGCCGTCGCGATGGTGACGACCGCGGTCGAGCAGACCCCGACGATCGACGAACCGGTGTACGTGGGCACGGCGGCCGAGTACCTGCACGAGCACCGGGTGGTCCACAACCCCGAGCATCCGCCGCTGGGCAAGCTGGTCGTCGCGGTCGGGGTGGCGCTCGCCGATCCGCACGTCGATCCCTCCTTCACCGGCGACCAGGGCCGGCTGGGGCGCCATCTGCTGTACGAGTCCGGGAACGACCCGTGGCGCCTGATGCTGTTCGCCCGGCTGCCCGTGATCGCCCTGACGCTCGCCTTCGGGCTGGTCGTGTTCGCCTTCGCACGTGAACTCGCGGGCCGGGCGGGTGGTTCGGCGGCGCTCGGGCTGTACGTCTTCTCCCCCGACCTCATCGCGCACGGCTCGCTGGCCACGCTGGACGTGCCGGCGGCCGGGTTCGTGCTGACGTCGGTGTGGCTGCTGTGGCGGGCCCGTCGCCGGCCCCGGCTGCACGTACCGCTGGCCGGCGCCGCGCTGGGTGCGGCCCTGGCGACGAAGATGAGCATGCTCGCGGCGGTTCCGGTGCTGGTGGCGCTCGCCGGGCTGTCGGTGTGGTGCGCGCGGGTGCCCTCCGAATCGCGCCGGCGGGCGCTCGGCCGGGCCGTCGCCTGCGCGGCCGCCATGGCGCTGGTCGCCGTGGCCGTCGTATGGGTGTCGTATCTGCTGGTCGATCCGCGGCTGCGCTGGGCGCCGGAGCAACCCGTGCCCGCGGTCCGCGGATTGCGGGGACTCGCCGTGGACCTGCTGCCGTTCCCGGAGGCGTACCGGGACGGGATGCGGGTCCAGTTCGACTTCGAGGACTACCCGTGGGAGGGCTTCCTGTTCGGCCGGCTCTACACGGGCTCGCTGTGGTACTACCTGCCGGCCGCGCTGCTGGTGAAGACACCGCTCGGCATGCTCGTCCTGTGGGCGGCGGGCACGGTCACCCTGGTGGCCGTACGGCGTTTGCGGCCCGCTGCGCCCTATCTACTGGTCCCCACCGCCGTGCTGCTCGGCGCGGCCATGCTCGGGTCGCGGGACTTCGGCACGCGCTACGCCGTCTTCGTGCCGATGTTCCTGGCGGTGGCCGCGGGTTGTGTGCTCGCGGTGCGGTGGCGGTGGGCACCGGTCGCCGTCGGGGCGCTGGTGCTGTTCGTCGCGGTCAGCTCGCTGCGGACGTTCCCCTACTATCTGCCGTACTCCAACGAGGCGTTCGGCGGTCCGGCGAAGACGCGGCTGCGGCTGCACGACTCGAACGTGGACTGGGGCCAGGACCTCGGCAGGCTCGCCGACCGGCTGCGCGAGCGGTACCGGGGGGAGCGGATCTGGCTCGTGTACAAGGGCAGCGGAGTGCCGTCGTACTACGGCATCCGCGCGGCCGATCCGCGCAAGGTGCCCGTCCGTGAGGTGCGCGGGCTGCTGGTCGTCTCGGACTCCTCGGTGGCCAAGGCGACCGGGCGGCTGGCCGAACTGATCGACGGCAGTCGGCCGATCGACTCGGTCGGCCACTCGATCACGATCTACCGCAGGTGAGCGCGGGCTCGGGAGCGCACCTGGTCGCCACAGTGTGTGAGCTATGTTGAAGCACTGTGGGAGACAAAAGAGGCGCACCGGTGCCATCGCCTCAGCAGGCACGCGCTCAGGCATCCGCCATCACCTCGGGCAAGACGGTCCCGGAGACCGAGGCTTCACCGACTTCCCAGCTCAGGACGCTCTTCGACCAGCCCCGGCTCTCCCCCGGGCAGCGGCGCATCGCCCAGTACCTGATCGAGCACATCACCGAGGCGGCGTTCCTCTCGATCACCGATCTCGCGGAGCGGGTCGGCGTCAGCCAGCCGTCGGTGACCCGGTTCGCCGGCGCGGTCGGCTTCAGCGGTTACCCCGCGCTACGGGAGAAGCTCCAGTCGATCGCCCTCGGGGCGCTGGCCGGCGGGCCTGCGGCGGCCGAGGAGAACGGCGCCAACGAGCTGCAGTCGGCCGTGGACGCCGAGATCGAGAACCTGGAGAACCTGCGGCGCGACTTCGCCGACCCCGACCAGGTCATCGACATCGGCCGCAAGCTGTCCCGGTCGACCCCGCTGACCATCCTCGGGCTGCGCATCTCCGCCTCGCTCGCCGAGTACTTCGCCTACGCCGCCCGCCGTATCCACCCCGACGTCCGGCTGGTGACCCGGGGCGGCAGCGTCGCCTACGACGCGCTGCTCCAGTCGCGCGAGGCGGGCGGGACGTGGGTGCTGGCGTTCTCCATGCCCCGGCACGCGCACGAGACCCTCACCGCGGTGCGGGTCGCGCGCAGCGCCGGGCTGCGGGTCGCCCTGGTCACCGACCTGGCGCTCGGGCCGGTGGCCGACACGGCCGACGTCGTCTTCGCGACGGGGACCGGATCACGGCTGGTCTTCGACTCGTACGCCGCGCCGGGCGTGATGGCGTCGGCGCTGCTGCAGGCCATGACCGACGCCGACCCGGAGCGGACGCAGGCGCGGCTGGAGGACTACGAGCAGATCTCCGACGAGCACCAGTTCTTCCTCAGGGACTGACCCCGGAGACCGACCTCCAGGGACCGATCCCCCGATCCGTTGAAAACAGGACCACAGTGGAAGCATTCACCTCAAATCACGCATGAATGTTTTCATACGTCTTGCAAACCAGACGGCATATATAAATACTTCACACGCAACATCCGCCCGCCGAAAGCAGCCGGTCCGCTCATGCGCACGTCACCCCATCCGTCGTGCGACCTCCGTCTGCCTTTCCGGGCTCCCTCGCGAACAGCCGCGGCCGCCGTCTCCTACCCGCGTCGGCGCTCCGGCTGTTCGGTCGGGCATCGCCTGCGCGAGCGCCCGTGGCGGCGGCCCCGGTCATCCCCTAGGCCGGGGCCGCCCCGACCCCGTCGGAAACCCCAGACGACGCCGCACACCCGGAAGCGATGGACCATGCCTCTGACGACCACGCGCATCAGCTCGGACTGGCCGTGCCAGGTCAAGACCCCCGGCTCCTACGACTGGGAACGCTCGGCCGCCAAGTGGCTGCGCGAGCTGGTGCCGGCCCGCTACGCCAGCTATCCCGCGCTGATCCGCCACCCCGTGCTGCTGGCCCGGCACGCGCAGATCCAGGTCCAGAACGAGATCCGGGTCGCGCGCACCGCCCTGCAGACCGCGCGGGCCGACCTGCCCGCGCTCGGCATGCCCGAGTCGGTCATCGAGCACACCATCAAGCTGTACGCCGCGGAGGTCATGCAGCTGCAGCACATCGCCCGCAGCGTGCGCGCGGTGTCCCAGGCGCTGGTCACCCAAGGGCGCTGAGGCGTCGCCCGCGCCCCTGATCTCAGGAGGCATCGGCCGTCGCCGCGCAGGTGACCGTGGCCGACGGCTGTCCGGCCGGGCCCGAAGTCGCGGCGAGGAAGCCGAAGGTGACGCTCGCGCCGGGCGCCAGGGTGCCGTTCCAGGCCGCGTTGGTGACGGTCGCTCCGCCGTCCGGACGGGCGGAGAGGGTGCCGTCCCAGACCTGGGTGAGGCGGGCGCCGTCGGGCGGTACGACCGTCGCGGTCCAGCCGGAGGCCGAGGCCGCGGGCGCGTTGGTCACCGTCACCTCGCCCTGGAAGCCGCCGTCCCAGCTGTTGACCGTCCGGAAGGACGCGGTGCACGCGGGGTCGTCGGCCGTGCCGCCGCCGGGGCCGCCGGGAGCGGGCCGGTTGGGCTCGGCCGATGCGGAGGCCGATGTCGAGGCGGTCGCCGAAGGAGCCGGGTTCCGGGCCTCCTTGTCCTTCTCGCCGCCGGACAGCAGCAGCGCGCCGCCGAAACCGACGACCGCCGCCGCGGTCACCGCTACCGCGACCGCGGTCCGGCGAAATCCGGGACCGGAACCGGGCGGGACCCGGCGGGACCCGGGCCGGGCACGACCGCGCGGGTCGATTGAAGTCTGCTCGCTGACAGCGGGCAGTTCCTGCGTCGCCTCCTCGGCGCCGGGCAGGGGCGGAGGGACGGCCACGTCCTCGTAGCCGCCCTTCTCCTCCTCCCACTCCCGGAAGAGCTCCGCGAGGGCGTCGGTGCGGCGAGGGCGCAGGACGCGGATCGGTTCCAGGGCCGGGCCTTCGTCCGGCTCCTCGGGGTCGGGCCGTGTGGACACGCCGCTCTCCTTCCGTCCCCGTCGGCACGGGGCTTCGCCAATCCCCGGGGAGTGATACGGGGTTGGCGTCCCGCCGGTTCAGCGCGGGCGGGGTGAGCGGGTGCGCGTGGTCAGGCGGCCGCGGCGAGGAATCGGTGCAGGGACGCCTTGAGCGCGGTGACGAAGGCGTCCCGCCGGGTGTCGTCCAGGGCGTCCAGGGACAGGTAGGGGTTGAGGTCCTCCAGCTCGACCAGCAGGAGTTCACCCCCGGGGGCGCGGCAGGCGTCCACACGCTGGATGCCGTGGCCGAGGCCGTTCCACTCGATGAAGCGCCGGGCGAACTCCAGGTCGCCGTCGGTGGGTTCGTACGGCTCCAGCTGCCAGCGCCGGTCGGTGTGCGGCGCGTGGAGGGCGTACTGGAAGTCGTGGTCGACGTAGTAGAACGAGACCTCGTAGGCGAAGTCGACGCACGGCTGGACCAGGACGTCCCCGTCGACCGACTCGCGCACGCCGTCCGCCGGCACGATCCTCAGCCCCATGGAGTCGGCACCCCGTTTGGGCTTGACGACATAGCGGTCGGCCTCCGGCAGGCGGTCCAGGTCCTCGACGCGGTCCACGGTGGGGATGACCGGATACCCGGCGGCGGTCAGGTCGAGCAGGTACTGCTTGCCGGCCATGTCCGCCCGGCCGCTGAGCGGGTTGTAGACGCGCGTCCCGGCGGCTCTCGCCCGGTGGCGGAAGTCGTCGTACGCCTCCTGGTAGGTCAGGACCGGGCCGCTGTTGCGGACGACGACCGCGTCGAAGGAGTCCATCAGCGCGGCCGCGTCCCGGGGGTGGCACAGGGCGAGGTCGAAGTCGTCGCGCAGCCGGGAGGTGAGGAGGATGTCCTCGTCGCAGTAGCGGCGCCCGCGGGCCGGGTAGGCCAGGTCGGTGACGTACAGGATGCTCGGTCGGGCGGGCGGCATGCGGTGCTCCTGGGCTGCGGGTGGCAGGAGATCGTAGACAGAGCGGTACCCGCCGGACAACCGCCGGGGCGGCCGGCGGGCGGGAGCACTCAGTTCCCTCCCGTGGCAGCACTGAGTGCCATCTGTCCACCTCCGGGTGCTACGTTCCGTCCATGAGCTCCAGCAGCGCGGCGGCCGGCCGCGGCCACAACCCCGAGAAGCCGGACCCGGCGGACGCCTCGACGTCGAAGCCGCCGATGCGGGACGCCCTGGTCGCGGCGGCCTTCCGGCTGTTCCTGGAGCGCGGCTACGAGCAGACGACCGTCGACGACATCGTGGCGCTGGCCGGCGTCGGGCGGCGGTCGTTCTTCCGCTACTTCCCGTCCAAGGAGGACGTGGTCTTCCCGGACCACGAGCGCTGCCTCGCCGACATGACCGCCTTTCTCGCCGCGAGCGACGACGAGCACGAGCCGGTGCGTCGGGTGTGCGACGCGGCCCGGCTGGTGCTGCGCATGTACGCCGAGAACCCCACCTTCTCCGTGCAGCGCTACCGGCTCACCAAGCAGGTCCCCGGACTGCGCGCGTACGAGCTGTCCGTCGTCTGGCGCTACGAGCGCGCCCTGGCCGAGTACCTGCGTGCGCGCTTCGCCGGGCGGCGGGACGGCACGCTCAGGGCCGATGTGATCGCCGCCGCCGTGGTCGCGGCCCACAACAACGCGCTGCGCTCCTGGTTGCGTTCGGACGGGCAGGACGACGCGGGCGCCGCCGTGGACCACGCCCTCGGGTACGTACAGTCCACCTACGGCGCCGCCCCTCCCCCGGCCCCCGCCCCGGCCGAGCAGCCCGACGACGTGGTGGTCGTGGTGTCCCGGCGCGGCGCCCCGCTGTGGCGGGTGGTCCAGGAGATCGAGGCCACGCTGCACCGCGGCTGATCCCAGCCGTCGGGCCCCCAAGACTCCGGGGTCCGAGACTCAGGGGTCCAGGATTCGGGATACCCAGATTCAGGGGTACCGAGTGCCTTTACGTGTGGCACTGAGTGCCATACGCTGACGGTGTGCACGGTGGCACGGCGAACCGGGCACGTGCGTGCACGGGCGGCCCGCGCACGTGGGATTCCGGCCTAGCGCAGGGAGTTGACCAACGTGTACCACCACTCAGGAAGCGTGGCTCACCAGTCCGCCGGCTTCGCGGCAGGCGTGCTCGACCGCATGCCCTCCGACACGGAGGCCATCGTCTTCCAGCGCTGTACCTGGTGCCACACCGCCATGTACCACCGGCTGCTGTGCCCGGTCTGCCAGGGCAGCGACCTGCGCACGGAGCGCAGCGAGGGCGTGGGGACCGTCCGTCACTCCACGGTGGTCCACCGCAACAGCCCCGCCGCCCGGAATGTGTCGCTGATCGAGATGGCCGAGGGGTTCGTGGTGCGCGGCCGGGTCATGGGCCCGCCCATCGGCATCCACAGCGGTGACCGGGTCCGACTGTCCACGGCGCAGGACCCGGTCCGGGGCGAGCCGGTGTTCCAGCTGATCGACGAGCCCTACCGGGCCTGGACCTGATCCCCCGGTCCGGCTGAGCCCTCCTACAGTCCGGGCACCAACTCCCTTACATCGACGGGCCGTTCCGTCTCGAAGCACCGGTTCGCGGCCAGTCCGACGGCCAGGGCCGGCGCGCCGACGCGCCGTCGCGTTCGGTTGCCGTGGGGTGCGCCGCAGCGGCCTTGTCGGCCGGTCGTGCGGGATCGACGGGGCCGAACAGGGCGTCGAGCATCCGTGGGTCTCCCCCGCCGTGCGCCTCGTGGGCGGTCACGAGGGGGATGTCCACTGGAGGGCGCCACAGCGGGCGCAGCGTCAGCCGTGCCCCGCCCGCGTGCTCGGCGGCCGTGTCCCCGTGCGGCGCTCCGCTCGCCGCACCGACCCGGGTCGCGGGCGGCTGCCAGCGGCTCTCCTCGACCTCCAGTTCCAGCCGGCCCGCGCTGCCGCTGAACATGCCCCGGTAGCCCTCCCACGGGGAGTACGCGCTGAGGTGGTACGTCATCGTCGCGCCCGTGGCGTATCGCACCAGCACGGCCATGTCGTCCTCGATGGCGACGGGCCCGCCGAAGACGTTGCGGTCGCGGACGTACCCGTCGTCCCACTCCTCGTCGAGGCAGAGGGCGCGCAGGGTGTCGTTGGCCGCCAGGTCCAGGGCGAAGGAGTCGTCCGCGGCCCGGTCGGCGCCGTGTGCGCGCTCGTAGTCGCGGCGCAGTCCGTGGCGTTCGCCCGCCTCACGGCCGTAGAAGGCGAGCCGTCCGTAGCCGAAGACGTCCCTCGGCTCGTCCGCGAGCCACCGGTTGACCAGGTCGAGGTGATGGCTCGACCTGTGCACCATCAGGCCGCCGCTGCGGTCCTTCTCCCGGTGCCGGCGACGGAAGTGGTCCGCACCGTGACGCGGCAGCCCGCCTCGAGGGCGGGGACGATGTAGCGGTCGTGCTCGGCGTCGACGGTGGTGACGACGACCTCGTCGATGTCCTCCTCGGCGAGCATCTCGGCAAAGCGGCCGGGCTCCCACCGGGCGGCGGCGGGCTCCCCCGCCTCGGCAGCAGCCCGTTGTGGAAGGCCATGCGGGTGGGGGGCGGGGTCGCACAGGGCGGCGACCACGTGGCCGGGGCGTTCGGCGAGGGCGCGGGTGAAGGTCTGGGCGCGGTGGCCGGTGCCGACAACGGCGGCGCGGCGCTGGGGAGTTCGGCTCATCGGGGTGGCCTTTCCCGTGTATCGCCCCTCCACTCCCGACCACCGGGCCGTTGGGCACCGCCCTGATCGTTTTTCCCTCGCTTCACAGGCAACGCACAACTCACCGCTTCCGTCCTCACGGGGTGAGGGCCCGGGACCGTCCGTCCCGGGGCGAACGGAAGGAGGGGCACGTGATACGTGCCCGGCGAATAGGGGTCACCGCTCTGGCGGTGCTCGCGATCGTGGGGGCGTCGCCAGGGTGGGCCCAGGCTCAACCGGCGTCCGAGACAAGGCCGTTAACGCAGTCGGCCGACAGCGAGGGACTGCCGCCGGACTGGAGCGTCACCGGCGAGGGGTCGGCACGCGAGCTGGTGTGGCGGTCCGGCGAACGGGTGCCCATGGGGGACGCCCGCGTCGAGTTCTACGCCGGTGACCGGCTGCTCGGCCATCCGGCACAGGCCAGGGACGGGCGGACGTTCCGGCTCGGCCTCGACGGCGTCCGGCTGGACTCCGTGGCGGATCTTCAAGTGCGTGCGGCCGGGCGCCGGTTGGACGCACCCGAGGCCGACTCGGGATCCTCCGGGTCACGCTCGGGCGTGGCACTCCCGCAGCGGGTCCCGGCGAACCAGGTCGACCCGGGCAAGCCCGGCGCCTACCGGACCGTCACGGGCGAGTACGACCTCACGCCGGTACGGCTGCCCGGATTCCCCCAGCCGGTCGAGATGCGGGCCGTGGTGGTGGCGCCCAAGAACGCCGAGGGCCGCCGTCCGCTCGCCCTGTTCCTGCACGGACGTCACTTCACCTGCTACACCCCGCAGGGCGAGATCACCGGTGACTGGCCCTGCGCGGCCGGCAGCAAGCCGGTGCCGAGCCACCGGGGTTACCTGCGCGACCAGCGGCTGCTGGCCTCGCAGGGCTATGTGACGGTGTCGATCTCCGCCAACGGCATCAACGGCCAGGACTGGCAGGCCGACGACGGCGGCGCGCAGGCCCGTTCCTCGCTGGTACGGCAGCATCTCGCGCGCTGGGCCGACTGGTCCGCGCACCCGGGCACGGGCCCGGCGGCGGTACGGCAGGCACCCCGGGCCGATCTGTCCCGGGTGCTGCTGGTGGGACACTCGCGCGGCGGCGAGGGCGTCAACCGGGCGGCGATGGACAGCCTTTACCCGGCACCCGCCGACCAGGACGGCTACGGCGGCCCGGTGCGCTGGCGCATTCGCGGCACCGTGCTGATCGGCCCGACGATCTTCGGCCAGAACCCGGTCGCGGACGTGCCGTCGATGACGATCCTGCCGGGCTGTGACGGCGACGTCTCCGACCTCCAGGGACAGGTGTACGTCGACGGCACCCGGCAGATCAGCCGCGGCGCCGCGCTGCACAGCGCGGTGTACGTGGTGGGCGCCAACCACAACTTCTTCAACAGCGAGTGGACGCCGGGCCAGGCCCAGGCACCCGCCGACGACGACTTCTGGAGCGACGAGGGGGAGCGCGACCCGGTCTGCTCCCCCGGCACCAGGACCCGGCTCACCGCCGACCAGCAGCACAAGGCCGGCGCCACCTACATCGCGGCGGCCGCACGGCTGTTCGTCGCGGGCGACGACCGGGTGCGCCCGCTGCTCGACGGCTCGGAGCGGCGCGCTCCCTCGGCCGATCCCGCGCGTGTCCTGACCCACGCGGTGGGGGCGCGGCGCGGCGCCGGCTTCCTGCCGGACGGCAAGGTCACCGTGAGCGGAGCCAAGCTGTGCTCGGCGGTGGATCCCTCCGATGCCAAGGCGTGCCTGTCGTCGGAGACGGCGGGTGGCTCACCGCACTTCGCGCGGTGGGAGACCGACCGTGAGCCGGGCCGCCGCGCGGTCGCGCTGCGCTGGACGGCGGCCGGGTCCGCCGCCCGCGTCAGCCCCGACCAGCCGCTGTCGCTGGCCGGCTCGAAGGCACTCGCGTTGCGTGTCATCGTGCCGCCGAACACCACCGGGACGCAGCTGGACGTCTCCGTCACCGACACCGCCGGCCGGCACCGGACCCTCGGCCGGGTCAAGGTCGACGGGCTGCCGGGGTCCGAGCGGACCTCCTCGTACTGGGCACGTGAGGTACGCGTGCCGATCGGTGCCGACGACGCGGCCGCGCTCGACCTGAAGCACGTCAAGTCGCTGTCGCTCACGCCGCGCACGCGGTCCGGGCGGGCCTGGCTGATGGACGCCTGGGCATGGCAGCCGGGCACGCCGGCGGTCCGCGAGGCTCCGCTGCCCCGGGTCGACATCGGCCGGCTGAAGGTCAAGGAGGGCGACTCGGGCGTACGGACCTACCAGGTGCCGGTGCGGGTCTCCGGGCAGGGCAGCGGTCAGGTACGGCTGTACGTCGTCGACCCGGTCACCGAGCGGGTCACCAACCGGCTGGTGACCGTCAGGGCGGGCGCGCAGACCATCGACGTACCGGTGAAGGTCGAGGGCAACACCCGCTACGGCTACGACACGGGGCACTACGTGTTCGCGAAGGCGGTCCGCACCGCCGTGGTCGGCTCCCACCTGGGCGGGGTGACCGTGGAGAACGACGACCCGATGCCGACGATGTCGGTGACGCCCGTCGCCGACCGGGTCGAAGAGGGCCGGCCGCTGACCTGGCGGGTCTCCCTGTCCGCGGTCGCGGACGCCGAGCTCAGCGGGACCTACGTCCTGCTGCCGGTCACCGACGGCCGGGAGCTGTCGACGAAGGACGTCGACCCCCGCTGGCTGGAGGACATGACCGGCGGGTCCCCGGACCCGGAACGGCCGTTGTCCAAGCTGGAAGGGTTCTCGATGTGGGTGAACGTCGAGGCGGGCAAGACGTCCGCGGAGCTGCGGATCCCGACCGTGAAGGACCAGGTCGCGGAGCAGCCCGAGTCGGTGCGCTTCCAGGCGGCCGACGACTCCGGTGCGCCGCTCCCCGGGGCGCCGGTGAACACGGGCACGGTGCTGGACGCGTCGTGACCGTCGGCGGACGTGCCTGACTCAGGTCAGGACGTCAGTGTGATCCGGAGGCCGACTGTGCCGTTCACACCCCGGCGCAGTCGGCTGCCGAACAGCGTGAGGCGGCCGGTGATCCCGTACTTGCGGGCGATGAGCCTGCGGTAGCGGGCACTGGTCGCCTCGTCGCAGATCTGGGCGATGGCGGGGACGGCTTCGCCGGTGGGCCTGCCGCGCAGGTCGCAGGGGCCGACGAGGACGTCGCCGCGCGCCCGGATGCGCTTGACCTTCCAGGAGTCGGCGACCGTCCACACGCCCAGCGCGTCCCCGTCCTGGACCACCCAGACCGGGGTGGGGACGCCGGTGCCGTTCTTGCGGTAGCTGGTGATGAGCAGGTACTTGCCCGCGCCGAGCGCCGCAGTCGTGTCGTCCATGGCCGGAAGTGTAGGCGGCGGGGTGGGACACCGGGCCCCGGGTCCCACCCGGCCTTCTCAGTCGAGCGCGGCCGCCATCCGCCGTACCCCTTCGGCGATCAGCTCGGGCGATGTCGCCAGGTTCAACCGTACGTGCCCCGCGCCGCCGGTCCCGAACGGGATCCCGGAGTTGAGGGCGACCCGGCCGCGCTCGAGGAAGACCTCGGCCGGGTCGTCGCCGAGGCCGAGGGCGCGGCAGTCCAGCCAGGCGAGGTAGGTCGCCTCGGCGGGGCGGTATCCGATCGCCGGGAGGTGCTCGGCCAGCAGGTCCGCGAGCAGCCGGCGGTTGTCGTCGAGGCCGGCGAGCAGGGCGTCGAGCCAGGCGGTGCCGTCGAGCAGGGCGGCGCTGTGGGCGATGACGCCGAGGTGGCTGGGCCCGTGGCTGACTTCCTCGGGCATTCGGGCCAGGTCGGCGGCGGACGCGGGCCCGGCGACGGCCAGGGCGGCCTTGATCCCGGCCAGGTTCCAGGCCTTGGACGCCGACATCAGCGACAGCCCGCTCTCGCCGCCCGGGACGCTCAGATACGGCACGAACTCGGCACCGCCGGCGGTGAGCGGCGCGTGGATCTCGTCGGCGACGACACGCACGCCGTGGCCGTCGGCGAGGGCGGCCACGGCGGCCAGTTCGTCGGCGGTGTGCACCGTGCCGGTCGGATTGTGGGGGCTGCACAGCAGGAAAGCGGCCCGGCGGCCGCCTCCGGTCACCCGCTGAAAGGTTTCGTCCAGCGTGTCGAGGTCGATGCGCAGGTCCGCGCCGAGCGGGGCCTCGACCACCTGCCGGTCCATGTGCCCGACGAACTGGTAGAACGGCGGATACACGGGTGAGTTCACCACGACCGGATCGCCGGGGCCGGTGACCAGCTTGAGCATCTCGACCACGCCGAGCATCACGTCGGGCACGATCGCCGTCCGCTCCACGGCCAGTCCGTCCCAGCCCCACCGCTTCTCGGCGAACCGGGCGAGCGCCTCGGCGTAGCCGGTGCCCGCGGGGTAGCCGGTGTCGCCGATCGCGAGGGCCCCGGTGAGCGCGCGCACGACGGGTTCGGCGAGGGGTACGTCCATCTCGGCGACCCACAGCGGCAGGACGTCGTCGGGGTAGGCGCGCCATTTCATGCTCGTACGACATCGCAGCTGGTCGAGGGTGAGGGCGCGCAGGGGGTTCGGTTCACCGGACGTCTCGTGCGGGATCCTCGTCATGGGGCTCAAGATAGGCGGGCGGCGCGGTGGGCGGGAACAGCGCGGGGCCGGGTGACCGGCGAGGGGCGGCGGAATCCCCGATCCGGCCGGTGACCTGCTGCCGGGGCCCGTGCCGGGCGGCGGCGGGAGAAAGATCGCCTCGTGCGGTGAACGCGGGAGGGGCGCGCTCCGTATGGAGTGAGGGTGCTCAACTCCGGGAGGGCCCCGTGGCGTTGACGCCGCGCTGTACTTGGTTCGGGAGCCATGCATGAGGCACGCACGACGACGTCTCGTCCGGCGGGTGACACGGCTGGCGGCCGTCGGCGGACTCCTCCTCGGAGGAACGATGGTCACACGCGCCGTGGCGAGCGAACCCGGCGACGCCTCCGCCGTCCCGCGCACGTACGCCGCCTCGGCCGGCGGCACCGGCAGCGATCTGGTCGCACGGCTCGGTTCGTCCCGTACGGCGGGCAGCTGGATCGGCGCCGACGGGAAGGCGGTCGTCGCGGTCACCGACGAGGAGGCGGCCGCCGAGGTGCGGGAGGCGGGCGCCGCGGCGAAGATGGTCGACCGCAGCATGGACGAACTGCAGTCGGCGACGTCGGCGCTGCGTGCGGCGCCCCGGGTGGCCGGCACGGCGTGGGTGATGGACTACCGGTCCAACGAGGTGGTCGTGAAGGGCGACAGCACCGTCTCGTCGGGCGACTGGTCCCGGATGACGAAGCTCGCGGACGGCATGGGCGACTTCGTCCGCATGGAGCGCACCGAGGGCACGTTCACGACCCGGCTCAACGGAGCGCTGCCGCTGCTGTCGACGGCCGGGCGCTGTTCGGCCGGCTTCAACGTCACCGACGGCCGGCGGGACTTCATCCTGACGGCCGGGCACTGCGGGCCGGACGGTTCGGTGTGGTTCGCCGACAACCGCGGCACCCAGCAGATCGGGCAGACCGTCCAGCAGAACTTCCCCGGCGGTGACTTCTCCCTCGTGCAGTACGCGAGCGGCAAGGCGGGCGCCGGGGCCGAAGTCGTGTCCATCGGCGACGGCAAGGGTGTGCGCATCACCGGCGCGGCCGATCCGGCGGTCGGGCAGCGGGTGTTCCGCAGCGGCAGCACCAGTGGGCTGCGGGACGGCGAGGTGACCGCGCTCAACGCCACGGTCAACTACCCCGAGGGGACGGTGACCGGGCTCATCGAGACGAACGTGTGCGCCGAGCCCGGGGACAGCGGCGGCCCGATGTTCTCCGAGGGGGTCGCGCTGGGAGTGACGTCGGGCGGCAGCGGCGACTGCAACGCGGGCGGTACGACGTTCTTCCAGCCGGTGACCAAGGCGCTGGCCGCGCTGAATATGAAGCTGATCGTGGCGGCGCCGAACGGCTCGGGGCAGCAGGGCGCTTCGCCTGCGCCGTCGGCGACGCAGAGCGCCGTCGCGCCCGATGACGCCTCGCCCGGTTCGCCGACCCCGATCACCGGCGAGACCGCGACCACGCTGCTGTCCCGGCTGGCCGACCCCAAGAACGTCGGCCCCGGTCTGCTGGTCATCGCGGGCAGCCTGGTCGCGCTGGCGGCGACCCGCTTCATCCGCGCGGAGCAGGACCGCAAGGCGTACCGGCAGTACTACTCGGCGACCTGGAGCTGACCGGCCCGTCACCCGAGGGTCAGCAGTACGGTGGCAGCCGCCGCGCCGGTCAGCCCGATCTCCCTTCGCCCGGTGAGGGGTTCGTGAAGGAGCGCGAACCCCAGGACGACCGGCAGCGCCGGGTAGAGCGCGGCGAGGACCACGGCGATGGTCGGCAACTGCCGCTGGGCGGCGGGCAGATAGAGGATGAGCCCGAGTGCGGCTCCCGCTCCGATCAGTGGCGCCTGGACACATCGCCGCACCGGAAGCCGCAGTCGCGGTCCGTGCCGGGCGGCGACCGGGAGCAGCACGAGCACCGCGGCGAGGCGGCCCGCCGCGACCGGCCGGACAGCGCTCGACGGCGCGGCCTGTCCGAGCGCGAGGTACTGCACGGCGACGCCGGCGCCGGCGAGCAGCCCGTCGCCGATGCCGTCGGCGCGACCGGGGCGAGAGATGCTCTCCGGATGACCCGGGGCACGGGTGCCCCGGGGTACGGGTGCCTCGGCGAGCGTCCGCGACCAGCCAGAGCGCGGGCACGGTGACGGAGAAGCCGGTCCAGGCCGGCGACCCTGGCCGGTCGCCGAGCAGCAGAACGCCGCACAGCACGGACAGCGCGACGGAGGTGACGGCGCTCACGGGGACGACGGTGCTCATGGCGCCCCGGCTCAGGCCCCGGTTGAGGAAGTGCATCGCGGCAGCGCTGCCGACGCCGGACAGCGCACCCCCACAGCAGAGCCGTGAGGTGGATGTGACCGGCGGTCACGAGGAGGGCCGCGGTGACGGCGAGGGCGAGCCCGCCGAGCTGGCCGAGCAGGGTGACGGCGGCGAAGTGGGCACGCCGGGACAGCATCCCGCCGGCGAGATCCACGATGCCGTAGCAGATGGCCGAGGTCAGCGCGAGAAGGGCACCCGTCGGGACAGGAGTGCCCCGGGCAGGTGCCCTGATGCGTGGTGAGGCGCGCGGAGGAGGATCCTCGGGCCTTCGCCGAGGTGAGGGGTCAGGCTGCCTTCACCGGCTGGTGCGGGGCCGCGGCGGCCCACTCCATGACGAGGCGCTGGTACTCCTCACGCTGCTCGCCGCTCAGTGTCCCGCCCGACCGGCGCCACAGCGCCCGGATCTCCTCGTTGACCTCGTCAGCCGAGCGATCGGAGGCGATTTCAACAGTGGTGGACATGCTGTGAAGCATACGGTGCCGCAGGTGAAGGCGCTGTGAGTAAGCACACCTAATAGGGGCATATCGGACCGTGTTGCTGATCACGTCCATCTGCCCGCTCCGGTCGGCGAGTTCACGCGTCCGTGGCCCCGAGGACCAGCACCTGGATGGCGAGAACCGCGGCACCACGTGCCCAGTCGTGAAAGTCGGACACCTTCGTCTCCAGATCGACGGGCGCGGCCAGCGGATGCCGGTGGGCCCGCATGGTCTGCGTCACGGTGTCACCGGCGACGTCCATGAGCCCCACCCCCTCCCCGGCGAGAAGGATCTTCTGCGGCAGTACGAAGTTGGCGATCTGGGCGACGAGGACGCCGAGGGCGCGGGCGGCCTCCTCGATGACGCGGGCCGGCATCGGCTCCCCGGCCGCGGCGAGGTCGAGGATCTCCTCGTACGTCCGGTCACGGCCGGTGGCGGCCCGCACCTGGTAGCGGATGTTGGGGATGGTGAGCAGGGACACCGCACTGCCCCGCTCCCCCTCGGGCGTGAGCGGACCGTTGGGGTTGACGATCCAGTGCCGCCCGAAGCCGCGGTCCTCCTCGGCGTAGGGGACCCGCTTGCCGCCCAGGACCAGCCCGTAGCCGATGCCCGCGCCGATGGTGAGGACGACGAACCGGTCCAGGCCGCGCCCCGCACCGAACCAGGTCTCGGCCTCGACCAGCGCGGCGACGTCGTTCTCCACGACGACTGGCAGTCCCGTGCGCTCCTCGACGAGCTCGGCGAGCGGCACGTCCCGCCACCGCAGGAACGGGGACTCCCCCACGACGGCACGGTCCTCGACGAGGCCGCCCACGCCGATGCCGATGCCCGCGAGGCGGGGGTGGCTCGCGGCGAGGCGGTCGGTCATCTCGCCCAGCAGGGCGACGACCTCGGCCGGTTCATGGGTGGTCAGCGGCTGGTCGTAGCGGGCCACGATCTCGCTTCTGAGCGTGGTCACGACGCCGTAGACCATGTCCTCGGTGATCTTGTAGCCGACGAAGGACCGTGACTCGGCCACGACGTCCAGCGGCTGGGACGGGCGCCCCTGGCGCACCTCCACCGGCGCGCCCGCCTCGGGGACCTCGATCAGCAGGCCCGACTCGATCAGCGGCTTGGTCAGCCGGGTGAGGCTGCCCGCGGACAAGTCCAGGCGCCGGGCGAGCTCGGTGCGGGACAGGGGGCCGGCGAGGAGCACCTCGATCGCCACCGAGCGTTCACCGGGACTGAGGGGAAGCCAGCTGGCGGCTACTGCGGTCATGGTCGTCAGGCTCCCACATGATTTTTTTCTCCACAAAAGCAACCAGGCCAGTCTATGACGGTCCAGGGGACCCGAAGAAGGCCCTGAGAAGTTGTTTGCAGGACCCTTGACGGCTGGATTCTTCCGCCACAAAAGTAAGTGGGGCCGAGGACGAGCCGCAGACGAGGGAGTCTCCCGATGACCATCGCCTCCAGCAGCCCTCCGTCGCGTCTCCCACTGGGTGGCGCCGCGGGGGCGGGGACCGAGCAGCGGGCACGGCGGGCGACGGCCCGCGAGAACCAGGGGGACGGACGGCTCGCCGCCGTGTTCGTCGCGCCGGCGCTGCTGGGCTTCACCGTCTTCCTGCTGTGGCCCACGCTGCGGGGCGTCTACCTGAGCTTCACCCGCTTCAACCTGCTCACCCCGGCGGAGTGGGTGGGCCTGGACAACTACGTCCGGATGGTCAACGACCCGATCTTCTGGGACTCCCTCCTGGTCACCGTCGAGTACGTCGTCATCAACATCGGTGTGCAGACGGTCTCGGCGCTCGCCATCGCGGTGCTGCTCCAACGGCTGACACAGTCGGCGGTGCTGCGCGGGATCGTGCTCACGCCGTATCTGATGTCCAACGTCGTCGCCGGCATCGTCTGGCTCTGGATCCTGGACACCCAGCTCGGCATCGGCAACGAGATCATCGCGGCGGCCGGCGTCGACCGCATACCGTTCCTGGCCGACGAGACCTGGGCGATCCCGACGATCGCCCTGATCAACGTGTGGCGGCACGTGGGATACACCGCGCTGCTGCTGTTCGCGGGCCTCCAGGCGATCCCGAACGACATGTACGAGGCCGCGAAGGTGGACGGCGCGAGCGAGTGGCGGATGTTCTGGCGGATCACGATGCCGCTGCTCAGGCCGGTCCTGGCGGTTGTGCTGATCATGACGGTGATCGGTTCGTTCCAGGTGTTCGACACGGTCGCGGTGACCACCGCGGGCGGCCCGGCCAACGCCACGAACGTCCTTCAGTACTACATCTACGGCGCCGCCTTCGGCCGCTTCCAGTTCGGGTACGCCTCCGCGATGTCGGTGGCCCTGCTGGTCGTGCTGAGCGCCATCACCGTCCTGCAGTACCGGATCACCCGGGCCGGCCAGAGCGACCTCGGCTGAGGGAAGGAGACACCGACATGGCTGCTGTGGCAGACACGACGACCGTACGGCGCGTCAGGCGCCGGCCCTCTCCCGGGCGGATCGTGGCCTGGGCGGTGATGGCCGCCGTCGTGCTCATCACGCTCCTGCCGTTCTACTGGATCCTGCGCACCGCGCTGTCCTCGAACTCCGCGCTCGCCGCCCATCCCGGCGACCTGCTGCCGGTCGAGGCGACGACCGGGGGCTTCGAGCGGGCCCTCGGCCTGCAGTCGACCGAGGAGGCGATCGCCCAGGGCGGTTCGGGCGGCGGGCTCAAGTTCTGGCGCTATCTGATCAATTCGGTGGCCGTCTCGACACTGATCACCGTCTGCCAGATCCTCTTCTCCGCGATGGCCGCGTACGCCTTCGCCCGGCTGCGCTGGCGCGGGCGCGGGCGGGAGAAGGTGTTCGGGCTGTTCCTGGCCGGGCTGATGGTGCCGGCCATCTTCACCCTGCTGCCGAACTTCGTGCTCATCAAGCAACTCGGGCTGGTGGACAGCCTGTTGGGGGTGGCCCTGCCGACGATGTTCATGACGCCGTTCGCTGTGTTCTTCCTGCGCCAGTTCTTCATGAACGTGCCCCGGGAGGTCGAGGAGGCCGCGCTGCTGGACGGGGCCGGGAAGATCCGGATCTTCTTCCGGGTGATGCTGCCGATGGCGTCCACGCCGATCCTCACGCTGGGACTGCTGACGTACATCACCGCCTGGAACGACTACTTCTGGCCGCTGATGGTGTCCTACAGCGACAGTTCGCGGGTGCTCACCGTGGCGCTCGCCATCTTCCGGGCACAGACCCCGCAGAGCGGCTACGACTGGTCCGGCCTGATGGCGGCCACGCTCATCGCCGCCCTTCCGATGCTCGTGCTCTTCGGCTTCTTCGCACGCCGCATCGTCGGCTCCATCAGCTTCACCGGGATCAAGTAAGGGGACGGGCATGCGAGTTCGTACACGTACGATCCTGGCGCTGACGGGGACCATGGTGTTGTCGCTGGCCAGCGGGTGCGCGCAGGGCGGCGCGGCCGGGTCGGGCGGGAACACGGTGACGTACTGGCTCTGGGACGCCAACCAGCTCCCGGCGTACCAGGCCTGCGCCAAGGGGTTCGAGCGGCGCAACCCGGGGCTGAACGTGAAGATCACCCAGATGGGCTGGGCCGACTACTGGACCAAGCTCACCGCGAGCTTCATCGCGGGCACCGAACCGGACGTCTTCACCGACCACATCCAGCGGTTCGGGCAGTTCGCCGATCTCCAGGTCCTCGAACCGCTGGACGACCTGGGCATCGACAACTCGGCCTACCAGCCGGGACTCGGCGCCAACTGGACGGGCCAGGACGGCCGTCGATACGGCGCGCCCAAGGACTGGGACACCGTCGCCCTCTTCTACAACCAGAAGATGGTGAAGGAGGCCGGGCTCACCCCGCGGGAGCTCAACAACCTCTCCTGGAACCCGAAGGACGGCGGCACCTTCGAGAAGGCCCTCGCGCATCTGACCGTCGACAAGAACGGCAGGCGCGGTGACGAGGAGGGCTTCGACAGGAACAACGTCAAGGTGTACGGCATGGCCACGGGCGGCGCGGGCGACGCCGACGGGCAGACCACGTGGAGTCCGCTGACCGCCTCGGCGGGCTGGCACTATACGGACAAGGCGCGCTGGGGCACCCAGTACCAGTACGACAGCCGGACCTTCCAGTCGGTGGTGGACTGGTACTTCGGCCTGGCGAAGAAGGGCTATCTGGCGCCGTTCACCGACTACACCGACGGCGCCAACCCGGCCAACGCCCAGGTCGCCTCGGGCAAGGCGGCCACCGCCTTCGACGGCGCCTGGATGATCTCCACCTACTACGACACCAAGGGCCTGCGGGTCGGCACGGCTCCGACGCCGATCGGGCCGACCGGCAAGCGGGCCACCATGATGAACGGTCTCGCCGACTCCATCACCAAGAACGCCCGCAACAAGGGGGGCGCGAAGAAATGGGTGCGGTACCTGGCCTCGAACGAGTGCCAGAAGACCGTCGGCCGCTACGGCATCGTCTTCCCCGCGACCCCTGACGGCACCGAGGCCGCCGTGGCCGCGTACGCGAAGAAGGGCATCGACGTGTCCGCCTTCACCGAACCGGTCACCGACAAGAAGAACTCCACGACCTTCTCCTTCCCGATCACCGACCACGCGCCGGACGTGTACTCCCTGATGCGTCCCGCCATGCAGGACGTCTTCGCCAACGACGCCCCGGTGAGCGGTCTGACCAGGACCAACGACCAGATCAACCTCATCCTCGGCCAGTGAAAGGCACACACTCCATGACGTTCTCCCTCGGCATCGTCGGCGCCGGCCAGTTCTCCGGCCAGTTCGCCACGCTGTTCCAGGCCCACCCCGGTGTCAGCGACGTGTACGTCACCGATCTGCTGCCCGAGCGGGCCGAGCAGCTCGCCGACGCGCAGGGACTGGCCGGCACCTTCCCCTCGTACGAGGCGATGCTGGAGTCGAAGGCCGTCGACGCGGTCGCCGTCTTCACCCAGCGCTGGACCCACGGCCCGCTGGTGCTCCAGGGCCTCGACGCCGGCAAGCACGTCTACTCCGCGGTCCCCATGGCGATCACCACGGAGGAGATCGCGGCGATCATCGACGCGGTCAAGGCGACCGGCCTGACCTACATGATGGGCGAGACCAGCCAGTACAACCCGGCGACGGTGCACGCCCGCAACCAGATCGCCGAGGGCGCCTTCGGGCGGCTCTTCTACGCCGAGGGCGACTACGTCCACGACATGGATCTGGGGTTCTACGAGGCGTACCAGTACAGCGGCGGCGAGACCTGGAAGGCGACCGCCTCCTACCCTCCACTGCTGTACCCGACGCACGCGGTGGGCGGCGTGCTGGGCGCCTGGCAGACGCACGCCGTGTCCGTCTCGGCGATCGGGGTCGTGGACGACCGCGGCGACGGTGTCTTCGACCGGAGTGTGAGCCAGTTCGACAACGACGTGTCCAACGCGACGGCGTTGTTCGAGGTCGCCGGTGGCGGCTCGTTCCGTACGAACGAGTTCCGGCGGGTCGGCTACCCGTCCCACATACGGGAGTCGCGTTTCCGCTTCTTCGGCACCGAGGCGAGCATGGAACAGCTCGCCACGGTGGCGCTGTGGCAGGACAAGAAGGGTGTCAAGGACATCAGCGAGCTGCTGGAGCCCAAGCCCACCCTGTCACCGGACGACCCCTCGCTCCAGCACATCGCGCCGGAGCTGCGGGCCGCCTTCACCTCGGGTTCGGCGCCGGTGCACGACCGCGCCCGGCTGCCCAGGGAGTTCGACAACCTCCACAACGGGCACGAGGGCAGCCACCACTTCCTGGTGGACGACTTCGTGACCGCGGTCAACAGCCGCGGTCTGCCCTCGGTCAACGCGTGGGTGGCGGCCCGCTACACCCTGCCGGGCATCGTCGCGCACGAGTCCGCGCGGCAGGGCGGGGTCCGGCTGGAGATCCCGGACTTCGGGGACGCGCCCGAGGTGTGACGTTTCTCCCGCGTGCTCCCGCGAGCCGGGTGCCTGTCCCTGTCAGGTGCCCGGCTTGCGGCCGTAGACGAAGACATCGTCGCCGTTCTTCAGCAGCGACCAGTACTTCTTCGCGTCAGTCTTCGTCATGTTGACGCAGCCGTGCGAGCCCGGCGGGTTCCACATGCTGACGCCGACCGAGTGGAAGGCCTGGCCGCCGTCGAAGAACTGGGAGTACGGCATCGGCACGTTGTAAATGGTCGACACATGGTCGATATTGCGCCAGTAGATCTTCTTGAGGCCGGTGCGGGTCTCGTAGCCGTTGCGGCCGGTGCGGACCGGGACCGGGCCGTACACGAGCCGGCTGCCGTCCTGGATCCAGCTCAGCTGGAGCGTGAGGTTCACACAGGCGATGCGGCCCTTGTTGACCGGGCACTTGCCGTCCCTGTTGGGGTTGTTGCCGACGGCCTTCTGCTTGTTCATCAGGTCCATCACACCCCAGGTGACGGGACCCGCGTAGCCGGCGTTCGGGGTGATGCCGTGCTTGGTCTGGAAGGCCTGGATGGCCTTGCAGTCGGCGGTGGACTGCCTGCCGTCGACCGGGCGGCCGAGGAACTTCTCGACCTTCTTCTGATACGGACCGGCCTGGGTCGTGCAGCTCGGCGCCGCCTGTGCCGGAGCGGCGGCGAGCGTGAGCGTGAGCGGTGCGACCAGTCCGCCGGTGATGCCGAGTGCGACGGCGCGCCGTCTGCGTATGTCCCCCATGGCCGGGCCCTTCCCTTTGGGTGTTCCTGTGGACTTCTGCCAGGTAGACCGGTGTGCGGGGGGATCGGTTGTGCTGCGGACCGCGCTGTGACCGAACAGTGAAATTTGGCCATGCGGGAGGGCGTGGCGGGATGGATGCGGCGGATGGGGGTCAGGCCTGCATCGGACCTGATGTTGGCCTGCCTCAGGCCTCGGACTGGTGTCGGACGGCCGCCAGGAATCCGGTGTTCACCGCGGTCAGGCCGCCGTCGACGGTGAGGGTGGTGCCGGTGATCCACGCGGCGTCGCGGGAGGCCAGGAAGGCGATGGCGGCGGCGATGTCCTCGGGCTCACCGACCCGGCCCAGGGGATAGAGCGGCCGGACCGCGTCGAGATCCGCGTCCCGCCCCTCCCAGGCCGAGGTGCGCACCGTGCCCGGTGTCACCAGGTTGACGCGGACGCCGCGGGGCGCCGCGTGGCCGGCGAGGGTGCGGGTGAGGGAACCGAGGCCGGCCTTGGCGGCGCTGTAGGCGTGGTTGCCGAAGTCCTGGAGGGCGTTCACGGAGCCGACGTTCACGATGGCGCCCCGGCCGGTCGCGGCCAGGTGCGGCAGGGCGGCGCGGCAGCAGCGGTAGGTCCCGGTCAGGGTGACGTCGAGGTCGCGGTCCCACGCCTCGTCCGTGCCGTCCTCGACGAGATCGGTGTCGGGCGTGCAGGAGGCCGCGCTGTTGACGAGCACGTCGAGCGAGCCGAACGCGGCCACGGCGTGGGCGACGGCCGCCTCGACGGACGCCCGGTCGGCGACGTCGCACCCCAGCGCCTCGGCAGCGAGCCCGCACTCACGCAACTCCGCCGCCGTCCTCTCGGCCTCGGGCCCGTCCCGGTCGGTCACGAGGACCCGCGCGCCCTCCTCGGCGAGGCGGCGCGCGGTGGCGGCGCCGATCCCGCGGGCCGCGCCCGTGATGAGAACTCCGTGCCCCTCGAAGCGCCGTGTGTCAGCCATGGGTCGAAACTAGTGCCGCGACGATCAACCGGGCAGCTACCGTGCGGCTATGTCCGCGTTCATACAACAGCTCCCTGCCCTGCTCGGCGTCGTCATCGGTGCGCTCGGTTCGTATCTGGTGGTCGTGCGGGGCGATCGGATGCGGTTTCGGCGGGAGCAGGCGGCGCGTAGAGAGGAGCGGCGGCTGGCCGCGTACGTCGACTACGCGCAGGCTCTGAAGAGATCCGTGACATTGACGTACCAGGTGGCCGCGCAGCTCGGAAACGATCCGCACCCGCATCCACTCTCCTTGCAGGAGGCGGAGCCGCTGTTCGCCGAGGCGATGGCCGCCCGGGACCCCGCCTGGGAGGTACTGCTGCTGCTGGGCAGCCCCGAGGTCGTGGAGAGGGCCCGGACATGGGTACTCACGCTCATCGACATGGAGCAGTTCATACGGCGGGACACATGCGACCCAGCCACCTGGCACGCCCTCCTGGAGCGGCAGCGCGTGTCGCGCGACGGCTATTACACGGCCGTACGCAATGACCTGGCGTTACCACCAGGCCACCCGGCTCAGTGGACCCCGCCGATGCTGCGCAGCTGATGTCAGCGGTAGCCCGTCGTGTCCGCCGGCTTCCCCGCGTCCTGTACCTCGACCAGGTACCGCCAGGCGTCGGGGCGGCTGCCGTCGAGGTCGGTGAAGCCGTAGAGCGGCGCGAGCTGTCCGCTGGAGAGGGACTCGCCGTTCCAGCGGGCCACGTCGGGGTCGGCGGCGAGGGCGGCGACGGCTCGGCCGACGTAGCGCGGTGTCTCGGAGATGGCGAAGTGCGGGACGCGGGCGAGGGCGTCGCGCCAGTTGTCCTCGCGGACCTCGAAGGCGTCCAGCATCATCTCCGAGCGCAGCCAGCCCGGGGTCAGGGCCACGGCGGTGGCGCCGCGCGGTCCGAGTTCGTGGCCGAGGGAGAAGGCCATACGCAGGACGGATGACTTGGCGAGGTCGTAGAAGAAGGAGGTCCGGTAGTTGTCACGGTTGTAGTCCGCCGTGCCGTCGGTCATCTCCACGACGAGTCCGCCCGGCCGGCGCAGGAGCAGCGGCAGCGCGTGGTGGTTGGTGATCGCGTGCGTCTCGACCGCGAGCCGCAGCAGGCGGAGGCCCTTGTCGAGGTCGTGCTCCCAGATGGGGCTGTCCCAGGCGAAGAGCTTCTCGCCGCCCCAGATGTCATTGACGAGGACGTCGAGCCGGCCCTGTTCGTCCGCGATCCGGTCCACCAGGGTGCGGACCTGCGCCGGGTCGAGATGGTCGGTGGGTACGGCGATGCCGTGACCGCCCGCCTCGGTGACCAGGTCGGCGGTGTCCTCCAGTGTCTCGGGGCGGTCGTACTCCGAGCGCCGTTCGCGGGTGCTGCGGCCCGTGACGTAGACGGTGGCACCGGCCGCGCCGAGTTCCACGGCGATGCCGCGTCCGGCTCCCCGTGTCGCCCCTGCGACCAGTGCGACCTTGTCCTTCAGCGGCTGTGCCATGTCCGGCCTCCCGTGTCCTTGTGAGCGGTGTCGCTGTCGAGGGTGCCGGGTAAGCCGGACATCTTCTGTCGTCTATTTCCGACGTGGGTCTTCCGGTCTCAGTGGCCTCGGTCGAGCCACTCCTGGAGGTGCGGTGCCTCCGCGCCGATGGTGGTCGGGTCACCGTGGCCGGTGAGGACCTTGGTCTCGGGCGGGAGGGTGAGCAGTCGGTCGCGGATCGAGTCGATGATCGTCGGGAAGTGGGAGTACGAGCGGCCGGTGGCGCCGGGGCCGCCCTGGAAGAGGGTGTCTCCGGTGAAGACGACGCCGAGGCCGGGGTCGTGCAGGCACACCGCGCCCGGCGCGTGTCCTGGGGTGTGCAGGACCGTGAGGTCGGCGCCCGCGGCCTCGATGACCTGGCCGTCCAGGAGGTGGGAGTCGGGGTCTCGGTCCGGGTGGGTCAGCTTCCACAGCGGCAGGTCGTCCGGGTGCAGCCAGATCAGGGCGCCGGTGCGGTCGGCGAGGGCGGGTGCGGCGTCGATGTGGTCGTTGTGCGCGTGGGTGCACACGATCGCCGTCAGGCGCCGGTCGCCCACGGCCCGGGCGATGGCGTCGGCGTCGTGTGCGGCGTCGATGACGATCGCCTCGTGGTCGTCGCCGACGATCCACACGTTGTTGTCGACGTCCCAGGTGCCCCCGTCGAGGCTGAACTGCCCCGAGGTCACGAGGCGTTCGATGCGGGCAGCCATCACAGCATCACCACCGAGCGCAGGACGTCGCCGTGGTGCATCCGCTCGAAGGCCTTCTCCACGTCGGTGAGTTCGATGGTCTCGGTGACGAAGGCGTCCAGATCCAGGCGGCCTTGCAGATGCAGGTCGATCAGCATCGGGAAGTCCCGGCTCGGCAGGCAGTCGCCGTACCATGAGGACTTCAGCGCGCCGCCCCGGCCGAAGACGTCGAGGAGCGGCAGTTCGAGCTTCATCTCCGGGGTCGGAACGCCGACCAGGACGACCGTGCCGGCGAGGTCACGGGCGTAGAAGGCCTGCTTGTACGTCTCCGGGCGGCCGACCGCCTCGATGACGACGTCCGCACCGAACCCGCCCGTCAGCTCACGGATCGCCTCGACCGGGTCGGTATCGCGGGAGTTGACCGTGTGCGTGGCGCCCATCGAGCGGGCCTTCTCCAGCTTGCGGTCGTCGATGTCGACGGCGATGATCTTCGCCGCGCCGGCCAGGTTCGACCCGGCGATGGCCGCGTCGCCGACTCCGCCGCAGCCGATGACCGCGACGGAGTCCCCGCGGCCGACATTGCCGGTGTTGATCGCCGCCCCGATGCCCGCCATCACCCCGCAGCCCAGCAGTCCGGCCACCGCCGGAGAAACCGACGGGTCGACCTTCGTGCACTGCCCGGCCGCGACGAGCGTCTTCTCCGCGAACGCGCCGATGCCCAGCGCAGGCGACAGCTCGGTGCCGTCCAGCAAGGTCATCTTCTGCTTCGCGTTGTGCGTGTTGAAGCAGTACCACGGGCGCCCGCGCAGACAGGCCCGGCACTGTCCGCACACCGCACGCCAGTTGAGGATCACGAAGTCACCCGGCTCGACATCCGTGACCCCCTCCCCTACGGACTCCACGACGCCCGCGGCCTCATGCCCGAGCAGGAACGGGAAGTCGTCACTGATACCGCCCTGCTTGTAGTGCAGGTCGGTGTGGCAGACCCCGCAGGCCTGGACCCTTACGACGGCTTCTCCCGGCCCCGGATCCGGCACGACGATCGTCTCCACGCGCACGGCCTCGTCCTTGCCCGGTGCGATCACGCCCCGCACTTCCTGCGCCATGGTTCCCAGCCCTTTCCTCGGCGGCTCTCCGTCCACTTCCGACCCTAGACGTGACTGATCGGTAAAGGCGCGGAGTGACGACCTTCGCAACGACCTTCGCAACGACCTTCGCAACGACCTCCGCATCCGCTTCCGGCCACCGCGGCCGAATACCCCCGGGGGTACCCTGCCTACTGTGCTTCCATATACCCCCGGGGGTAATTTCCCCGGCTCGCGTGTGAGCAGGCACGGGTTTCACCAGGACAAGAGAGGAGTGCTGTCGTGTACTTCGTCGACACCATCGAGGTGCCGGGACTGGGCAACCGCGGCTATCTGGCGGGCGGTGGTCGCAGCGCCGTGGTGGTCGATCCGCCGCGTGACATCGACCGGATGATCACGGCCGCCGCACGGCGGGGTGTGCGCATCACACATGTGGTGGAGACACACATCCACAACGACTACGTGACCGGCGGCCTGGAGCTGGCCCGGCTCACCGGCGCCGCCTACCTCGTGCCGGCCGCCGCGCGGGTCGCCTACGAGCGGGTGCCGGTCGCCGACGGGGACCGTACGCCGGTCGACGCCGATCTGGTGCTGCGTGCCGTCGCCACTCCTGGGCACACCCCGCACCACACCTCGTACGTGCTGGAGGAGGCGGGGCGCGCGGTGGCCGCCTTCACCGGCGGTTCCCTGCTGATCGGCACCGTGGGGCGGCCGGACCTGGTCGAGCCGGGGCTGACCGGGCGGCTCGCGCGGGCACAGTACGACTCGGCGCACCGGCTGGCGGCCGAGCTGCCGGACGAGACGGCGGTGCTGCCCACGCACGGCTTCGGCAGCTTCTGTTCGGCCACGCGGGCGGCCGGCGGGGCGGCGACGACGATCGGGCACGAGCGGCAGGTCAACGACGCCCTCGTCAAGGACGTGGACACCTTCGTCGCGGACCTCCTCGCCGGCCTGGACGACGTACCCGCGTACTACGCCCATATGGGTCCCGCCAACACACGGGGACCGGCTCCGGTGGACCTCATGCCGCCCCGCCCGGCCGACGCGGAGGAGATCGCTGCGCGGCTGGCCGCCGGGGAGTGGGTGGTGGACCTGCGCCATCGGGTGGCGTTCGCCGAGGGCCATGTCGCCGGGTCGGTCAACTTCGAGGCCGAGGGGCAACTGGCCACCTACCTGGCCTGGCTGCTGCCCTGGGGCAAGCCGGTGACCCTTCTCGCCGAGAACCCCGCCCAACTGGCCGAAGCCCAGCGCGAACTGGTCCGCGTCGGCATCGACCGCCCGGCCGCGGCGGCCACCGGCTCCCCGGAGGTCTGGACACGACCGGGCGAGCGCCCGCGCTCCTTCCCCCGGGCCACCTTCGCCGACCTCGCGGCCCAGGGCGACGTGGTAGTCCTGGACGTACGACGCGACTCCGAGCGCCAGGACGGCTCCGTCATGGGGTCCGTCCACATTCCGCTGCACCAACTGCGCGACCGTCTCTCCGAGATACCGGACGGCACCGTCTGGGTGCACTGCGCCGGCGGCATGCGGGCCGCCATCGCCGCCTCGCTGCTCGACGCGGCCGGGCGCGAGGTCGTCGCCGTCGACGACTCCTTCGACTCGGCCCGCACGGCCGGGCTCCCCATGGCCCGCGTCACGCCGGCCGACGTCCGGGCGCGGACGGACGCGGGCGCGGTTCTGGTGGACGTCCGCGAGGAGCGGGAGTGGGCCGAAGGCCACGCGCCCGAAGCGGTCCTCGCACCCCTGTCCGCCCTGGCCGCCGGTGAGCCGCTGCCCGAGCCGGCGCAGGGCCGCCCGGTCGTCGCCATCTGCCGTTCCGGGAAGCGGTCGCGGGAGGCTGCGGCTCTGCTGTCGGCGCGTGGCGCCGAGGTGGTGGACGTGATCGGGGGAATGCGCGCCTGGGCGGAGGCGGGGCTTCCTGTGGTGGCGGAGCCGGGAGCGAACCGTGCGCGGTGACCCCACGGTCGAGGGCGTCCGCCGCCCGGCTCGGGTCGGGCGCACGGACGACACCGGAGCCCTTCCGTGACGGCCCTGTTCCTCGGCCTCCTCGCCGGTGCCGTCACCGGGCTCGCGCTCGGGGCACTGGGCGGAGGCGGCAGCGTGCTCGCGGTCCCCGCGCTGATCTATCTGCTCGGTTTCACCCCGGCCGCGGCGGCCACCGCGAGCCTGGTCGTCGTCAGCCTCACCTCCCTCACCGCGCTTACCGCACACGCCCGGGCGGGCACGGTGCGCTGGCGTGGCGGGGCGGTGTTCGCGGCGGCGGGGCTGATCCCTGCGGCGGCCGGCGGGGCGGTGTCGGGGTGGCTGCCGCCGGCTCTGCTCACGGGGGCGTTCGCGGTGATCGCGGCCCTCGCCGCGCTGCGCATGCTGCGTCCGTCGTCCGCACCGAGGCACGAGGACGTGCCGGTGCGGTCCTCGCGGGTCGTCCGGGCCGGGGCGGGACTCGGCGCGGTGACCGGGGTGCTGGGGGTGGGCGGCGGCTTCCTCGCCGTACCGGCGCTGGTGAACGTGGTGGGGCTGCGGATGCGAGCCGCCGTGGGAACGAGTCTGCTGGTCATCACCGTCAACTCGCTGGTCGCGCTGGCCGCCAGGGCCGGCACGCAGACCCGCGTCGACTGGGCGGCCGTGGCGCCCTTCGCCGCGGCGGCCGTACTCGGCGCGTGGGACGGCAAGCGTCTCGCGGGGAAGGTCTCCGGCGACAGACTGCGGCAGATCTTCGCCTACGCCCTGCTGGCGGTGGCCGTGCTCATGCTGGCGGATGCCGTCGTATGAGCGCCGCGCGGCACACGCCCGTCCGTCACCCGCCTACGCCAGCGACAGGAAGAGCTTCTCCAGCCGTGCCTTCATCTGCTCCGTCGTCTCGCCGTTGCTCCGACCGTTCTCGGCCTCGGTGAGGCACTGCTGCAAGCCGGTGGCGATGATCGCGAATCCGGCCCGGTCGAGGGCGCGCGACGCGGCGGCGAGCTGGGTGACCACGTCCTCGCAGTCGCGGCCCTCCTCGATCATCTTGATCACACCGGAGATCTGCCCCTGCGCCCGGCGCAGCCGGTTGAGCACCGACTTGAGGTCATCGCCCTCGAACTGAAGCTCCACGATCACTCCTCCGCATACCCTTGGGGGTATTTTACCCCGCCACTCTCCCCCACCCTCCCGCTCTCCCCCACCCTCTCCTCCCGAAAGGATCCCATTCGCATGACCCCGCCTCCCGGCCCGCGCGCCCTCGGCATCGAGGAAGCCCGCACCCGGCTCCCCGACCTGACCGTCATCGACGTCCGCACCCCCGGCGAGTACGCCGCCGGACATCTGCCCGGCGCCCTCAACGTCCCCCTGGACCAGCTCGGCCGTGCCCTGCCCACACTCCGTCGAGCCCCGGGCGAGCTGCTGGTGGTCTGCGCTTCCGGGGCCCGCTCCGAGAACGCCTGCCGACTCCTCGCCGAGCAAGGCGTGCTGGCCCTGACCCTGACCGGGGGCACCCAGGGCTGGGCGGCGCGCGGGCACGAGCTGCACCGCCCCGCGTCCGGATCGCGCCGCACCTGGGCGATGGAGCGGCAGGTGCGGTTCACCGCGGGCGCGATCGTCCTGGTCGGCCTGGGGCTCGGCCTGCTGCATCCGGCCTGGCAGTTGCTCGCGGCCGCCATCGCGGGCGGCCTGGTCTTCTCGGCGGTCACCAACACCTGCGGAATGGCCGCGGTGCTGTCGAAGCTGCCGCACAACCGCCCGCGCCCCGCCGACCTCGACGCGACCCTGGCCGCCCTGGCCCAACGGGGGTAGAAACTGGCGGGCCCCGCGGGCGGTGGCCGACGTAGCCTGAGGGCTCCGCACCCCTCCGGAGGAGCCCCGTGAGCATCGCAGAGTCCCAAGCCGCCCCGCCCACCTGGCGGCTGCTCCTGGGTTACGTCCGCCCGCACCGCTGGGCCCTGCTGGCGGGCGCCGTGCTCTCGCTCGTCACGGGTGCCACCGGTCTGCTGCTGCCGCTGGTGGCACGGGAGTTGATCGACGACCTCTCCCACGACCGGGCCATCACCGGGGCACTGCTGGTCATGTCGGCGCTCGTGGTGGCCAACGCGGCGCTGGGAGCGCTGGGTTCGTACGTCCTGCGGCGCACCGCCGAGTCGGTGGTGCTCGGCGCGCGGCGCGCCCTGTCGTCGTATCTGCTGCGGCTGCGCATCACCGCCGTCGACCGCAGTGAGCCGGGCGATCTGATGGCCCGCATCACCTCGGACACCACGCTGCTGCGCGAGGTCACCACCGACTCGCTCGTGGGCCTGGGCACCGGAGGGCTCACGCTGGTGGCGACGGTGGTGATGATGGGCCTGGTGGACCCGGTGCTGCTCGCCGTCACGCTCGGCGTGATCCTGTGCGCCGGCACGGTCCTCGGTGTGATCGTGCCGCGCATCAACCGGGCCAGCCGGCAGGCGCAGGACGCGGTCGGTGTGATGGGGGCCTCGCTGGAGCGGATCCTCGGCGCGCTGCGCACGGTGAAGGCGTCCGGCGCCGAGCACCGGGAGGAACGTACGCTGCACGAGGCCGCCGAGGAGTCGTGGCGGCAGAGTGTGCGGGCCGCCAAGTGGGCGGCCGCCGCCGGCAACACGGCCGGACTCGCCATGCAGATCGCCTTCATCACGGTGCTGGCGGTGGGCGGCGCGCGGGTGGCGACCGGGGCGATCGACATCGGCACGCTGGTCGCGTTCCTGCTGTACGTCTTCTATCTGATGTCGCCGATCCAGGAGGTCGTCGGCGCGATCACGCAGTACCAGACGGGTTCGGCGGCGCTCGCGCGGATCCAGGAGGCGCTGCGGCTGCCGGCCGAACCGGCCGCGCTGCCCGCGCCGTTGCCGTCCGCCGGGGCCGAGCCCGCCGCGCTGACCTTCGAGGACGTGCGCTTCCGGTACTCCGATGAGCTGCCGTACGTCCACCACGGGGTGACGTTCGCCGTGCCCCCGCAGGGCATGACGGCGTTCGTGGGGCCGTCGGGCGCGGGCAAGACCACGGTCTTCTCACTGATCGAGCGGTTCTACGACCCCGAGGCCGGGAGCATCACGCTCGACGGGCGGGACCTGGCGGACTGGGAGCTGCCCCAACTGCGGTCCGCGATCGGCTACGTCGAGCAGGACGCCCCGGTGCTGTCGGGTTCACTGCGCGCCAACCTGCTGCTCGGCAACCCGGAGGCCGACGAGGACTCCCTGACGCGGGTGCTGAAGACGACCCGCCTGGACGGGCTGGTCTCCCGGCTGCCCGAGGGTCTGGAGACGCTCGTCGGCCATCGCGGCACCAAGCTGTCCGGCGGTGAGCGCCAGCGTGTCGCCATCGCCCGCGCGCTGCTGCGCCGCCCCCGGCTGCTGCTCCTCGACGAGGCCACCTCGCAGCTGGACGCGGTGAACGAGGCGGCGCTGCGCGACACCGTCGCCGACGTGGCCCGCACGACGACGGTGCTGGTGGTGGCGCACCGGCTGTCGACGGTGACCATGGCCGACCGGATCGTGGTGATGGACGCGGGCCGCGTGCGCGCGGTGGGCACGCATCGCGAACTCGTGGGCGCGGACCCGTTGTACGCGGAGCTGGCGGCGACGCAGTTCCTGGCGACGGCCGACTGACCTGCCGGCGGGACCGCTCAGTTCCCGAGACGGCTCAGTCGTTCCGCGTCGCTCGTGCGGGGGCAGGTGGCGCATGCCTCCGCCGGGCGGATCGTGTAGTACATGCAGCACCCGGCGCGGGTGCGCGTCGGGTGCCGGCGCCCGTCGTCGGTGGTCAGGTGACGGAAGCCGGCACCGCTGGGGTACGGGGCCAGCGCGCCCGGCAGCAGCCTGCTCGCCGCCCGCACGGCGTCGTCCTCGCGGCCCAGCGTGCGCCCGAGGTACCAGATGCCGGAGACCAGGTCGTCGCTGACCATGCCCCACAGGGCGCGCGAGCGGCGTCGGGCGATCGGGCCGATCGCGTCCAGCAGCGGGCCCATGTGGTCGGCGACCGCGGTGCGCAACTCGGCGTCCAACGCCCGCTCATGAGGCACCGTCAGCACGCCGGGGAGCCCGGCCGCCGGGTCGTCGGCCAGGCAGGCCAGGTCGCTGCCGGGTGCGAGGGTGAACTCTGCCGTGGCTAGGTCCAGGCGCAGGTCCTCGGGCCGGATCCGCGGGACCCGGCGTTCGAGGTACCAGGCGCCGCTCATCAGCAGCGAGACCGACCAAACGTAATCGTGCAGTGCGCGTGAGGCGGCGACGTCGCGGCGCGGAAGAACCCCGTAGCGATCGTGAATTCGGGTCGCCTCCGCCGACACGAAGGCGTCGAGTACGGCCTCGTCCTTCACCAGTTCGGCCGGCGACACTCCCGCACGGACAGCCTCGGCGCCGGGTCCGGCGACCCGTACGGACAGCACCTCGCACAGGCCGGTGAGCCGGTCGTAGACGTCACCGAGCGTATGCGCGACAGCGCCGGCCGGCGGTGTCGCCGGGGCCACGGACATCGTTGCTCCCCTGCGTAGTGTCCAACGAAAGCAGCTAGGTAAGGCTTACCTTACACTGGCGATCATGCAGAAATGCCAGGTGGAGCAGGTGCCGTTGATCGACTGTCGCGAAAACCACAGCGATCACACAGCAGTTGAACTCTAAAGCAAGCCTAACCTAAGCTCACGGCTTGTGACTGCGACCCAACGGGGCGCACCCATCGGTGTGCCCTTCCGTGCCCTGAGGCACGTTCCGCTCCTCCTGACCGGACTCGCCGCCCTCGCGCTCTGCACCGTGCTGAGCCTCGCCCTCGGCGCCCGCTCCGTGCCCCTCGGCACGGTGGCCGACGCGCTGTTCGGCAACGCTCACGGACGCGAAGCGCTCGTCGTGACCGGGCTGCGCCTGCCGAGAACCGTCATCGGGCTCGCGGTCGGCGCCGCGCTCGGGGTCGCGGGGGCCGTCGCCCAGGGGATCACCCGCAACCCGCTCGCCTCCCCCACCACCCTCGGCATCAACGCGGGCGCCGGTTTCGCGGTCGTCGTCGCCATCTTCGCGCTGAAGCTCAACAGCCCGGCCCAGTACGTGTGGTTCGCGTTCGCCGGCGCCGCCGGTGCCGCCCTGTTCGCGCAGGCGCTGGCCCGCCGCGCCGGGGACATCGACGCCGTACGGCTGGCCCTCGGCGGCACCGTGCTCCAACTCGTGCTGCTGTCCTGGACCTCGGCGGTGATGCTGTTGAACCAGCGCACCCTGGACGAGGCCCGGTTCTGGCTCGCCGGATCGCTCTCCGGCCGGACCCTCGACGTCCTGTGGCCGGTGCTCCCGGCCCTGCTGCTCGGCCTGGTCGTCGCGCTGGCCGTCTCCCCCGCCCTCAACGCCCTTGCCCTGGGCGACGATTCGGCCCAGGCACTGGGCGTGCCCGTGACCCGCATCCGGCTGGCGGGCGGCGTCGCGGTCGTCCTGCTCGCCGGGTCGGCCGTGGCGGTGGCCGGTCCGATCGCCTTCATCGGCCTCGCCGCGCCCCCTCTCGTACGGCCCCTGCTCGGCGGCGACCACCGGCTGTTGGTCCCCGGCTGTCTGATCGCCGGTCCGCTGCTGCTGCTCGCGGCGGACGTGCTCGGCCGCCTGGTGATCCGCCCTTCGGAGCTGGAGGTCGGCATCGTGACCGCGTTCCTGGGCGCGCCGCTGCTGGCGCTGTTGGCCCGGAGGGCGGTCCGATGAGCGCCGCGGTCGTATCCGTACGGGCGAAGTCCGCCTCCCGGGCCCGGGTCCGGCGCCGCGCCCTGGTGTTCGCCGGGACCGGTGCGGCCCTGCTGTTCGTGCTGCTGACCGTGTCCCTGACGGCGGGTGAGATGCCGATGCCCGCGGGCACGGCACTGCGGGCGCTGGTCGGGCTCGGCGATCCGGGGGACGTGCTGGTGGTACAGCAGTTCCGGGCGCCCCGGTCGGTCGCGGCGATCGTGGCCGGAGCCGGGCTCGGGGCGGCGGGCTGTGTGCTGCAGCGGCTGTTCCGCAATCCGCTGGCGTCCCCCGACGTCATGGGGGTGACGGGCGGGGCGTCGCTCGGCGCGGTCGCGCTGATCGCCGCCGGGGCCACGCAGTCGCTGATCCCCGTCGGCGCGCTGGGCGGCGGGCTCCTCGCGGCGCTGCTGCTGGGCGTGTTCGCCTGGGGCGACGGACTCGCGGTCACCCGGCTGGTCCTCACCGGGCTCGCCGTGCAGGCGGGGCTCGCCGCCGCCGTGAACCTGATGATCGTGCGCTTCCCGGCCGAGCTCGCCGGATCGGCGCTGCAATGGACCACCGGTTCGGTCTACGGACGGACCTGGACCGAGGTGTGGGGCGCAAGCGGCGCCATGGTGCTCGCCCTCGCCGCCGCGCTGGTCATGCACCGCCGGCTGGCCGTGCTCGACCTCGGGGACGACTCGGCGGGCGCGCTCGGCCTGCGCACCGCCTCGGCCCGGCTCCAACTGCTCGTCGTCGCCGTCGCGTTGGCCTCGCTGGCGGCCGCCCTGGCCGGACCCGTGACGTTCGTGGCGCTCGCCGTGCCGCACATCGTGCGGTTCGTGACGGGACCGCCGACCGCCGCCTCACTGGCGCTGGCCGCGCTCACCGGTGCGGTGCTGCTGCTCGCCTCCGACCTGGTGGTGCGGCACCTGCTGCCGGTCGAGGGCCTGCCCGTCGGCGCGGTCACGGCCACGCTCGGCGCGCCCTGGCTGCTGGCGCTGATGCTGCGCCAGAGCTCGCCCGTACCGAGGAGCCGCGGATGACCGGCGTACCCGGACAACCCCCCACAGGTCCCCAGGAGCCGCACATGACCACCGCCAACCAGCTCGCCACCCACGGTCTCGACCTGCGCTACGGGGACCGCGTCGTGGTCGGTGGCCTCGACCTGACGCTGCCGGGCGGGGCGGTCACCGCCATCGTCGGCCCCAACGCATGCGGGAAGTCGACCCTTTTGCGGGGCCTGAGCCGGCTTCTCGCACCGGCCGTGGGCAGCGTCACCCTGGACGGCGCCGACATCCATCGCATGTCCGCGCGGGCGCTCGCCCGCCGGATGGGTCTGCTGCCGCAGCAACCGGTCACCCCGGAGGCCATCACCGTGGAGGCGCTGGTCCGGCTCGGCCGCTACCCGCACCAGCGGCTGCTCAGCCCCTGGTCGGCCGCCGACCAGAAGGCGGTGGACGAGGCCCTGGAGCGCACCGGCACGGCTCTCCTGCGCGACCAGCCCGTCGACCAGCTGTCCGGCGGTCAGCGCCAACGCGCCTGGATCGCCATGGCGTTGGCGCAGGACACCGAGCTGCTCCTGCTCGACGAGCCCACGACCTTCCTCGATCTTCGGCACCAGCTCGACGTACTCGACCTGGTCGCCGCCCTGCACGCCGAAGCGGGCCGCACCGTGGTGATGGTGCTGCACGACCTCGGCCAGGCCGCCCGCTACGCGGACCACATGGTCGTCCTCAAGGACGGCCGACTCGCCGCCGCCGGCGCCCCGGCGGACGTACTCGACGCGGAGCTGGTGAAGTCCGTGTTCGACGTGGACTGCCGGGTGATCCCCGACCCGGAGACCGGCACCCCGCTGGTCGTCCCCAAAGGCAGCGCGGTGCGTCATTCCACCGCGACCGCCTGAGAACTCCCCACTCACAGAAAGACCCCGCATGTTCAAGCGATCCCCCCTGCGCGGATTCGGCCGGCTGATCGCCGCGCCGCTCGCCGTCGTGCTCGGTACGACCGTGCTGGCCGCCTGCGGCAGCGAGGACTCCGCCAAGGAGAGCGACACGGCGAAGGCGGCCGGTGCCGGTTCCGCCTTCCCGCGCACCCTCAAGACCGTGATGGGTGACGTGAAGATCCCCGCCCAGCCGAAGCGGGTCGTCGTCCTCGACACCGGCGAACTGGACGACGTCACCCTGCTCGGCGTCGACCCGGTCGGCGCGGTCGCCCCGCACTTCAAGACCGAGGGCGGCTTCCCGGCGTACCTCAAGGGCGAATTGAAGAACACCGCCGACGTCGGCCCGCTCCTGGAGCCGAACCTGGAGAAGATCGCGTCCCTCGAGCCCGATCTGATCCTGTCCTCCAAGGTCCGGCACGAAAAGGTCTACGACAAGCTCAGCGCCATCGCACCGACCGTGTTCACCGAGACCACCGGCGGTGTCTGGAAGGAGAACCTCAAGGTCCACGCCGAGGCGCTGGGCCTGGAGAAGGAGGCCGCGGCCGACCTCAAGGAGTACGAGACGCGGGCGGCGGCGCTCGGCGCGGCCATCAAGAAGAAGGACGGCGGCACCATGCCGACCGCGTCCGTCGTCCGCTTCATCGCCGGCCCGACTCGCCTCTACCAGTCCAACTCCTACAGCGGTGTCGTCCTCAACGACATCGGCCTGCTGCGCCCGAAGTCGCAGATCTCGAACGACCCCGAGGTCACGATGAAGGACGTCAGCCCCGAGCAGATCGACGGGGCCGACGCCGACCTGATCTTCGTGACCGCCGCCGACGCCGAGGACAAGACGCAGAAGGCGCAGGTCGTCGCCAACCCGGTCTGGAAGGACCTCCCGGCCGTGAAGGACGGCAAGGTCTTCGAGGTACCGGACGAGACGTGGATGTCCGGGATCGGCGTCCAGGCCGCCGAGCAGATGCTCAAGGACGTGGCGAAGGCCACCGGCGTGGAGCTCCCGGCGCAGTAACCGCCGCTGTCCCCTCGGGGCGGGCCGTGCCCGACCGGCTCGGCCCGCCCCCACCCCCCACCCGCCAGCGGAAGTTGCTGCCCTGCCATGCGCCTGTACCTGCTCGCCCTCAACCCGACCGACTCCGTCACCGAAGGCTTCCTGCCGGCCGCGGCCCGGCTGGGCCTGGACGTCACCGTCCTCACCGACCAGCCCGACGCCCATCGCCGCACCTACCCGGACATCGAGATCCTGGAGTGCGACGTCCGTGACTTCCGGGCCGTGATCTCCCGGATCTCGGCCGGTCACCGGCCGGACGCCGTGTTCACCAACAGCGACCACCTCCAGACCCAGGCCGCCCTGGCCGCCGCCTACTTCGGCCTCCCCGGCAAGGACTGGCGGGCCGCCCTGCGCTGCAAGGACAAGGCCGAGATGCGCCGCCGGCTCGCCGCGGCCGGCGTGGACACCGTGTGGTCCGCCGAGCTGACCGAACCGGTCGCGCCCGGCGACGCTCCGTACCCCTGTGTCGTCAAGCCACGCGAGGGCGTGGCCAGCGAGGACGTCGTCCTCGTCGACGGCCCGGAGGAACTCGTGGCGCACGCCAAGGAGATCCTGACCCGCCGGCGGGGCGCCGTCCTGGTCGTCGAGGAGTATCTCCCCGGCGACCTGTTCACCCTGGAGACCCTCGGCGACGGACGCGTCCGCCATGTCCTGGGCGGCTTCCACACCGAGCTGTCGCCTCCGCCGTACTTCGTCGAGGAGCGCCTCACCTTCGTCCCCGCCCACCCGGAGCCGGTCCTCGCGCAGGTCCTCGCGCAACTGGACGCGCTGGGGGTCGGGTTCGGGGCCTGCCACACCGAGTTCGTGGTGCACGAGGGGCGGGCACGGATCATCGAGGTCAACTACCGTGCCATCGGCGACCAGTGCGACCTGCTGCTCGCCCGCCTGCTGGGCATCCCGCTCTTCGAGCACATCCTGCGCACCCATCTCGGCGAGCCGCTCCCGGCCGACCTCGGCGCCCGCATGGACGGCGCGGCCCGTCTGGAGTACCCGTGCGCCGATCGCGCGGGCACCCTGATCGGCGCCCCGGCCGCCACCGAACTCGACGTCGACGGGGTTCATCTGACGTACCGTCCGTTGCGGGAGGTCGGCGAGCGCCACGAGCTGTATCGCACCAACCGCGACTATCTCGGCGTGCTGCGCGCCACCGGCACGGACCTGGCGACGGTGGACCGGGCGGTGACGGCCTTCCTGGCCGAGCGGCACTGGGAGATCCAGCCGTGACCGCGGTGACCACCACGACCGACACCTGCGAGGCCATCCTTCTCACCCGCGTGCTCGGCGCGCTCCTGCGCGAGGACGTCGTCGGGCTGCGCAGCCGCAGCACGCCGGTGGACCACCCGGACGGCCGCTGGCTGCGACTGCCCGCGCAGGACGGCGGCGCCCTGCTGCTGCCCGTCGTCGAGGACGGCTTCCAGTGCGTGTACGCCGCCCGCCTGCCGCTGCTCGTGCGCGAGTCGGACGGGGCCTCGCTGACGTCGTACGACACCGTGCTCGGCGCTCTGCGTGCGCTCGCCGCGCCCGAGGACCGGGGTGGCTTCGACGCCTTCGCCGAGGAGTGCCGGCAGACGCTGGCGACGATGCGGCTGCACGACGCGACGCGGGCCGGGGTGCTGGAGCGGCTGCGCTTCGGAGCGGGCCTGGGCGGCGGCCTGGCGTACGACACGCTCGCCGCCCGCCTCGACCATCCGGTGTATCCGACCGCACGAGGCCGCGCAGGTCTCGACGAGGAGCAACTGCGGGCGTACGCGCCGGAGTTCCACCCGCGCTTCGCGCTGCGCTGGATCGCCGTGCCCCGGGACGCAGTCACCGTCGCGGGCACGCTGCCGGAGTTCTGGCCGACGCCCGCGAGCCTCGGGCTGCCCGAGGCGGACGGGACGCATCTGCCGCTGCCCGTTCATCCGCTGACCGTGGACGCCCTGCGGGCCACCGAGCTGCCCGAGGGCACGGTGTTCGCCGGGCGGACCCATCTGGAGGTCGTCCCGACGCTGTCCATGCGGACCGTGGCGTCGGCCGGCGATCCATCCGTCCATCTCAAACTCCCGCTCGCCACCGCGACATTGGGCCTGCGCAACAAGCGGACCATCAAGCCGGGCACGCTGAACGACGGCGCGGTGGGGCAGCGGCTGGTGGAGGCGGTGATCGACCGCGAGCCCCGGTTCCGGGGCGCGATCCTGCACGCCGACGAGACGACGTACGCCCACGCCGGTCACGAGCTGCTCGCGGTCCTGTGCCGCCGCTACCCGGCCGGTCTGGATGACGCCGCGGTGGTGCCGTTGGCGGCGCTGCTCGCCGAGGCGCCCGACGGACGGCTGGTCGTCGACGGCCTCGCCGACCGCTTCTACGGCGGCGACCCGCTCGCCCTGCTGGACGCGGCGCTCACCCTGCTGTTCGACTGGCAGACCACGCTGTTCGGCCACGGCATCGCCTTGGAGTCGCACCAGCAGAACATCTCACTGGTGCTGCGGCCGGGCAGTCTGCGGCTGCTGTTCAAGGACAACGACGGCCCCCGCGTCAACACCGTCCGCCTGGAAGCCGTACTCCCGGGGCCGTGGGCCTTCGACGACGCCCGCGTCTTCGGCACCTCGGACGGACCGGTCGCCGACCTGTTCGCCACGATCACCGTGCACCTGTGCGCGGGTGCCTACGCGTTCGGCCTCCCCGGGCACCGCGACGCCCTGCTCGGTCTGGTCAGGCGACGGATGACGGAGTGCGTCGACCGGCTCGGCGGCGACGCGGCGGACGCGCTGCGCGCCCGGGTGCTCGACGCGGCGGAGCTGCCCGTGAAGGCGATGGTGTCGGCCGGCACGCTGCTGACCAAGGAGCGGTCGGGCGCCGCCGACATCAACAAGCACTACACGACCGGCCCCAACTACCTGCTGTCCCCGCGAGGTTCGGCGTGAGCGCCGGGGCTCTGCGGATGCCGCGGCCCGCCTTCGGGCGCGCGCAGGTGCACGCGGTGGCCGGCTGCTACTTCGTGGCGTCGTTCGCCGCGCTCGGTCTGCCGCCCTACCTCACCGAGATCCTCCCGGAGCTCGGCGACCGGAACGCGCGCTGGGCGGGAGTGCTGTATGTCGTGCCGACGGTGTTCGGCGCGCTCGGGGCCCCGCTGTGGGGACGGCTCGCCGACCGGTTCGGCCGCAAACGGCTGCTGCTGCGCGCCCAGTTGGGGCTCGTCCTGGCCTTCGTCCTCGCGGGCTGGGCCGACTCACTGGTGACGTTCACGCTGGCGCTGGTGCTCCAGGGCGTCCTCGGCGGCACGTTCGCCGCGTCCAACGGCTATCTGGGCGCCGCCCTGGAGGGCCCGGCCCTGTCCCGCGCGCTCACGCTGATGCAGGGCAGCGCGCGGGCAGCGCTCGTCGCCGCGCCGATCGTGGTCGGCTCGCTGTCGGGCTGGCTGTCCCCGCACCGGCAGTACGCGCTGCTCGCCGTACTGCCGCTGACGGCGGCGCTGTTGCTGGCGGCCCTGCCCGAGCCGGAGCGGGCGCCGCAGCCGGAGCGAATACCCGAGGCGGTCGACGCCGCTGCCCCGATCGTCTCGCTGAAGGCCCTTTACGCCCTGGAGTTCGTCTTCGTGTTCTCCACCGTCATCTCCTTCCCCTATCTGATCGAACTCGTCGAGGACCGGCGCCCCGGGATCTCCCCGGCGCTGTCCGGCGTCCTGTTCGCCCTGCCCCACCTGTGCTACCTGGTGGCCGCCCTGGCTGTGCACTGGGCCTTCCGGCACCGCCCGAGGGCCGGTCTCGCGCTCGGCTTCGTCTGCATCGCGCTCGGCCTCGCCGGGCACGGCGTCGCCGGATCCCTGGCCTCGCTGGTCGCCGTGCGGCTGCTGCTGGGCGCGGGGCTCACCTTCGGGCTGGTGTGCCTGTCGGTGCTGGCCGCCGACTGCGCCAAAGGCCGACCTCCCGGCGGGCTGTTCGGTTCGCTGGAGTTCTTCTCCAAGGCCGGCGCGGTCGTCGCCGGCGTGGCCGCGGCGGCGGGCAGCGCCCGCTTCGGACCGGCCGCACCCGTGCTGATCGGTGGTGCCGCCGCCGCCCTCACGGCCACTGTTCTCCCCGCACTGCACCTGCGCACCCGCTGGAGCCGTTGATGCCCTCCCTGACCGACTCGCTCGGGACGTCCCCCAAGCTCCCGACCCCGGGCGGGCGGAGCGACACCCCCGTCGCCGCCCGCGCCGATCTGCCGTCCGCCGACGATGCGGTGGCGCACACCCTCCTCAACTGCCTCCTGCGCGAGGTCTCCGGCCCCGAGCACCAGAGCGTCGTCACCGACGGCCGCCTGCTGCTGCGGCTGCCGCGCCGGGGCGTCCTGCTGCGGATCGCCCTGCGCCGTACGTCGCTGCTGGGCGCCCACCGGTTCACCGGGCCGGTGAGCGAGCAGCGTGGCGGGGACTGGGCCGAGGTGGACTGGCGCCGGCTCGCCGAGTACACCCACGACGAGCTGTCGCTGCGCACGGGTGTGCGCAACGAGGAGTTCCTGGAGCAGATCGCCTCCAGCCACGCGGCCGTGGCGGCGGCCCTTGCCGCCGCGCGCCCCGCCGGCCCGGCGGTCGACGGGCTCTCCGCCTATCTCGCCTCCGAGCAGTCCCTCTGCTTCGGTCACCGCTTCCACCCGACGCCGAAGGCCCGCACGGGCGATCCGCGCGCCTGGGCGGCGTACGCGCCCGAGGTCGGCGCGTCCTTCCTGCTGCGGCACCTCGCCGTGCGGGCCGATCTGGTCGCCGAGGAGTACACGGACCCTGCGGCCGTCGCCGTCCTGGACCGGCAGCGCGGGGACGTCCCGGACGGCTACCGACTGCTGCCCGCCCACCCCTGGCAGTACGAGACACTCCGCGAACATCCCCTGCTGCGGGCCGCTCTGGAACGCCGTGACGTCCTCGACCTCGGACCCGGCGGCAGGCCCTTCGCCGCGACCGCGTCGGTGCGCACGCTGTACGACGAGGAGACCTTCCTGAAGTTCAGCCTGAATGTGCGGATCACCAACTGCCTGCGCAAGAACAGCAGTTACGAACTGTCCGGGGCCGTCGCCCTGACCCGCGCACTGGCCCCGGCCTTCGCCGACCTCGCCGAGCGCTTCCCCGGCAGCGGCATGCTCCGCGAGCCCGCCTACCGCACGCTCGCGCTGCCCGGCCCGGACGGCATCGCGGACCGCGCGCTGCTGGAGGGCTTCGGCGTGATCGTCCGCGAGGGCCTGGGGGGCCGGCTGGCCCCGGGCACCACTCCCCTGCTCGCGGCCGCCGTCGCCGACGAGTACCCGACCGGTGCCGCGCACATCTCCCGCCTCCTCCCCGGAGCGGACGAACAGGCGGCCCTCGACTGGTGGTCGGCGTATCTCGGCCTGCTCGTCCCGCCGGTCCTGTCCGCCTACTTCGACCACGGCCTGGTCCTGGAGCCCCATCTGCAGAACGTGCTGGTCTGCGTCGACGGCGACGGCCGGCCCGCCCAGATCCTCTTCCGCGACCTGGAGGGCACCAAGCTGGTCCCCGACCACCACGAGGAGACCCTCGGCGCGCTGCCGCCCGAGGTCGCGGGGCCGATGACGTACGACGCGCAGCGCGGCTGGGACCGGGTCGTGTACTGCCTGCTGGTCAACCACGTCGCCGAGCTGCTCGCCGCGCTCACCGACCTGCACCCGCGGGCGGAGGCCGCGCTGTGGGCCCGGGTGCGCGACACGGTGCGCGGGTACGCCGACGACCACGGCTGCCCGCCCCGGCTGGCCGCCCTCCTCGCCGGAGTGCCACTGCCCGCCAAGGCCAACCTGCTCACCCGCTGGGAACGCAAGGCCGACCGGGAGGCGGGCTACGTGCGGCTGCCGTCGCCGCTCGCCGAGGACATCCTGCGTGACCCGACGGGAGGTTCCGCCCGATGACGCAGCCCACGCCCGCGGTCCGCGACCGCGTCCTGTCCCTGCTGTCGGGCGAACTGCCCGCCTACGTATACGACTTGGCGGACCTGCGCGCCCACGCAGCCGCCGTGCGGGCCGCCCTGCCCGAGCGGGTCGAGCTGTACTACGCCGCCAAGGCCAACCCGGAGCCGGAGATCCTCACCGCGCTCGGCCCGTACGTGGACGGCTACGAGGTGTCCTCGGGCGGTGAACTCGCCCATGTCGCCAAGGCCGTTCCGGGCCGCCCGCTGGCTTTCGGCGGTCCGGGCAAGACACCGGACGAGGTGACGGCCGCGCTGGAGGCGGGGACCGAGCGCTTCCACGTCGAGAGCGAGCACGAGCTGCGCATGCTGGCCGAGCTGGCGCGGCGGGCGGCGCCGGGGCGGCGGGTGGCGGTCCTGCCGCGCGTCAATCTGCCGGTGGCCGACGGGTCGCTGGCGAGCAGTTCGCTCGCCATGGGCGGCCGGCCCACGCCGTTCGGCATGGATCCGGCGCGGGCCGAGCCGGTGCTCCGGCAGCTGGCCGACGGCGCCTACCCGCAGCTCGAACTGCGGGGCGTGCACGCCCACTTGGCGAGCGGGCTGCAAGCGGCGGAGCAGGTGGCGGTGGCCGAGTCCGTCGTCTCGTGGGCGACGGGACTCGGGGTCCCGCTCCGCGAGGTCAATGTCGGCGGCGGCATGCACGTCGACTACGGCGACCCGGAGGCCCGCTTCGACTGGGCGGCCTACGGAGCCGGGCTCGCCCGGCTGACCGAGCGGCATCCGGACCTGACCCTGCGCATCGAGCCGGGCCGGGCGCTCACGGCGTACTGCGGCTGGTACGCCACCGAGGTGCTGGACGTGAAGCCGAGCCACGGCGAGGTGTTCGCCGTGGTCCGGGGCGGCACGCACCATCTGCGGACCCCGGCGACCAAAGGCCACGACCAGCCGTGCGCCGTCCTGCCGGTGGAGGCCTGGCCGTATCCCTGGCCGCGGCCGGCCGCCGGAACGGGCGCGCTCGCGGACGGAGCCTCGGGGAGGGTCACCCTGGCCGGGCAGCTGTGCACCCCGAAGGACGTTCTGTCCCGCCGGGTGCCGGCGGCCGGCCTGCGGGCCGGGGACCGGGTGGCGTTCGCGCTGGCGGGGGCGTACGCGTGGAACATCTCCCACCACGACTTCCTGATGCACCCGAGGCCCGGCTTCCACTTCCTGGGCACCACTGGGTAGCCCCGGCGTCACTCTCGGCACATGCGAGGGGCCGCCCGGGAACGGGCGGCCCCTGGTCGTGCGGGTGCGGGCGTCTCACACCTTGAGGGCGCCGGGCAGCATCCTGGTGACCGGGGTGTCCAGGGCCTTGACCTGCTGCGGCCGCTGCGCCCGGCTCAGCTCCTTGAGCTGCTCGAGCCGCGCCAGCTGCTCGGAGGGCCGCGGCATCTTCGCCCTGCGGTCCGCGGGCACACCGGTCGCCGACAGCGAGTCGAGCGTGGTCACGGGGTTGAGCATGCCGGCGTTCGGGGCGTCCGCCGGTGCCGCGTTCGCCAAGGGGGCGGCCAGGCCGGCGAGGCCGGCCGCGAGACCAACGGCGGTGGCGATACGTCGTGTTGAGATCATGCCTACCGCAACGCGGTCGGCCCGCCGTGGGACACGGCCGGGCGGCGCCCCTCACCCGTCAGGCCGAGCGCACGGCAGCGCTTGCCGAGCCCGGCGGTGCGGAGGAGTCTCGGAGGTGAGGCCTCGCGGCCGCCCTCGTCATGCCGCGGGTCTCGGAGGAGGTCACCATGGGCACCGCCGCAACTCCGGCGTTCGACACCGACACCCTGCGCCAAGCCGTCGAAGGACAGAACCCTGACACGCTTCTTTCGCTCTACACCGACGACGCGGAGATCCGCGTCGTGAACCGCAACGCCCAGCCGAGCCACCCGAAGGTGCTGACCGGCCGCAACCAGATCGCCGACATGCTCACCGACGTCTACAACCGCGAGATGACGCACAAGCTGGAGGGATGCGTGATCCAGGGCGACCGCGCGGCCTACAGCGAGTCCTGCGAGTACGCGAACGGCGCGCGCGTCATGTCCGAGTCGATGATCACGCTGCGCGACGGCAAGATCTCCCGGCAGATCATCATCGAGGCATGGGACGAGTAGGGAGAACGCTGCCGAAGGTCCAGGTCACCGCGCGACTGACCTGGACCTTCCGGGCCCGTGCGGCGGCGGGCCGGTCGCGTCCGGTGCGGCCCCGGCGGCCGTCGCCGCTCACCACGGCGGGCCGGCTGGTGGCCGGGGCCCTTGCACGCTCGCTGCTGCGACCGGCACGACCCCGGCAACTGCCCCCGGTCAGCGCATCCAGGCGCTGTACGACATCACGTCTCCTGCCTTCACGCCGAACCGGGGGTCGCCGCGGGTGAAGGTCACCTCCAGCCCCAGCACGGCGCCGTCGGCGGGGTCCATGATCAGCATCTGACGGCTGCCCTCACCGTCGTACACATACGCCTGTCCGCGCCGCCCCAGCCGGTCCGTCACCTGACCGGCGGGCCGCAGTCCCTCGGCGTCCGCCAGCAGGCGGGCCAGGGCGGCCGACTCGCGGGCGCCGAGCGTCCAGTGGTCGAGCAGGATCTTGGCGGCGTCGAGGAGTTCGGCGGTGGACAGCGGCCGCGAGTGGTCCGCCAGGAACGCGCGCTGCGCCTCCTCCAGGTAGTCGTGCAGCCGTACGGCGTCGTGCGGCGGTGGCGACTGGGGCGGGGCGTCGCTCCAACTCGGCGGGTAGGTCCGCCTGCTGAGGACCTTCCCGTCGTCGACGAGGCGCGGCTCGCCGCCCTCGTCGGTGAGGACCGGACGGCCGGGATGGCGCGGGTCGGTCGCCACGACGATCTCCGTGTGGGTGTCGTCGCGGTTCCAGCGGACGATCGTCTCCTGCGGGAGGGTGATCGGCGGGTCCTTCTCACTCATGGCCAGGCTCCACGACTGCACGTGCGTGCCCTTGCGCAGTCCCGGCGATCCGGTGGCCGCCGCCCGCACGGCGCGCTCGGCCAGCCGATCCAGGGACACGGGCGTGGAGTCGGCCCGTACGACCAGCGGGCGGGGTGCGGCGACCGCGGGGGCGGTGGTCTGGCCGGTGAGGAGCAGCGCCGACACCAGCGCGGTGACCACGGCGGTGGCCGCCAGGCCCCAGGCCAGCCGGGTGCGGCGGCGCGGGGCGGCGGGGCGTTGGTTCAGCAGCAGGTCGAGACGGCGTTCGGCGGTGTGGTCCAGCGGGCCGTCCCCGTAGTGCGGGCCGTCGGCCGGTACCGGGTTGGCTCCGCGCAGCAGTTCGAGTTCGTCAGCCATGGCTTCGTTCCTTGGGCGCGGTCACTGGGCTCGTACGGTCGATCTCGGCTCTGAGCCGGCGCCGGGCGCGGTGCAGCCGCATCGACGCGGCTCGGCTGCCGCAGCCGAGCGCGACGGCGAGTTCCTCGACGCCGAGTTCCTCCCAGGCCGTCAGCCGCAGCACCTCCTGGTCGGCCGGGGACAGCCGGGCCAGCGCCTCGTGCACCCAGGCGCCGGGCGCCTCCGTGTCGGGGCTGTCCACGATGTGCCGGCCGTGTGCGGTGTCGTCGTTGCCCAGCCGGTCCACCAACCGCCGACGGCGTCCGTAGCCGCGTACCGCGTTCGCCAGGCAGTTGCGTGCCACGCCGTACAACCAGGGCAGCGGGACGGCCGGGAGGTCGGCGCGGCGGCGCCACGCCACGGTGAACACCTCCGCCACCACTTCCTCGACCTCACTCGTACGCCCGTCCAGTCGCCGCGCGACATAGCGGCTGACCGCCCAGTAGTGCTCGCGATAGGCAGCGGCGAAGTTCTCGTCGTTGCTCATGTTCCGTTCGTGTCCGGCACCCGCCGGATCGTCACACCCGTTTCCGTGATTCTCGTCGCGTCCCCCGAGTGTGACGGTCGGGCCGGGCGCGGACACAGGCGGGGCGTGAAGAGGATCAAAGACTTCAAGGCGGTCCAATGGCTGACCACCACGGATCACAAGACGATCGGCACGCTCTATCTGGTCACGTCGTTCGCGTTCTTCTGTCTCGGGGGCGTGATGGCGCTGTTCATGCGCGCCGAGCTCGCCCGGCCGGGCTTGCAGATCATGTCGAACGAGCAGTTCAACCAGGCGTTCACGATGCACGGCACGATCATGCTGCTGATGTTCGCGACGCCGCTGTTCGCCGGCTTCGCGAACTGGATCATGCCGCTGCAGATCGGCGCGCCCGACGTGGCCTTCCCGCGGCTGAACATGTTCGCCTACTGGCTCTACCTGTTCGGCTCGCTCATCGCCGTGGGCGGATTCCTCACCCCTGAAGGGGCCGCCGACTTCGGCTGGTTCGCCTACTCCCCGCTGTCGGACGCGGTCCGCTCGCCGGGCGTCGGCGCCGACATGTGGATCATGGGTCTGGCCTTCTCCGGCTTCGGCACCATCCTCGGCGCCGTCAACTTCATCACCACGATCATCTGCATGCGCGCCCCCGGCATGACGATGTTCCGCATGCCGATCTTCGTGTGGAACGTGCTGCTGACCGCGGTGCTGGTCCTGCTCGCCTTCCCCGTCCTCGCGGCGGCGCTCTTCGCGCTGGAGGCGGACCGGAAATTCGGCGCCCATGTCTTCGACGCGGCGAATGGGGGCGCGCTCCTGTGGCAGCACCTGTTCTGGTTCTTCGGGCATCCGGAGGTGTACATCATCGCGCTGCCGTTCTTCGGCATCATCAGTGAGGTCATCCCGGTCTTCTCCCGCAAGCCGATGTTCGGCTATATGGGTCTGATCGCGGCGACCATCGCGATCGCGGGTCTGTCCGTGACGGTGTGGGCCCACCACATGTACGTCACCGGCGGCGTGCTCCTGCCGTTCTTCTCCTTCATGACGTTCCTCATCGCCGTCCCCACCGGCGTGAAGTTCTTCAACTGGATCGGAACGATGTGGAACGGCTCGCTGAGTTTCGAGACGCCCATGCTGTGGGCCTTCGGATTCCTGGTCACCTTCGTGTTCGGCGGTCTCACCGGCGTCATGCTCGCGTCACCGCCGCTGGACTTCCCGACCTCCGACACCTATTTCGTCGTGGCGCACTTCCACTACGTCATCTTCGGCACGGTGGTGTTCGCGATGTTCGCGGGATTCCACTTCTGGTGGCCCAAGTTCACCGGCAAGATGCTCGACGAGCGACTCGGCAAGATGACCTTCTGGACGCTGTTCGTCGGCTTCCACGGCACCTTCCTGGTCCAGCACTGGCTGGGGGTGAACGGAATGCAGCGCCGGATTCCCGACTATCTGGCGGTGGAGGGGCTGACGACCCTGAATTCGCTGTCGAGCGTCTTCTCGTTCGTGCTCGGCGCGTCGCTGCTTCCGTTCTTCTACAACATCTGGAAGACGGCGAAGTACGGCAAGAAGGTCGAGGTCGACGACCCGTGGGGCTACGGCCGCTCGCTGGAGTGGGCCACGTCCTGCCCGCCGCCGCGCCACAACTTCCTGACGCTGCCGCGGATCCGTTCCGAGTCGCCGGCGTTCGATCTGCATCACGCCCCCGCGCCGGAGAAGGAGCTGACCAGGCTGTGAGCGTCACCGACAAGTTCCTCAACGACATCGAGGGGCATCTGCTGCTGGCGGCGACCCGCGAGGAGGGGCGAACGGCCGCCGCCCGCTTCAGCGCCCCGCTGCACTGGCTGACGGACGCGCAGCGGGGCGAGGTGGAGCGGCGGTTCGAGGCGGAGTATCTGGCACTCGCCCGCGACTCCTGGCAGCGCACGGCCGAGCGTGCCGGGAGTCTGCGGGCGGAGTACGAGGCGGCCTACCGCCACCTGCGGCGCCGGCTGCTGGCCGGCTGGCTGCTGACCTGCGCCGCGGCCCTCGGTGTACTGGTCGTGTGCCTCGCCTAGTACTGCGAGAACTGGAGCATGTCCTGCTCGTAGTACCCCTCGCTGCCCGAGCCGGGCGCGGCCGGGCGGCCGGTCGGGAAGTAGTAGCCGCAGCCGTCCTTGCCGGCGTCGGTGTAGATGCCGGCCTTGAGGCCCTTGGTGTGGATGTGGTCGATGCGGCTCGGCTCCTTCAGGCGGGGAGGGCACAGCAGGTTCGCCGTTTCGAACACACTTCGAATAATCGAACGCGTGGCGCCGAAAGCAGGGCCACGTGAAGGGGAAGTCAACGGATGGGACGGACTTGAAGTCGCCCGTTCGCGCGGGCAGTTGGCGCTCCCGGCGGCCGGCGGCGCCATACTGGCGAGGTGCGTGTAGCGATCATGACGGCGGGCTCCCGGGGCGACGTGGCCCCCTACACCGGACTCGGGCACGCCCTGTCCCGGGACGGACACGAGGTGACCCTGGTGACGCACGGCCGCTTCGAGCGGCTGGTGGCGGGATCCGGCGTACGGTTCCATCCGCTCCCGGTCGATCCCCGGGCGGAGCTGGAGTCCGCGCGCGGGCGGAGCCTGCACCGCAGCGGGAGCGGCGTGGGCAAGCTCGTGCGCGTGGTGTCGATGGCTCGGAGCCTGGCCGGACAGATGACCGACGACATGCTGGCGGCGGCGCGGCGCAGCGACGTCCTGCTCCTGGCGGGCTCCACGGCACCGCTGGGGCACGCCATCGCCGAGGGCCTTTCGCTGCCCTGCGTCGACCTGCCGTTGCAACCGCTCGCGCCCACGCGGGAGTTCGCGCCGCCGATGCTCGGGGGCGGCTCGTGGGGCGGCCTCGGCAACCGGCTCGGCGGCCATGGGGTGAACCTGGCCATCGAGCGCGTCTTCTCAGCGGCCGTACCCGACGCCCGCGCGCGCGTCGGGCTGCCCCGCAAGGCCACCGGCGGCATGCGCAAGGGGCCGGTGCTCCACGGCTTCAGCCCCCTGGTGGTCCCCCGCCCACGCGACTGGCCCGCACGGCTGATCGTGACGGGCTACTGGTGGCCGTACGACGGTGCGGCCCAACTCCCTCCCGAGTTGAGGGACTTCCTCGACTCGGGCACGCCGCCGGTCTTCGTGGGCCTGGGCAGCGCGACCGTCCCGGACCCGGCGCGGCTCAGCGCCGAGGTCGTGCGCGCGGTGCGCGGTGCCGGGCTGCGCGCGGTGATCCAGCGGGGCTGGGGCGGCCTGGAGGCCACCGGGGACGACGTGCTCACCATCGGCGAGGTGCCGCACTCCGCGCTGTTCCCCCGCATGGCCGCCGTGGTCCACCACTGCGGGGCGGGCACGACCGCCGCCGGGCTGCGCGCGGGCGTGCCCGCCGTGCCCGTGCCGGTCCAGTTCGACGAGGGCTTCTGGGCGGCGCGCCTCGTCGCCCTGGGCGTGGCGCCCCGCGCGATCCCGCTGCGGAGGTTCACGGCCGAGGCGCTGCGGACGGCCCTGCGGCGGGCGACCGAGGATCCCTCCTACGGCCGTCGGGCGCGCGAGCTGGCCGACGGGCTGCGCGCAGAGGACGGCACGGCACCCGTGCTGGACGCGGTGAACCGGCTCGACGGCTGAATCCCCGTTCAGCTTCGTTCAGTGTCTGTTCAGCGACGCCGTCGCACGCTGGAGCGGGCAGGTCGGACCGCACGAGAGGGCGGGCACGGCACCCTGCGGCACAGGGAGCGGACATGGAGCGCAAGGGCAAGTGGATCGTCGCGGGCGTGATCTCGGCCGCGCTCATCGGCGGCGGCACCGGCCTCGCCGTGGCCACCGCGAGCGGGGACGACGACTCCTCCGAGAAGCCCATCACCGGCAGCGCGCTGACGAGGGCGAGCGCCGCCGCACTGGCACACACCGGCGGCGGCGAGGTCACGGACACCGAGGTCGGCGACGAGGAGGGGTACTACGAGGTCGAGGTCACCCTCACCGACGGCAAGCGGACCGACGTGCACCTCGACAAGGACTTCAAGGTCCTCGGCACCGAGGCCGACAGCGAGGACGAGACGAACGACGAGGGCTGAACGGCCGGGTCGTCGCGGGCCGGCCCCGCCTCAAGGCCCGGCGAGCGGCCGTCCCGCCGGCTGGAGGATGCCGAGCAGGATGCGCACGAGTTCCTCGACGACCTCGTCGAGCGTCGCGTCCACCCAGCCCGCGCTCCAGTCGTGCAGCAGCCCGTTGACGCTGCCGATGAACGCGGTGGCGGCGAGGCGGTAGTCGCGCGGCGCGGCCTCACCGCGGGCGACGGCGGCCGCCACCTCGGCGCAGACGAGGTCGATCCAGCCGGCGCGGCGGGCCAGGCGCTGCTCCTCCAGACGCGGGCTGACACCGACGATCTCGACGAACGTGATGCGGATGCGCCGCGGATCGGCGGTGACGTTGGCGGCGTACGCGCGGAAGATCACCGTGGCGCGTTCGGCGAGCGGCAGCTCCTCCGCCTCCGCCACGGCCGCCAGCACGGCCTCCTCCGCCCAGCCGTTGACCTGGAGATGGAGCGCGGCGAGCACGTCCTCCAGGGTGCGGAATACCTCGTAGAACTGACGGGTCGACAGTCCGGCGGCCTCGCTCAGCGCCGCCACCGTCGTGCCCCGGTAGCCGGGGGCGGCGCCGAACATCTGGAGCGCGGCGTCGAGGAAACGGCGGCGCCGCTCCGCCTGTCGTTCCTCGGCCGACTTGCCGCCGTAGCGGCCGGTGGGCGCCTTGAGCCTGCCCGCCACGCTGGTCCTCCCGCCGCCTCGCCGACCCGACGGTCAATTTTGTCGTGTACGCGGTCTTGTGGAGAAGGGCACCCCCTCCTTACTTTTCAGTAAGTTGACTCTGAAAGCACTCGTGTTCAGATTCATCGCTCTGTTTTGGCATGTCTCATTCATGACATGACACCCCACCCCCCTTCAGAGGAAGAGAGCAGTCATGCCTGCCATCAGACCCAGGCACCTGTGCTCCGTGGCCGCCGCCCTCACCTTCAGCCTCACCGCCCCCGCGACCGCCGCCACCGCCGCCGACTCCTCCGCCGGTCTGCGCGAGGTGCTGTTCGTCGGCAACAACTGGGACGGCACCGCCGATGTCATCAGATCCACCGGCGACTTCGGGAAGATCGGCCGGATCAACGTGATCCCCGACAAGGACGAGCGGATGGCGGAGATCAACGCCAATCCGATCAAGTGGATCTACTTCATGGCGATCCGCAACAGCGTCGGCGAGGGCCACGACCAGTTCGTCGACGACATGTACTCCACGCCGGACGGGAAGTCCGTGGTCGTCTCCCGCCCGAGCTTCGCCGACGTGGTGTCCCTGGACCTCGCCACCGGCCAGGTCAACTGGCGCTTCCCCGTGTCCGGTTACCGTGCCGACCACATGGCGGTCTCCCCCGACGGCAAGCGCGTGGCGGTGTCGGCGTCGACCTCCAACACCGTGCATGTGCTGGACATCGTGACCGGCAAGGAGCTCGGCAAGTTCGCCACCGGCGACAAGCCGCACGAGAACATCTTCACCCGGGACGGCAAGTACATCTACAACATGGCGATCGGCGACGTGAACACCCAGACCGACGCCCCCTGGCTGGACTGGACGAAGGGCGACCGGCGCATCACCGTCGTGGACGCGACGACGTACCGGCAGGTCAAGGTCATCGACATGCGCCCGGCCCTGGACGCGATCGGTCTGAAGGACTACTCCGACGCGGTCCGGCCCGCGGTGCTCTCGCCGGACGAGTCGAAGCTGTACTTCCAGGTGTCGTTCTTCAACGGCTTCTTCGAGTACGACCTCTCAACCGACCGGATCACCCGCACCAAGACCCTGCCGAAGAACCCGGCGACCAGCGACGACCGCACCACCTTCGTCAACGACTCACGCCATCACGGAATCTCGATGAGCCCCGACGGCAGCAAGCTCTGTGTCGCCGGCACGATGGACGACTACGCCACGGTCGTCAACCGCACCACGTTCCAGGAGGGCCCGCTCGTCACCGCCTCCAAGCCCTACTGGGCCACGGTCAGCGGGGACGGCAAGTCCTGCGTGGTCTCCGAGAGCGGCACCGACCAGGTCACGGCCATCGACTTCGCCACCGGTCAGAAGCAGGTGTCCGTCCCGGTCGGCGACCACCCGCAGCGGGTCAGGCTCGGCCATGTGGAGACCGACTGGACGAGACCGTCCGCCGGCTGATCACCCGAGAGCCTTCGGAACGGACCCAAGACGACCGGGCGAGAGCAGTCCCGCCCGGTCGCAGTGGTGCACCGGCGGCACTCATCCCGTGTTCTGCGCCGCCCAGGCGGACAGTTCCGATCGTGCGGCGCTCAGCAGCGCTCCCGAGGGAGCACTCGCCCCGTTCGTCACCAGCGCGTAGTGCAAGGCTCCGGAGTCGGTGTCGGTGAGCAGCAGCCGGCGGCTGCCCGTGCCGCCGGGCTCCGCGGCCACACCGACGGGGGTCGTCGAGGTGTACGAGGGAGGCGAGTACACCGCGCCCAGGTCGGAGACCACCGTGGTGGACCCGGTCGGGAAGGACGCCGGAAGGTGCAGTTCGGTCGGCGCCGAGCCGCTGTTCGAGCGCCACACCAGCAGCCCGTACTGCCCCGACCCCACCAGGCGCGCCACGTTCGGCAGCGCACTCGGCACCGGGTTCCAGGTCAGCGTGGTGTCACCGTCCCGCGAGCGGTCCTCGTAGGTGAAGGCGACGTTCGTGCCGGAGGTGGCGCTCGGGTAGATCCGGTCGAGCAGCCGGGCGTCCTGGCGCAGCACCGGGGTGCCGGAGTCGTCGAGGCGTACGGCGGACAGGTCCTCGTCGTTCCAGGCGTCACCGGTGGTCAGGACCTTGTCGGGGTTGCCGTTCATCAGCTCGTGGTGGCGTCCGTTGTAGATGTCCCACTGCCACTGCGAACCGGAGAGCACCGGGCCGGAGCCGGTCGGGTTCGACCACCAGCGCGCCCCCGGGACACGGGAGTCGAGGGCCTGGTACATCGCCTTGAGCACGGTCGGCGCCTTGTCGGAGACCGAGCCGGACAGCGGATGGCCGAACTCGCTGACGATCGCGGGGGTGTTCGTGGCCGAGGCGCGGTCCCGGAGCGTGCCGAAATCGCCGGCGTACTGTCCGTCGGCGGCCTTGCCCCACATGAAGATGCCGGAGATGGCCTTCTGGTCGTAGAAGTGGGTGTTGAAGACATAGCGCGGGCCGAGCGTGCCCGCGTCGAGCAGTCCGCCCTCCTGCCTCTGGAAGTCGAGGTTGGCGTTCCAGAAGAGGTTCGGCTCGGCGAAGAGGGGCTTGCTCTGCCAGCCGGCCGCGTCCATGCGGGCCCGGAACCGCTGGTAGAACGGCCACAGCACGTCCCGCTCCCAGGTGCGGCTGGTCTGGCCGGAGTCGTAGCTGCCGGCGTGCGGCTCGTTGTAGGGGTCGAAGCCGACGACGCCCGCGAACTCGGCGGCGGAGACGTTCTGCCGCACGTACGCCATCGTCTTCTCGGCGGTGGCGAGGAAGGCGTCCTGAAGGCCGTACTCGTTGTGCCAGAAGTCGTACGACGCCTGCTTCACGGCCTCGTTCTGGGTGATGTTCTGGCCCCAGAAGAAGCAGATCCCGCAGGATTCGTCCGGGTAGTCACCGGCTTCGACGGCCCACCGGGGGGCGCCGTCGCCCGTGTACCAGCTGTCGGGGTCGAACAGGTGCCGGGAGTAGAGGTCCTGGTGGAAGTCCGGGTAGACGCGGATGCCCGCGTCGAGGAAGGCACGCATCTGGGCGGTGGCGGCGGCCAGATACGTGGTGTCCACCTGGCCGCGAACGGGCTCCGCGTAGGCCCATGAGAGCAGGAAGCGGATCGAGTTGCCGCCGCCGAGGGCGCGCAGCGCGATCGCGGACTTCCTGGCGTCGGCGACCGAGGCGAAGGGCAGGCCGGCGTTCTCGGCCAGCTTCGTCTCACCGGAGACGTTGTAGCCGCGCAGCACGACCTCGCGGCCGTGGCCGTCGACGAAGCGGCCGTTCTGCACGGTCAGGGGCGTTTCGTCGAACCAGAGGGAGTCGGGGAGGGTGGCGGCGGTGGCGGGAGAGGGGCCCGCCACCGTGAGGGATCCGAAGAGGACGACCAGAACAACCAGCAGACGCGCTCGTATGTTCGGCATGTCCACTACAGTCCGGTGATATCAGGACACCGTCAATACTCCTGACTCATGAGTAAGTTGTGCCTCCGCCGGCTCAACCGCCCACTCTGCGCGTCAGGTTCAGCAGGTACTCCTTCCGGCTGAGCGGATTCATGTCGGTGCGCCGGCGCTCGGGTTCCGCTCCGCGGGCGGCGGGCGCGTAGTGGTCGAAGGCGCTCTCCAGCTCGCCCTCGCCGCGGGTCAGACCCGGCAGGTGCTGTTCCAGTTCGTGCACATGAGCCGCGGGCACCGAGCCCTCCAGCGAGCAGGAGTCGCCGCGTGTCCGCGTGGTCTGCGGCACCGCGCGCAGCCTGGCCAGGACGGGCAGCAGGGCCGCCAGGGTGTCGGTCGGGGCCTCGACGCGGAAGCGGTGCATCGGTTCGTGGACCCGGGTCCCCGCCCGGCGCAGCGCCTCGATCAGGACCAGCGGGGTCAGGCCGCGGAAGTCGTAGCCCGTGCTGGACATGCTCTTGTCGAAGCCCTGGTGCGCGTGGCTCTGGCGGGGCGAGTAGCCCGAGTGGGTCATGGTGACCGTGCAGTCGGGGATCTGCCAGCCGCGCAGTCCCTGGCCGAGCGTTTCGCGGACGGTGTCCTCGACGGCCTTGAAGAACGCGTACGGCATGGAGCCCAGCTCCACCTCCAGGCGGAACTCCACGCCGGATCCGACCGGCGCCGGGTCGACGCGCAGGCCGACCGTGGCGAGGAAGGGGTTGCCGTCCTTCTTGTTGAACTCGACCGCCGCGCCCGAGCCGACCGGCCGCTCGACGCACAGGGGTGTCGTCTCGCGGAAGGTGACGTCGAGGCCGAAGTCGTCGGCGAGCGTGGCCTGGATGACCTCCTTCTGCACCTCGCCGTAGAGGGAGACGAAGGTCTCCTGCCGCACCTCGTCGTGGCGCAGGTCGATCAGCGGGTCCTGCTCGGCCAGCCGGGTGAGCGCGCGGTGCAGCGCCCGCCGGTCGGTGCCGTCGGCCGGATCGACGATCGTCTCGAGGGTGGGCGGGGCGAAGAAGTGCCCGTACGCCTTGCGGGGTTCGCCGATCGCGTCGCCGATCCGGACGTCGGCCAGGCCCCACAGCTTGGCGATCCGGCCGGCCGCCACCAGGTCGTCCCTGATGTCCGTGCCCTGGTCGAAGACGCTGATCGCGGTGACCCGTCCCTCGACGCGGGCGTCGCCGGCGGCACCGAAGGGGATCCGGTCACGGGTGCGCAGCGTCCCGGAGAACATCCGGGCGTACGCGACCTTCTCCCCCGCCGCGCCCCGCTCCACCTTGAAGACGGTGCCGCAGACCGGTCCTTCCGGATCCCCGTCGGCGCCGGGCAGCAGCTCCTTGATCCCGTCGATGAGGGCCTCGACGCCCGCGCCCGTGACGGCGGAGCCGAAGTACACGGGGTGGACCAGGGCCTGCCGGGTCTGGGCGGCGAGGGCGCCGCGCAGGTCGTCGGGGGCGACCGTGTCCTCGACGTACGCCGCGAGCAGGTCGTCGTCGTGGTCGGCGAGGACGTCGAGGGCCGACGGCGCGAGGCCGGGGACGAAGCGGGCGGCACGGGTGCCGAGGGCGTCGGTCGTGCCCATCGGCACGACGGCCGCCGTGAGCCGTTCGGCCACGGCACGCAGGACGGCGTCGTACCGTGCCCCGCGCCGGTCGATCTTGTTGACGAAGACGAGGGTCGGGATGCGCAGGCGTTGCAGCGTGCGCATCAGCACCCGCGTCTGCGGCTGGACTCCCTCGACGGCAGAGACGACCAGCACCGCGCCGTCGAGCACGCCGAGCACCCGCTCCACCTCGGCGATGAAGTCCGGATGGCCGGGGGTGTCGATGAGGTTGACCCGCACGTCGTCGAGGGCGAAGGACACGACGGCGGACTTGATGGTGATGCCGCGCTGCCGCTCCAGTGCGAGGGAGTCGGTCCGGGTGTTGCCGGCGTCGACGCTGCCGATCTCGTCGATCACGCCGGCCGAGTGCAGCAGGCGCTCGGTCAGGCTGGTCTTACCGGCGTCGACATGGGCGAGGATTCCGAGGTTGAGCAAGTGCACGAAGCGTCATGTCCTTCGATGAGGGGGTCGTTCCTTCCTGGGGGGACATGAACGCAGTGCGCATCGCTGCTCCTCTGTACATGACGACGGGACCTGTGCAGTGCAGCAGGACCGGCGTCGCACCGGCAATGTATTAACGTTCAACGATTGCCGCCGCGGGCAGCGCGGCGGGGCGCGCGGTGCGATCGTGGTGGTGCCGCCCGAGGCCTGGGAGCGGGACGATCCGCAGCCGCTCGGGGCCGGGCGGTGAGAGGAGCCGACGATGCGTGAGATCCTCCCGGTGCTCGGGCGCTGGTACGCCGACCGGGTGCCGTTCGGACTCGCCACGGTGGTCGCCACCAGCCGCAGCGCCCCGCGCGACCCCGGTGCCGCGATGGCGGTGGGCCCGGACGACGAGGTCGTGGGCAGCGTGTCCGGCGGCTGCGTCGAGGGGGCCGTCTTCGAGCTGGCGCAGGAGGTCGTGGCGAGCGGCGAGGCGCGGCTGGAGACCTTCGGCTACAGCGACGAGGACGCGTTCGCGGTCGGACTCACCTGTGGTGGCGAGATCACCGTGCTGGTGCGGTCGGTGACACCGCGCAGCGATCCGGAGTTCGGGCAGGTCGCGGAAGCGGTCGGGGCGGGGCGGCCGGTGACCGTGGCGACGGTGACCGACGGGCCCGCGCCGCGCGGGGCGACGCTGACGGTGTGGCCGGACCGGGCCGCGGGCACGCTCGGCGCGTCCGGTCTGGACGTGGCCGTCACCGCCGACGCGCGCGGCGAACTCGCCCTCGGCGCCACGGCCCTCAGGCACTACGGCCCGCACGGTGAGCGCCGGGAGGACGCGGTCTCCGTCTTCCTGCACTCCTTCGCGCCGCCGCCCCGCATGCTGGTGTTCGGCGCGATCGACTACGCGGCCGCGGTCGCCCGTATCGGTGACTTCCTCGGCTACCGGGTCACGGTCTGCGACGCCCGCCCGGTCTTCGCCACGCCGAAGCGCTTCCCCGAGGGGGTGGAGGTGGTCGTCGACTGGCCGCACCGCTATCTCGGCGGCACCGAGACCGACGGGCGCACGGTGATCTGCGTGCTCACCCACGACCCGAAGTTCGACGTGCCGCTGCTGCGGGAGGCACTGCGCCGCCCGGCGGCGTACGTCGGGGCGATGGGCAGCCGCCGTACCCACGACGACCGGATGCGGCGGCTGGCCGAAGCCGGGCTGGACGAGGGCGAGTTGGCCCGGCTGCGCTCCCCGGTCGGGCTGGACCTCGGGGCCCGTACGCCCGAGGAGGTCGCCGTGTCCGTGGCCGCCGAGATCGTCGCGCTCAGGTGGGGCGGCACGGGAGCGCCGCTGACGGGCACGGCGGGCGCGATCCATCCGTCGTTCTAGCGGCCGGCGAGGCGCGCGTGGGCCATGGGGGCGGTGGGGCTGGTGATGGCGGGCCGGGCTGAAGTGACCGCCATCAGGGTGTGTAGGGCGGACCAGAGCGGGTAGGCGCGACACAACGGAGACTTCCGCGTCTCCGAGTCAAAGCCTCTGAGCGGGAAGGAGGTCCATGACAGCGCATAAGCAGCGCCCGGGCCGCTTCCCTACGCGCGGAGCGGCCCGGTTCTTGTCACCCGCCCCTCAGCGCCGCTGAGGCAGCCGGTGCAGCTCCACCTCCCCCAGTCGGCCCTGCGTGAGGGTCGCGGTCATGTAGGTGCAGTGGGGCTGCCGGCGGCGGTCCGTCGGGGAGCCGGGATTGAGCAGCCGCAGCCCTGAGGGCGCGGTGGTGTCCCACGGAATGTGGCTGTGCCCGAAGACCAGGACGTCCAGGCCGGGAAAGCGGGCCGCGCAGCGCGCCTCGCGCCCCCGGGCGGGACCGGTCTCGTGGACGACGCCGAAACGCAGACCGTCGAGTTCCACGTACGCCACTTCGGGCAACCGGGCGCGCAGATCCGGGCCGTCGTTGTTGCCGTAGACGCCGACCAGCCGGGTGGAGCCGCCCTCCAGCAGGTCGAGCGTGGCCGTGTCGACCCAGTCCCCCGCGTGGAACACGACGTCGGCGCGCGGGAGTTCGGCGAGCAGCGCCTCGGGAAGCGCCTTGGCGCGTTTGGGCAGGTGGGTGTCGGACATCAGCAGCAGGCGCACGCCGTCAGGCTACCGCCGGGGAAGATCGCCGCCGGGGGCTCACCGTGGTTGAGCGGTGGACAAAGCCGGTGACACAGTTAGGATCTGGCCACGAGCACCGTAATCTGACGTAAACGCACAGCGACCCCTAGGGGGCTCGGAGCCGGATGCCGGTCAAGGTCAGCGTCGTCGTCCCCGTGTACAACCCGGGGGTCTATATCGAGGACTGCATCGCCTCGCTGCTGCGCCAGTCACTGCCGCCCGACGCTTACGAAGTGATCTTCGTCGACGACGGCTCCACCGACGACACGCCCGCCCGGCTGGACGCGCTCGCCGCCGCGGAGCCCCGGGTGACCGTCCTCCACCAGGAGAACTCCGGCTGGTCGGGCAAGCCCCGCAACGTCGGCATCGAGGCCGCCCGGGGCGAGTACGTGATGTTCGTCGACAACGACGACTACCTCGGCGACGAGGCCCTGGAGCGGATGTACGACTACGGCGTGGCCAACGGCGCCGATGTCGTCGTCGGCAAGATGGCCGGCAAGGGCCGCGGGGTGCCGGTGGAGCTGTTCCGCCGCAACCACCCGCGCGCCACCGTCAGCAACGCGCCACTGATCGACAGCCTCACCCCGCACAAGATGTTCCGCCGCGCCTTCCTCGACGAGATCGGCCTGCGCTTCCCCGAGGGCAGGCGGCGCCTGGAGGACCACGTCTTCGTCACGGAGGCGTACCTGCGCGCGGGCAACGTCTCGGTGCTCGGCGACTACGTCTGCTACTACCACGTCCGCCGTGACGACTCCTCGAACGCCGGTTTCCAGCGCTTCGACGCGGGCGGCTACTTCAAGAACCTCCGGGAGGCCCTGGACGTCGTCGAGCGGTACACCGAACCGGGTCCGCTGCGCGACCGGCTCTTCAGGCGCTGGCTGCGGGTGGAGATGGTCGAGCGGATGCGCGCCCGGCGGCTGCTCGCCCTGCCGGCGGACTATCGCCGGGAGCTGTTCGAGGAGATGCACCAGGTCGTCGTGGAGCGCTTCGGGCCAGGAGTCGCGGCCGGGCTCCAGCCGACGCAGCAGGTCGTCGCCGCGCTGCTCGCCGCGGACCGGTACGACGACGTTGAGGCGTTCGCCGAGTGGGAGGCCGGGATCGCCCTGACGGCCGTCCCCGAGCGCGTGACCTGGGAGGACGGCACGCTGCGCGTCGGTTTCACCGCGGAGTACGCATCGGCCGGCGAGCCGCTGACCTTCACCGCCGGCGCGGCCTCCACGCCGCTCGACGGGCCGCCGGAGGACCTGGCCGCGGCCATCGCCTGGGTGGGCGCCGACACCGTGGACCGGTTCGGGCAGGCCACCGCCGACCTGCTGATGCGTGAGCGCGCGAGCGCCGCCCAGTACTTCCAGCCGGTGGAGTTCACCCGGGAGGAGGTCCCGGCCGGGGAGGACGGCCGGGTCCGTCTGGTGCTGCGGGCGACCGCCGCCGTCGATCCCGCCGCCCTGGACCGCGCCGGCCTGTGGGACGCCTTCGTCCGCGTCAAACTGGGCGGCTGGACCAAGGAGTGCCGCCTGGGCCCGGCCCCGCGGACGGACCGCCCCACACCGCTCCCCGCGCTGCTCGGCGGCCATCTGGTCCTGCCGTACTGGACCTCCCCGCACGCTCATCTGGCCCTGGACGTCGACCGGGCCACCCAGCGCCTCGGCCTGGGCAGGGTGTCAGCGGCCGACGTCACCGCGTCGGGCGACGCTCTGCGCGTACCGCTGCCCCTGCACGCCCCGCCGGGCGGCACCGAGGCGTTGCTGCGCCTCACTTCCCCGCACACCTCCCACGACGTGCCCGCCCGGCTGTCCCCGCAAGGATCCGGGGCGCTGCTGGAGGCCGTGCTGCCGCTCGGCGATCTGAGAGGGGCGACCTGGCGGGTGGCGCTCGTCGGGACGGGCCCGCGCTTCCTCCCGCTCCCGTTCGCGCTGCGTGGCGTGGCGGGCGGCGCGCAGGTCGTCCGCACCACCCGGCCCAGCGCACTGCGGCGGCTCGTGCGCCGGGCGCGACGCAAGCTCGGTACGGCGCTGGGCCGGACGGCGGCCCGGCTGCGGGCGCGGACCCGGAGGAGGTGAGGGCATGCGGTCCCTCGGCATCGAGGGTGCCTGGGCGCTGGAGCCCAAGGTGTTCCCGGACGACCGCGGCTCCTTCCACGAGTGGTACCGGGGCGCGGAGTTCCGCGAGGCCACCGGCTACGACCTGTCGCTGGCCCAGGCGAACTGCTCGGTCTCGCGCTGGGGCGTGCTGCGCGGCGTGCACTTCTCCGACGTGCCGCCCGGACAGGCCAAGTACGTGACGTGTCTGCGCGGCGCCGTCCTCGACGTGGTGGTCGACCTCCGTGTCGGCTCACCCACGTTCGGCCGCTGGGAGGCCCTGCGCCTCGACGACGACAGCCACCACGCCCTGTTCCTCGCCGAAGGCCTCGGCCACGCGTTCATGGCCCTCACGGACGACGCCACGGTGGTCTACCTGTGCTCGACGGGCTACGCCCCCGAGCGCGAACACGGCGTGCATCCCCTCGACCCCGAGTTGGGCATCGCCTGGCCCGAACACATCCCGCCGGTGCTGTCCGAGAAGGACGCGCAGGCGCCGTCGCTGGCCGAGGCGCGAGAGGCCGGGCTGCTCCCGTCCTACGAGGCCTGCAGGGCCCTCAAGGGGCGCCGGGAACCGCGCGATGGGCCACAATGATCCCGCACCCGTAGACCGGCGGAACCCGGCACTACCCGGTGACCCGTTCAACGGCGGTACGCAGCGGCTCCCACCCCCGGGACCGCCCGAAACCCAAGGTCCGCGCCCGGGCCAACGGCTTCCAGAAGCCCGCCTCCAGCAACGCCTCCGGCGCCACCGCCCCGGCCCGGTCCAGGATCGCCTCGGGCACCTTCTGCGGGTCGGGCACGTCGTACTCGGCGACGATGTCGTCGTACCGGTCCCGCAGCACCGTGCTGCGGGGATCCGCGCCGAAGACGACCAGCTGCCCGGTGGGCTGCGTGTCGACCAGGACGGTCATCAGGTCGGGCCGGTACCGGCGGAGGATCTCGGCGAGCTTGTACACGTCACCGGTCCACGCCCCGGTGTGCCGGTCCCGCGCCGCCTCGTCGACGTTGCGCGGCAGCATGTCGTCGAAGACGATCACGCTCGTCCAGTCGGAGTGCCGCTCGACGTTCATGAAGTCCCGCAGCGCGTACTCGAACAGGTGCATGCCGTCGATGAACGACAGGTCGAGCACGGGCCGGCGCCAGTACCCGAACGGACGGCGCCCGCGCCGCAGGTTGCGCAGCGGATGGCGGCCGCCCCGGAGGTGGATGAGCGGGTTGTCGCGGGCGAAGAAGTCGTCGCTGGTGGCTTTCACCAGGTGCACGTCGCAGCGGATCTCGGTGACGACCTTGAAGGCGGGGTCGACGGCGATGGTGGGGACGCGCGACAGCCGCAGGCTGCGGCCGTCGTTGACGCCGATCTCCAGGTAGTTGCGGTTGCCGCTCACCTTGTGCAGCTCCCGCAGGAACTCATGGCGTTTCACGAAGGGTCTCCTTGCGGATCCGGGGCAGTGCTTGGTGCAGGGCGGTGCGCCAGTCGCGCGCCGGGGCGAGGCCGAGCCGCCGCAGGCGGCCGTGCGCGAGGACGCTGTACGCGGGGCGGGGTGCGGGCCGGGCGAACGCCTCGCTCGTGACCGGGCGCACCCGGTCGGGGTCGGCGCCGAGGAGCCCGAACACCTCGCGGGCCAGGTCGTACCAGGTGGCCTCGCCGGCGTTGGTGGCGTGGAACACGCCGCTCGCGTCACGGCCGACCCGCGGGCCCAGGTCGGCGATGAGCGCGGCGACGTCGGCGCTCCAAGTGGGCTGGCCGCGCTGGTCGTTCACGACGTCCACGGTGTCGCGGTCGGACTCCAGCCCGATCATCGTGCTGACGAAGCTGCGGCCGTGGACGCCGTAGAGCCAGGCGACGCGCAGCACCGCGCTCGCGGCCGGGAGTTCGTCCGACACGCCCCGCTCACCCGCCAGTTTGGTGCGGCCGTACGCGGTGCGCGGGTCGGGGGGTGCGTCCTCCGGGTACGGGGTGCGGCCGTCTCCCGCGAAGACGTAGTCGGTGGAGACGTGGATCAGCCGGGCGTCGTGCGCGGCGCAGGCCCTGGCCAGCAGCCGCGGGGCGTCGCCGTTGACGCGCAGGGCCTGCTCCTCGTGCGTCTCCGCGTCGTCGACGGCCGTGTAGGCGGCGCAGTTGACGACCAGTTCGGGGCGGTGCGCGGCGAGGGCGCCGTCGACCTCCCCGGGGTCGGTGATGTCCAGGGCGGCGTGGTCGAGGCCGGTCACCCGCTCGTCACGGGAGAGGAGTTCCTCGACCACGTCGCTGCCGAGCATGCCGCCCGCGCCGGTGACCAGCCACCTCATCCGTGCTCCTCAACCACGCGGCGTTTCAGCGGTTCCCACCAGGCGCGGTGGTCGCGGTACCAGTCGACGGTGGCGGCGAGGCCGGAGGCGAAGTCGTGGCGGGGCCGGTAGCCGAGTTCGGTGCGGGCCTTGCTCCAGTCGACGGAGTAGCGCAGGTCGTGGCCCTTGCGGTCCGCCACGTGCCGCACCCGGTCCCAGTCGGCGCCGCAGGCCCGCAGCAGCAGCGCGGTGAGGTCCTTGTTGCTCAGCTCCGTGCCGCCGCCGATGTTGTAGACCTCACCGGGACGGCCGTGGGTGCGGACGAGTTCGACGCCGTGGCAGTGGTCGTCGACGTGCAGCCAGTCACGGACGTTGAGGCCCTCGCCGTAGAGGGGTACCTGGGCGCCGTCGAGGAGGTTGGTGATGAACAGCGGGACGACCTTCTCCGGGAACTGGTGCGGGCCGTAGTTGTTGGAGCAGCGGGTGACGCGGACGTCCAGGCCGTGGGTGCGGTGGTAGGCGAGGGCGAGCAGGTCCGAGGAGGCCTTGGAGGCGGAGTACGGCGAGCTGGGCCGCAGGGGGTCCGTCTCGGTGGACGACCCCGTCGCGACGGAGCCGTAGACCTCGTCCGTCGAGATCTGCACGAAGGGCGCGACGTCGTAGCGCAGGGCGGCGTCGAGCAGGGTCTGGGTGCCGACCACGTTGGTGAGGACGAAGTCGCCGGCGCCCTCGATCGAGCGGTCCACGTGGGACTCGGCGGCGAAGTGCACGACCTGGTCGGCCTCGGCCATCAGCTTGTCGACGAGCTCGGCGTCCCGGATGTCGCCGCGTACGAACTCCAGGCGGGGGTGGTCGAGTTCGAGGTTGTCGAGGGTGCCGGCGTAGGTGAGTTTGTCGAGCACCGTGATCCGCGGCGCGTCGGGCGCCTCGGGTGCGTCGCGGGCGAGCAGGGTGCGGACGTAGGTCGAGCCGATGAAGCCGGCCGCGCCGGTGACGAGAAGGTTCATGGGTGGATCTGCACCTTGCTGTGGTCGCCGAGGACGAGTCGGTGGGCGCTGGGGACGGTGGGCGCTGGGGTGACCTCGACGTGCCGGCCGATGAGGGAGGACTCGATCCGGCCTGCGCCGTGGATCGTGGCGTCGCGCAGCACGATGGAGAACTCCAACTCGCTGTCGGTGATACGGCAGTTCTCCGCGATGGAGGTGAAGGGGCCGACGTAGGAGTCCTCGACGACCGTGCCGGCGCCGACCACGGCGGGTCCGACGATGCGTGAGTTGACGACGCGTGCCCCTTCTTCGACGATCACCCGTCCCACGGTCTCCGACGCCTCGTCGACCTCGCCGTCGATGCGGCGGGGCAGGCTCTCCAGGACGGTCCGGTTCACCTCCAGCATGTCGGCGACGTTCCCGGTGTCCTTCCAGTAGCCCTTGATGACGGTGCAGCGCACGTCGGCGCGGGAGTCGATCAGGTGCTGGATGGCGTGGGTGATCTCCAGCTCGCCGCGCCAGGACGGGCTGATGGCACGGACGGCGTCGTGGATCGCCGGCGTGAAGAGGTAGACGCCGACCAGGGCGAGATCGCTCTTGGGGCGCTCCGGTTTCTCCTCCAGGCCGAGGACCTGGCCGGAGTCGTCGAGTTCGGCGACGCCGAAGGCGCGCGGGTCCGGCACCTGGGTCAGCAGGATCTGGGCGTCGGGGCGCCCGCGCCGGAACTCCTCGACGAGGTCGGTGATGCCGCCGACGATGAAGTTGTCGCCGAGGTACATCACGAAGTCGTCGTCGCCCAGGTAGTCCCGGGCGATGAGCACGGCGTGGGCCAGCCCGAGCGGGCGTTCCTGGGGGATGTAGGTGATCTCCAGACCGAACTTGGAGCCGTCGCCGACGGCCTCCTGGATCTCCGGGGCGGTGTCACCGACGATCACGCCGACGTCGGTGATACCGGCCGCGGCGATGGATTCGAGACCGTAGAAGAGCACGGCCTTGTTCGCCACCGGCACGAGCTGTTTGGCCGAAGTATGTGTGATCGGCCTCAAGCGCGTACCGGCGCCACCGGACAGCACGAGAGCCTTCATCGGTTCACCTTAGCCCCGATTCCGCCAAATTGACGGCCGAGGTTGGCGTGTTCGTCACCGTGGAGCAGTGCGGAGTTCACCGCAGTGGCCCCTCAGCCGCCCACGGGGATCTCGCTCCAGACCTGTTTTCCGCCACTGACCGGCACGGTTCCCCACGCCACCGACATGGCCTCGACCAGGAGGATCCCGCGCCCGCCGGTGGCTTCCCAACTGACGCTGGAGGGTCTGACGGGCGAGCGCGGCGAGGCGTCGGCGACGGCGACGCGCATCCGCTGGTGCACGAGGGTGAGATCCAGGCGGACCCGGCCGTCGGTGTGCACGAGGGCGTTGGTGACGAGTTCGGAGACGACGAGCAGGACGGCGTCCCGGTCCTGGGCCGGCACGCCCCAGGCGCGCAGGGTGCGGCGGGTGAAGCGGCGAGCATGGCCGACGGCCTCCGGGACGCGCCAGACGGTCCAGCTCTCCCGCAGCGGCCGTACGGCCATGCCGTCGTAGCGCATCAGCAGCAGGGCGATGTCGTCGCTGCGGCGCGCCCCCACCAGCAGGGCGTCGGCGACGAGTCCGAGATGGGCCGGGTCGGAGCGGGCCAGCTCGCGGGCGAAGTGCTCCATGCCGGCGTCGATGTCGGCCTCGGTGGACTCGACGAGGCCGTCGGTGGTGAGTGCGATGACGGTGCCGGGCACGAGGCGCAGCGGGCTCATCGGGAAGCCGGCCTGCCGCAGCACGCCGAGCGGCGGGCCGCCCTCGGCCTCGGCGATCTCGGTGCTGCCGTCCGGCCGGCGCAGGACCGGCGGGAGGTGGCCGGCGCGCACGCACCAGGCGGAACCCTCCTCCAGATCCACGTCGACGTAGCAGCAGGTGGCGAAGAGGTCGGTCTCCATGTCCATGAGAAGCCGGTTGGCGTGGTCGACGACCACGTCGGGCGGGTGCCCCTCGGCGGCGTAGGCGCGCAGCGCGGTGCGCATCTGGCCCATGAGGGTGGCGGCGGCCGCGCTGTGGCCCTGGACGTCGCCGATGACGAGGGCCACGTGGTTGTCGGGCAGCGGGATCACGTCGTACCAGTCGCCGCCCACCTCCAGGCCGGCCGTGGTCGGCAGATAGCGGGCGACGGCCTTCGCGCCGGGCAGCCGGGGCAGCCGGCGCGGCAGCAGCTGGCGCTGGAGCATGCCGACGAGCTCGTGCTCGGCGTCGAAGGCGTGGGCACGCAGCAGGGCCTGCCCGGCGAGGCCCGCGGCGGCGGTGAGCAGGGCGCGTTCGTCGGGGCCGAACTCGTGCGGCTCGTCCCAGCCGATCAGGCAGGCACCCGCGACACGGCCGCCGGCGGGGAGCGGCAGGGCGGCCAGCCCGCCGGGTCCGACGTCGGCGAGGGCGGGTTCCAGCGGGGTGCCGGCCGGCCAGATGTGGGCGCGGCCCTCCCGCAGGGCGGCGGCGAGGGTGGGCATCGCCCGCACGGGCGCGTCCGGCCATTCGCTGCGCCACTCCAGGCGCCACAGCTCCGGCCAGCACTCGGGGTCGGGCGGGTCGAGGACGGTCACGACGAGGCGGTCGTGCTCCAGCTCGGCCAGGGCGATGCGGTCGGCGCGCAGCGGCTTGCGCAGGGCGGTGACGACGGCGTGGCTGACGTCGCGGACGGTGCCGGCGGTGGCGAGGGCGGCGGCGAGCCGCTGCACCCGGGCCACGTCGGTGACCTCGGGGCGCAGGGTGGAGGCGTCGGCGACGGTGCCGACGAGCCGGGCGGGCCGTCCCTCGCCGCCCGGCACGAGGCGGCCGCGCAGCCTGAGCCACCGGGGCGGGCCGGTGGGCTGCAGGACGCGGAACTCCAGCTCGCGGTCGCCGATGGACATGTGGTCGGCCTCGACGACGGACATCAGCGAGGGCAGGTCCTCGGGGACGGTCAGGCCCAGCAGGGTCTCGACCTTGCCGTCGAAGTCGTGCGGGCCGAGGCCGAACAGCTGCAGGATCTCCTCGCCGACCTCGACCCGCCCGGTGTCCATGGCGAGGCTGAAGGCGTTGCCGGGCAGCTCGCCCGCCTCGGCGGCGGCATGCGGGGCGGGCAGGGCGACGGCACCGGCGACGAGTTCCAGGCACTCGCGGTGCTCGGTGCCGAAGCCGTCGGGCCGCTCGCTCACGGCCAGCAGGCAGCCGCCGCCGTCGCCCTGGGCGGGAAGGGCGGCCAGGGAGAAGTCCTGAGAAGGCGTCCGCCGGGACTCCGCGCGGTCGGCGAGCTGCCGCGGGCCCAGCCAGAGGGCACGGCCGGTGCGATGGGCCTCGGCGATCGGGGACCGGCCGGTCAGGGCGTAGGCGTCGCGCAGTCCGTACAGGGTCCGGGGCACACCGACGGACTCGATCAGGCAGAACAGCTCGCCGTCCTCGCTGGGCGTGTACACGGCGGCGAAGGAGGCCCCGCCGTAGACCAGGGCCAGTTCGAGGACCCGTCGCAGCCGCTCGGGCGCATCCAGATCGACGGAAAGCGCCTTCAGGGCCCCTGCGGCGCGCGGACTCCTCGTCCTGCGCCCCGCGGTGCCCTCAGTGACCACATCCGCCATTACAGCGCCTAATGAGCCACCTGCGCAGCCCCTGTGAGCGTTCCGTGAAGCGGCGGCGAGGACGCTGCTCGAAACGACCCGAACATGTCTTTACGCATGCGTTCCGCACGGTGATCTCGTGACAGCCGTGACTGTCCGTGGCCATCGGGCCACTGGAAGGCTCGGTGCCGCACCGGCGGAGGGGGATGCGAGGGATGGACAAGCGCTACGAGGTGTACGCGCTCGCCGACAGGCACTTCTACGACACGCCTGACCGGCTGTCCGATCACGGGCCGGGGACCGCACCCCTGTACGACACCGCGGGGCGCGAGGTCCCCGAGGGCTGGCGGGCGGCGCGGATCGGCGACTGGCTGACCCTGGCGCCGCTCGGCCCGGACGGCACTCCGCTGCCGGACCGTGCCCAGGGCTGGAAGATCCACGTCTCGGCGACCCTGGCGAACGCGGAGCGGATCGCCCGGATCGTCTGGGACTACTGCGTCCCGCGGGGCGTCGCCTTCAAGTTCGTGCCCGGCCGGCACCTGTTGCACCTGCGCAACGCCAAGTACGCGGGCCGGGACTCCAGCGGCAAGTTCGTCACCGTCTACCCGGCCGACGAGGAGCAGCTCCACACGGTGCTGCGCGAGCTGGGTGAGCTGCTGGAGGGCTTCGAGGGGCCGTACGTCCTGACCGACCTGCGCTGGGGCGAGGGCCCGCTGTACGTGCGCTACGGCGCGTTCGCCCGGCTCTTCGTGGTCGACGAGCGCGGTTCGCTGGTCCCGGCGGTGCGCGACGGGGCTGGCGTACTGGTGCCGGACCGGCGGGCGCCGTCCTTCCAGGTGCCGGAGTGGGTCACGCTGCCGTCCTTCCTGGAGCCGCATCTGGCGGCGCGCAACACCACGACGGTCGGCGAGCTGCCGTACCGCATCGAGAAGGCGCTGCACTTCTCCAACGGCGGCGGGGTGTACCAGGGCACCGACACCCGGGACGGGCGCAAGGTCGTCCTGAAGGAGGGCCGGCCGCACGCGGGACTCGCCGCGGACGGGGCGGACGCCGTGGCCCGGCTGGAGCGGGAGAAGCAGGCGCTGGAGCGGCTGGCGGGGACCGGGGTGGTGCCCGAGGTGCGCGACTGGTTCCTGCTCGGCGAACACCGCTTCCTGGTCATGGACTTCGTGCCGGGACGCCCCCTCAACTCCTTCTTCGCGGAGCGGCACCCGCTGATCGGCCCGGATCCCGACCCGGGAGCCGTCGCCGACTACACGGCCTGGGCGCTGCGCGTCCATGGGGCGGTCGAGCGTGCGGTGGAGGCCGTGCACGCGCGCGGGATCGTCTTCAACGACCTCCATGTCTTCAACATCATGGTCGCCCCCGACGAGGAGTCGGTGTCCCTGATCGACTTCGAGGCGGCGGCGCCGGTCACCGAACAGGGCCGCCAGGTCGTCGCCCACCCCGGATTCCTGGCCCCGCGCGACCGCAGAGGCGTCGACGTCGACCGCTACGCCCTGGCCTGTCTGCGGCTGGCGATGTTCCTGCCGGTCACCAGCCTGTTCGTGGTGGACCGCGAGAAGGCGGCCCATCTGGCGGAGGTGATCGCGGATCAGTTCCCGGACGTGCCGCGGCGGTTCCTGGACGAGGCGGTCGCCGAGATCACCCGGGACACGCCCGCCCCCGGACGCGACGAGGCCGCCGCGCCCCCGCGTCCCCCCTCCCGCTCGGTCCCCACTTCCTTCGTGGAGCCCGCCGACTGGCCCTACAGCCGTGACTCGATGGTCAAGGCGCTGCTCGCCTCGGCGACTCCGGAACGCGAGGACCGGCTGTTTCCCGGCGACGTCGCCCAGTTCTCCGACGGCGGCGGGCTGGGCCTGGCCCATGGCGCGGCGGGTGTGCTGTACGCCCTGGCCGCGACCGGCGCCGAACGGTACGACGAGGGCGAGCGCTGGCTGCTCGACCGCACCGACCCGCCACCGGTCGGCACCCCGCTGGGCCTCTACGACGGTCTCGCGGGCGTGGCCCACCTCCTCGACCTGCTCGGTCACCGGCAGCGGGCCCTGGACCTGATCGGCACGGTGCTGGGCGAGAGGTGGCAGCGCCTGTCCTCCGATCTGCGCGGCGGTCTGGCCGGCCTCGGCCTGGTCCTGGACGGGCTCGCGCACACGGCCGGCGAGCCGGAGCTGGACGAACGGGCGGCGGAGGCCGCGGACATCCTCGTGCGGCGCCTCGCCGAACCGGTCCCGGAGGGCACCCGGCCGCGCGCCGGGCTGATGCGGGGCGCGAGCGGACCGGCTCTGTTCCTGCTGCGGCGCTACGAACGGACCGGTGAGCGCGGGCTGCTGGACGCGGCCGGTGAGGCGCTGCGCCGGGACCTGGCGGCCTGCGTCGAGCAGAAGGGCGGCTCGCTCGAGGTCAACGAGGGCTGGCGGACCATGCCGTACCTGGGCGACGGCAGTGTGGGCGTGGGGATGGTCCTGGACGACTATCTGACGCACGCCGCCGACGAGGCCGACGCGTTCGAGAAGGCCCGCGCCGGCATCCTCACCGCCGCCACCTCACGCTTCTACGCACAGCCCGGCCTCTTCCAGGGAATCGCCGGGATGATCCTGCACCTGAGCCGTACGACCGCGCCGGGCGCCGGCGCCGACCGGCTGGCCGATCAGATCTCCGGGCTCGGCTGGTACGCGATGTCCTATCAGGGCCAACTGGCCTTCCCCGGACACCAGATGATGCGGCTCTCCATGGACCTGGGCACCGGAACGGCCGGGTGTCTGCTCGCCCTCCAGGCGGCGCTCGGCGCCGGCACGACGGGCGCGGCCCCGGCCCACCTGCCCTTCCTCCCGCCGCCACGGCGGCACCCAGAACGCGGCTCCGCCACCTGACGGAGTCGTGACACAACCCCGTCCCCACAAAGAGAGGAATCGACATGGCACTGCTCGACCTTCAGACGATGGAGACCGAAGAGCTCACCGGCAGCGGCAGCGTGGCCAGCCTGCTGCTCTGCGCCAGCCAGGCCAGCATCTCCCTCTGTCTCTGACGTACGTCGTGCGACCGTGGCTCCGGGTGGACTCCCTCCTCTTGGGAGGGGCCGCCCGGGGCCCTGGGCATGGGAACGAGGCCGCAGCCCTATGACGACCTCCGCCGACCACGCGGCCCGCGCGCTGCTGCGGCCGGCCACCGGGCACAGCGCGGCCCGTACGGCGGCCCTGTTCCTGGTGAGCACCGCCGCGACCGGGGCGGGGCTGCTTTTGCCCCTGGCGCTCGGCCGCACCCTGGACCTCCTTCTGGCGCGGGCTCCCGCCACGGGCTGGGTGCTCTGCTGCGCCGGACTCGTGCTGGCCCTCGCGCTGCTCGACGGATGCCAGAGCGTCCTGGTCGGCACCGTGGACGCCCGCACCACAGCCTGGCTGCGCGGGCGCCTGACCCGGCACATCCTGGCCGTGGGCCCGCGGATCGCCCTGCGCTTCGGGGCTGGCGATCTGGTGGCCCGGCTCGTCGGCAACGCCGCCCAGGCGGGCACCGCGCCGACCGCCCGCGCCGTGCTGGTGGCGGCCCTCGCCGGGCCGGTCGGGGGCGTCGTCGCCCTCGCCCTGATCGACCCGTGGCTCGCCGCCGTGTTTCTCGCCGGGGCTCCCGTCCTGGCCCTTCTGCTACGGGCGTTCGCCCGCGACACCTCCCGCTGCACGACGCGCTACCAGCGGGAACAGGGGCGGATCGCGACCGCCCTCGCCGAAGCGGTCGACGGTCACCGCACCATCGCCGCGGCAGGTACGGCGGACCGGGAGACGGCACGGATCCTGGGGCCGCTGCCCGAACTCTCCCGCGCCGGGCACCGCATGTGGCAGGTGCAGGGCCGGGCCGCCGCGCAGGCGATCGCCGTGGCCCCGCTGCTCCAGCTCGGCGTGCTCGCCGTGGCCGGTGTCCTGCTCGCCCGGCACCGGCTGACCGTCGGCGAGGTGCTCGCCGCCTCCCGCTACGCGGTGCTGGCGACCGGTGTCGGCATGCTGGTCGCCCAGCTCGCGGGCGTGGCCCGGGCCAAGGCGGCCGCCGGACGCCTCGCCGAGGTGACCTCGGAGCCGACCCCCGCCCACGGGGACCGCCGCCTGCCGCCCGGCCCCGGCCGGCTGGAGCTGCGCGGGGTGACCGCCCGGCGCGGCGGACACACCGTGCTGCACGACGTCGACCTCGTCGTGCCCGGCGGGGCCACGCTCGCCGTGGTGGGCCGCTCCGGCGCGGGCAAGTCGCTGCTCGCCGCCCTCGCGGGGCGGCTGGCCGACCCCGACGGCGGCGAGGTCCTGCTCGACGGAGTGCCCCTGAACGAGCTGACCCACGCCGACCTGCGCGGCGCGATCGCCTACGCCTTCGAACGTCCCGTCCTGCTCGGAGACACCGTCGAGGACGCGATCGGCCTCTCCCTGCCCCGCCCCTCCCCCGCGCGTGTCCGGGAAGCGGCCGTCACCGCCCACGCGGACGACTTCGTACGCCGGCTGCCCAGCGGTTACGCCACCGCGCTGGCCGACGCCCCGCGCTCCGGCGGCGAGTCCCAACGCCTCGGCCTCGCACGGGCGTTCGCCCACGGCGGCCGTCTGCTGATCCTCGACGACGCGCTGTCCAGCCTCGACACGGTGACGGAGGCCCGTATCACCGAGTCCCTGGCGGGCGGCGGCCGCTCGTCCACCCGCCTGCTGATCGCCCACCGGGCGGCCACGGCGGCCCGCGCCGACGCGGTGGCCTGGCTGGACGGCGGGCGGGTGCGGGCGGTGGGGCGGCACGAGGAGCTGTGGGCGATCGCGGCGTACCGGGAGGCGTTCACCGGGGCGGACGAGGCTGAAGGGATGTGCCCATGAGCGGCGGACTTCCCTCCCGGGGGCTGCGCTTCCTGCGCGACCGCCGACGGGTTGTCGTACGGCTCGGGCTCTGGTCGGTACTGGAGACCGGGTACAGCTTCCTGATCGGGTACGCGCCCGCCCGCGCCCTGGACGACGGATTCCTCCAGAGCCGGACGGGGACCGGGGTCGGCTGGCTGGCCGTGGCCGGGACCGGGGTGCTGATCGGCGCCTACGGCACGGCTCGCGTGTACGCGGCCGTCGCGGCTCTGGTCGAACCGCTCAGGGACCGGCTGGTGCGGCGGGTGGTGGAGCGCGGGGTGCGCGAGGCGGACCGTGGGGCGCTGTCCGGGCTCACCCAGCAGGTGGAGATCGCGCGCGACACCTTCGCGGGGCTGGTCATGGTGTCGCGGTCGTTCGTCTTCACCGCGGTCGGCGCCCTGGTGGGCCTGTTCTCGCTCGCCCCGCTGCTGCTGCTCGTCGTCCTGCCTCCCCTGGCGGCGGGGGTGGGCCTGTTCGCGGCGACGCTGCGCCCGCTGGCCCGCCGGCAGGAGGCGTTCCTCGCCGCCGACGAGGCTCTGGCCGACCGGCTCGGTGCCCTCTGCCCGGGGCTGCGGGACATCACCGCGGCCGGCGTGGAGGAACGGATGTCCGCCGAGGTCGAGACCCTCGTGTCCGCCGAGCAGCGAACGGCCCGGTCCCTCGCCCGCTACGGCGTGGTCCGCGTGGCCGCCCTCGCGCTCGGCGGGCACCTCCCGACCGTGCTGCTGCTGGCGGCCGCCCCCTGGCTCCTCGACCGGGGCGTCAGCACGGGCGCCCTGGTCGGCGCCCTCGCCTACGTCACCCAGTCCCTCCTCCCCGCCCTGCACAACCTCGTACACGGCCTGGGCACGAGCGGCTCACGTCTGACGGTGGTACTCCGACGGCTTGCGCCGGCGTCCCCGCGAGAGGACGCAGGCTCGAAGGGCCCCGGGGAGCCCTCGAACGACCCACGACACACCACAGCACTTCCGGTGACCGCCTCCACGCCGAAGACCCCCGCCCTCACCCTCTCCTCCGTGTCCTTCGCCTACGGCCCCACCGCGGCCCCCGTGATCGACGCCCTCGACCTCACCCTCCCGTCCGGCTCCCACCTGGCCGTCGTCGGTCCGAGCGGCATCGGGAAGTCCACGTTGACGGCGCTGGTGGCCGGTCTGCTGCGGCCCCGGTGCGGCACGATCCGGGTGTGCGGGGCGGCGGTGCCGGGGCCGGAGGCCGTCGCGCGGCGGGTGCTCATTCCGCAGGAGGCGTACGTGTTCACCGGGAGCCTCGCCGAGAACCTCGGGTATCTGCGGCCGGACCCCGTGCCGGAGGCGGAGCTGCTCGCGGCAGCCGAGGCGGTCGGGCTGGGGGCGCTGCTGGAGGCGCTGGGCGGGCCAGGAGGGCATGTGGATCCGGCGGCCCTTTCGGCGGGCGAGCGGCAGCTCATCGCACTGACCCGGGCCTATCTGTCGCACGCCCCGCTCGCCCTGCTCGACGAGGCGACCTGCCATCTCGACGCACGGGCCGAGGAGCGCGCGGAGCGCGCCTTCGCGGCCCGCCCCGGCGGCACCCTGGTCGTCGTCGCCCACCGGATCAGCTCGGCCCGCCGGGCCGACCGGGTGCTGATGATGGACGGCCGCGACACCGCGTACGGCACGCACGACGAGCTCGCCCGCCGGTCCGCGCGCTACCGCGCACTCGTCGGTGCCTGGACCGCCGTACCGCGCGAGTGTTCAGAGCCAGCCCTCGCCCTGGGAGATCCGGATGGCGTCGATGCGGTTGCGGGCCCCGGTCTTGCGGGTGATGGCCGCCATGTAGTTGCGCACGGTCCCGTGGGACAGGTGCAGGCTCCCGGCGATCTCCGCGACGGAGGCTCCCTCCGCCGCGAGGGATAACACGCTGAGCTCGCGGCGGGTCAGCGGCATCTCGGCCGCCTTGAGGAACCCGAAGCCCAGCGAGTCGTCGACGAAACGTTCCCCCGCGGCCACGCGCCGGATCGCCCGCACCAGTCCGTCCGGCGAGCCCTCCTTGTCGACGTAGCCGAGCGCCCCGGCCTCCCGGGCACGCTTCAGCAGCCCCGGCCGGTTCGCGCTCGCGAGCACCAGGAGGTGCGGTGGGGCCATGCCGGTGTCCCGTACGCGCAGCTCGCCGAGGGGCGGGATGCCGTACGCCTCCGAGCAGTCCAGGTCCACCGCGCACACGTCCGGGCGCACCGACCGCACCCGGGCGGGCGCGCTGCGCCAGGGCGCGTCGTAAACCCCCAGGTCAGGTTCTCTGCGTAACCACTCCGCAAGCACCGATCGCACCAGACACGCGTCGTGCACCACAAGGACACGGATCACTGCTGCCCCCTCCAGCCCGCCGTTCGCCGCGTTCATCGTTTTCATGGTCCTGAGCGCGTGCCCCATTGTTGGCGTTTGCGACCGCCCGCGGGCGCGAAGATCCAGCCATCAGGGTGCGCGGGGGCGCACGCGAGGCGCCCGCACGCCCTGCCGCGCATCGACTGTGGGGGCATGGGCAGGCGGGTCCGGGGTAAGGGCGGGCTCCGTCGCAGACATAAAGGACGGCTTCCGGGGCGGCCGGTGCGATCCTGGGGCCGTTCGCCGTGCGCGACGGGCCGTGAGGGGGGAGATTTGAGCCCTGGGACCGTCGCGCGGCTCCGCGGAGGAGGTGGTCGGCGTGTCCGACGGGCAGACGTCCGCTCAGGCGCCGGCGGCCGCGAGGACGCGGGTCGGCCGGCCGCTGCTGTCGCTGGCGCTGGCCTCGATGATGGACGCGGTGCACGCGCACGCGGGTGGCGTGTACCTGCTGGCAGCCGACGAACCCGTCCTGGAACTCTCGGTGATGGCGGGGCTGCCCCGGGCGTTCTCGGCGCCCTGGGAGCGGGTCGGGCTGAGCGCGCCGATCCCGGTGGCCGACGCGGTGCGCGAGCGGCGGCTCGTCTGGATCGGGGGCGAGGAGGACATGGCGGCCCGGTATCCGCGGATCGCCGTCGTGCTGCCGTATCCCTTCGCCCTCGCCGCGCTGCCCGTGGCCACCGAGACCACCGTCTACGGCGCGATCTTCGTGACCTGGCCCGGCTCCCATCCCCCGGAGCTGTCGGACCGGGACCGGGAGCATCTGACCGCGGCCTGCCGGCGGCTCGCGGTACGGCTGGAGCGCGCCATCGAGGCGAGCCGTCCGCCCCTGCCGGAGCCCGATCTGCTCGGGGGGCCGCCGTCCGGCATGTTCGGCACGGTGGAGGCGGCGCGCATGGCGGCACGGCTGCCCTACGGACTGTGCTCGCTCGATCTGCACGGCCGGATCAGCTACGCCAACCCCGCCGCGGCCGACCTGATCGGCGTCCCGGCCACCCTGCTGCTCGGCAACCACCTGTGGGCCTCGGTCCCCTGGCTCAACGACCCCGTCTACGAGGACCGCTACCGGGCCGCGCTGTTCAGCCAGCAGACCACGTCGTTCGTGGCGCTGCGCCCGCCCGGTGACTGGCTGTCCTTCCGTATGTATCCGAGCACGACCGGGCTGAGCGTGCGGATCAGCAGGGCCCGCGCGGTGACGGAGATGGCCCGCCACGGGCCGTCGCCCGGTGACGCGCCGTCCCGGCTGGTGACGATCTCCCAGGTGCTGAGCCTGGCCGGGGCGCTGACCGAGGCGGCGAGTGTGCAGGACGTGGTGCAGCTCGTCGCGGACGAGGTCGTCCCGGCCGTGGGCAGCCAGGCGCTGGTCGTCCTTGGTTCGCGGTCCGGCCGGCTGCACGTGCTCGGTCACCGCGGCTACCGCGACCCGCATGTCGTCGAGCGGTTCGACGGGCTGCCGCTGGCCGAGCGGACCCCGGGCACCAACGCGCTGAACACCGGCGTGCCCGCGTTCTTCGACTCCCAGCAGCAGTTGGAGCGGCTGTATCCGACCCAGTACTCGGCGCCCGACGGCTTCGCGGCCTGGGCGTACCTACCGCTGATCGCCTCCGGCCGTCCGGTGGGCACCTGCGTGCTCGCCTACGCCGAGCCGCATCCCTTCCCGGCGGACGAGCGCGCGGTCCTGACCAGCCTCGGCGGGCTGATCGCCCAGGCGCTGGAGCGCGCCCAGCTCTACGACGCCAAGCACCAGTTGGCCCACGGTCTCCAGGCCGCCCTGCTCCCCCACACCCTGCCAGAGCTGCCGGGCATCGAGGCTGCGGCGCGCTATCTGCCCGCCACGCAGGGCATGGAGATCGGCGGCGACTTCTACGACCTGGTGCCGACGGACGAGGGGCTGACGGCGGCGGTGATCGGTGACGTGCAGGGCCACAACGTGACGGCGGCCGGGCTCATGGGCCAGCTCCGCACGGCCGTACGGGCGTACACGACCTTGGGCCATGCGCCGGAGGAGGTCATGCGGAGCACCAACCGGCTGTTGATCGACCTGGGCGCCGACCTGTTCGCCAGCTGTCTGTATCTGCGGCTCGATCCACGGCTCGGGCATGCCGTGATGTCCCGTGCCGGGCATCCGCCGCCGCTGCTGAGACGGCCGGACGGGCGGGTACGGGTGCTCGACCGCGCCGGTGGCCCGCTGCTGGGCATCGACGGCGCGCCGACCTATCCGACGACGGAGTTCGACCTGACGCCCGGCTGTGTGCTGGTCCTCTACACCGACGGGCTGATCGAGTCCCCCGGCGTCGACATCGAGGACGCGCTCGCCGATCTCGGCGGGCTGTTGACGGAGGTGGGCGACCGGCCGCTGGACGAGCTGGCCGACCTGCTCGTGGAGCACAGCGGGGCGGAGCGGGAGCGGGTGGACGACGTGGCGCTGCTGTTGTTGCGGATGCGAGGCTGACGTCGGACCGCGGTCCCCCGGTTCGGGGTGGCGGCTTGCCTCCGGAAACGGAGCGGTCCGGCCCTCCCGCCGGAGGGCCGGACCGCGTTCTCGTCCGGGTCGGATCACTGGGATCCGTACGTCGGTGGCGGTGCGTCAGTTGTTTCCGACGCCGTTGCCGACGATCTCGCCGAGGCCGTTGCCCGTGCCGTCGGCGTTGCCGTTGCCGACCCCTTCACCGGCTCCGGCTTCCTCACCGGCACCGGCCTCCTCGCCCGCGCCGGCCTCTTCACCGGCACCGGCGTCGTCGCCCGCGCCCGCGTCCTCGCCGGCCCCGGCCTCGTCACCGGCGCCCGCGCCGCCGCCGAGGGTCGCGCCGACCGCCTCCAGGGCGGTGGTCACCGGCTGGAAGAAGGTCTCGCCGCCGACCGTGCAGTCGCCGCTGCCGCCGGAGGTGAGGCCGATGGCCAGACCGTCCTGGGTGAACAGCGAGCCGCCGCTGTCGCCGGGCTCGGCGCAGACGTCGGTCTGGATGAGCCCGGTGACCGTGCCCTCCGGGTAGTTCACGGTGGCGTCGAGGCCGAGGACCTGACCGTCGCTCAGGCCGGTGGTGCTGCCCATCCGGAAGACCTGGAGGCCGACCTCGGCATCCGCGGCCTGGCTGATCGCGAGGGTCTGGTCGCCCAGGTTGACCTCGCTCGGGGCCTGGGTCGCCGGGTCGTCGTACTTGACGAGAGCGAAGTCGCCGGCGCCGGGGAAGGTGGCCTGGTCGACGGTGGCGATCGGCTGGCCGCCCTCGGCGTCCGACCACTGCTCGGCCGCGACCCCGCAGTGACCGGCGGTCAGGAAGGCGGGGGTGCCGTCGCCGGCGGTGACGTTGAAGCCCGCGGAGCAGCGGGAGCCGCCGGCGAAGATGGCGTCGCCTCCGGAGAGGAACGTCTTGAAGGTGCCGGACGACTTCTTGATGGTCGCCATGCCGGAACCGAGGCTGTCGACGGTCGACTCCAGCGTGTCCCACTTGTCGCCGGTGACGGTGCTGTCGGCGGTGACGAGGATCTTGTTCGTTCTGGGGTCGACCGCCCAGGCCGTGCCGGGGATGGTCGCCTCGGACTTCAGGGTCTGCGCGCCGGACGCGAGCTCGGACAGGCTGTTCTCGACCTCGCGTACCTTCGCGCCGGCCTTCTTCGCCTGGACGATCACGTTGTTGTTGTCGCCGGGGACGACGTTGACGACGAGCTGCTTGCTGTCGGCGTCGTAGTAGGAACCGGCGAAGGCGTCGCCGAGCAGGCCCGCGAGCTGCGAGGCGAGATCCGAGGCGTCCGCGGACTTGAGTGTCTTGGGAGCGGCGGCGTCGTCCGACGCGCCGTCCTGCGACGCGTTGGCGTTGGGCAGCAGGATCGCGGCCGCTCCCAGCGCCACCACGCCGCCCGCGGCTATCGCGGCCTTGCGCTTCGGGATTCGCTTGTGACTCAAACTTCTCGACCTCCTGGGGGACGGGGTCTGTGCCGCCGTCTTCGCGGCAGCTCTTCGGGGCGCCTGGTTGGCCATGGGTACGCACGGGCCGGGTGGGGCGTTCAATTCCGTTTCCGCGAGGGCGACTCGGGACGTCTATCCGGCCAAGGAGCGCGTCCGGGGGGTCCGCGCCGGGAACAATCCCTCATATGACGATGACCACCGCCGAAGCCGACAAGATCCTCTCCGCCAACTTCGCCCCGTGGGTACTCCGCCTGGGCCTGTCCGTGGAAGCGGTGGAGGAACACCGCGCCGTCCTGCGCATGCCCTGGTCGGACGAGCTGGCGCGGGAGGGCGGCGCGCTGTCGGGCCAGGCGCTGATGGCCGCCGCCGACACCGCCACCGTGATCGCCGTGTCGGCGGCGCGGGGGGCGTACGGACCGATGACGACCGTGCAGCAGTCGACGTCGTTCCAGCGCGCGGTGATCGGTTCGGATGTCCTGATCGAAGCGGTCGTCACCAAGCTGGGCCGCCGGATGGCGTTCGCCGACATCGCGATGACGGACGAGAGTTCGGGCGAGATCGCGGCCCGCGCGAGCACGGTGTACGCGCTTCTGGGCTGACACGATCCGCTACCGATCAGTAACGGTCGGTCGAGAACCCGTAACGGAATTCAGGCTTCAACGAATCCGCACATTCAATACTCAACGAAGTCACCGGGGGACTGAGTTCTGCACATGCCGCTACCGCCGGTTACGTCATTGGGGCGGGAGTGTCGGATTCGCCACCACCGCGGTCCGCGCGCTCCCGGCCAACGCAACAGCCCGCCCGAGCCGATGCTGTGACGCATGTGAAGAAGTCGCCGACGAGACGTGCGCGCGTCTGCACGGATCGCGGCCGCTGAGGCCAAAGTGCCCTGGTGAGGCGGATGTTTGATTGGAAGCCCGCACCGGCGGCGTGCTTTGATCCATCGCACCGCGGGGGCCACTAACGGTTCCCGGAAACGGGCTCCGGACGCCCGCGGTCGCGGCCGTCATCTGTCCCCAGAGGGGGCCGCTCCCCCTTGTGAAATACCCATTAGGAAGGGAAGTTCCATCATGAACTCCACCCCCCAGGTTGCGACCGTCGAGATCTCCGACGCCGAGCTCGACAACGTCTCCGGCGGCCTGCAGGTCAACGCCGTGAACGGTGCCCTCGACGCTGTCAACGGCATCGCCCCGGTTTCCGGCCTGGTCGACACGGTCGTCGGCACCGTGGAGGGTGTCACCGGCCTGAACACCGCCCCGGTCTCGGGTCTGGTCGCCGGTCTCTGATCGCACCTTTTGCAACCGCTGAGTCCCGGAGCCGCTTCCCGGTTCCGGGGCTCTTCGGGTGCCGCGAAACAAGCAGGCACCGCCCCGCAGCACGACCGGCCCACGCGCGCCGGTCTCCACTCATCCTCAGGTGAGGGAAAGTTCCGTGCAGTTCCGCCAACAGGCCCTCGCCAAGCTCCAGTCACCGGAGGAGCTCGACCTTCCGGTGCGCTTCGCCCGCCCCCAGGGCTGGCTGGTCCTCTCCGTGACCGTGGTCGTCATGGCCGCCGCCTCCGTGTGGGCGGTGACCGGCTCGGTCACCTCCACGGTCTCCGCGCCCGCCATCCTTTCCCACGGCCAGGGCAGCTACATCCTGCAGAGTCCGGTCGCCGGCCAGGTCACCGCGGTCCTCGCCAAGCAGGGCCAGCGGTTGCCCGCCGACTCCCCCGTGCTGAAGGTCCGTACCGCCAAGGGTGAGACGGTCGTCCGCACGGTCGCCGCGGGCCGGGTCACCGCGCTCGCCGCCACCATCGGGCAGATCATCGCGACCGGCGCGAACGTCGCCTCCGTCGAGAAGGTCGCCCGCACCGAGGACCCGCTGTACGCCACGGTGTACGTCCCCGCCGAGAACGCGGCCTCCATACCCGACGACGCCGCCGTGGACCTCACCGTGCAGTCGGTGCCCACCCAGGAGTACGGCGTGCTGCGCGGCCATGTGAAGTCCGTGGACCGCTCCGTGCAGTCGGCCCAGCAGATCGCCGCGTTCCTCGGCGACAGCCAGCTGGGCGAGCAGTTCACCAAGGACGGCAGGCCGGTGGCCGTCCTGGTGCGGCTGGACAGGAGGTCGAGCACCGAGAGCGGCTACAAGTGGTCGTCCGCCGACGGGCCGCCGTTCTCCCTCACCTCCATGACCATGGCCGAAGCCTCGATCCGGCTGGCCGATCAGCGTCCCGTCGACTGGCTGCTGCCGTGAGCGCCGCACCGGAGAACCGCGGCCGGCGCCGCGCCGCGCCGCCGAAGCGCCCCGTGCCCAAGGGGAAGGCGAAGACCGTCCGCACGCCCACCGTGCTCCAGATGGAGGCGGTGGAGTGCGGCGCCGCCTCCCTCGCGATGGTGCTCGGCCACTACGGCCGCCATGTCCCGCTGGAGGAGCTGCGCATCGCGTGCGGTGTCTCCCGGGACGGCTCGCGCGCCAGCAACCTGCTGAAGGCGGCCCGCAGCTACGGTCTGACGGCCAAGGGCATGCAGATGGACACGGCCGCCCTCGCCGAGGTGAAGACGCCCGCCATCCTGTTCTGGGAGTTCAACCACTACGTCGTCTACGACGGCATGGGCCGCCGCTTCGGCCGCCGAGGCGTCTACATCAACGACCCCGCCAAGGGCCGCCGCTTCGTGCCCATGGAGGACTTCGACGGCAGCTTCACCGGCGTCGTGCTGGTGATGGAGCCCGGCGAGGACTTCAGCAAGGGCGGACGCAAGCCCGGCGTGCTCGGCGCGATGCCGGCCCGGCTGCGCGGCACCGCAGGCACCATGCCGGCCGCCGTGCTGGCGAGCCTCCTCCTGGTGCTGGTCGGCGCGTCGGTCCCCGCGCTGAGCCGTACCTACATCGACATGTTCCTCATCGGGGGCCAGACCTCCCTGCTGGGTGTGCTGTTCACGGCCATGGGGACCTGCGTCGGGCTCACCCTCGTGCTGACCTGGCTGCAACAGGCGAACCTGCTGCGCGGCCGCATCATCTCCTCCACCCTGTCCAGCGCCCGTTTCCTGCGCCATCTGCTGCGGCTGCCGGTGACGTTCTTCTCCCAGCGCAGCCCGGCCGACCTGGTGCAGCGCCTGCAGTCGAACGACGCCGTCGCCGAGACCCTCGCCCGCGACCTCGCGGCGGCCGGCGTGGACGCGGTGGTCGTCGTCCTCTACGCGATCCTCCTCTACACCTACGACCCCCAGCTCACGTTCGTCGGCATCGGCGTCGCCCTGCTCAACGTCGTCGCCATGCGCGTCGTCATCCGGCTGCGCGCGACCCGTACGGCCAAACTGCGCGCGGACAGCGCCCGGCTGACCAACACCTCCTACACCGGCCTTCAGCTGATCGAGACGATGAAGGCGACCGGCGGTGAGGACGGCTACTTCCGCAAGTGGGCCGGGCAGCACGCCACCACGCTGGAGGAGCAGCAGCGCCTCGGTGTGCCGAGCGCCTGGCTGGGCGTGGTCGCCCCGACGCTCGCCTCGCTGAACAGCGCGCTGATCCTCTGGATCGGAGGCATGCGCGCGGTCGAGGGCGGCATCTCCGTCGGCCTGCTGGTCGCCTTCCAGGCGCTGGTCACCCGCTTCACCGCGCCCATCACCCGCCTCAACGGCGTCGCGGGCCGCATCCAGGACTTCGCCGCCGACGTGGCCCGCCTGAAGGACGTGGAGAACTTCGAGGCGGACCCGCTCTACGGCCGCCCCGGCTCCGGGGAGTCGACGCGCCGCCTGCACGGCCACGTCGAGCTGCAGAACATCACCTTCGGCTACAGCCCGCTCGACAAACCCCTGCTCACGGGCTTCGACCTGACGGTGGGACCCGGCCAGCAGGTGGCCCTGGTCGGCGGGTCCGGCAGCGGCAAGTCGACCGTCTCCCGGCTGATCTCGGGCCTGTACGCGCCCTGGGAGGGCGTCATCCGCATCGACGACCAGCGCATCGAGGACATCCCGCGCGGGGCGCTCGCCGCCTCCGTCTCCTTCGTCGACCAGGAGGTGTTCCTCTTCGAGGGCACCGTCCGCGACAACGTGGCGCTGTGGGACCCGTCCATCCCGGACGACGCGGTCGTGGACGCGCTGCGTGACGCGGCGCTGTACGACACGGTCATGCGGCGCCCCGGCGGCATCCACAGCAAGGTCGAGCAGGACGGCCGTAACTTCTCCGGCGGGCAGCGCCAGCGTCTGGAGATCGCGCGGGCGTTGGTGCGCCGCCCCAGCATCCTGGTCCTCGACGAGGTGACGAGCGCGCTGGACGCGGAGACCGAGCTGGTCGTGATGGACAACCTGCGCAAGCGCGGCTGTGCCTGTGTGGTGATCGCGCACCGGCTCAGCACCGTGCGCGACAGCGACGAGATCGTCGTACTCCAGCACGGCACGATCGTCGAACGCGGGCGGCACGAGGAGCTGGTGGCGCGCGGCGGCGCGTACGCGGCACTGGTCAAGGAGCGATGAGATGACTGCCGTCCACGAGGGCGACCTCGTTCTCGACGCGCTCGGGCAGATGGGCACGCGGATCGACTGCGCGGGCTTCAACCGGCTGGACCTCGAAGGCCCGCAGGTGCTGTGGCTGGTCGCCTCAGGCGCCGTCGACCTGTTCGCGGTCGACGCGGGGCAGCAGGGCCACTGGCACCACCTCGGCCGGCTGGAGGCGGGCTCGCTGCTGCTCGGCCCCGTAGCCGGACCGCAGCACACGCTGGTCGCCCGCCCGCTCAGGGACTGCGTGGTGCACCGCATCGGGCTGCGCGAGCTGTACCAGCCGGCGAACACCCAGACCTGGTCCTACGACGAGTACGGCAACCCGCAGTACGTCCCGCCGCAGACGAGCCCGCTGGAGTACGCCCTCGCCCTGGGCGTCGGCCGCAGCCTCACCGTCCTCTTCCAGGCGCCCATGGCCACCGAACGGGCGGCGGAGGATGGGGGCGCCCCCGTGCGAGCGTATTCGAGCATGGGGGACGACGACGACGTCTTCTGGATGCAGGTGCCGCCGGGCAGCGTGCAGTACGGCTCGCTGTACGGCGCTGACGCGGCCGCCGACCTGCTGATGGACCCCGCGGTCTGGCAGTCCATGGTCGACCAGCAGTACCGCCTGCTGACCACGCTGGACCGCTGGATCGAGCAGCTGGAGCGCACCCACGAGACGCGCACCGCCGAGGGCATCAAGGCCGGTGAGGCGGTGCGCGCGCAGGCCGACCGGACGCTGCTGGCGTCCATCGGCAAGCGCGGTGACAAGCGCACGACGGCCGCCGACGCGGACGCCGGCTACGCGGCGTGCAAGCTGGTCGCCGAGGCGGCCGGGATCACGCTGTCCGAGCCGGCGCAGAGCGGCACCGAGAGCGACCGGCTCGACCCGGTGGAGCGGGTGGCCATCGCCTCGCGGGTGCGCACCAGGTCCGTACGCCTGGACGGCCGTTGGTGGCGGGACAACATCGGTCCGCTGGTCGGGCACCGGGCGCTGTCCGGGGCGCCGGTGGCGCTGCTGTGGCGGCGCGGCGGCTATGTCGCCGTCCATCCGGCGACCGGCCGTGAGACGCCGATCGAGAAGGCCAACGCGGAGGAGTTCGAGCCGCGCGCGGTGATGTTCTACCGTCCGCTGCCCGACCGCGCGTTGAGCCCGGCGAGGCTGCTGCGGTTCAGCATGCGGGGCACGGGCGGCGACCTGACGAACCTCTTCGTCAGCGGCCTGGTCACCGTGGCGATCGGTGCGCTGGTGCCGATCGCGACCGGCAAGGTGCTCGGGGAGTTCGTGCCGAAGGCGCAGACCGGGCTGATCGTGCAGTTCTGTCTGGCCGTGATGATCAGCAGTGTCGTGGCCGCCGCGTTCATGCTGCTGCAGAACCTGACGATCCTCCGGCTGGAGGGCCGTATCGAGGCCACGCTCCAACCGGCCCTGTGGGACCGGCTGCTGCGGCTGCCCACGAAGTTCTTCACCGAACGCTCCACCGGCGAGCTGGCCAGCCAGGCCATGGGAATCAGCGCGATCCGCCGGCTGATGGCCGGAGTCGGGCCCGTCGTCGCCTCGTCGGTGACGGTGGGCGCGATGAACCTGGCCCTGCTGTTCTGGTACAGCGTGCCGATGGCGCTGGCGGCGATCGGCATGCTCGTGGTCATCGCCGCGGCGTTCCTGGGGCTCGGCCTGTGGCAGGTGCGGTGGCAGCGGCGGCTCGTGGTGCTGGGCAACAAGCTGAACAACCAGGCGTTCCAGACGCTGCGCGGACTGCCGAAGCTGCGGGTCGCGGCGGCCGAGGTCTACGCGTACGCGGCGTGGGCCTCGCAGTTCGCGCGCAGCCGTGAGCTCCAGCAGAAGGTGGGGCGGATCAAGAACCTCACCACGGTGATGGGCGCGGTGTATCTGCCGCTGTGCACGCTGCTGATGTTCATGCTGCTGGCGGGGCCGGCGCGCGGGTCGATGTCGGCGGCGGCGTTCCTCACCTTCAACACCTCGGTGACGATGCTGCTGACCTCGGTAACCCAGCTGACCGGCGCGTTCGTCTCGGCGGTGGCCGCGCTGCCGCTGTTCGAGGAGATCAAGCCGGTGCTGGAGGCCACGCCGGAGGTGCGGACGGCGAGCACCCGGCCGGGCCCGCTGACCGGTGCGATCGAGTCGCGCCGGCTGTCCTTCCGGTACTCCGACGACGGCCCCCTGGTCCTCGACGACGTGTCCTTCGACGTGCGGCCGGGCGAGTTCGTGGCGATCGTCGGACCCAGTGGCTGCGGCAAGTCGACGCTGCTGAGGCTGCTGATCGGCTTCGACAAGCCGGTCTCGGGCAGTGTGCTCTACGACGGCCAGGACCTGTCGGCGCTGGACCAGTCGGCGGTGCGGCGGCAGTGCGGGGTCGTGCTCCAGCACGCCCAGCCGTTCACCGGGTCGATCATGGACGTGATCTGCGGGACCGAGCCGTACACGCCGGAGGAGGTCATGGCGGCGGCGGAGATGGCGGGCCTCGCCGAGGACATCAAGCGGATGCCGATGGGGCTGCACACCATCGTCTCGGGCAGCGGCGCGATCTCCGGCGGGCAGCGGCAGCGCCTGATGATCGCTCAGGCCCTGATCCGCCGGCCGCGCATCCTCTTCTTCGACGAGGCGACCAGCGCCCTCGACAACGAGACGCAGCGCGTGGTCATCGAGAGCACCAAGGCTCTCAACGCCACCCGCATCGTCATCGCGCACCGCCTGTCCACGGTGCTGGACGCCGACCGCGTCATCGTGATGGAGGACGGCAAGGTCGCCCAGCAGGGCCCGCCCGCGCACCTGCTCGCCGACACCGGCGGGCGGCTGCACGAGCTGGTGCGGCGCCAGATGGCCTGAGTCAGTCCTGTCCCGGGATGGCGGTGCCGGACGGCACGCCGGCCGCGACGTATCCCTCGTAGAACCCCTTCCAGGGGGCCTCGGCCCCGGCGTGCGGTCCCTCGAACCGCTCGCCGCGGGCCTTGGCGTCGAGGGCGGCCAGGCAGACCTCCCAGCCGGCGCCGTTGCGGGCGGCGGTGTCCTCGGCGGCCAGGACGTTGGTGAGGGTGAAGCGGGTGCGCCGGTCGTCGAGGGGCTCCAGGTCGAAGTGCACCTCGTCGCCGCCCCAGTCGAAGGACAGGTGGCGCGGTGCGTCGACGGCGATGATCACGCCCGGGAAGTCCGCCATGTTCGGGTCGCCGGTGAAGGTCACCGCTCCGCCCGGCCGCAGGTCCATCTCGGCGCGGGCCGGGAACCACCCGGCGAGTTCGTCGGGGTCGGTGACGAAGTGCCAGACGCGGTCGACGGGGTGGTCGTAGATCCGGCTGAAGCGGACGGCCGGGCGGCCGTCGTCCAGTGTCGCGTAGGTGCCGGTCAGTTCGACGGACATGTGGATCAGTCCTTTGGGGAGGGGTCCTCGGTACCGGTGTCCGACGTCTCGTCGAGGCGGCGGCCCAGCGCGTCCAGGCTGCGGTTCCAGAGCTCCCGGTAGGGGGCCAGCCAGGCGTCGAGGGCGGCGATCGGGGCGGGGTCGAGGGCGTAGACACGACGCTGCGCGTCCTGCCTCACCCGCACCAGGCCGGCCTCCCGCAGCACCTTCAGATGCTTCGAGGTGCTGGGCTGGCTCAGCCCGCTCTCCGCCACGATCTCGCCGACGGACCTCGGCCGCTGAAGGAGCAGCGCGACGATGGCCCGCCGGTGGGGATCGGCGAGGGCGCTCCAGAGCGGGGCGTCGTCGGACATGAGTCCAATATGCCTCGACAGGAATATTCCAGTCAAGGAATAAGGCATGGTCAGAGGTGGCGTCCGTTTGCCCTCGGCCCCACCAGGTACACGCGAAGGCGACAGGCCGCCGCCCGATACCGAAAGGAGATCGCCGTGTCCGACGACAGGAAGCAGGACGAGGAGCGCCCCGACACGGCGCTCGAAGAGGTCATGGACGAGATCGTCGATGCCGAACGCCGTACCAAGGAGTCCGCCGAGCAGCGCCGCCACCGGGGCGAGGCCGGCGAGGCCATCACGCCCAACACGCAGAGCCAGGAAGAGTCCAAGGGCGAGTGAGGGCCGCCCACCCGGAAGGACCGCACAAGCCGAGCGTCAAGCCCTGACCGGCGAAATTCACCAGGTCGAGTGAACTAGATCTTGCGCGCGGCGTCGCAGGGATGCTCAGCCCCGGCCACGGGTAACAACCCGGATCAAAAGCGACCCTGCCGAGCTGGAGCGGACATGACGCAGGACGCCGACGACCGCGCCGCTTATCCGACTTATCCGACCGAAGGTCTGGCCGCGGGATTCTCCCGGTCCGGGCCACCCCCGGCGAACGACCATGCCCGCACGCGCGTGGGCGGCGGGTTCGTTGTCGTCGAGGTGACGGGCGAGATCGATCTGGCGACGGAGCCGCTCCTCGCCGAGCACCTGAACGCCGCGACCGCCGGACCGGAGCCGGACGTGCTGGTCGATCTGCGGCGGGTGGTCTTCTTCGACTGCTCGGGGCTGCGCGTCCTGTGCCGGGCCGAGCGGCGGGCCAGGGACCACGGCGGCCGGCTGCGGGTCGTGTCGGACGGGCCGCGGATCCGGCGGCTGTTGCTCGGCGCGGGACTGCTGGGGCGCTTTCCCCTCCTGTCCCGGATCCCCGGGGAGGACGGGTGACACCACGGTGAAACGAGGTGCCGACCGGGCGGCCCCACTCCGCCCGGCCGACCCCCGATGCGAGATCGCAGGGCCTCCTCGACAGGACTCGCACTCCCCATCCGCGGCCGCTGCCGAACTGCACGGGACCCGTGCGATCCCGGTCCCTTAGAACGCGAAGAGGCTGGTCCCGTAGGAGCCCTTCACGCACTCGTTGGCGAAGGCGCGCTCAAAGGAGACGCGCTGGCCCTGCCAGACCCCGTCGACGGTGACGACCACGGGGTCGTACTGCTTGGTGCACAGCACGCCGTCTCTGCCTTTCAGGGCTTCGAAGTCGCCGTTCACCCCGCGCAGTTCGGCGCAGGCCGCACCGGGGGCGGGATGAGTGCCCGAGGGCGTCGGGGCGCAGCTCAGGGTGACCGCGCGTGCCGGGGAGGACATGGTGGCGCTGTCGCCGTGGGCCACGGTGAGCACCAGGGCCGAGGGGGCGTAGAGAGAGGCGGGAGCGGCGTCGGGGGCGGCGAGCGCGGATCCGGTGAGGGGTCCGCAGACGGCGGTGGCCGTGAGAGCGAGGGTCGCTGCCCAGCGCGCGGTGTTCCGCATTGTGTGCATCCTTCCGCTTGAGTCGAGGGTGTGTCGGCTCCGGCGCGATCGGTGCCGGAACGACGACGGGGAGTCTGCCGAGTCCGGCTCCGAAACTCACATCGACACCACTGGTTTCAGTAACCTTGCGTATTGAATCAGTGGCGTGAAGTGACGGAGTTCGAACGTTCCAACGCCGAAACTTGGCGGCTCTTGATCGTCCCAAGGGGTCGAGTGGCCGGATTCGGCACGCTGATTAATAGGCCTGAAACATTCCGGTTGAGCCCTCGGCTGACACCTCCGCAACCCCTTGTGTTCATCCTCCGTTGGAGTAATTTTGATTACATGATTACCAGCGAACAACGAGAGAAGCTGCGCGGCTGGTTCGCCGGCCGCCTGCCGGACGACCTCTTCGAGGAGCTGACCGAGGTCGGCGTCGACCGCGAGGAGATCACGGTGATCGGCCGCATCCCCGAACCCCAGCTGGCCGAGGGCGTCTCGGCGGCCGAGCGCGAGGCGGCCGTGGAGGGCCGGATCCAGGAGTTCCGGGAGCGCACCCGGGAGTCCCGGATCGAGGTGGCCCGCGAGGCGGAGCGCCGGTACGGCCGGAAGGTGTCCTGGGGCGTGGAGTGCGGCGGCGAGCGCGCCCTGTTCACCCATGTCGCCGCGCCGGTGATGACCCGGCTGCGGCAGCCCGAGCGCGCGGTCCTCGACACGCTCATCGCGGGCGGCGTCGCCCGCAGTCGCAGCGAGGCGCTCGCCTGGTGCGTACGGCTGGTCCAGCGGCACACGGACGACTGGCTGGCCGAGCTGCGCGAGTCCCTGGAGCACGTCCAACGGGTGCGGTCCCAGGGCCCGGACGCTGACGCGGAGGAGGACACCGAGGACAACGAGTGATGGAGGTTTCGTCCACTCAGGGCACCGAAGATGGATGAACCGTCCTCTGGTGCGGATCTCGCACACCGCCGTAGCGTCTGCTGATCCCCGAGAGGACGGCATCCGCGCTGCCCGCACACCCCAGCGGCAGGCCCCGGCCGTCGCCGTCGCCCCCGCCGCGCCACAACGCGCTCCACCGCCCCGCCCACGCTGGAGCCCCCGTGTCCCCTCAGCCCGAACTCCCCTCCCCCGCTCCCTCCCTGACGGAGGTCGAGCCCCACGGCGTCGACCGGATCCCCGACGCCGAGCGCACCGCGACCCCGCTCGATCTGTTCCGCCTCGCCTTCGGCGGCGCCAACACCTTCTCCACCTGCGTCCTCGGCGCCTTCCCGATCCTCTTCGGGCTCTCCTTCTGGCAGGGCCTCGCGGCCACGCTGCTCGGAGTCGTCGCGGGTGCGCTGATCCTGTGCCCCATGGCCGTGTTCGGACCGGTCAACGGCACCAACAACGCCGTGTCGTCCTCCGCGCACCTCGGTGTGCACGGCCGCGTGATCGGCTCGTTCCTGTCCTTGCTGACGGCCGTCGCGTTCTTCTCGATCTCGGTGTGGAGCTCCGGCGACGCCCTGGTCGGCGGAGCGCACCGGCTCTTCGGCCTGCCCCGCGGGGACCTGTCGTACGTCGTCGCGTACGCCCTGTTCGCGGGCCTGGTCCTCGCGGTGTGCGTGTACGGCTTCCGCTTCATGCTGTTCGTCAACAAGATCGCCGTGCCCTCGGCGAGCGTGCTCTTCCTGATCGGCGCGATCGCCTTCGCCGGCGACTTCGACCCGTCGTACGCGGGCGTCTTCACCGACGCCGCGGACGCGCAGACCCAGGCGCTGTACTGGCCGTCGTTCATCGGCGCGGCCCTGATCGTGCTGTCCAACCCGGTCTCGTTCGGGGCGTTCCTCGGTGACTGGTCGCGCTACATCCCGGCGTCCACCCCGCGCCGCAGGGTGATCGGCGCGGCGTTCCTGTCGCAGATCGCGACGCTGCTGCCGTTCGTCTTCGGCCTGGCGACCGCGAGCATCATCGCGACGAAGGTTCCCGAGTACGTCGATCCGGCGGCGCCCGACTTCGTGGGCGGGCTGCTGGCGATCTCGCCGGGCTGGTACTTCCTGCCGGTGTGTCTGCTGGCGCTGATCGGCGGCATGGCGACGGGGACGACCGCGCTGTACGGGACCGGCCTCGACTTCTCCTCGGTGTTCCCGCGCCTGTCGCGCGTACAAGCCACGTTGCTGGTGGGCGGGTTGTCGATCGCGTTCATCTTCGTCGGGCGGTTCGCACTCGACCTGGTGCAGTCGATCTCGACCTTCGCCACCATGATCATCACCTGTACCACGCCGTGGATGGTCGTGATGATGCTGGGCTACTGGACCCGGCGCGGCTGGTACGACCCCGACGCTCTGCAGGTCTTCAACCGCCGTCAGCGCGGCGGCCGTTACTGGTTCGCGCACGGCTGGAACTGGCGGGGCATGACCGCCTGGTGGGTGGCGGCGGTCGTCGGGGTGCTGTTCACCAACATCCCGGGCCAGTTCGTCGGCCCGCTGGGCGATCTGGCGAACGGCGTGGACATCAGCCTGCCGTTGTCGCTGCTCGTCGCGGCCGTCCTGTTCCTGGGGCTGCTGGGGGCGTTCCCGGAGCCGCGGGCCGTGTACGGGCCCGAGGGGCCGCGACTGGCCCGGACCGTCGAGGTGCCGGTGCCGCCGATCACCGAGCGGGAGGCGTTGTCAGTGCCCTCGGCTACGTTGCGGGCATGACCAACTTCGTACTGGTGGCAGGCGCGTGGCTCGGGGCGTGGGCGTGGGACGAGGTGGCGGCCGACCTGCGATCGGCCGGGCACGGCGTCCATCCGCTGACACTGTCGGGCCTCGCCAAGAAGCGGGGCGTGCCGGCGCCCGGCCAGCGGACCCACGTCGAGGACATCGTCGCCGAGGTCGAACGCCTCGATCTGCGGGACGTCGTCCTGGTCGGGCACAGCTACGCGGGTGTGCCGGTCGGGCAGGCGGCCGTCCTGATCGGGGACCGGCTGCGGCGGGTGGTGCTGGTGGACGCCAACGCCGCCGTCGACGGGGACTCGTTCCTGTCGGGCTGGCCGAGCGACGAGGTGCGGGCGGCGATCGAGGCGCACGAGGGCTTCTGGCCGCCGGTCCCGGCGGACGACTTCGCGGGCCAGGACCTGACGGACGAGCAGATCGCCCGGATCCTCGACGGCGCTACCCCGCACCCGGGCGCCACGCTGACCCAGCCTGCCGTCATGTCCCGCCCGTTGAGCGAGGTCCCGGGCACCTACATCAAGTGCCTCCTCGACGGCGAGGAGCCGTGGGGCGCCGCGGCCGAACTCCTCAAGAGCGACCGCTGGACCCTGGTGACCATGGACACCGGTCACTGGCCCATGTTCTCCCGGCCGCACGAACTGGCACGCGTCCTGCGCGAGAGCGTGACCGCCCCCTGATCCACCCGCGGGCCTACTGGTCGGTATGGTCTGCGTACGGCGCGTTCTCAGTGACGAGAGGCGGGGTGTACGCATGGGCAAGCACTGGGCGGACTTCCAGTACGAGATCTATCTGAACGGGATGTCGGGGGCCGTCCCCCGGCTCCCCACCGATCTGACCCGGCTGGAGGAGCTGACCGAGCGGCGCCTCGGCCCCGGGCCCGTCGGCTATGTGGCGGGCAGCGCGGGCGACGGCAGTACCGCCCGCGCCAACCGCACCGCACTCGGCCGGCGCCGGATCGTGCCCCGCATGCTGCGCGACGTGCACGAGCGGGACCTGTCGGTCGAGGTGCTGGGCCGCTCCCTGCCCGCCCCGCTGGCGCTGGCACCGATCGGGGTGCTGTCGATCATGCATCCGGACGCCGAGTGCGCGGCCGCCCGGGCCGCCGCGGCGCAGGGCGTGCCGTTCACCCTGTCCTCGGCGTCCAGCACGCCCATGGAACAGGTCGCGGAGGCGATGGGCGACGCCGAGCGCTGGTTCCAGCTGTACTGGCCGAAGGACCCGGAAGTGGCCCGGAGTTTCCTGACCCGCGCGAAGGCGGCCGGGTTCAGCGCGCTCGTCGTCACGCTGGACACACCGATGCTGGCCTGGCGGCCGCGCGATCTGGACCAGGCGTACCTGCCGTTCCTGCACGGCGTCGGCACCGCCAACTACTTCTCCGACCCCGCCTTCCAGGCCGGCCTGGCCAAGCCGGTGCACGAGGACCCGAACGCGGCCGTCATGCACTTCGTCGGCATGTTCTCCGACCCCGCGAAGACCTGGCCGGACCTGGCGTTCCTGCGGGAGAACTGGGACGGTCCGATCGTCCTGAAGGGCATCCTGCACCCGGACGACGCCCGCGCGGCCGCCGACGCCGGCATGGACGGGGTGATCGTCTCCAACCACGGCGGCCGTCAGGTGGCCGGCTCCGTCGGGGCGGCCGACGCGCTGCCCCGGGTCGCGGCGGCGGTCGGCGACCGGCTGACGGTGCTGTTCGACAGCGGCGTCCGCACCGGCGACGACGTCTTCAAGGCCCTCGCCCTCGGCGCACGGGCGGTGCTCGTCGGACGCCCCTACGCCTACGGGCTCGGCCTGGACGGGCAGGCGGGCGTCGAGCACGTCATCCGCTGTCTGCTCGCCGAACTCGACCTGACCCTCGCCCTGTCCGGACACGCGAGCCCCGCCACGCTCGGCCCCGCCGACCTCATCGAGGAATCCGCATGACCGCCCCGAAGAACGTCCTCGCCGTCGTCTCGCCCCATGTCGGCGGCCGGGGGATCGGAGCCGGCCTCGCCACCCTGTTCCCCGAGGACGCCCGGGTCACCGTCGTCGAGACGGCCGACGAGGACCCGGCCGCGCTGCGCTCCGCGCACGCCGTCATCACCGCGCTCGCCCCCGTGACCGCCGAACACCTAGCCGCCGCACCGGAGTTGCGGTTCGTGCAGTGCGCGAGCCACGGCTACGACTACGTCGACGTGGCAGCGGCCCGCGCGCGCTCGGTACAGGTGTGCAACATCGGCTCCAGCGGCGCCGAGGCGCAGAACGTGGCCGAGCAGACCTTCGCCCTGATGCTCGCCCTGGCCAAGCAGCTCGTCCCCGCCCACACCGCGCTCGTCGACGCCGACTGGGCACTCCCCCGGCTCCAGAACTCGCTGACCGAGCTGTGCGGCAAGACGCTCGGCATCGTGGGCCTGGGCCAGATCGGGCGGGAAGTCGCCCGCAGGGCGGTCGCGTTCGACATGAACGTCGTCTACGCCGGCCGCCGCCGGCTGGCGCCGGAGACGGAGGCCGAGCTCGGCGGTGCCCGTCACGTCCCGCTGGAGGAGCTCCTCGGCACCGCCGACTACGTCTCCCTGCACGCGCCGCTCACCGACGAGACCCGGCATCTGCTCGACGCCGAGCGGCTGGCGCTGCTCAAGCCGTCGGCGTTCGTCGTCAACACCGCCCGGGGCGCGCTGATCGACCAGGACGCCCTCGCGGACGCGCTGGAGAAGGGCGCCCTGGCCGGGGCGGGCATCGACGTCTTCGACCCCGAGCCGCCGACCCCGGCCCTGCGCCTGCTCCGCGCCCCGAACGTGGTGCTCTCCCCGCACGTCGGCGGCGTCACCCGGGAGACCCTGGTGCGCATCGCGCTGGCCGCCGTGCAGAACGTACGGGGCTTCCTGTCGGGCGGGTCACCTCAGGACGTCGTCAACTAGGAAGGCGCGGGGGGCTACGCGTTCTCCTCCCCCCATCGCACCGCCCGCGTCCCCGGCGGCTCCACCTCGGCGCTTGAGAGCGAACCGGGGCTCGCCGACGACGGCGGATCGGTGAGCCAGCGCTGGGCGTCGGAGCCGTCGCGGACCTTGACCACGATCTCGGCGGCCTCGTCCGCAGTGGTGGCCGCGAGGGCGAGCCTGTCGTCCCAGCGGGGCAGCAACTCGCCCCGCACGGTGAGGTCGTAGCGCACGTCGTCGGCCCGCTCGGAGCCGTCGTCGGCGCACGCGCCGAGGATGACGACGCCGGCGTCCACGTGCGAGTCCAGGCACAGTTCGCGGTCCGCGACGCTGCGCAGCAGGCCGTCCTTCTCGTACGACCACTGCTGGGTGTCGTCGTCCGAGCACTCCGCCAGCTCGGTCCCGGCCCCGCGCTTGGGCTCGCCCTTGATGTCGAGGCACAGGTCGGAGCCGGCGTTGCGCAGCCTGGTCCGCCGTGGCGCGTTGGGGAGTTGGGCCGTGCCCGGCGGTGCGGAGGACACCGCCGGGGGCAGCCCGGTCCCGCCACCGCCGGTCGCCGAGGCGGCCGGGTCCACGCCGTCGTCGTCCGACAGCAGGCCTGCGGCGAGCATGATCGCGATCAGTCCGGCCGAGGCCACCCCCACCCCGGTGAGCAGGGTCCGGGAGGACCGCGGCCCGCCGGGCGACCTGCGGACCTGCGCGGGGATCCGCGACAGCAGCCGACGGCGTCCGGCTCCGTGCCGGGCCGCACCCCGCGCGCGGGAGCCGCCGTCCTGGGTGCGGCCCGGACGGGTCTCCAGATACCGGCGCGCCCCCCAGCCGAGCACCGCCTCGGCGATGAGCGCACCCAGCCCGCCCTCGAAATGGCTCAGTTGTTCGGCGGCGTTGCGGCAGTAGCGGCACTCCGTCAGATGCTGCTGGACATCCGGGAGCAGGGCGCCGCCCCGGCGAATCGGGACGTCGAGGAGGCGGTTGTAGAACCGGCAATCCTTCGTAGGAGCGAGTTCCCGATGGGCATGTACACAACCTTCGCGGAATTTATCACGCGCTTGTTCGAGTGCCGCCGAGGCGGTAACGGTATCCATGCCCAGCAGGCCCGCGGGGACGCTTAGTGGTTCGGCTTCGACCTCGGTGTGCCAGAGCAGACATCGGGCAAGTCCGGGAAGCGCCTGGAATGACCGATCGGCAAGCTTCCGATTTTCGGGCGTCATGGACTTCGCGGTACGCATACCGCGGCCGCCCGCGGGTTTCCCGAGCTCCGGCAGAACACCCGATATTCGCTCGTCCCCCGACCACTGCCGGACGGTGTCCCGGACGGAGACGAGCAGCCGGGGACGCAGTGCGACGGCGGGTTCGCCGAGCGCCAGCCGGTCCAGGACCTGATGGAAGGCGGCCGCGGTGACCAAGTCGACGGCACCGGCCGGCGAGGCGAGGCAGATCACCGCGTATTCGCGGACCGGCTGCCAGTGGCGCGCCATGAGCAGCGCGACGGCGGGTGCGGCCTCACCGTCCGGCCGGCCCCGAAGTCTGGCGGCGAGGCCTTCGTCGGATTCCTCGGGAACCCCGCCGGGCGGGGGGTAAGGAGGACGAGGGGGGTGGGGGGTGGGCACTGAACGGATTCCTTCCCACGCGCAAGGCACAGAAGTTCTGGTCGCCGAAAAGGGACCGGTGACTTGGTGTGTACCTCTTCGGCGTGAGCGCGGGGAGCGTGAATTCACCGACGGCCACTCGCACCGGTTCCCCACGGAACGAATGAGCCCCGGCCTTTTCCACCCCCCACGGGTACTTCACCCTTGCACAGCCCACTCATGACCAACAAGGCACTTGGGCAACATCCGCCCCTTTGAAAGTAAGTCAGATACGGCCGCAACTCACCGCGGCGGCGCCACCTTTCGGCATTCCATGCGCCCCGTGTGAAACCGGCGCCCGCGCCGGAGCAGCACGCACGCTCCCCGGCGCACGCGCCCGCGTAGTCCACTGGAGTCGGCCCTCTCGGAAGGCCCGGCACGGGCCTTGCGACCCCGTTCCTCCCGCCCTCGGTCGGCGGCCCCGGGGCGGAAGGAACGGGGATCGCCGCGCGGGCGGGGTCAGATCTGCCAGGAGCGCAGCCGGTCCGCGGCGCCGTACACGTCGGCCTTGCCGGACATCAGGTCACGGGCGAGGTCGACGAGAGCGCCGTAGGGCGGGTCGATGCCGACACCGCTGACGAACATGTAGGCCACCGCGGAGGCGCAGGCGAAGCGGGCGTTGGCCGAGGGCAGCGGCTTGAGCAGGGCGAGGGTGTGCAGCAGCGCGGCGGCCCGCCAGGCCGGGTCGGAGTCGACACCCAGGCGGGGCGGATCCACGCGATGACGGGCGACGGCGGCGACCAACGCGGAGAAGTCGTTGATCGTGGGCTGCTCGGGCAGCACCTCTTCGTGCCGCTGGAGCAGCCAGGGCACGTCGATATGGATGACGGGTGCCATCGCTCAGGCTGCCCGCCCCTCGCCCTTGGCGGCCGGTTCGTCGTCGGGGAAGGCGGCCGCGAACTCGTCGGCGTGCGACGAGAAGAACCGGCGGAACGCCTCGGCGCCCTCCTGCAGCGCCCGGTGCCGGGCTATGTCGGCCGCTGCGGCCTCCCGCACGAGCGCCTTCATCGACGTACCGCGCTCCTTGGCGATCTGCCGGAGGTCCTCCAGCTCGCGGTCGCTGAACTCCACATTCAGAGCAGGCATGTCCCTCACGGTACCGCGCGGGTACTTACCCGTAAATAGCCGCAGGTCAAGTGTGATGTACGTCGGTACCGGAGGGGCGTGCGGAGCACTCCCGCAGCCCCGCGCCACAGAGACGTGGGTCACATTCGGCCGTGGGGATGTCACATTCCGCCCCCCGTCGCCCCTCGCAGTGGTGAGCGCGCGCATTGGGAGGCCCCACGCATGTCCGACACCCCCGTACCCGTCACCGACGAACCGACCACGGTCTTCGTCGACCACCGTGAGCTGATGTTCGGCGTCGTCTACAACATGCTCGGCAGTGTCGCCGACACCGAGGACGTACTCCAGGAGACCTGGCTGTCGTGGACGGCTCGCAACGCGGGCTCGCCGCTGGACGGGATAGCCGATCCGCGGGCGTATCTCGTGCGGATCGCCGTCAACCACGCACTGACGCGGCGGGCGGCGATCATCCGCCGGCGGGAGACTTACGTCGGCCCGTGGCTGCCGGAGCCGCTGGTCGCGCAGGGCGAGGAGGACGGCGCGGAGGACCCGGCGCTACGCACCGAGTCCGTGTCGCTGGCGATGCTGGTGGTCCTGGAGTCGCTGTCGCCGCTGGAGCGCGCGGTGTTCGTGCTGCACGAGGTGTTCGGCTACGCGCACACGGAGATCGCGGAGATCATCGAGCGCAGCCCGGCGGCCGTACGGCAGCTCGCCCATCGGGCCCGCGAGCACGTGCACGCCAGGCGGCCGTTGTACGAGGCGCATCCGCGGGTGCGGCGGGAGGCGACCGAGCGGTTCGTGCGGGCCGCGGTGGGCGGGGACATCGCCGAGCTGATGGAGATCCTCGCGCCCGACGTGACGGTGTGGACGGACGGCGGCGGCAAGCGGAAGCGGGCCGGGCTGCGGCCCGTGCACGGCCGGGACAAGGCGGTCCGGCTCCTCGGCTCGTTCGCGCGCCGGGGCGGCGCGGGCGGCGGCCCGATGGATCTGCGCTACCGGAGGGTCAACGGCGACGACGCGGCCGTGCTGTTCCAGGGCGAGGAGCCGTACGCCGTCCTGGCCTTGGACCTCACCCCGGACGGCGAGCGGGTCTGCGGCGTCTACGTGGTGACCAACGCCGAGAAGCTCACGCATGTGCGGCGGGGGCGGGCATGAGCGCCTCCCGGGAGCTGCCCGGCCGGGGCGAGCGGATCGCGGACTGGTTCGACGGCCGGCTCGGCATCCACACCCTCGGCCGGAAGTACCTGCGCAAGGTCTTCCCGGACCACTGGTCCTTCCTGCTCGGCGAGATCTGCCTCTACAGCTTCGTCGTGCTGATCCTGACCGGCGTGTACCTGACCCTGTTCTTCCACCCGTCGATGAACGAGGTGACCTACCACGGCAGTTACCTCCCGCTCAACGGCGTCCGCATGTCCGAGGCGTACGCCTCCACGCTCGACATCAGCTTCGACGTGCGCGGCGGGCTGCTGATGCGTCAGGTGCACCACTGGGCGGCACTGGTCTTCGTCGCCGCGATGCTCACGCACATGATGCGGCACTTCTTCACCGGGTCGTTCCGCAAACCACGGGAGATCAACTGGCTGTTCGGCTGGACCCTGCTGTTCCTCGGCCTGTTCGAGGGCCTGTTCGGCTACTCGCTGCCGGACGACCTGCTGTCGGGGACGGGCCTGCGGTTCGTGAACGGCGCGCTGCTGTCCGTCCCGATCGTCGGGACGTATCTGTCGATGTTCCTGTTCGGCGGCGAGTACCCGGGCGACGACATCGTGGCCCGCTTCTACTCGCTGCACATCCTGGTGATCCCCGGCATCATGGCGGCGCTGGTCGTCGCGCACATCCTGCTGGTCGTGTACCACAAGCACACGCAGTTCGCCGGCCCCGGGCGCACCGAACGCAATGTCGTCGGCGCGCCGTTCATGCCGGTGTACCTGGCGAAGGCGGGCGGCTTCTTCTTCCTGGTCTTCGGTGCCCTCGCCCTGATGGCCGCCGTGGCGACGGTCAACCCGGTCTGGTCCTACGGCCCCTACCGTGCCGACCAGGTCTCCACGGGCGCCCAGCCCGACTGGTACCTGGGCTTCGCCGAAGGCCTGGTGCGTGTCATGCCGGGCTGGGAGATCACCCTGTGGGGCCACACGCTCGTCCTCGGCGTGCTGATCCCGGTCGTGGTCTTCCCGCTCCTGCTGGTCTTCATCGGTGTGTATCCGTTCCTGGAGGCCCGGATCACGGGCGACGGGCGGGAGCACCATCTGCTGGACCAGCCCCGCAACCGCCCGGTCCGCACGGGGATCGGCGCGGCCTGGATCAGCCTGTACCTGATCCTCCTGGCAGGCGGCGGCAACGACATCGTGGCGACCCGGCTCCATCTGTCGATCAACGCGGTGACGTGGGCGATCCGCATCGCCGCCCTGGTCGTTCCGGTGGCCGTGTTCGTCGTGACCCGCCGCATCTGCCTGGGACTCCAGCTCCGCGACCGGGAGAGGGTGTCGCACGGCCGGGAGACCGGCGTGATCAAGCGGCTCCCGCACGGCGAGTACGTCGAGGTGCACGCGCCGCTGAGCCGGGCCGAGCTGCACACCCTCACCGCCCACGAGCGGCCCGGCGAGCTCGTGGAGCGCGAACGGTAGGGGAAACGACGGCAACGGACGGGCGAACGGCGTGTACCGGGGCCGTATCGGCACGACGGCCCTACAACCCCTGGTGAGGCCGCGCGGTCAGACCCCATACCGACACCACTGGTGTTCCGGGGGAAGCCAACAGCTCACACCACCAATGGAGTTCACGTGCACAAGCGCTCAACGGCCGCCCGACCGACCGCCGTCGCCGCTCTCGCCCTCGCCGCCACCGCGCTCGTCGCGCCGTCCGCCCACGCGGCGGACGGCGACGACTACGTGGTGACCCTGACCAGCAGCACCGCCACGACCGACTACAGCGACCGCACGGTCGACCTGACCGGCACCCTGACCCGCGCCGACGGCAGCGCTGTCGCCGACGCGCCGGTCCAGCTCCAGGAATCGGTCCTGTTCGACACCTGGAACCCGTGGGGCGACCCCATCGACCCGACCGAGTGGGAGACCCGCGACCTGGCCACCGTCCGCACGGACGGCGAGGGGCACTTCACCCTGGAGGACGTCCCCGCGGACCGGGTCGCGGACACGCCCAGCCCCCATCTCTTCCCGCGCCACCAGGTGATGTTCCGGGCGGTGTACGACACCGACCCGACCGACTTCCACATGGCCTTCGCGGACACCACCGTCAACGTGGAGGCGGTTCCCTCCTCGATCACCTACCAGGTGAACAAGGTCAAGGTGCACGTCGGCGACACCCTGGTCGTGAAGGGGAAGGTCACCTGGCCGGCCGGGCACGGCCCGGTGGCCGGCACCCGGGTTTTCCTGCGCACGTACTACGAGAGCGCCTACAACGCGCGGACCACCACGGACGCACAGGGCAACTTCACCGTCCGGGCCAAGATCCGCGGCTACGACAACGAGTTCGTGGTCTTCTCGGCACCCACGGACTACTACGTGGGGGGCGCGAGCAAGAACCTCCCGGTCGAGAACGTCACCGGCTGACCGCACGGCCGGCGCGCGGGAAGCCCGCCGCCGCACCTGCCGGCAGCGGGCTTCCCGCCCGTCAGGGACCGGCCGTCACCCCTGGCCGGCCACGAAGGAGGCCATCCGGGTCAGGGCCGAGTTCCAGTTGATCGTGTGCTCGTTGGTCGACCAGGACTGGATGTCGTCGATGTAGCAGAACTGACCGACGCAGCCCTGGAGTCTGCTCTGTGCGTAGGGGTCCTGGATGCCGGAGTTCGGGCCGCCGGCGAGCGTGCCGACCGGTGGGTTCGGCTGCTTCGGGTCGAGCTGATGGGCGTACCAGCGGGCGTGCTGGTTACGGGCGTTGACCTCGCCGTAGCCGGTCACGTACGAGATGTTCAGCGCGTTGCGTCCGAACAGGTAGTCCATGCTCTGCACCGCGCCGTCCCGGTACTTCGAGGCGCCCGTGATGTCGTACGCGGAGGCGACGACGACGGCGTTGTGCAGGATCTGGTGGTTGGACCCCCAGTCGTAGAGGTTGCCGTCGGGGGCGTACGGCATGCCGTACGGCTGTGCCTTCAGCGTGGCCAGGTAGCGGTCGGCGCCCTCGACGACGGACCGGCGCACCTGGTCCCGGCCGGGCAGCCGGCTGGGCACGGTCGCCAGGTCCAGCCGGGCCGCGGCCGCGGTCCTCGCCCAGTCGTAGCCGAGGGGGCCGAAGATGTCGGCCGTGTGGACCGGTGAGCCGAGGACGTGCTCCGCGAACTCCCGCTCCCCCGTGGTCAGATACAGCTCGGCCGCGGCCCAGTAGAACTCGTCGCCGACGTTGTTGTCGGCGTACGCTCCGCCGCCGATGCCGTCGCTCTCGGAGGCGTACCGGTCCGGGTGCGCGAGCGCCGCCGACCACGCGGTGCGGGCGGCGCCCAGCGCCTTCGCCGCGAACCGCTTGTCGTAGGGCCGGTACAGGCGCGCGGCCTGCGCGGCCGTCGCCGCGAGGTTCAGCGTCGCCGCGGTGGACGGCGGATGCAGCTCGCGCTTTTGGGGGTCGTCGCTCGGCAGGAGCGGCAGGCCCGTCCACTGCTCGTCGTGGATCTTGTGGTGCGCCATGCCGGCCAGCGGCTGCCCGGCGGGCACCTGCATCTTCAGCAGGAACTCCAGCTCCCAGCGGACCTCGTCCAGGATGTCCGGCACCTTGTTGCCGCTCTCCGGGATGGCGAGCGTGCCGTCGCGCAGCTTCTGCGGCTCTCCGGTGCGGGCGAGCAGTTCGCGTTCGTAGGTGCTCAGCAGCTCCCACACGGAGATGCCGCCGTTGACGACGTACTTGCCGTGGTCGCCCGCGTCGTACCAGCCGCCCGTGACGTCGAGGGTGTAGCCGCACACGCCCGGCTGGCAGGGCACGGCCCCGTCGCCCTGGTTGGGCGCGACGTCGACGTGTCCGGCGGGGCGCGCGTATCCCGGGCGCAGGTCGTCGCGGATCGGGATGCCGCTGCGCTGCGTGTAGTAGTACTTCACGGCGTCCAGGCGCAGCCGCTCGTAGGCGGCGGTGCCGATGTCGAAGGGGCGGCTCTCCTCCCCGTCGGCGACGAGCGTGAAGTCCTTGCCGGGCTTGCGGTAGGCGCCGAAGTCGATGGAATGGACGTTCTGGGCGGAGGAGGCGTCGGTGCCGCGTGGCAGGGTCCAGCCGTGGGCGACGACGGCCCCGGACCCGTTCTTCAGCCGCCAGGGCAGCTTCTCGGTGGCGTCGGTGACCAGCGTGGCGTTCTTCGGCCCGGCGGGCAGATAGGCGACCTGGTTCACCCGCACCCGCGGCCCGGTGTCGGGCTCGTACACCTCGGGCGGCACACCGCCGAGCAGCGAGGCGTCGTCCATGCAGAAACGCCACGGGTCCGCGCCGCCCCCGAGCTGGAAGGCGACCTGGCCCTGTGTGGTGTCGACGGGCGAGGTGAAGGTGTACGCGTAGGAGTTCCCGGAGACGCTCAGCTGCGGCGTCACCTCGAAGTAGGCGTCGTACGGCGCCACCGACAGGCCGACGAGCGCCCGCACGGCGTGCCCCTCGGGCGAGCCCTTCGCGGTGAAGGAGAAGCGGTAGGACTCCCCCTTCACGAGCGTGACGTCGTTCTGGCCGACGGCGGCGTCCCACGGGTTGGCGGTGCCGCCGGGGACGTCGGCGCAGAGCTGTCCGTCGGACAGGCCCGCGGTGACGTTGGCGGAGGTCCACCATGGCTCGATGGCGGTGTCGAAGGTGCCGTTCTTGAGCTGCTCGACCTCTTCGGCGCCGGCCGGTGCCGCGGGGAGGGCGGTGAGTCCGGCGGCCAGCAGGGCCGTCAGGCACAACAGGGTGGTTCTGCGTCGTTTCACGTCTGGGCTCCTCGGGGGAGGTGCGGGCGACGCTCGCGTGGGAGCGCTCCCAGATGCGGACAGAGCCCATGCTTGTCGGCGACATGACACTCCGTCAACGGTCCGGACAGGACTGAACCCGGCTCGACGGCCGGCGGAGGTGCGCTCTTGCGGGTTCGCTCCCCGCACGTCACCGAAGGACTAGGCTTGGGCCCGAGCGACACGCTTGTTCACCGTGAGTGTGCGCGTGGGAGTGGCGCCCATGAGCCCGGAGTATCCGTTCGACGAGGCCGCGACGGCCCGGGCGGTCATCGACGACAGCGGCGTGCTCGCCGAGTGGAACTCCGGCGCGGAGCGGCTGCTGGGATTTCCCGCCGCCGAGGTCGTGGGGCGCCCCGCCGCGGATCTGCTGGTCGGCGCGGCCGAGCAGAGCTCCGTCACCCCGGACGGCGACCGCTGGGACGGCATCGTCACCCTGCGCCGCCACGACGGCGGCACGCTGCCGGTGTGGCTGCTCGCCCACCGGGTGCGGCCGCGGGACGACGGCCCCTTTCAGTGGCTCGTGGTCACGCCGATCGACGACGGCACCCGGCCGACCGCCGATCCGCTGGACGAGGTCGGGCTCCTGGAGTCCCCCTGCCCCATCGCGATCTACGACGACCGGCTCCGGCTGCGCAGGATCAACGGGGTCATGTCGGAGATCCTCGGCCTCGCCGAGGAGCACGTCCGCGGGCTGCGGCTGCCCGAGCTGACCGGCAGACGGCAGAGCCTGGACATCGAGCGCCAGCTCCTGCGCGTCCTCACCACCGGCCGGCGCACCGACGTACGGACGTACGTCCCGGCCGACGGGGACCGGACCCACGCCTGGCTGGCCCGGATGGCCCCGATCACCGACGCCAAGGGGCGGGTGCGCGGGGTGAGTGTCGCGGCCCACGACTTCACCGACCAGTACCTGGCCCAGGAGCGGCTCCAGCTGGTGAACGAGGCCAGCGTCCGCATCGGCACCACCCTCGACGTCACCCGTACGGCCCAGGAGCTGGCGGACATCTGTGTTCCCGCCCTCGCCGACTTCGCCAGCGTCGACCTGCTGGACCCCGCGGAGCACGGCGAACCGCCCACCGGCGGCCTCACCGCACCGATCGGACTCAGACGGGCCGCCCACCGGTCCGTCAATTCGGGCAGCCCCGAGGCCGTGGTCAAGCCCGGGCATCTGGACGAGTATCCGGCCCCCTCGCCCCAGGCGGACGCGCTGCTGGCGGGCCACACCATCGTGGCCTCGACATCGACCGGCGACCTGGACCAGTGGCTGTCCTGGGACCCGCAGCGCGCCGCGCGGATCAGGGAGTACGGCATCCACACCACCATGTCCGTACCGATCCGGGCCCGCGGCGCCACCCTCGGGGTCGCCGTGCTCACCCGGTTCAGGAACCCCCAGCCGTTCACGCCCGACGACGCCCTGCTGGCCGAGGAGATCACGGCCCGCGCGGCGGTCTGCATCGACAACGCGCGCCGCTACTCGCGCGAGCGCGAGACCGCTCTCGCCCTGCAGCGCAGCCTGCTGCCCCGGTCCCTGCCGCGCACCGCCGCGCTGGACGCGGCCTCCCGCTATCTCCCGGCGGCGCGCTCCGGGGTGGGCGGCGACTGGTTCGACGTGATCCCGCTGTCCGGGATGCGGGTGGCGATGGTCGTCGGGGACGTCGTCGGCCACGGCGTCCAGGCCTCGGCGACCATGGGCCGGCTGCGCACCGCCGTGCGCACCCTGGCCGACATCGACCTGGCCCCCGACGAGTTGCTCACCCACCTCGACGACCTGGTCGTACGGCTGTCGGAGGAGGCGGGCGTCGAGGCCGGCCCCGGGGAGGTCGGCGCCACCTGTCTGTACGCGGTGTACGACCCGGTCTCCCGGCGGTGCACGCTGGCCAGGGCGGGGCACCCCTCGCCGGTCATGGTCCCGCCCGGCGGTGAGCCCCGCGAGATCGAGCTGCCCGCCGGGCCGCCGCTGGGCCTGGGCGGGCTGCCGTTCGAGTCGGCCGAGGTCGAACTGCGCGAGGGCACCGTGCTCGCCCTCTACACCGACGGTCTGATCGAGACGCGGGAGCGCGACGTCGACGCCGGCCACGCGCTGCTGCGCACCGCGCTGTCCGCCCGGTCCGAGTCGCTGGACGAGACCTGCGACCGCGTCCTGCACACCCTGCTCCCGCCGGGCGGTGTCGCGGACGACGTGGCGCTGCTGCTGGCGCGCACGCAGGGGCTGCCCGCCTCCCAGGTCGCCACCTGGGACATCCCGGCCGACCCCGCGCTCGTGGCGCCCATCCGCAAGCAGGTCGTGGAGCAGCTCGGCGCCTGGAGCCTGAGCGAGGCGTCGTTCACGGCCGAACTGGTGGTGAGCGAGCTGGTGACGAACGCCATCCGGTACGGCACTCCCCCCATCCGGCTGCGGCTCATCCACGATGCGACGACACTGATCTGCGAGGTGTCCGACACCAGCCACACGGCGCCGCATCTGCGCCGCGCCAAGACCTTCGACGAGGGCGGCCGCGGACTGCTGCTGGTCGCTCAGCTGACCCAGCGCTGGGGCAGCCGGCACACGGCGGACGGCAAGACGATCTGGGCGGAGATCGGGCTCCTCGACGAGGGTGAGTAGTCCGCGCCGGAACGGGGAGTCGTCAGTCATGGGACGTGCACGGGTAAGCCCCGCATTACACCGAGCGATTCCCCTGCTGACCGCCGTGGCGTTGCTGAGCCCGCTCACGGCGTGCGCGGACGGCGGCGATTCCGCGGGCGCCGTACGGACTCCGGCCGGCACGAGCGGCCGTACGACCGGAGCGGCGACGCCCACGGTCGGGAGCCCGACGACGGAGCCGGGCACGACCGGCACCACGAGCCCCGCGACGCGGTCGGGCGGCTCGGACGCGCGCTGTCACACCTCCGAGCTGCGCGCGGCCATCGGCCGGCCGAGCCCCGGGGCCGGGCAGCGGAACTTCCCGATCGTGCTGACCAACACCGGGGACCGCACCTGCAGCGTGCGCGGTTATCCCGGTGCCGCCTTCGTGGACGCGTCCGGTGAGCAGCTCGGGCCGGACCCGAAGCGTTCTCCGGACACGCCGACGACGGTCACTCTGACCCCGGGCCGCAGCGCCTGGGCGGGGCTCACCTACGCCAGCCCCGAGATCAGCGGCGCCCGTACGGCCCGGCCGGCGGCGCTGCTGGTGACGCCGCCCGACGAGCGGGACCCGCTGAAGGTGGCCTGGACGGCCGGTGAGGTGCCGGTCGCCGGGAACGAGTCGTCGGTGTTCCTGACGGTGGTCCAGCCCGGCACCGGCGGCTGACCCGCTCGCTCAGCGGCCGCCGCCGTAACCACGGCCGTCGTGGCCGCCGTAACCGCCCCCGTAGCCGCCACCGGACCAGCCGCCGTCGTGGTCGTCCCAGGAGCAGGCGTACGGGTTGTAGGAGCAGGAGTCGTCGGTCGGGGACGGGGCCGCGGAGGTCGGCTCGGCGGTCGACGGGGTCGCGGACGGGGTCGGCGTGGGCTTCGCGGTCCGCGACGGCTCATGGGTCGGGGTCGGCGCGGGTGTCGGGGGCACCTCGGTCGCCGAGTCCCAGTTGACCACCTCCATCTGGAGGTCCGGCTGGGAGGTGTCTACGACCCAGTGCTGGGTGTCGCCCTCGTCCTCGCGGTTCTTGAGGACCAGGGCGCCCGAGCCGTCGGTGGCGGCGGGGCTGAGGGCCAGGTCCTGGTCGAAGCGCGGCACGAGGGTGCCCTGGAGGGTGAAGTCGTAGCGGATGTTCTTGGTCGCGGAGTCGGCCACGCCGGTGCAGGGGGCGAGCCGGACCGAGTAGCCGAGGTGGGAGTCGAGGCAGAGTTCGGGGTCGACGCCGCTGCGGATCAGCCCGTCGGTCTCGTACGCCCACTGCTGGCCGGCCGCCGAGGAGCAGGCGGTGAGCTCGGTCTCCGCGCCCGCGACGGTCTTCTGGCCGACGATGCCGACGCAGAGCCCGGACCCGATGTTGTACAGCCGGCCCCGCAGATCGCCCTTGGCGGCTTCGGCGGCGCCGGCCCAGGAGGGGTTGCCGGTGGCGCCGCTCGCGTCGGCGTCGGGCGCCTCGGAGGGGCGGTCGCCGGCCGTGGCCGCGGAGTCGTCGCCGGAGCCGGCGACGGACCAGATGACCAGCGGCAGGACGACCAGGGCGCTGACCGTCGCGACGGCGGCGGTGAGGTTGCGGCGCCGGGCGGCCCGGCGGGCGGCCTTGAGGGCCGCGCGGCCGGTGCAGGTGCGGGCGGTGCCGGCGTCGGGAGCGGCGGCGGGGCCGCTCGTGCGGCGGGCGGCGCGACGGGCCCTGCGGGGGCCGGGCTGCGCGGGCGGGGCGGCCGGGTCGGCGGCGGGAGGGGCGGGCCGGGGCGCCGCGGCAGAGGCCTGCGGCTGAGCGCCGGGGGCTCGCGGCTCGGCTGCGGGGGCGAAGAAGGTCTCCGGCGCGGGGACGCCGGCGGCGGGATCCCCACCCAGCGGAGCGGGAGCGGGAGCCGGGATGGGGGCGGGGACGTCGGTGTCGGCGAAGAAGGACTCTCCCGCGAACTCGGTCACCGGCCGTGCCTTGGCCGCGGCCGGCCGCTCGGTGAGGCTCGCCCTGGACACCAGGTAGTCGCGGGCGCCCCAGCCGAGCACGGCCTCGGCCAGTGCGACGCCGAGCCCTTCGTTGAAGAAGGCGAGCTGGCAGGCGGTGTCGCTGCAGTGCGCGCAGCGGTTCAGGTGCCCGCGCAGGTCGGGGTCGACGTCGACGCCGCCGCGCCGGTAGGTCACGTCCAGCATCCTCAGGTACTGGCGGCACTCCTGCTCGGGGGCGAGCTCGCGGTGGACCTGGAGGCACTCCTCGCGCAGCCGGTCGCAGGCCCGGCCCAGTTCGAGGCGCGCGGACTCCTCGTCGAGGCCGAGCAGTCCGGCCGGCACTGACAGCGGCTCGGCCTCGACCTCGGTGTGCCACAGCAGGCAGCGGGCGGACTGGGGAAGCCGCTGGAAGGCGCCGGAGAGCAGGCGCCGGTCGGCGGGCGGCAGCAGCCGCGCGGCGACGCGGTCGGCGCCCTCCGTCTCCGATCTCAGCTCGGGGTGCAGCAGTTCCCGTCTGCGGTCGGTGTCCCACTCCGCCGCGATACGGCGCACGGTGAGGAGAAGTTGGGGGCGCCAGGCGGCCGTGGGGCCGGTCTGCCGCAGGGTCTCGCCGAAGAGCCGGGTGAAGGCCGCGGTGGTGAGCATGCCCGCCGAGCGGGCGTCGGCCGTACACAGCCGCGCGTACGCGAAGCCCGCTTCCCAGTGCCGGTCGAGAAGTTCACCGACGGGGTGCAGCGCCGGTGACACCCCCGTCCACTTCTTGAGTTCGGCGCTCAGCTGAGCGTCCGTGACATCAAAGATGCGGGCGTCGCTTGGGGAATTCGACAGGCCTGCGTCATGCACGGCGGCATTCCTCCGGAGGGCATGCGGCATTGATGGTCCATACCAAGGGGTATGCTCCGGGCGCGGCTCTCGTGAAGCTTAGGGCGTAAGGGAGCGAGGCACACCTTTGCACAGGTCAGGGGCAGAGAACAAGCCATTCCAGTTTTTGTGCACCGCGTGCGCACCGGTCACTGTTTGACGAGTGGTCAATAGCGCGTCGAGGTCATTGCCGGATATCGATACGGCAATTGGAAACGGTATTCAATGGGCCGGGTTCGAAGTTCGACGCAAACCATTGCGCACGGCTGCCGCACTCTTTTCACCTGGTCATACGGGGGTACCGACCTTCACCGACCCTTCACAAGTCAGGTGCCAACCATTGGACCGCCCGCCCGATACGCGCCCGGCGGCCTCCCGTACCGCTCCCGGAACACCCGGTTGAAGTGATAGGGGCTCGCGAAGCCCGAGGCGGCCGCGACGCGTTCCGCGGACAGCCCCGTGGTCTCCAGTAGCCGCGCGGCATGCCGCAATCGGGCCTCGCGCAGGGCGCGCATCGGTGACAGGCCGAGCTGCCGGCTGAAGAGGTGGGCGAAACGGGAGGGCGAGAGCGCGACGTGTTCGGCGAGCGAGCGGACGGTGTGCGGGGCGGCCGGGTCGGCGTCGATCAGCGCCTGCGCCCGGCTCACCCGGGCGTCCACCCCGGCGCGGGACGGCGTGCGCGCCGGGCCGGCCGTGAGCAGGACGACCTCCTCCAGGGAGCACAGGGCGAGTTCGCGGGCGGCGGTGCCGTGCGCGACGGCGACCGGCTCTTCCCCCGGCGCCGTGGCGGGCGGCGCCTCCGTACCCGTCCAGCGGGCGTCGGCGAGCATCCGGCGGAACGCCGCCTCGACGCGGCCGCGCACCGCGTCCGGCGTCGGCGGGACGCGGTACATGCCCTCCCCGGTGTCGTAGGGACGCAGCCAGGAGCGCCAGGACGGCCGGGCCTGGCAGTGCGCCCACCAGAACTCCCAGTGGGAGGCGCCCGGTTCGACGCCGTAGCCGTGCGGGACGCCCGGCGCGAGCACCACCAGGTCCCCGGCGCCGGCCCGCGCCTCGGTATTGCCCTGCCACAGCCGGCCCCGGCCCTCCGTCGTCCAGGTGAACAGCCAGCTGTCCGCGCCGCGCGGCCGGTTGACGCCATATCCCGGCGGCTGGTCGAAGTGGCCGACCACCACGAGGCCGGGCGGCGGTGCGGGGTCGCCGGGCGCGCCAGCAGTCTCGGGCAATCCCTCAGCGCTCACGGTCATCCTCCTGACGCGGCTACCGGCCTAGCGTGACAGGCCAAGGCACCTCATCGAGGAGTGAGCGCATGACAGCCACGGACATCGGCGCCGCCGGCGCTCCCCTCCTGCTCGCGGCCAGGCTCCGGCAGTTCCGGCAGGAGGGCTACACCGTCGTACGCGGGCTGTTCGGTCGCGCCGAGATCGACCGGTTGTGCGAGGGGTTCACGGCGCTGCACGCCTCCGGGCCGGTCGCCGGGCACTTCGCGCCGCGACCGGACGACGGTGACCCGCTGCGGGTGTATCCGCGGGTGATGCATCCGCACGAGATCGACGACCTGTCCCTGCGGGTGCTGCTCGATCCGCGGCTGCGGGGCGTGCTGGAGGTGCTGCTCGGAGAGGAGGTGCTGGCCGCGCAGAGCATGTTCTACTTCAAGCCGCCGGGGGCCCGGGGGCAGGCGCTGCACCAGGACAACTTCTATCTCCGGGTCGAGCCGGGGACCTGTGTGGCGGCGTGGATCGCGTGCGATGTGATCGGCCGGGACAACGGAGGGCTCGAAGTCGTCCCGGGCACCCATGAGATGGACCTGTTCTGCCCGGAGACGGCGGACGTCGAGGTGTCCTTCGCACGGGAGTACGTCCCACCGCCGCCCGGCCTGTCGGCCGTTCCGGTAGACATGGAGCCGGGGGACGTCCTGTTCTTCAACGGCAGCCTGGTGCACGGCTCCGGGCCCAACCGTACGGAGAGCCGGTTCCGCCGTTCCTTCATCGGGCACTACGTGGGCCGTTCGGCCGAGCGGATCGGGGAGTACTACCGCACGCTGTCCATGAACGGCGACCGCGTCGCCCTGGCCGAGAGCGAGGGCGCGGGCCCGTGCGGCACGGAGTTCGCACCGCACGAGCCGCACTGAGCGCCCGGCGCGACCGGTCAGTGGCCGATGACCGGATGCGGGGTGTAGGGCTCCTGGAGCGCCTCCAACTCCTTCTCGGTGAGCTCCAGTTCGACCGCGGCCGCCGCGTCCTCGATGTGGTGCGGCTTGGCGGCGCCGATGATCGGGGCCGTCACCGGGGCCTGGTGCAGCAGCCAGGCGAGGGCGACCTGGGCGCGCGGGACACCGCGTTCGTTCGCCACGCGGGTGACGGCCTCGACGACGACCCGGTCACTGTCGACGTAGAGCCGGCTGCCGAAGTTGTCCTGGGCACTGCGGTCGGTCACCGTGCCCCAGTCCCGGGTGAGCCGGCCGCGGGCCAGCGGGCTCCAGGGCAGCACGCCGACGCCCTGGTCGGCGCAGAGTGGCAGCATCTCGCGCTCCTCCTCGCGGTAGAGGAGGTTGTAGTAGTCCTGCATCGAGACGAACTTGGTCCAGCCGTGCCGCTCGGCCGTGTACTGCATCTTGGAGAACTGCCACGCGTACATCGAACTCGCCCCGATGTAGCGGACCTTGCCCGACTTCACCAGATCGTGCAGCGCCTCCATCGTCTCCTCGACCGGGGTGTGCGGGTCGAAGCGGTGGATCTGGTAGAGGTCGACGTAGTCGGTGCCGAGGCGGGTGAGGCTGTGGTCGATCTCCGTCATGATGGCCTTGCGGGAGAGCCCGGCGCTGTTGGGTCCGGGCCGCATCCGGCCGTTCACCTTGGTCGCGAGCACGATCTCGTCGCGGCGGGCGAAGTCGCGCAGCGCCTTGCCGACGATCTCCTCGCTGGTGCCGTCGGAGTAGACGTTGGCCGTGTCGAAGAAGTTGATCCCGGCGTCCAGCGCCTGCCTGATGAGCGGCCGGGACGCCTCCTCGTCGAGGGTCCACTCGTGCGTGCCGCGGTCGGGGAGCCCGTAGGTCATGCAGCCCAGACAGATCCGCGAGACGTCCAGGCCCGTCGCACCGAGCTTCACATACTGCATCGCTGCTGCTCCTGCCTTCGGGGTGGGTACCAGAGGAGCCTACGGCGCCCGCCGGCCCTCCAGCAGGTCCAGCGCCCGCTCCCACCCGAACTCCGGCCGCCGGCCGTCCTCCCCCGCCTCGCCGGTGAACGGCTCCCCGAAGCGCACGCCCATCCCCCGCAGCCGTATCAGGCTGTCCCGGTACGCGGGATGAGCGGCGAGCGCGTCGGCCACGCAGGGCAGGACCGCGATGGGGACGCCGAGGCCGTACGCCTCGCACAGGGTGCCGAGGGCGAGGGTGTCGGCGCTGCCCGCGGCCCACTTGTTGACGGTGTTGAACGTGGCCGGGGCGACGACGACGGCGTCGGGCGGCGGGAAGGGGCGCGGCTCGGCCGGCGTACGCCACGCCGAACGGATCGGACGGCCCGTCAGGGCCTCGACGGCGTCGGTGTCGAAGAAGCCGTTCATGGCGACCGGTGTCGCGATGACCCCGACCTCCCAGTCCCGCTCCTGCGCGGCGATGATCAGCTTGCTGACGTCCACGGCGATCCCCGCGGCGCAGACGACGACGTAGAGGAAGGGTTTCCGGGCCTGTTCGGTCACCCGGGAACCCTACTCAACCGGCTCAGCGCACCGGGAAGGTCAGCCCTCGCTCGTTCTCCGGGCGGGGGCCGAGGATGCGGCGTTCGTGCTCCTCGATCGGTACGTCGTTGATGCTCGCCTCGCGCCGGGTCATCAGCCCGTGCTCGTCGAAGTCCCACAGCTCGTTGCCGTACGAGCGCCACCACTGGCCGTCGGCGTCCCGGCACTCGTACTGGAAGCGGACCGCGATGCGGTTGCCGTCGAAGGCCCAGAGGTCCTTGCGCAGCGCGTACTCGTGCTCGCGTGCCCACTTCGCGGTGAGGAACTCGACGATCTCGGCGCGTCCGGTGACGAAGGTGCCGCGGTTGCGCCACACGGAGTCCTCGGAGTAGGCGAGCGACACCTTGTGCGGGTCGCGGGTGTTCCAGGCGTCCTCGGCGGCCTGCACCTTCTGGGCTGCGCTCTCGCGGGTGAACGGGGGCAGGGGCGGGCGGTCGGTCATGGCGTCCTCCGGGGACGGATCGATGGCGGAAGCACGGGAGAACGCGCGTTCTCCAGACTGCTGCTACCGTAGGAGAACGCTCGTTCTCACGTCAAGGAGAGTTCGCACATGGACAGCGCAACCGCCCGGGAGCAGGCATTGGACGCGGCGGAGAGCCTGTTCTACGGGCGCGGCATCCAGTCCGTCGGCATGGACGACATCCGTGGCGCGTCCGGGGTCTCGCTCAAGCGGCTCTACCAGCTCTTCCCCGCGAAGGAGCAGCTCGTCGAGGCGTACCTGGAGCGGCGGGACGTGCGCTGGCGCGGGGGGCTCGCGGCGTACGTGGACCGGCAGACCGACCCCGAGCGGCGGATCCTGGCCGTCTTCGACTGGCTGGAGGAGTGGTTCGGCGAGGAGGACTTCCGCGGGTGCGCCTGGATCAACTCCTACGGCGAGCTGGGCGCCCGGTCGGAGCGGGTCGCGGGCCAGGTCAGGGCCCACAAGCGGGCGTTCCGCGACTACCTGGCCTCACTGGTGGCCGGGGCCGGACTGCCGGAGGCACTGACCGGGCCGCTGTATCTGCTGGCCGAGGGCGCGATGGTCACGGCGGGGATCACGGGCGACACTCGGCCGGCGGCCGAGGCGCGGGAGGCGGCGCGGTCGCTACTGGCGGCGCACTGAGGGCGGGCGGGCCCGGCACCGGGTGCGGACCCGCCCGCGAAATCCGTTACGTCGAGCGAGGTGCCCTGCGTCAACTCCCCGCGCCGGACAGGGTGATGGCCCCGACCGGACAGGCCCGCGCGGCCTCCCGCACCATCGGGTCGCCGCCGCCGTCCTCCCGGCCGGGGATCAGGGCGCTGAAGCCGTCGTCGTCCTGGGTGAAGACGGACGGGGCGGTGAGGGCGCACTGGCCCGCGCCCATACAGAGACTGTGGTCGATGTCGATGTACAGATGTCCTGATTCGCGCATTTCCTGTGCTTCGCGTGTTTCATGCGTTTCGTTGTCCATGACCGGAGCCTCTTACCAGGTCACGGGGAGTTCCAGCATCCCCTGGATCGTGTCGCCGGGTTTGAAGGGGATTTCCTCCGCAGGGACGGCAAGCCGGAGGCCCGGCAGGCGGTCGAAGAGAGTGCTCAGGGCGATCTCCATCTCGGCGCGGGCGAGGTTCTGGCCGAGGCACTGGTGGATGCCGAACCCGAAGGCGACATGGTGGCGGGCCGGGCGGTGCCAGTCCAGGGCGTCGGGGTCGGGGTAGACCGACTCGTCGCGGTTGATGACCGAGGTCGAGAAGACCACCCCGTCGCCCGTCCGGATCGTCTCGCCGCCCGCCTCGATGTCCGCCACGGCGACGCGCAGCATCCCGTCGGCGATGGACAGCATCCGCATGAGCTCCTCGACCGCGACCGGCAGCAATCCGGGGTCGGCTCGCAACTCGGCCAGCCGGTCCGGGTGCTGGAGGAGGGTGTAGGTCCCCAGCGAGATCATGTTGGCGGTCGTCTCGTGGCCGGCGACCAGCAGGATGATCGCGATGGAGATGAGATCCTCGCGGTCGAGTTCACCCTCGCGCAGCCGCTCGTGGACCAGTTGGTCGAGGACGCCGTCGCCGGCCTCGCGCTGCTTCTGCTTGCGGTCGATCAGTTCGTCTATGTACGCCTCCAGTCGGTTGCGCGCGTCCATGGAGTCGGCGGCCGTCGGGCCGCGCAGCAGCCGGCGGGACTGGCCCTCGAAGAACTCGTGGTCGGCGTAGGGCACGCCGAGCAGGGCGCAGATCACCATGGAGGGCACCGGCAGCGCGAAGGCGCTCACCAGCTCGGCGGGTGCCCCCTGCTCGATCATCGCGTCGATCCGCTCGTCCACGATCCGCTGGATCCGCGGGCGCGCTTCCGCGGCGCGCTTGAGCGTGAAGCTGGGGATCATCATCCGCCGCTGGACGCGGTGTTCGGGGTCGTCGACGCCCAGCAGCGCGGTCTTGCGGCGGCGGACCTCCGCGGCGCGCGCGGTGGTCGCGGGGAACTCGGGCCGGGTGGGATCGGTGGACAGCCGTGGGTCGGCCAGCAGGGTGCGGGCGAGGGTGTGGCCGGTGACCATCCAGACCAGGCGGCCGTCGTAGAGCCGCACACGGGCCAGCGGGCGGCTGTCGCGCAGCGGGGTGTAGGCGGTGGGCGGGTGGTAGGGGCAGGTGCGGTCCTGAGGGAAGGCGACGGTGTCCGATTCCGTCATGTCCGTCATGGAAGTCCTCGCAGACGAAGAGTGCCTCGTGCCGATCTTCATTAGATGCCCGGGGCATCTAAAGGGGCGACGCCAAGTTCGGCCAGATCAGGCGCGGGGGAAATCTGGCCGGGGATCTTCGCACTGGGCTTCGGGTTGCGAGGTGGACGGTGGGTCCGCCGGTGCGGCCGGGCGGGGTTCCGGCGAAATTCGCTTGTCGGCGCCGGCCGGACCCCCGCAGAATCCGGCCATGCCTACGAACCTCGCCTTCCTGCCGCCGACCGCCGCCGCCTCTCCGGTGCGGTCCCAGCAGCAGCCCGGCCGTCCGTGGAGGCCCGCGCTCCGCACGTCATGAGCGCCGCGCTCGTCGCGGGGCTGATCGCCGGCTACGGCATCGCCGTGCCGGTCGGCGCGGTCGCGACCTATCTCGTCTCCCTCACCGCCCGTACGTCCCTGCGGACCGGCGTCTGCGCCGCGCTCGGCGTCGCCACGGCCGACGGGCTCTACGCCCTCCTGGCCGCCATCGGCGGCTCGGCGCTGGCCACCGCGCTGCGACCGGTGCTGGTGCCGCTGCGCTGGGCCTCCGCCCTGGTGCTCGCAGCCCTCGCGGTGCGGGGCGCGGTCGTCGCCGTACGCCACTACCGCGACCACCGGCTCGCCACCCGCTCCACTCCCCCTCCCCCCAGCCCGGCGCGCGCGTACGTGGCGCTGCTCGGCATCACCCTGCTCAACCCGACCACCGTGATCTACTTCGCGGCGCTGGTCCTCGGCACCCGCGCGACCGAGGCCGTTTCACCCCTCGAGCAGGGCGTGTTCGTGCTGGCCGCGTTCGCCGCCTCGGCGAGCTGGCAGGTGCTGCTGGCCGGGGGCGGGGCGCTGCTGGGGCGGGTGCTGACGGGGCATCGGGGGCGGCTGGTGACGGCGCTCGTGTCGAGCGGCGTGATCCTGGCGCTGGCGGTGGGGATGCTGTGGTAGTCGCCGGTTGGATGAATCCCGCGTGCGCGGGTGTTGAAGAACGGCGTCAAGTCAGTACGCGGACACGACGATGGGACCGATGTCATGCCTCTTGAGGGCGAGTACGAGCCGAGCCCGACCGGTTGGGTGCGCAAGCAGGTCGAGTTGTACGAGAGCTCCGGCGGCACCGAGGGCACGACCCTGATGAACACGGGGATGCCCGTGATCCTGCTGACCACGCGAGGCGCCAAGAGCGGCAAGCTCCGCAAGACGCCGCTGATGCGGGTCGAGCACGAAGGGCGCTACGCCCTCGTGGCCTCGCTGGGCGGTGCGCCGAAGCACCCGGTCTGGTACCACAACGTCAAGGCCGATCCCCATGTGGAGCTCCGGGACAAGACCGAGCTGCGGGACATGCGCGCCCGTGAGGTCACCGGTGCGGAGAAGGACGAGTGGTGGGAGCGGGCGGTCGCGGCGTACCCGCCGTACGCCGAGTACCAGAAGAAGACTGATCGGGTTATTCCGGTGTTTGTGGTGGAGCCGGTCGAGGAGGGGTGAGGCTGGGGGCCGGGGCCCGTCGGGGAACGGTCTGATCCCGGCTACGGGCGGTCGGGCCGGGGGTGGATCCGGGGGCCGGAACGGCTGGTCTGTGAGGGTCGCGGCCAAGGGCCGTCCGGTCCGCGAAGGCCGGAGGCTGTCGGCCGGGAAGGCCGGGCGGCCTGGTCCGGAGGCCGCCGGTCCGGGAAGCCCCGAGGCTGCCGGTCCGGGGGTGCGGAGGCCGTCAGCCCGAGGCTCCAGGCGGTCCCCACCGAGGGCACGGAACCAGCCCGCCCGGAGGCCCGGGCGGGCAGCCGACCCTAGGGGCGGAGAGGTGTCGATCCAAGGACCCGCAGCCAGCGGACCCGAAGGACACGGGGGCAGCCGATCCGGAGGACACGGGAACAGCCGATCCGGAGGGCCCCGCAGACGGTCGACCCACGCACCCGGAAACGGTCGATCCGAGGGCCAAAGAGGTATCGATCAGAGACCCAAAGCCGGCCGACCAAGGACCCGGGGCCGTCCGACCAAGGACCGGCAGCCGACCGACCAAGGACCCGCAGCCGACCGACCCGAGGGCCCCAGCCCTCCCCCCTCGATCGCTCCCCGCGGCGCCCATCCCGGACCGTTTCCCCACCCCATCCAGAGCCCTCAAAAGTTTTTCTCACCCGGGACGCATGAACCCACGTTCCCCGGGCACACGTGCGTCAGGCCCCGCCGCGCTCCCCCGTCGCGGCGGGGCTTCCTTGTGCCTCGCGGGCGGAGCGTTCGGTGACGTCGAGGAAGATCTGGTCCGCCTCCGCGACGATGCCGGCGATGGACCGCTTGATGCGGACGGCGACCTCCTCGACCTCCTCGCTGTCGAGGCCCGGCACCAGATCCACCCGGGCCGCCACCAGGGCCGTGTCCAGGCCCGTCTTCATCGTGAACAGCGCCTCGACGCTGTCGATCTCACACTGTGCCGCCAGCAGCGCCCGGATCCGGGCGTCGGCCTCTGGGTCGGCCGCCTCCCCGATCAGCTGGTCGCGGGCGTCGCGGCCCAGCCGGTAGGCGACGAACACCAGCAGCGCGCCGATCCCCAGCGAGGCGGACGCCTCCCACACGACCTGCCCGGTGACCATGTGCAGCGCCATGCCGGCAAGGGCGAGGGTCACTCCGAGCACCGCCGTGGCGTCCTCGGCGACGACCGTGCGCAGCGCCGGGTCCCGCAGGCCGCTCGCGATGCCGCCCTGCCCCCGCACCTGGTACAGGGCCCGCACCAGCGACAGGCCCTCGGCGAGGAATGCGACCCCGAGCACGATCATGCCGGCGACGTATCCGCCGAACGTCGGCTCGCCACCGCCGTGCAGCGCCTCGAAGCCCTGGAAGAAGGAGAAGCAGCCGCCCATCACGAAGATGCCGACGGCTGCGAGCAGCGACCAGAAGAAGCGTTCCTTGCCGTAGCCGAAGGGATGGCGGGAGTCGGCGGGGCGGCGGCTGCGGTGCAACGCGGCCAGCAGGAAGATCTCGTTCATGCTGTCCGCGACGGAGTGCGCCGCCTCCGACAGCAGCGCGGGCGAGTGGGCCACGAGGCCGCCGATCGTCTTGGCGACGGCTATGACGAGGTTGGCGGCGAGCGCCACCAGGACGGTGACACGGGTCTTGCTATCCGTCTTCGGTGCCTTTGTCGTTCCGCTCATCTATCGCCGATTGCCCCGCCCGGTCGGGCTCACACGGTGCCTTCGGCGGAAAACGGGGGACTCGGTGAGATCGGGGAACCCGGCGTACGACTCGGCCGGGCACCCGGTCGTACGCGGAGAGGAGAGAGGTCATGAGCGGCGGCGGCAACACCGCCTACGGCAGGAAGTCGTTCCAGCGGTCCAAGGCCCACTTCACGGACCGGATCACGGCGGACGGCCGGGACGGCTGGCCGGTGGAGGCGGGCCGTTACCGGCTGGTGGTCAGCCGAGCCTGCCCGTGGGCGAGCCGGTCCCTGGTGTCCCGGCGGCTGCTGGGCCTGGAGAGCGCCCTGTCGCTGGCGGTCGCCGACCCGATCCAGGACGACCGCAGCTGGCGCTTCACGCTGGATCCGGAGGGGCGAGATCCGGTGCTCGGGATCGCCTTCCTCAGTGAGGCCTACGACCGGCGGGAGACCGACTACCCGGGCGGCGTCAGCGTCCCCGCGATCGTCGACGTGCCCAGCGGCAGGCTGGTCACCAACGACTACCAGCGGATCACCCTCGACCTGGCCACCGAGTGGACCGCCCTGCACCGCGAGGGCGCGCCCGATCTCTACCCGGAGCCGTTGCGGGACGAGATCGACGCCGTGATGGCGGACATCTACGAGGACGTCAACAACGGCGTGTACCGGGCGGGGTTCGCCACCGGCCAGGAGGAGTACGAGGGGGCGTGCGCGCGGCTGTTCCGGCGGCTGGAGCTGCTGGCGGACCGGCTGGCCGGGCAGCGGTATCTGGTGGGCGACACGATCACCGAGGCGGACATCCGGCTGTTCACCACACTGGTCCGCTTCGACGCCGCCTACCACGGCCACTTCAAGTGCAACCGCTGGAAACTGACGGAGAACCAGGTGCTGTGGGCGTACGTCCGCGACCTCTACCAGACGCCGGGTTTCGGTGACACCGTCGACTTCGACCACATCAAGCGGCACTACTACCAGGTACACAGCGGCATCAACCCGACCGGCATCGTGCCCCTGGGGCCCGACACGGCGGGCTGGCTGACGCCGCATCACCGCGAGGAACTGGGCGGCAGGCCCTTCGGGGACGGGACGCCGCCCGGCCCCGTTCCGCAGGCCGAGGAGGTCCCTGCTCGGGGGCGGCCCTGACACCAAGGAGGCGCACGTGGCCAAGAAGAGCAACAAGAAGAAGCTGAAGATGCCCCTCGCCTACAAGCCCCTGGGTTTCGCGCTGGGCTGGGCGAGCGGGGCACTGGCGGGTCTCGCCTTCCGCAAGACGTGGATGGCGATACGGCACGAGGAGGACGCCCCCGACGCGCTGGACCGTGAGCGCGGCTGGGGGGAGATCGTGTTCGCGGCCGCCGTTCAGGGCGCCCTGTTCGCGGCGGCCCGCAGCATTGCGGACCGCACCGGCGCCAAGGCGATCGAGCGCTCGACCGGCGTGTGGCCGGTCGCCGACAAGGGCGGCCGGGACTGAGCGCACGCCGGCCGGCCGGGGCGGAACGCCCGCCCCGGCCGGCGCCGGGCCCTCGGGTCCTCAGCCCTGCTTCGGTCCCATGGCGGCCGTGCGGCGCACGGTGAAGGAGTGGCCGGCCGGGTCGGCGTACCCGCGCTCCTCGTAGGGGCCCGGCGCCTCCCTCGCCTCCAGGGGACGACCGCCGAGTCCGACGATCTTGCGCTCCACCTCGTCCAGGTCCTCCACGACGAAGTCGAGATGGGCCTGGAGGGAGTTCTCGGGGCGCGGCCAACTCGGCGGGGTCGCGTTCATGTCGCGGCGGAACGCGAGCCGGGTTCCGTCGGCGCCCCTGATCTCGACGCGGTTGGCGGTGGCCTCCGTCTGCTCGCCTTCCAGCAGTTCCGTGTAGAACACGGCGAGCTTCTCGGGCTCGGCACAGTCGAGCACCACGAAGCCCGCATTCACCAGTGGCATGGCTCCTCCGAAAGGGTTCCGGGCACGGAACGGTCCTGCCCCGTGCCCTGTACCCCCACGGGTGTCCCGGCCAGGCCGTTTCAGTCCGCCACCAGCCACACCCCGTCCCGCATCAGCTCGCGCCCGTCCAGTTCGCCGGCCTCCCGCCAGGCCTGCACCCGGCTCGGCCGGACACGGAAGTACAGGTAGGGCGTGCTGAGTTGACGCGGGTCGAAGCCGGTCCTGGCCGCGAACCGGTCGCCCTCCTCCTCGGACAGCTCGGCCCGGGTGATCGTGTCGACCGTGCCCTCGACCATGACGACGTCGCGGGTCGGGCCGATTCCGAGGCGCGTCCTGCCCGTCGCCCGCAGATTCCGGCCGGTGGGGCTCGCGGCCGGGGTGGCCAGCAGCAGGGTCGCGCCGTCCCAGAGGAAGGACAGCGGGACGAGATACGGCACTCCCCCGTCCGCGTCGGCCGTGGCGACCCACAGGTCCTCGTCGTGCTCCAGTCGGTGCAGGGTGTCCTGCTTGCGCTGCTTGGGGCTGCGCGGGGCCGGCGGTGTCATCGGCGGACGGTCTCCTCACGGGTCGGTTTCGGCGGACGGTCCAGTGTGGCCGCCGGGGGCCCGGACCGGGAGCGGATTTCCCCGAGCCGGGTCGCGGCGGCGCTCAGCAGCAGGTCCAGGGCCGCCGGGTAGGAGCTGCGGGGCATGTCCGCGATGAGATGGCGGGCCGTTGCCGCGATGTGCGGATGTGTGTCGGCGGGCAGCCGCGCGTACGTCCCCCGCCAGACGGCGGCCTCCGCCTCGCGCGCCGCCCTGGGCATCGCCGCGCTCGCCGAGTCGAGGGCGCCGTAGGCGAGGGCCTGGTCGACGAAGGCGTGGTAGATCCGCACCGCCTCGGGGTCGGGGAAACCCGCGCCGCGCAGCACCCCGAGGATGGTCTCCACGGCCAGGATCTCGTACGCCCTTCCCGTCACCCGGTACGAGCTCAGCACCGCCGCCCGCGGGTGGGCGAGGGCACCGGCGTGCATGCGCAGGCCGAGGTCGCGCAGGTCGGCGCGCCACTCGCCGCTGGGCCGCCAGGTGCGCAGGGTGCGGCCGATGAGTTCGTCGGCGATGGCGAGCATCAGGTCGTCGGTGTGCCGGAAGTAGCGGTACAGCGAGCTGGGGTCGGCGCCGAGTGCCCGGCCGAGGCGGCGCACCGAGAGGGCGTCGGCGCCGTGCTCCTCGATGAGCCGGAGAGCGGTCTGGACGATCAGGTCCTCGGACAGCACGACGCCCTGCTTAGTGGGCCGCCTGCGCCGCCGGGCGGCGGGCGGGACGACGCGTTCACTCATGGGCTGCCTCCCTCGGGCCGGTGCCGGAACCTTACGACAACACTGTTGACCTGTTAAGCCCCCGTTCAGTTTCATGTCCGCTCATCGGGGCCGCCCGGCCCCCCGATGCGAGCGGAGACCGGCCATGTCCGATCAGCAGCCCTACAGCGTCGATCCTCCAGCGCGGCCCGAGCTGCGCAAGTCCCTCGGTGTCCTGGACGGCGTCGCCATCGCCGCGTCCAGCACGGCCGCGACCACCAGCATCGGCATCGGCCTCGGGGTCACCGCGGGCGTGGTCGGTCTGCATCTCCCGGCGATCATGCTGCTGGCGTTCCTGCCGGTCCTCGGCATCGCGGGCGCCTACTCCCGGCTCAACAAGGTCGAGCCCAACGCGGGCAACGGCTATGTGTGGGTGGGCCGTTCGCTCACGCCGTGGCTGGGCTTCATGGTCGGCTGGGTGAACATCGTGGCCGTGGTGGCGTTCCTCGCCTACACCACGGCGGTCACCGGCTCGGCCCTGATCCAGCTGGCGGGCGATGCCGGGCTGCACCGGGTGGGCGGGCTCGTGCTGGACCCCGGTTCGACCCTGCAGACCACGGCACTCGGCATCCTCGTTCTGGCGGCGGTCACGCTCACCGCCGTGACCGGCATCCGCACCGCAGCGCGGTTGCAGGCCGGGCTGCTGGTCTTCGAGTACGTCGTCCTGCTGGGGTTCTGTGGATACGGCATCGTCACCGGCCCGCACGACTTCAGCCTGAGCTGGTTCGACCCGTTCGCGATCCCCTCGCCGACCGCGCTGGCACAGGGAATGCTGCTCTCGGTGTTCTGCTACTGGGGCTTCGAGTCCGCGTTCAGCGTCAACGAGGAGGTGCGCGACCCGCGCGACGCGTCCCGGGCCGGCATCACCACCCTGTTCACCATGCTGGCGCTGTTCCTGCTCGGCTCAGTCGCCTTCCAGCGCGTGCTGTCCGAGGAGGAGTTGGTCGGGCACGGCGCCCAGGGCCTCGCCTTCTTCGGCGACCGGCTGGCCTCTCAGCCGTGGGCCGCGCTCCCGCTGATCGCCCTGATGTTCTCGGCGGTCGCCTCGCTGCAGGCCGGAGTGATCCCCACGGCCCGTGCGATGTTCGCGATGAGCCGGGACCGTACGCTCGGGCCGGTGTGGTCCAAGGTCAGCCCCCGGTACGGCACTCCGGCCGCCGGCACGGTGCTGATCGGCGCGCTGGCGGCGGCGGTCGCGGGGCTGGCGCTGGTCATCCCACGGCTCGCCGACATGATCATGGCGACGGTGAGCGCCGTGGGCATCGTGGTCGCGCTGTCGTACGCCCTCACCGCGCTCGCCGCCGCCGTGCGGTTCCGTGCACTGCTGCGCGAGGACTGGTGGCAGGGCGTGCGCGCGGTGGTCCTGCCGACGCTGAGCGCGCTCGCGCTGCTCGGTCTCGGCGGCTACCTCGGCTGGTCGTTCTGCAGCTCCACCGACCACTTCGAAGTCAGCGCGGACAACGGCTGGTTCCTGCTCGCCACTCCGCTGGCGATGATCGCGTCCGGCTTCCTGGCCGCCGCGTGGGCCCGGTGGGTGCGCAGGTCGCCGTACTTCCGCACCGGCAAGGGCACCGACGCCGACGCGCCCCAGCTGCTCGCCACCACCCGCTAATCCCCCACCAGGAAAAGGAACATGTACGCAGATCTCCTCTTCACCGGCGGCCCCGTCCTCACTCCGCAGGGCCGCACCGCGACCGCCGTGGCCGTCACCGGCGACCGCGTCACGGCCGTAGGGCGCGCGGAGGTGCACGATCTCGCCGGGCCGCGGACCGAGGTGGTGGACCTCGCCGGACGGCTGCTGCTGCCCGGGTTCCAGGACGCGCACGTGCATCCGGTGCCGGCGGGGCTGGAGCTCACCCAGTGCGACCTGACGGAGGCCAGGACGGCGGCCGACACCCTCGCCGCGGTGCGCGCCTACGCCGAGGCGCACCCCGAGCGGGAGTGGATCACCGGCGGCGGCTGGTCGATGGAGGCCTTCGAGGGCGGCACGCCGACGAAGGAGCTGCTGGACGCGGTGGTGCCGGACCGGCCGGTGTACCTGCCCAACCGTGACCATCACGGCGCCTGGGTCAACAGCCGTGCCCTCGCGCTGGCCGGCATCACGCGCGACACGCCCGACCCGGCCGACGGGCGGATCGACCGGGACGCCTCCGGGGTGCCGAGCGGGACCCTGCAGGAGGGGGCGATGCAGCTGGTGGGGCGGCTCACCCCGCCCGCCACGCCGGCCGACCGGGTGGCGGCCCTGCTGCACGCCCAGCGGCATCTGCACGCGCTCGGCATCACCGCCTGGCAGGACGCGCTGGTCGGGGACTTCCTCGGCATGGACGACCCGGGGCAGGCGTACCTGGCGGCCGCGCGGGACGGTTCACTGACCGCGCGGGTCGTCGGCGCGCTGTGGTGGGACCGGGAGCGCGGCCCGGAGCAGATCTCCGAACTGGTCGAGCGCCGCGAGGCGTTGAGCCACGGCCGGTTCCGGGCGGGCAGCGTCAAACTGATGCTGGACGGCGTCGCCGAGACCGGCACCGCGGCGCTGCTGGATCCCTATCTCGACAAGTGCGGCTGCGCGACGGCCAACCGGGGCACGGCCTTCATCGACGCCGAGCAACTGCCGAAGTACGTCACCGAGTTGGACGCGCTCGGCGTCCAGTGCCACTTCCATGCCCTGGGCGACCGGGCCGTACGCGACGCGCTGGACGCGATCGAGGCCGCGCGCGCCGCGAACGGACCGAGCGACACGCGGCCCCACCTGGCGCATCTGCAGGTCGTGCAGCCGGCCGACGTGCCGCGGTTCGCCCGGCTCGGGGCCACGGCGAACATCCAGCCGCTGTGGGCCGCGCACGAGCCGCAGATGGACGAGCTGACGATCCCGTTCCTCGGGCCCGAACGGGCCGCGTGGCAGTACCCGTTCGGCGCGCTGCTGCGCTCGGGCGCCCGGCTCGCGGCGGGCAGCGACTGGCCGGTGAGCAGCCCGGATCCGCTCCAGGGGATTCATGTGGCGGTCAACCGGGTGCCACCGGGCGGCGGCGACACGCCGGTGTTCCTGCCCGACGAACGGATCGGACTCGCCGAGGCGTTGACGGCCTACACGGCGGGCTCGGCGTATGTGAACCACCTCGACGACACGGGCGAGATCCGTCCGGGAGCGCTCGCGGATCTCGTGGTCCTGGACCGCGATCCGTTCGACGGCCCGGCCGCGGAGATCGCGGAGACGAGGGTCGCGCAGACATATGTGGGGGGCGCGCGAGTATACGCAGCTCACGAGGCGTGAACAGTAACGGAGATCACGGGTCGATCACGCGTAGATCATTTACGCTCTGGGCAGTCTCGTAGCGCTTTTCGGTTCAACTTTCGTACCGCGAAGCCCAGTTCGAGTGCGCGGGCGGTCGTCAGCGACCGCCCGCTCGCAGGGGCGGGGGGACTCTGCGCTGCCGTCTCCCGAAAGGAAGCACATGTCTCAGGACGTCCGGTTCGACCTCCCCTTCGACACCCCCGTCAGTGAGCATCTGGAGTACGCCCGCGCCCGCCACCTGCGCTGGATCTGGGACATGGGCCTGGTCCGCAGTCAGGCCGGGTTCGAGGAGTACAAGTCCTGGGACCTGCCGCAGGCGGCCGCGCGCACCTATCCGTACGCCTCCGCGGACGACATGGTCGTCCTGATGAACTGGTTCTCCCTCGCCTTCCTCTTCGACGATCAGTTCGATGCGAACCAACCCGACCGCGCCGAGCGAATAGCCGAGGTCGCGCGCGAGCTGATCATCACCCCGCTGCGCCCGGCGGGAACCCGGCCCCGCGTGACCTGCCCGATCACCCTGGCCTGGGCGGAGGTCTGGCAGCATCTCTCGGATGGCATGCCCTTGACATGGCAGACGCGGTTCGCCGCCTCCTGGGGCCGGTTCCTCGTGGCGCACTGCGAGGAGGTCGACCTGGCGGCGCGCGGCCTGGAGGGGACGCTGGGCCTCGACGAGTACGCGCGCTTCAGGCGCCGTACGGTCGGCATCCATCACAGCATCGACGCGGGCGAGCGCAGCCGCCGCTTCGTGGTGCCCGCGCAGGTGATGGCGCATCCCCTGATGGAGCGGATGCGGGACCTGGCCGCCGACACGATCGGCTTCATGAACGACATCCACTCCTTCGAGCGCGAGAAGCGCCGCGGCGACGGCCACAACCTGATCGCCGTGCTCCACCGCGAGCGGCGCTGCTCCTGGGAGGAGGCGGCCGACGAGGCCTACCGGATGACGGTCGCCTGCCTCGACGAGTACCTCGAACTGGAGGCGAGCGTCCCGCAGATGTGCGACGAACTCGCCCTCGACACCAAGTCGCGCGACGAGGTGCGGATGGGCGTGGAGGCCATCCAGCACTGGATCAACGGCAACTACGAGTGGGCCCTGGTGTCGGGGCGCTACTCGGCCGCCAAGGACGGCCCGGTGGCCTCGGCCGAGATGGCGGGACAGGGCTCGGTGGACGACCTGCTGGCCGTGTGAGAGGACGCCGCTGCCCGGCCGGCGTTCCGGCCGGGCGGCGGCGGTGTGTCAGACGGGGAACTCGACCGGGAGACTGTCGAGCCGCGACTCCCAGGTGGAGGCGGTCGAGGTCAGTTCGTCCGCCGGCACGGCGAGCCGCAGGCCCGGCAGCCGGTGCAGCAGGACGTCCACGGCGACCTCGATGATGGCGTGGCCGGTGTTGGTTCCCGGGCACTCGTGCGGTCCCGCGCTGAACGCCAGGTGGGACTGGTTGCCCTGCACGGAGACCCCGGCGTCCGGCCGGATCTCGGGGTCGGCGTTGCCGGCCGCCAGACCCAGCACCAGCAGGTCGCCCTCCTTGATCTGGCAGCCTCCGAGTTCGAGGTCGGCGGTGGCGAAACGCCCCGGCAGCACGACGAGCGGCGGCGAGTTCCACATCACCTCCTCCACGACCGCGGAGACATCCAGCTGCCCGCTGACCAGCCCGGACAGCCGGGACTCGTCGGTGAGCACCAGCTGCAGCACCCGGGCCAGCAGGTTGCTGGTCATGTTGTGGGCCGTGATGAGCACCAGCCGCAGATGGCTGACGATCTCGTCCTCGTCGAGGCCGGCCTGGTGGGCGATGAGACCGGAGGTGAAGTCGGAGCCCGGCTCCGCGCGCTTGCGGGCGGCGAGTTCCCCGAGGATGGCCATAACGCGCTCGTTGTGCTCGAGCGCCTCCGCACCTCCGTTGAGGACCAGCTTGCAGGACTCCGCCAGGTTGCGGCTCTCCTTCTCGGCCAGCCCGAAGACCCGGCACAGCACCATCATCGACAGGTACTCGGCGAAGTCGGCCACCAGGTCGGCACGGCCCTCGTCCTCGAACGCGTCGATCAACTTGTTGGCGTAGTGCGCCACATGGCGGCGGATCCCCCGGCCCGTCATGGCCTGCAGGTTGTCGGTCACCGCCGCCCGCAGTCGGCGGTGGGGCTCACCGTCCTGCGAGACGGCGTCGGGGCGCCAGCCCAGGACCTGGATCAGCGGCGAGGTCTCGTCGATCCGGCCTTCCTTCCAGTCCCGCCAGCCCCGCGAGTCCCGCACGAACTGAAGGGGGTTGTCCAGCACCCGCCGGTTCTCCCGATAGCCGAGCACCAGCCAGGCCGGAACGTCGCCGTCGAGCAGGACCGGGGCCACGGCACCGTGTTCCTTGCGCAACTGGGCGTAGACACCGTGCGGGTCGGTGGCGACACCGGGCCCGTAGAGCCGGGTGATGCCCTCACCGTGGGCGACGGGGCACCCGCCGGTGGCCTCGGGGTCGTTTAAGGGCTGGGCGTTCATCGGGACTCCAGTGCGACGGCTGAGCGTTCCTGCAGGTGACGTATCAGGGCGACGAGGACGTCGCGGCTGGAGGCCCGGTCGCGGGCGTCGCAGGCCACGATCGGGGTGTGCGGGGAGATGTCGAGGGCGTCCCGGATCTCCTCCACGGGATAGTCCCTGGAGTCGGGGAAGACGTTGAGCGCGACGACGAACGGGACGTCCTGCCGCTCCATCTCCTCGATCGCCCGGAAGCTGGAGGCGAGCCGCCGGGTGTCCACCAGGACGATCGCGCCCAGCGCGCCCTTGAACAGGCCGTTCCACAGGAACCAGAAGCGCTCCTGGCCGGGCGTGCCGAACAGGTACAGCATCAGACTCTCGTTGAGGCTGATCTTGCCGAAGTCCAGGCTGACGGTGGTCTCCGTCTTGTCGGCGACGCCGATGAGGTGGTCGTCGTCTGCGCTGGCCTGGGTGAGGGTCTCCTCGGTGGTGAGCGGCTTGATGTCGCTGACCGAGCGGACCATGGTGGTCTTCCCGGTGCCGAATCCGCCGGCGATCATCACCTTCACCGAGCGGGTGCCCCCGGCACCGGGCCCGCCGGGCTGGTCAAAGCCTTTGAAGTCCACTGAGTACCTCCTCAAGGAGCGCGAGGTCCGCCCCGCGGCCGACGGAGTGCGCCGGGATGGGGTCGCGGGCTTCGACGCGGCCTGCCTCCAGCAGATCCGTCAGCAGCACCGCGAGAATGTTGAAGGGCAATCCGAGGTGGGCGCCGAGTTCGGCCACCGACAGCGGATCGCGGCAGCGCCGGAGGATCTCCTCGTGCTCGTGCTGCATCCCCGGGACGGGGGTCGTGCGGGAGACGATGAGGGTCGCCACGTCGAGACTCGACGCCGAACCGCCCGGTCCGCTACGCCCCTTGGTGAGGACGTAGTAGCGCTCGAGACCGGACGGATTCGTGGACCGGCGGGGAGCACTCATCCAGAGTGCTCCTCCATGCGCGGAGTGGTACCGAGCAACTCGCCCATCCTGCGCGCCAGGTCCCTCATCTGATGGCCGAGCAGGCCCTGGTCGAGGCCCTCCCGGGCGAGGACGCCGAGATAGGTCTCCACCCCGGCCCGCACGACGAAGAGGTGCCCGCCGTCCACCTCGATCATCGCCAGCCTGAGCTGCCCCGCGTACTTGGGGAACTGCTCGGCCACCGGCTGGGCCAGCGCCTGGAGTCCGGCCACCACGGCCGCGAAGCGGTCGACGTCGTCGGGGTCTTCGGCGCCGTAGGAGGTGATGGCCTTGCCGTCACTGGAGGCCACCAGGGCGAAGTTGATCTCCTGGATACTCTCCACCAGATCGCGGAGCGCCCAGCTCACGTCGGTTCCCTGCTGCGTCATGGGACTAGTCGCTCTCTTCGGTGCGGTGCTGCTCGGTGGACTCGCGGCCGTCGGCCGACGCGCCTTCCTCGCCGACCTCGCGGCCCGCGGAGGCGAAGGCGGCGAGGCCGGTGAAGGACGCGTCGGGCGGGACGGCGGCGACGGACGTCGTGTCCTCGCTCCGCTCCGCGCGCTCGACCGCCTCGTGACGTCCGGCCTCGTGCCGCTTGCTGCGGCGCCGGGGCAGGCCACCGGGCGTGGTGTCCACGGCGTCGTCGACCGGAGCAGGCTCGGCGGCGACCGGCACGGGGGCCGGGGCCGTGACGCCGGCCTGAGCGGTCGCGGCGGCCGGTGCCGGGGTGGCGGGGGCGGCCGCGGGCAGCGGGCTGAAGTACTTGTGCGGGACCACGACCACCACCGAGGTGCCGAGCCACGGCGAGTCCGCGAAGGTGACGCGGATGCCGTACCGGCGGGCGAGGATGCCGACGACGCGCAGACCGATGTTCGCGTCCTCCGAGATGCCGCCGAGGCCCGCACCCTGCGCGGTGCCCGTGAGGGCGTGCTCGGCCTCGCGCTTCTTCTCCTCGCTCAGCCCCTTTCCGGAGTCCTGGATCTCGATCCCGACGCCGTTGGGGACCTCCTTGCCGGAGACGAGGACCGGCTCGGTGGGCGGCGAGTAGCGGGCGGCGTTGTCCAGCAGGTGGGCGAAGATCAGCGTGAGGTGGTCGACCAGGCCGCCGTCGACGCCGAGTTCGGGCAGGTGGCGTACGTCGATCCGGTGGAAGTCCTTGATCCGGCCGATGCCGCCGCGCACGACGCTGAGGAGGCGCTGGGGCTCCTGCCACTGCCTGCCGGGGCGGTCCGAGCCGCCGAGAACGCTGATGCTGGCGGCGAGACAGTCGGCGGGGCCGATCGCCTGGTCGAGCTCCATCAGTCCGCGCGCGACGGCGGGCAGCCGGCCGTGCTCGCCCTGGAGTTCGTGCAGCCGGCCGCGCAGCTTGCTGGTCAGGACGTGGATACGGTTGCCGAGGCCGACCACGGCCTGCTCCGCGGAGGTGGAGCGGTTGAACTCCTCCTCGACACCGATCAGCGAGGTGCGCAGGACCTTGCGGAGATTGGCCTGAAGTTCGGCGCTGACCTTGGCGCACTGGTTGACGGTCGGCAGCACGTCGTCGATGGAGTCGCCCTCGCGCAGCCGGCGCAGCGCGTCGGGCAGTTGCTCGTCGGCGAGACGGGTGACGGCGGCGAGCTGGTGCGCCAGCTGCTCCTGCCAGATCTCGGCCTGGTCGGCGAGCTGGGTTTCGTAGGACTTGGCCTGGGAGGCGATCCGCTCCTCGTAGGAGGCGCTCTCCTCGGCCAGGCGTTCCTCGTAGGAGCGGGCCTGCTCGGCCAGTTGGGCCTCATAGGCGCCGGACTGCTCGACGAGCCGGTTCTCCAGGGCGGCGCGGTCGGCGCTGAACTTCCGTTCCAGGCCCGCGACATGCTGCTGCCACTGCTGGGAGTGCTCGGCCTGCGAGGAGCGGAAGTCGCCCTCGGACCGGTGCAGTTGCGTCCGGGTGCGGAGCAGGAGTCGTACACACACGGCGCTGGCGGCGGTCGCGGCCACGCCGGCTACGCCGGCGGCTATTCGCTCCGAGCTCATGAACGTGGCGGCAACGGTCCCACCTCCTAAAGCCAGCGGCATGAGCCACCAGCTGTACCAGGCGACAGGGGGCCGCGCCGCCGGGGGCGGAGTGGCGAGTTCCATCTGCATCCTTCGAGGCGACGATCAAACAAGGGGGGTGTGCTGGGCGATCGCACTCATGAGTACGCACCGCAAGGTGACCGATCGCGACCGAGTCAACTCGCAGTGCCGAACGGGAGCTTATCGGGTTCGAACGCAAAAGGATCAACTGCAGGGGTTCACGGAAGTGAGGGTTCCATCACTGTGCGCCAAGGGCACGTAAATCGACAAATGCCCTTACTGACCTCGACAGTTGGCCAAATCGGCCACCGCCGCCGACGGTCCTTCGCTAGCGGACGGAAGCCGCCTGGAACGTACGGCGGTACGCCTGGGGCGACACCCCGATCGCGGCGTGCAGGTGCTGGCGCAGCGAGGCGGACGTGGCGAAGCCGACCTCGGCGGCGATCCGGTCGACCGGCAGGTCGCTGGACTCCAGCAGGTGGCGGGCGCGGGCGACGCGCTGCTGGATCAGCCAGCGGCCAGGACTGAGGCCGACCTCCTCGTTGAAGCGGCGGGCGAAGGTGCGCAGGCTCATCCGGGCATGGTTCGCGAGGCCGGTCAGGGTGAGCGGCTCGTCGAGGTGCTCCAGGGCCCAGGCGCGGGTGGCGGCGGTGCTCGCGGCGCCGCTCTGCGGGACCGGCTGCTCGATGTACTGGGCCTGGCCACCCTCCCGGAAGGGCGGCACCACGCAGCGCCGGGCCACGGTGTTGGCCAGATCGCTGCCATGGTCGGTGCGCACGATGTGCAGGCACACGTCCACGCCGGAGGCGGCGCCGGCCGAGGTGAGGATGCGGCCGTCGTCGACGAAGAGGACGTCCGGGTCGAGGTCGACCCGCGGGTACCGGCGCCGGAACAGGTCGGTCACCCGCCAGTGCGTGGTGGCCCTGCGTCCGTCCAGGAGGCCCGCCTCGGCGAGCACGAAGGCGGCGGTGCAGATCGACACGATGCGCGCGTCCGGGCGGATCCACGCGAGCGCCGCCGCGACCTCGGTGGGCAGCTCGGCGGGGATGTACCGGTCGGCGACGGAGGCGACCACCACCGTGTCGGCCGTGGCGAGGATCTCCGGGCCGTGCGGCACGCCGATCGTGAAGTCCGCGTTGCTGCGCACCGGCCCGCCGTCGACGCTGCAGGTCAGCACCTCGTACCGGCCGTCGGCCGCGCCGAAGATCCGGCTGGGGATGCCCAGCTCGAAGGGGTAGACGCCGTCCAGCGCCAGCACCACGACCCGTTCCACTCGCCCGTCACCGTTCATGGCACGATTCTATCGAAGGTTGGCCATCGTGCCATTTTCCCGCGGGGCGGCTCCGGGCAGGCTGGTTCACCATGAGCACTGTGAACACCATGCGAGCCATCGGCCAGGACGTCCTCGGCGGTCCCGAGGTCCTCAAGGAAGTGGAACTGGAGCGCCCGACGCCGCGCCCGAACGAGGTACTGGTGCGCGTCCGCGCCGCCGGCGTCAACCCGACCGACTGGAAGCACCGCGCGACCGGCGGCTTCCTGGGCGAGCCGCCCTTCGTCCTGGGCTGGGACGTCTCCGGCGTCGTCGAGGCGGTCGGCATCGGCGTCGCCCGCTTCCGGCCCGGCGACGAGGTCTTCGGGATGCTGTCGTACCCGTTCGGCCACGGCTCGCACGCCGAGTACGTCACCGCCCCGGCGCGCACCTTCGCGCACAAGCCGGCCTCGCTCGACCACGTCCACGCGGGCGCGCTGCCGCTGGTCTCCCTGACCGCGTGGCAGGCCCTGGTCGAGTACGCCGATCTGCGGCCGGGCCAGCGGGTGCTGATCCACGCGGCGGCCGGCGGGGTCGGACACGTGGCCGTGCAGATCGCCAAGGCGCGGGGCGCCTACGTGATCGGCACGGCGAGCGCGGGCAAGCACGACTTCCTGCGTGAGATCGGCGTCGACGAGCCGATCGACTACCGGGAGACGGACTTCGTCGAGGCCGTGAAGGACGTCGACGTCGTCCTGGACACGATCGGCGGCGACAACGCCACGCGCTCGCTGCGCGTGCTGCGCCCGGGCGGCATCGTCGTGTCGATCCTGCCGGTGGGTTCCGACGACTTCCACACGGAGGCCGAGCGGCTCGGTGTGCGGGCGCTTCGGATGCTGGTCGACGCCTCGCACAGCGGAATGAAGGCGATCGCGGAGCTGGTGGAGGCGGGGAAGCTGCGCCCCGCGATCGCCGGTACCTTCCCGCTGGCCGATGCCGCCGAGGCGCACGCGCTGGGCGACACCGGCCGGACGACGGGGAAGTTGGTCCTCACGGTCGACTGATCGGTCTACCGGGTCAGAACGTGAGCACCGGCTTGATCGCCTTGCCCGCGCCCATGTCCCGCACCGCCTGGTCGATGTCCGTGAACGGATAGGTGCTGATCAGGCGGTGCAGCGGGAGCCGTCCCTCCTTCACCAGCCGCACCAGGGCCGGGATGAAGGTCTGCGTCTCGGCGTCGCCGAGGGTGAGGCCGACGACCCGCTTGCCGCCGAGCAGTCCGTTGACGTCCAGGGCGACTTCGGTGCCGAACGGCGGGGCGCCTACGACGACCAGGGTGCCGCGCGCGGCGAGCGCGTCGACGCCCTGGCGCAGGACGCCGACGTTGCCCGTGGTCTCCACGACGCCGTCGGCGCCCTGCCCGCCGGTGATCACGGCGAGCGCGTCACCGAGGTCGGCCTCGGCCGCGTTGACGGTGTGCGTGGCGCCCAACTCCTTCGCCAGCGCGAGGCGTTCGCCGACCCGGTCGACGGCGACGACGGTGGTGGCGGGAGTGAGGGCGGCCGCCATGACGGCGGACAGGCCGACCGCTCCGGCGCCGAGCACGACGACGGTGCTGCCGGTGACCGGCTTCAGTACGTTCCAGACGGCGCCGACACCGGTCTGCACCCCGCAGCCCAGCGGCGCGATCGAGGCGAGCGGCACGTCCGCGTCGACCTTCACCAGGCTGCGTTCGTCCACCAGCGCCCGCTCGGCGAAGGAGGACTGCCCGAAGAAGTGACCGCCGAGGTCCGTGCCGTCCCGGCTGATCGTGCCGCTGCCGTCGGCCCGGCGCCCGCCGATGAGGTTCAGCGGCAGCCAGGTCGCACAGTACGCCGGGTGCCCGCCCCGGCAGTTGCGGCACTCACCGCACGAGGTGAACGACAGCACGACGTGGTCGCCCGGCGCGACGCCGGTCACGGCGGAGCCGACGGTCTCGACGACGCCCGCGCCCTCGTGGCCCAGGACCCCGGGGAGCGGAAAGGGCAGTGCGCCGCTCGCGACGCCGAGGTCGGTGTGGCACAGGCCGGTCGCCACCATGCGGACGACGGCCTCGTGCGGTCCGGGCTCGTCGAGTGCGACGTCGCAGAGGGTGAAGGGCGCTCCGCCGGACTCGACGACGGCGGCACGGGTGGGGATGGTCATCGGGGATCTCCTTGGCGGTGCGCTCAGTCGAGGGAGACGACGACGGACTTGGTGGTGGTGTAGGCGTCGAGCGCCTCGGGGCCGTACTCGCGGCCGAATCCAGAGTCCTTGACGCCGCCGAAGGGAACCGCCGGGTCGAGCATCGCCCAGTCGTTGACCCAGACGATGCCGGCGTCCAGCCGGTCGGCGATCCGGTGCGCGCGGGCCAGATTGCCGGTCTGCACGCCCGAGGCCAGTCCGTACGGCGTGGAGTTGGCGAGTTCGACCGCCTCGTCCTCGGAGTCGAAGGGCTGGACGGTGAGGACCGGGCCGAAGATCTCCTCCTGGACCACCCGGGAGTCGTTCGGCAGGTCGGCGATCACGGTGGGCTTGTAGTAGTAGCCGCCGTCGAGCTCGAGGCGCTCACCACCGCAGACGATGGTGCCGCCCTCCTTGCGGGCCAGTTCGACGTACTCCTCGACCTTGCGCAGATGCCGCTCCCCCGCCATCGGGCCGATCACGGTCTCGGGCCTGCGGGGGTCGCCGATCGGTACCCCGGGCACGGCGTCGGCGAGGATGCCGAGCAGGGTGGCGTAGACCTGGCGGGCCACCAGCAGCCGGGGTCCGCCCATGCAGAACTGCCCGGTGTTGAAGACGAAGCCCTTGATGATCGCGCCGACGGCCTTCTCCAGGTCGGCGTCCTCGAAGACGACGTGGGCCGCGTTTCCGCCGAGTTCCATGGTGACCGGCTTGAGCGACTCCCCGGCGACGGCCGCCACCTTCCGGCCGACGGAGGTCGAGCCGGTGAAGGCGATCTTGTCCACCCCCGAGTGCCGCAGCAGCGCCTCGCCGGCCGCGGGGCCGCCGGTGACGACGTTGACCACGCCGTCGGGAACACCGGCCTTCTTGAGGAGTTCGGCCATGTGGAGGGCGCTGAGCGGGGTCTCCTCGGCGGGCTTGTGCACCACCGTGTTGCCGGCCGCGAGCGCCGGGGCGATCTTCGAACCGGCCAGGATCAACGGGAAGTTGTACGGCGTGATCGCCGCGACCACGCCGAGCGGGCGGCGCCGGACGTAGGCGAGGGCGTTCATGGGGGTGTCGCGGACGGAGCCGTCGAGCGTGTGGGCGAGGGCCGCGAAGTGCTCGTAGTCGTTGGCCGCGTTGGTGACGTCCACGGCGTGGGCCAGGGTGATCGGCTTGCCGACGTCACGGCTCTCCAGCTCGGCGATCCGGTCGGCGTTCTCCCGGATCAGCTCGGCGACACGGTGCAGCACCCTGCCGCGCTCGCGGCCGCTGAGCCCGGACCAGGCGCCGTCGTCGAAGGCCTCCCGCGCGGCGCGCACGGCGTCGTCGACGTCGGCGGCGCCGGCGTCCGCGACGGTGGTGACGACCGTGCCGCGGGACGGGTCGACCACCTCGGTACGGGCTCCGTCGGCGGCCTCGCGCCACCGTCCCCCGACGAACAGCCGGCCGGGTTCGATCTCGAAGGTGGTCATCGCCACTCCTCAGCCTCATTGCCAAGACTTCAACAAACAGGATTCCTGTGTGTTCGCAGTCTCATTACAGACAGGTTTCCTGTCAATGCCCTAGGCTGAGCGCATGCTCGACTCCCAGGCAACCAAGGCACCGCCGTCGCTGCTCTACATGGTGAAACAGGTGGAGCTCGTCGTGCGCTCCCACCTGGACGAGCTGGTCAAACCGTCCGGGATCACGGCGCTGCAGTACACCGCGCTCACCGTGCTCCAGCGGCACGACGGCCTGTCGGCCGCGCAGCTCGCCCGCGACTCCTTCGTCACGGCCCAGTCGATCGCCGATCTCGTACGGAGTCTGGAGCGAGGCGGGCTGGTCCGCCGGGAGCGCAATCCGGACAACCGCCGGGAGCTGCTGATCCTGCTCACCGCCCCGGCCCGTGAGCTGCTCGCACGGTACGAGGCGCCGGTGCGGGAGCTGGAGGAGCGGATGGTGCGCGACCTCACGGCCCACCAGACCGAGCAGTTCCGCCAGGCACTGTCGAAGGCCTGGCACGCGCTGTCGTAGCCACGTCCCGGACATCGGGCGAATCATCTGTCGCAATTCAAAGACATATGTCAATCGAACATGCTCAGATTCGCTCGATCGAGGGTAACTTGCAGTGCGGGGACTGGAATTGAGAGCCCGCCGCAAGTGGTCAGGTTGGAGGCGATGTCGTAGTGCAGCAGGATCCTGCGCCGTTCAGCCGGCATCTGCGCGTCCACCGGTACCGGGACCACACGGTGCTGGAGTTCCTCGGCGAGATCGACATCGCGGCGGCGGTGGAGATAGCCCCGTACCTGGACCGGGTGACGACACACCCCGAGGCGCGGATCGTGATCGACCTCAGGAGCGTCGAGTTCTTCGACTGCTCCGGGCTGCGCCTGCTGTACCGGGCCCGCAGCCGGGTGCACGACCACGGCGGGCAGCTGCACCTGGTGTGCACCCACCCGCTGACCCTGCGCGTATTGCGGATCACCGGTCTGGCGCGGCTGCTGCCCCCGTATCCGACCCCGGACGCGGCCCTCGGCCAGGCCACGTCCGGCACGTTATGAGGGCGCCCCGGACACCCGCTACTTCAGGATCCTGGTGACCTGGCCGGCCCCCACCGTCCGGCCGCCCTCGCGGATGGCGAACTTCAGCCCTTCCTCCATCGCGATCGGCTGGATCAGCTGGACGTGCATGCTCGTGTTGTCGCCCGGCATGACCATCTCGGTGCCCCTGGGCAGGGTGACCACGCCCGTCACGTCCGTCGTGCGGAAGTAGAACTGCGGGCGGTAGTTGTCGAAGAAGGGCGTGTGCCGACCGCCCTCGTCCTTGGACAGGATGTACGCCCGCGCCTCGAACCGCGTGTGCGGGGCCACCGAGCCGGGCTTGACGACGACCTGGCCGCGCTCGACGTCCTCCCGCTTCACTCCCCGCAGCAGCAGCCCCACGTTCTCACCGGCCCGGCCCTCGTCGAGGAGTTTGCGGAACATCTCGATGCCGGTGACCGTGGTCCTCCTCTTCTGGTCGTGGATCCCGATGATCTCGACCTCGCTGTTCACCAGCAGCTTGCCGCGCTCGATGCGGCCGGTGACGACCGTGCCCCGGCCGGTGATGGTGAACACGTCCTCGATCGGCATCAGGAACGGCCTGTCGACGTCCCGCTCCGGCTCGGGGACCGCCGTGTCCACGGCGTCCAGCAGGTCGAGCACCGACCGGGTCCACTCCGGGTCGCCCTCCAGGGCCCTGAGCGCCGAGACCTTCACCACCGGGACGTCGTCGCCCGGGAACTCGTACTCGGTCAGCAGCTCGCGCACCTCCAGCTCGACGAGCTCCAGGATCTCCTCGTCGTCGACCATGTCGGTCTTGTTGAGCGCCACGACGATGTACGGCACCCCGACCTGCCGGGCCAGCAGCACATGTTCCTTGGTCTGCGGCATCGGCCCGTCCGTCGCCGCCACGACCAGGATCGCGCCGTCCATCTGGGCCGCGCCGGTGATCATGTTCTTGATGTAGTCGGCGTGTCCGGGGCAGTCGACGTGCGCGTAGTGCCGGTGCTCGGTCTGGTACTCGACGTGCGCGATGGAGATGGTGATGCCGCGCTGCCGCTCCTCGGGCGCCTTGTCGATCTGGTCGAACGGCGTGAACGGGTTCAGCTCGGGATACCTGTCGTGCAGCACCTTCGTGATGGCCGCCGTCAGGGTGGTCTTCCCGTGGTCGATGTGTCCGATGGTCCCGATGTTCACGTGCGGCTTGGTCCGTTGGAACTTCGCCTTCGCCATGGCGAGCCCTCCTGAGCATCCGGGTGATGCCGAGCCTTGCTCCGCTCCCTCCTGTCTATTCGGTTCCCGGCGCGTCGAACAGGGCGCTCACGGACTCCCCGTTGTGAATGCGGCGCACGGCCTCGGCGAGCGCCGGAGCGATGGACAGGATCCGGAGCTTCTCGGTGCGCTCCTCGGCCGCGATCGGCACGGTGTTGGTGCACACGATCTCCAGTACGTCCGGCTGCTCGCCGATCCGCTTCAGCGCGCCGGACGCGAACAGGCCGTGCGTACAGGCGACGCGGATCGAGCGCGGCCCCAACTCCCGCAGCCGGTCGAGGAGTTCGAGGACCGTGCTGCCCTTGGCGATCTCGTCGTCCAGGATGATGACGTCCCGCCCGGCCACCTCGCCGATGACGGAGCTGATGCTGACCCGGTCGTCCGCGAACCGCTGCTTGGCGCCCGCCGCCACCTGGGCGCCGATGAGCCGAGCGAACGCGGCGGCCTCCTTGGCGTTGCCGAGGTCCGGCGAGACCACCGTCGTCCGGGTCAGGTCGTACTGCCGGAAGTGGGCGGCGAGTTCGCGCAGCGCGTGCAGGTGGTCGACCGGCACCGTGAAGAAGCCGTGCACCTGCGGTGCGTGCAGCGTCATGGCGAGGACGCGCCCGGCGCCGGCCGCGACCATCAGGTCGGCGACGAGCCGGCCGCCGAGCGAGATGCGGGGCGCGTCCTTCTTGTCGGAGCGGGCGTAGGAGTAGTGCGGCATGACCACGGTGATCCGGCGCGCGGACGCCCCGCGCGCGGCGTCGCACATCAGCAGCAGCTCGACCAGGTGCTCCTGGACCGGCCGGACCAAGGGCTGGATCAGGAAGACGTCCCGTTCCCGGCAGTTGGCCTGAAGCTGCACCTCCAGACAGTCGTTGGCGAACCGGCTGACCCGGGTCGGGCTCAGCGGCACCCCCAGATGAGAGCAGACCTCCGCGGCCAGTTCGGGGTGGGCACTACCGCTGAACACGGCGATCTCTCGCACGATCCGCTCCTCGCATGATCACTCCGGGTGGCGGACTCATGCTACTGACCTCAGCAGAAACGTTGCGGCTCAGATCCGGGCAGGTCTCCGCGCCCGGTGTGCGCCGTCGCCGGTCCGCCCGGCAGGGGAAGCAATCGGCCAACGAATCGGTCCGGCAAGGCATTTGGGGGTATCCGAACAGCAGGGAAGGAGGAACGTCGACATGACGACCCCCATCAAGCGCATCAACAAGCGCATGCCCGGCTGGGCCAAAGCGGTGAGCGCCCTCGTGCTGGTGCTCGTCGTCTTCTTCGCCGGGATCCGGCTGAGCGTGATCCCCGGCCTCAAGGACCTGTTCGGCACCGAGACCAACGACCGCTCGGGTCCCGCGCTGCTCCAGTCCATCCAGGACATGAGCCGCTACGAGGCCGCCTCCGGCAACTTCCAGATCGTCGTGGATCTGGAGAAGGACGCCAAGTTCCTGCCGGACGCGATCCGCGGCTCCCGCACCCTGTACGTCGGCGCGGGCTCCGTGGACGCCTATGTCGATCTCGGAAAGGTCGGCGAGGACGACGTCACGGTCAACGGCGACCGTACGTCCGCCACCCTGCGCCTGCCGCACGCCGCGCTCGGCAAACCGTCCCTCGACCCCGACCGCTCCTACGCCGTCTCCAAGCAGCGCGGTCTCCTCGACCGCCTCGGTGACCTCTTCTCGGACAACCCGAACAGCGAACAGGCCGTGCAGAAGCTGGCCGTGCGGCACATCGGCGACGCCGCCAAGGAGAGCGGTCTGACCGCACGCGCGGAGACCAACACCACCAGCATGCTCGAAGGGCTCCTGCACTCGCTGGGCTTCAAGGAGGTGAAGGTGACCTACGGGGCCTGACCCCTCGGTCCTCGGCCCTCGAGGTTCGGCCTTCCCTCAGGAGTGGACCCCCGGAAGGGCCAGTGCCCCGAGGACGGTCGCGCCCACCAGCAGCCAGGCCACGTAGTCCCCGACGTGCCCGGACTGCAGGCGCCTGAGCGGCCGTGCCCGGTCCGGGGCGGTGAGCAGCCCCGGCCGGGTGACGGCCACGGCCGCCAGGCCCAGGGCCAGGGCGGTCGAGATGAGGTCCAGCAGCACACCGACCGGGCTCCAGTGCGGTGCGGGGACCACGGCACCGCCGGAGCCGGCCTCGTTGACGGCGTGCGCGACCACCTCGCCGAAGCCCGGGGCGACGCCGACGGCCAGTGCCCCGGCGAGCAGCACGGCGGGGACGGCCGTCATGGTGTCGGGGATCCGCCCGAGCCGGTGCCGTGTCTCGGGCCGCTCCCCGACACCGGTCGTCTCGTACTCGGTGTCGTCCGCGGGTGCCTGACCCAGCCCTAGGAACACCCGAGCCGCGACCCGCAGTACCGCCCCTGCGGTGAGGGCGCTCGCGAGGACGTACAGCACGGTGAGCGGGCCGCCCACCGCCTCCTCCGTGACGGCCTTGCCGAACGCCGTGCCGAAGGGCGGGAGTCCGGCGAGCGCGAGCCCGCCGACCGCGTACATCACGGCGACGCCGCGCAGTTCCCGGGCCCGGCCGTGCAGGGCGTGCTCGTCGACGTTGCCGTACCGGTCGAGGAGGATGCCCGTGCAGGCGAACAGGGCGGCCTTCACTCCGGCGTGCCCGACGACGTACAGCGCGATCCCGTCGTCGGCCTCGGGCTTCAGCACGCCGATGCCGATCAGGAACAGCCCGGTGTGGGCCACCGTCGAGTACGCGAGGAGCCGTTTGATGTGCCGCTGGTACCAGCACATCACCGCGCCGATCACCGCGGTCAGCGCGCCCAGCGTGAGGAGCACCCGTTCCAGGTCGGCCGCCGGGACTCCGCCGGGTCCGGCGAAGACCGTGCCGTACACCCGCCAGACGCCGTACACGCCGAGTTCGACCATGACGCCCGACAGCAGCATGCACACGGGGGTGGGGGCGACGGCGTGGGCGTCCGGGAGCCAGAAGTGGAACGGGACGGCGGCCGCCTTGACCAGCAGGCCGGTCAGGACGAGGACGAAGGCGGCGAGGACCAGCGCGTCCGGCGGCCCGTGCGCGTCCAGACCGCGGCCGATCTGCGCCATGGCGAGTTCGCCGGTGCGGGCGTAGAGCAGGGCGATGCCCATCAGCATGGCGTAGGCGCCCAGCGAGGTGACGACCGCGAAGGTCAGCGCGCCCTGGACGGCCTTGGCCTCGTCGATGCTGGTGCCGGTCAGGGCGTAGGCGACGACGCTCATGAGCTCGAACCACACGAAGGCGTTGAACAGGTCGCCCGCGATCGAGAAGCCGCACATGCCGGCCTGGAGGAGCAGCAGCAGCGCGGGGAAGGAGCCGGCGTGCCGGCGCGGGGGTTCGTCGAAGTAGTGCCAGGAGTACACCAGGGCCGCGAGGGTCAGTACGGAGGTCAGGGCGGCCATGCCGAGGCCGGCGCCGTCGCCGATCAGGACGATGCCGACGCTGTGGCCGTTGACGGGCGTCCAGCCGCCGGCCCATGCGGCCATCGGCGGCGAGGAGTTCAGCAGCAGCGCGATCGCGAGCCCGGCGGTCCCCGCCGAGACCGCGCAGCCCAGCGATTCGGCGAGGACGCGGGGCAGGCGGCGGCCGCCCGCGACCAGCAGGGCGGCCCCGAGGAGCGGGACGGCGACGAGCAGCGGCAGCAGGTCGTTCATCAGCCGCGCAGCTCGGAGAGTTCGTCGGGGTCGACGGTGCCGTGCCGTTTGGCGACCTGGATGACGAGGGCCAGGAGCAGGGCGGTGACCGTGGCGCCGACGACGACGTCGGTCAGGGCGAGGGCCTGGACGACCGGGTCGACGACGGGGCGTGACCCCGGCTCGATGTCGGAGAACACGGGCGCGGTGGCGTCGTCGCGGTAGCCGACGGCCAGCAGCAGGACATAGGTGCCGCACTGGCACACGGACAGACAGCCGACGGCGTGGATCAGATTGCGGCTGGTGGCGAGGCCGTAGCAGCCGACGAGGAAGACCCATGCGGCGACGAGGTAGGGCACGACGTCCATCACGGCGCTCACTTCGCGTTCTCCTCCTCGATCTCGACGGCCTGGTCCAGGAAGCGGGCGAGCAGCACGACGACCGCGCAGGCGACCTCCATGCCGACGGCCGCGTTCAGCAGCGGCACGGTGCCGCCCGAGGCCAGCGTGTTGAACGTGCCGTACGGCAGCAGGGTGTTGGCAAGGAAAGCCGTACCGCCGATGAGGCCCGCGAGGCCGGTGACCAGGTAGGCCGAGGCGGACAGGGCGTCACCGACCTCGAACGTGCCGACCGGGCGGATCCGTTCCAGGGCGCGGTAGTCGGCGCCGAGGTAGAGCAGGTGCAGGGAGGTCGCGGCGACGACGCCGCCCTGGAAGCCGCCGCCGGGGCTGAGCTGGCCGTGCGCGATGACGTACAGGCCGGTGACCAGGGCGACCGGCAGGACGAGGAGGGCGTACCGGCGTACGGGCGGGGCCACTTCGGCCGGTTCGGGCCGGGCGCGGTGCTCGTCCTGGGTCTGCCGCAGCAGGACGACGCATCCGACCACGGCGGCGAACAGGATGATCATCTCGCCGAGGGTGTCGAAGGCGCGCTGGTCGAAGTTGACGGAGGCGATGGTGTTGGCGGTGTGCCGGTCGAGGGAGGCCCGTACGGCACGGTCGCCGTAGGGATGCCGGTCGCCGCCGAAGTGCGGCAGCTCCAGACAGGCGGCCACGAGGAGCGCGGCGAGGCCCGCGATCCCTACGGCGACGAGCCGGAGCCGGGTGCGCGGGCTCACCGCTCGCGCCCCTTGCGCCGTTTGACCTTGCGGACCGCGAGAAGCATCAGCAGCGGCGTGAGGGCGCCGCCGACCGCGAGCTGCGACAGGGCGACGTCGGGTGCCTGCACCACGGTGAACAGCACGGCGAGCGCGACACCGAGGACGGCCAGCACCAGGGCCTGGCGCACCGGGTCACGGACCAGGACGGCCACGGTCGCGCAGGCGCCCACCAGCAGCAGTGCGACGACGATCACCGCGTCAGCCACCGCGCACCCCCGTGAAACCACCGGACAGCGCACGGGAGGCGACCACGTTGCCGGCGACCAGCAGCACGCCGATGACGAGGAGTTTCGCCATCGCCCGGCTCGGGCCGGCCGCCACGCACAGCACTAGGACGACCGTCGCGCCAAGTGCGGCGGCGGCCCAGGTCAGGCCGCCGGCGCGGGGCGGGTCGCCGGCGAGTTCGTCGTGCAGCAGGCGGGCGAAGACGAGCGTGCCGACCGGTCCGAGCAGGGCGAGGACCAGGGCGACGTCGACGTAGGCGGGGCGGTCGTAGGCCTGCGCCAGCAGGAGCAGTCCGGGACAGGCCAGGGCCGAGGACAGGTTCTGGGCCACGGCACGGCGGCGCAGCGGGCCGGTGGCGACGCCCCAGAGCGTGGCGCCCACTCCCGCGCCGAGCACGACGGTCGCCGCGAGGAGCCAGCCGTTCATCGCCCGGTCACCGCCCGGCGTGCGGCGACCGCCGCGAGTGCCGCCGCGCCGGCGACGCCTGCGCCGACCGTGAGTTCCAGGGTGTCCACGGCGCTGATGAGGACCAGCCACAGCACGGCGAGCGCGGCCCACCAGGCCAGGAACTCGGCCGTGACGAAGAACGCCGTACGCCGGTTCACACGCCACCTCCGCGCGTCTGGCAGCTTCCGCTCGCCGCTGCGAAATGTCCCTGTTTTCCGTTCCGCGCCATCCAAGCACCGCCCCGCACGGCCAGAGCGGCGGCGCGCGGGTCTCCGCCGGAGTGCCCCGGCAGCGGGAGGGGAAACGGGACGGCGAGGGCGGACCGGGCGCAAACGCGACGGCATCGCGGCGCATTACCGGGGTAGTCCCCCTACTACGAAGGGCTGTTGAAGACTGGAGGATCGCATGGCCCGTGGAACCCCACATTCGCGCGCCACATTGCACCCCGGCACTCCCAAGTCCACTGGTACCGCTAAGCCGTCCGCGGGCGGCCTCATGTCCGTGCTCGGCTTCAAGTCCGTGAAGGGCTCGAAGCCTGCGAGGGGCGGGGGGAAGTCGGGCGGGGGCGCCAAATCGAAGGGCTCGGCGAAGGCGAAGGCGACGGCGAAGGCGAAGCGCCCGGCGAAGTCCGGGCGCCGCGCGGAGTCCCGAAGCACCTCGCGACCCGGTCGAAGTCCCCTGCGCGTTCTCGCCCGGCTGGTGGCGATGCTGTGCGCGTTCGCGTTCATGGTCGCCTTCGCCGTCGTGCTGGCGAAGCTCACCCTGCAGCCGTCGCCAGCGTCGGAGGCCCTGACGCACACCAACCTGCAGCCGGGCAGCACCCTGCGGGCCTATCTGGACCAGCCCGAACTGCGCGACGCCGTCAAGCAGATCGGCGGCAACCTGCTGCTGGGCGTTCCGTTCGGCATCCTGGTCCCCGTCGTCGCCCCGCGCACGCGCGGCGTCCTGCGCGTCCTGCTGCTGACGGCGACCGTGATGCTCCTCGTCGAGTTCGCGCAGGGCGCGCTGGTGACGGGGCGGGCCTTCGACATCGACGACGTCATCCTCAACACGACCGGCGCCCTGATCGGCTACCTCCTGCTCGGGCGGCGGCTGAGCCGCGTGGTGCACGCGCGCAAGCCCAGCGCCGCCTAGCGCAGGGGAGCCGCGCGCCGCCTAGCGCAGCACCAACTGCGCGATGGCCACGGCCCCGACCACGACGATGAACGCGCGCAGCACCGCGGGACGCAGCCGGCGGCCCGCGGTGGCACCGAGGTGGCCGCCGGCCGCGGACCCGATCGCGAGCAGGGCGACGGCCGGCCAGTCGAAGTCGGCGACGACGAGGAAGAAGAGCGCGGCCGTGGAGTTGACGACGGCGACGAGCACGTTCTTGACGGCGGTGAGGCGTTGCAGGCCGTCATCGAGGAGCATGCCCATCAGCGCGACGTAGATGATGCCCTGGGCGGCCGAGAAGTAGCCGCCGTAGACGCTGGCCAGGGTCAGCCCCACGAGCAGCAGGGGGCCGCCGTCGGAGCGGGCGGGCCTTCCGGTGCGGGCCCTTCTCTCACGCAGTCGCCGGCTGATGAACGGCTGGAGGACGACCAGCACGAGCGCGAGCCCGACCAGGACCGGCACGATCCGTTCGAACGCCGAGGCGGGCAGGGCGAGCAGCAGCGTGGCACCCGTGAGTCCGCCGAGGAGGGCGCCGGCGCCCCATTTCAGGAGGCGCCGGCGCTGGCCGCTCAGTTCGCGCCGGTACCCGATGGCTCCGCTGATCGAGCCCGGAATCAGGCCGAGCGCGTTGGAGACCGTGGCGGTGACGGGCGGCAGGCCGGTCGCGAGCAGCACCGGGAACGTGATCAACGTGCCGGAGCCGACGACGGCGTTCACGGCGCCGGCGACGACGCCCGCGCCCGGGACGGCGAGCAGCTCACCTATGTGTGCGGCGTTCATGGCCAGAGGCCTAGGAATTCAACGGTTCGGCGGCGGACGAACCGTGCCGGGGCTCGCGGCGCCCCACCCGCACCGGCAACTACTGGTCCGTACCAAGATATTGACGCCCTCTTATCTCACCTCTTAAATCAAGTGGCGACACCTTCACCCCCCACCTCGGTCGGCGCACCCGTCCATCGGGTCGCCGCACGGAAGGGAGCACGATGGCTTCCCCACGCCTGCTCCGCACGTGTCTCCTCGCCGCCCTCTCGGCGGTTCTGGTCGCGTCCGCGGCGATCGGACCCGCGCAGGCGGAACCGCCGAACGCCTCGGCGGCGGACGTCTCGGCGGCGGCCGTGACGTTCTCCGACTCCTTCGACGGCCCCGCGGGTGCCGCGGTCGACTCGTCGAAGTGGCAGATCGAGACCGGCGACAACGTCAACAACCACGAGCGGCAGTACTACACGTCCGGCAACAAGAACGCGGCACTGAACGGCCAGGGCCAGCTGGTGATCACGGCCCGGCGCGAGAACCCCGCCAACTACCAGTGCTGGTACGGCACTTGCCAGTACACCTCGGCCCGGCTGAACACCTCCGGGAAGTTCACCGCCCAGTACGGGCACATCGAGGCCCGGATGAAGGTGCCGCGCGGGCAGGGCATGTGGCCGGCGTTCTGGATGCTCGGCACACCGGTCAACTGGCCGGACTCGGGCGAGATCGACATCATGGAGAACGTCGGCTTCGAGCCCTCGACCGTGCACGGCACAATCCACGGCCCCGGCTACTCCGGCTCGGGCGGCATAGGGGCCGGCTACACCCTGCCGAACGGGCAGGCCTTCGCCGACGCCTTCCACACCTTCGCCGTGGACTGGGCTCCCGACTCCATCACCTGGTCCGTGGACGGCAACGTCTACCAGCGGCGCACCCCGGCCGACCTGGGCGGCCGCCAGTGGGTCTTCAACAAGCCGTTCTTCCTGATCCTGAACCTCGCGGTGGGCGGCTACTGGCCCGGCGACCCGGACGGCTCCACGGTGTTCCCGCAGCAGCTCGTGGTGGACCACGTCTCGGTGACGACCGGGGACAGCGCGTCCGGCGGCGCGATAAGGGGCCTGGCCGGCAAGTGCGTCGACGTGGCCGGGGCGAGCTCCGCCAACGGCACGCCCGTACAGCTCTACGACTGCAACGGCTCCGCCGCCCAGCGGTGGAGCGTCGGCTCGGACGGCACGCTGCGCGCGCTCGGCAAGTGCCTGGACGCCACCGGCAACGGCACCGCGGACGGCACGACCGTGCAGCTGTGGGACTGCACCGGTGGGCCCAATCAGAGATGGACCGTCACAGCCGCACGCGACATCGTCAATCCACAGGCCGACAAGTGCCTCGACGTGACCGGGAACAACTCGGCCAACGGCACCCGGCTGCAGATCTGGACCTGCACCGGTGGCAGCAACCAGAAGTGGACGGTGGGCTGACCGGCCGGCTAGTGGTGATGCCAGGTGAACTTGTCGCCGCCGACCCAGCGAACCACGTCCGGGTCGTCGAGATCATGGACCGTGATGCCGAAGGCGGCGGCGGTCTCCAGGACGTCGGTGATCGCCCTGGCAAACCCGACCACGGCACCGTCGATCTCCATGATCCGGAACGGAGGCGTGCCCGGCTGAACCCCGAGCACCATGATCCGCGGATGTGACATATGCGGGCTCGCGCTTTCGGTCATGAATAGAGCGTAGAGCGCTACCCGCGTCAACGGATCCTTCAGACCATCGGGACATCTCGGATCCGGGCCGCCGGCCCTGTCCGCGCCACCGTGCGGGCGCGGCAGGGCCGGGGAACCCTGGAGGTGGAGGTGGCCATGGATCCCGTGGAGGCGCTGAACCGGATCGCCTTTCTGCTGGAGCGGTCCCTGGAGCCGACGTACCGGGTGCGTGCCTTCCGTACGGCGGCCCGGGTGCTCGCGGAGCTGCCCGAGGACGAGGTGCGGGCGCGGGCCGAGGCCGGGACGCTGGAGCGGCTGCGGGGTGTGGGCCCGAAGACGGCCCAGGTGGCGCGCGAGGCGCTGGCCGGTCAGGTGCCCGGATACCTCAAGGACCTGGAGGACCGGCCCGCGGCCGAGCTGCCCGCGGGTGGCCGGTTGTGGGAACTGCTGCGCGGGGACTGCCATCTGCACTCCGACTGGTCGGACGGGGGCAGTCCGATCGAGGAGATGGGCCGCACGGCGGCCGAGCTCGGGCACGAGTGGGCGGTGCTGACCGATCACTCACCGCGGCTGACCGTCGCCCGGGGCCTGTCGGCCGACCGGCTGCGCGAACAGCTGGAGGTGGTGGACCGGCTGAACACGACCTGGGCGCCGTTCCGGCTGCTCACCGGTATCGAGTGCGACATCCTCGAGGACGGCTCACTCGACCAGGAGCCGGAGCTGCTGGAGCGGCTCGACGTGGTCGTGGTGTCCGTGCACTCCAAGCTGCGCATGGAGGCCCGCGCGATGACCCGCCGGATGGTCGCCGCCGTACGGAATCCGCACGCGGACATCCTCGGGCACTGCACCGGGCGGCTGGTCACCGGGCGGGGCCGGCCGGAGTCGGAGTTCGACGCCCAGGAGGTGTTCGCCGCGTGCGCGGAGTCCGGCACGGCGGTGGAGATCAACAGCCGCCCCGAGCGGCTGGACCCGCCCCGGCGGCTGCTGCGGCAGGCGGTGGCGGCGGGCGTGCTGTTCTCGGTCGACACCGACGCGCACGCGCCGGGACAGCTGGACTGGCAGCGGTACGGCTGTGCGCGGGCGGAGGAGTGCGGGGTGCCCGCCGATCGGGTTCTCACCACGTGGACGGCGGACGAGCTGCTGGCCTGGACGCGTGAGAAGTAGGCGCGCCGGGGCGTGACGCAGATCACCGGCCGGTAGGGCGAACTCAGGAACACCCATCGGTAGTTTCCCGTTGAACCAGCCGTGGGTGCGGATGGGACAGTGTCCCCGGGCCTCACCTTTTGCCCACAGGGACGATCGTTCGGCTGAAGCCCTGTGGAGCCTTTCGCCGAGAGGCGACCGCCATCCGCACCCACCCCTGATCGCCCCGACCGGAATCCCCCGTCCGGCCGGGGCTTTTCTTTTCCCTGCGGACGCCCTTCTCCGTGCGGACGTCCTCTCCCTGTGCGGAAGCGCGCACTCCGGGTCGGCTTGACTTCGAGAGCACTCCAATTCGTAGCGTTTCGGACATGAGCACTGCACAGCACAAGATCGGTTCGGGGTTCGGCGCCCACAGCACCGCCGAAGACGTCCTCAGCGGCATCGACCTGTCCGGCAAGCTCGCCGTCGTCACCGGCGGTTACTCGGGACTCGGCCTGGAGACCACGCGTGCCCTCACGAACGCCGGCGCCCGGGTCGTGGTGCCCGCCCGGCGTCCGGAGGCCGCGCGGGATGCCCTCCGGGGACTGAACGGTGTCGAGGTGGACGAGCTGGACCTCGGCGACCTGGAGAGCGTGCGCGGCTTCGCCGAGCGATTCCTCGCCTCCGGCCGCGCGGTCGACATCGTGATCGACAACGCCGGCATCATGGCCTGCCCGGAGACCCGGGTCGGGCCCGGCTGGGAGGCGCAGTTCGCGACCAACCACCTCGGACACTTCGCCCTGGTCAACCGCCTGTGGCCGGCGATCGAGCCGGGCGGCGCCCGCGTGGTGTCGGTGTCCTCGCGCGGCCACCACCTCTCCGGGATCCGCTGGGACGACGTCCACTGGCGCCGCGGCTACGACAAGTGGGAGGCGTACGGGCAGGCGAAGACCGCCAACGTCCTGTTCGCCGTCCACCTCGACAGGCTCGGGGCCGGCCACGGCGTACGGGCCTTCGCGCTCCACCCGGGCGGCATCCTCACCCCGCTGCAGCGCCACCTCCGGAAGGAGGAGATGGTCGAGCGCGGCTGGATCGACGAGCAGGGCAACCCGCTCAACCCCGAGGCCTTCAAGTCCCCGGAGCAGGGCGCGGCCACCCAGGTGTGGGCGGCCACGTCGCCGCAGCTGGACGGCATGGGCGGCGTCTACCTGGAGGACTGCGACATCGCCGAGCGCGCAGGCGACGGCGAGGAGCGCAGCGGCGTCAAGGACTGGGCGACCGACCCGGAGCAGGCGGCGCGGCTGTGGGAGCTGTCCGCGGAGCTGACGGGCGTCAACGAGTTCCCCGCGTAGCGCCCGCGCGGTCCGGGAGGCGACGTTCGAGCGCCGCGAACGGGGTACTCGAATGCCCCGTCCCCACTCTCCGGGAGGAGCCGCAGGTGAGCAGCGAACCGGCTCGCAGGGTCGTGGTCACCGGTGCCACGGGCAACGTGGGCACCAGCGTGGTGCGACTCCTCTCGGAGGATCCCGAGGTCGGCTCCGTGCTGGGACTGGCCCGCCGCACTCCCGACTGGTCCCCTCCGAAGACCGACTGGACGGCGGTCGACCTGGCCTCCGAGCAGACCGACCTGACGCGTCTGTTCACGGGCGCCACCGCCGTCATACACCTGGCCTGGGCGTTCCAGCCGACGCATGATCCGGCGACGACCTGGCGGACTAACGTGCTGGGCAGCATCCGGGTCTTCGAGGCGGTGGCCGAGGCGCGGGTGCCGACGCTGGTGCACGCGTCGTCGGTCGGCGCGTACTCGCCGGGGCCGAAGGAGCACGCCGTGGACGAGTCGTGGCCCACGCACGGCTGGCCCGACGCCGCGTACTGCCGGGAGAAGGCCTATCTGGAGCGGGCGCTGGACACCTTCGACCGGGCCCATCCCCGGGTGCGGGTGGTGCGGATGCGGCCGGCCTTCCTGTTCAAGCGGGAGTCGGCGAGCGAGCAGCGCCGGATCTTCGGCGGCCGTTTCCTGCCCGGCCCGCTGGTGCGCCCCGAGCTGCTGCCGTTCCTGCCCGACATCCCGGGACTGCGGGTGCAGGCCCTGCACACCGACGACGCGGCGGCCGCGTACCGGCTCGCCGTGATGTCCGACGTCCGGGGCGCCTTCAACCTCGCGGCCGACCCACCGGTCGACGCGGAGATGCTGGGCGGGATGCTCGGGGCGCGCCCGGTACGGCTCCCGCGCACGGCGATCCGTTCGGCGGTCGCCGCGGCGTGGGGGCTGCATCTGCTGCCCGCCTCGCCGCACCTCTTCGACGCGGTGCTCAGGCTGCCCCTGATGGACTGCACCCGCGCGCGTACGGAACTGGGCTGGCGCCCGCGGCGCACCGCGCCCGAGGTGCTGGAAGAGTTCCTGCAGGGCCTCCAGCACGGTGCGGGCGCGGCGACGGAGCCGATGCGGGGGCGGAAGGTGGGCTGACCCGGCGCAGGGCTCAAGCAGGCGGCTCCTGCGGCGTCGGATGCTCCGAACGGGCCGTGCCGGACGGCTGCGGCGTGCCCTGCCGGCCGGTGCCGGCCTCGTCCGTGTCCGGGACGTCCTCCGCTTCCTCGTCGTCCGCGGGCGGTTTCACGGGCACCTCCCAGGGGTCCTCCTCGCCCGCGCCCGCCTGCTGGTCCGGCAGGTCCCTGGGCACCGGATCCGGGGACTCTCCCGGCGCCTCACGACGGTGGTCGTCCATGGGTGCACCTCCCTACGTCGTTCAAGGGCCCCGCGAGTACCGTCCACACCAGGGACGAAACGTCGCTGCCTCAGTGCGCGACCCGCTCCGCCACCGCCGCGCCCGCGGTCGGCGACGAGCCGTCCGGCGCGGGCTCCGGGCGCCTGCCGCCGCGTGCGAAGAAGTCCGCGAGCGGCAGGATCGCGGCGCCCACGGTGACCGCGTCCGGGCCGAGCCGGCCCAGGTCGATGGTGACCTTGTGGGCCGGATGCCGCAGCGCGTACGAGGCCGCGTGCCGGCGTACGGCCGGCAGGAAGCGGGCGCCCAGCTGGAGTCCGGCCCAGCCGCCGATCAGGATGCGCTCGGGCTGGAAGAGGTTGATCAGGTCGGACAGGCCCGCGCCCACGTACTCGGCGGTCTCCTCCAGCACGGCGACCGCCACCGGGTCGGCCGCGCGGCCCTCGGCCGGGTAGGCGCCGGCCAGCATCGCCGTCAGCGCGGTCTCCTCGTCGGCGCCCTTGGGCGCGCTCCCACCCTGCTCGCGCCAGCGGTCGAGCAGCGACTCGGCGCCCGCGTAGGCCTCCAGGCAGCCGAGGGCCCCGCAGCGGCAGCGGCGCCCCCTGACCCGTACCGTCAGATGCCCCCACTCGACGGCCCGCCCGTGCTCCACCTCCGGGGTGACCAGGCAGGCGCCGACGCCGGAGCCGAAGAGCACGACGACCGCGTTGCGGGCGCCGCGGCCGCCGCCGAACCACATCTCCGCCTGGCCGAGGGTCCGGGCGCCGTTGTCGATGAAGTACGGGACGCCGTCCGGGAGCGGGGAGCCGTCGCGCAGGAGTTGCTCCAGCGGTACGGCGTCCCAGCCGATCGTCTGCCCGTGCACCACGGCACCGAGCTCGCCGGTGTCCTCGACGATGCCGGGGACGCCGATCCCGACGCCGAGCAGCCACTCGGGCCCGATGCCGGCGCCCGCGAGCACCTCGGCGATGCCGTCGCGGATGTGCCCGACGATGCCCTCGACCTCGTACCGCCGCTGGGTCAACGGCCGTTCCGCGCGGGCGAGTTCGGTGAGGGTCAGGTCGAACAGGCCGATCCGCACCCGGGTCTCGCCGACGTCGACGCCGATCATGTGGCCGCTGCCGGGCGCGACGCGCAGCAGGATGCGAGGCCGGCCGCCGTCGGAGTCGACGCTGCCGGCCTCCTCGACCAGGCCGTCGGCGATCAGCTCGGCGACGACGTTGCTGACGGAGCCGGAGCTGAGGCCGGTCGCGGGGCCGAGTTCGAAGCGGCTGAGGGGGCCGTCGAAGTACAGGCGCTGCAGTACGGCGGTGCGGTTGCCCCGCCTGAGGTCCCGTACTGTGCGCCCATTACGCCCCGCCATGCGGCTCCCTCCGGATCAGCCCTGGTCCCCCGCCGTGTTCGGACCGCCTCCCATTGTGACCTACGCCGCGTAGACGTCCTCCACGTACCGTCCGTCCGCGATCACCGCCTCCAGTTCATCGGGACGAGTCCGTGCCGTTCGGCGAGGGCGTCCAGCGGGCCGCCGGTCAGGGCACGGACCTCGTACGCCGCGGGGGCCCGTCGGCGGGGGCGGTGGCGTCGGGGTCGCCGTAGTGCTCCAGGAGGGCTGTCCGCAGTCGACCGGAGGTGCTGATGGACCGGACCGACCCGGCGGCGGTGGTCTGGCGCAACCGTGCCCTGATGGTCTTCGACCGCGTCTCGGTACCGGTGGCGGTCTGCGATGTGTACGGCGCGGTCCAGCTGGCCAATCCGGCGATGGCGACGGAGTGCGGTACGACACCGGGGCGGCTGCGCGGCCGGAACGTGCTGGAGCTGTTCCGGCCGCAGGAGGCGACACAGGTCGAGCGCATCGCCGAGGCACTGCGGCTGCGGCACCGCTCGCGCTACCAGGTGTCGGTGCGCTGGCGGGCGCCCGGCGGCGAGCGCTACGGCGAGCTGACGGCGGACCCGGTGAGCGACACCGTGGAGGAGACGCCGGCCCTGCTGGTGATGCTCCGCGTCCAGGGCGAGCGCGAGCCGGTCGGCGAAGCCCCGCACGCCCGGGTCACGCCGATCGAGGCGCGCATCCTGGCGCTGCTCGCCGACGGCGCCACGACGGCACGGGCCGCCCGGGAGACGGACCTCACGGTGGACGGCGTCAACTACCCCCTGCGGCGCCTGTCGGCCCGCTGGAGCGCGGCGAACCGCACGGAGCTGGTGGCCCGCGCCTACGCGCTGGGCGTGCTCGCGACCGGGGTCTGGCCGCCGAGAGCGGTTGCCTCGGAGGGGCCGGAGTAGGCGGTGCCGGCGCCCTCCGGTGCCCCGAACCGCGCCAGGGTGTGCCACACCATCTTCAGGTCCTGGAGCTCGTGGCGTCCGGTCCTGGCGGCGTCGCCGATGATTCGCGGGTCGACACGGCCGTCGGCGGCGATCCGGGAGCCCAGTTCGGCGTACTCCTGGCCGCGGTAGTCCGCGTGGCGGCGCAGCTCCCCCACGGTGAGCCGGTAGCCGGGGTGCCACTCGACGGGGCAGGGCAGCAGACGTGCGGCGGCCTCGACGGGGGTGCCCCGATAGGCGGCGTCCAGGACGAGGGCCTCCACGTCCCGCGCGAGCACGACTCCCCCGTGGACCTGTGCCTCGATGTAGTCGTTCAGGGGGTCCTGCTCGTCGGCCTCGGCGAGTGCGACGAGGTGCGTTCCGGTGGCGACGCCGAAGTCGGTCGGCTCGGCCGCGCTGTCGGGGTAGCAGAACGTGGCCCTGGCGAGCGCCGCGGCGGTCAGGCGGAAGTGCGAGGAGCCGAAGCGCGGGGCGGCGCCGACCACCTGGTGCCGGAAGTTCAGCGCGCCGTACACGGGCCGCTCGTGGGCGGCCGCGTCGTCGTAGACCCCGCCGAAGATCCGGCTCTCCCAGCGCCAGCGGTCGCCGCCGGGGTGGGCGGTGAGGCCGCCGTTGCTGGTGCCGGTGACGAACTGGGAGTGGTACGTCCCGTCCTCGGCCAGAGCCCGCAGGATCGGGATCCCGCGCACCAGCCGGTCCGGGTGGAAGTTGAGGGTGACGCGCACCTCGGGGGCGATGGCCGGCCCCGCGGAGGCTGCTGCCACATGCCGCAGTGCCGCCCGGGCACGAAGCGACGCCCCGGGACCCTCACCGTCGATGTCGGAATTCACTGGCTCCCCCTCATGGACCCTGCCTAACCTAGCCTCGAACCTAGACCCCCTAGTTTTCGAGATCCTAGGAGCTCCCCCCATGAGATCACTCGCCGAGCAGGACATCCGCAACTCGTTTATCAACTGCTCGAAGGGAGAGGCCAAGCGCCTCCCCCTCCCCCGCGATCTCGCCGAACGCCCCTGGGACGACCTCGACTTCCTGGGCTGGCGGGATCCCGGGGCGCCCGATCGCAGCTATCTGGTGACCGAGCGGGAGGGGCGCCCGGTGGGCGTCAGTCTGCGTTTCCCGTCCTCGCGGCGCGGGTTCCTGCACCGCAGCATGTGCTCGCTGTGCCTGACGACCCATCCGGGCGGCGGCGTCTCCCTGATGACGGCCCGGAAGGCGGGCCCGGCGGGACGCGAGGGAAACTCGGTCGGCCTGTACATGTGCACCGACCTCGCCTGTTCCCTGTACGTGCGCGGCAAGAAGGCCCCGGAGGCCGGGGGCCGCTTCGAGGAGAGCCTCACCCTGGCGGAGCAGATCGCCCGGACCACGGGCAACCTGTCCGCCTTCCTCGACAAGCTGTACGTCTGACGGGGTCAGCCGCCCGTCGTCACCTGGTCCAGCGGCAGCCAGAGCGTGGTGTTCGTGGACGGGCCGACGTTCGTCTGCCGCACCCGGGTGAGTTCGGTGTTCGTCAGGGCCCGGTTCCAGACGCGGACCTCGTCGATGGCGCCGGTGAAGAACGCCCGGCTGTCCATGCGCTGACCGATGTGCACGCCGAACGGCGAGTTGCGGCTGACGGACCCGGACACGTCAGCCGTGCCGGTCGCCCGGCCGTCGATGAACAGGGTGAGCCGTCCGCCGCCGCGGCGCAGGGCGAGATGGTGCCACCGGCCGTCGTTGTGCGCGGCGGTGGTGCTCACGGACGCCGACCGCACGGTCGTCGCACCGCTGCGGACCGTCATCAGTGCGCGCACCCGGTTGCTCGCGGGTTCGCCGCGCAGCCAGAACTGGGGCTGGCTGCCACCGATACCGCCCATCCACAGCAGCGGCTGCTCGCCGGTCCGGGCGGTGTAGCGGAACCACAGGGAGGCGGTGAAGCTCTCGGTGCCGAGTTCGAGTTGCGGGCGGAACGGCAGGCGGACCGCGTCGTTGACCCCGTCGAAGGCCCTGGCGCCACCGAACACGCCGGCCGTGGGCGAGGCTCCGCCGAGGACGCTCGCGCGCTGGGCGGACGGCGCCCGGTCGGCCGTGGTCGGGTCGGGGCCGCGACGCGGCTTGAGCCATTCCTCGTTGAAGCGGGCGAAGCGGATCTCGTCCCGGGCGTCGACGGTGCCGCCCTCGTACATCAGCCCCACCACGTCGCCGCCGATGTGCACCATGTCGGAGTAGCCCGCCCAGTCCTGGGTCACGACGGTGCCGCGGTCCACGCTCTCCCAGGTGCTGCCGCCGTCGTAGGAGGAGCGGATCATCAGGGTCCGGCGGCGGTCCGGATCGCCCGGGCAGGACAGCAGCATGCGGCTGCCCAGTTGCAGCGTCGCCCCCTGGACCTGCGGAGTGTAGAGGTCGGGCAGGGGGCGGAAGCTGCTGGTGAAGCTGTCGCCGCCGTCCTGGCTGAAGGTCTGGGTGCGGTGACCGAGGTCGGTGCCGTCCTGCTCACGGCCGCTGACCAGGACGACCCCGTCGGTGCGCTCGGTGAGGGTGAGCTCGGACGGCTTCTGGTGGAAGGTGCCGCTGCCGGCCACCGGCCAGGAGTCGGTGGCGCCCCGCCGCCAGGTGGTGCCGCCGTTGTCGCTGACCATGAGCGCCGCGTGATTGACGGTGACACGACTGCCGTTCCAGGTCTCGGCGTTGACACCGAAGATCAGCCGGCCGGCGCGGCTGCCGCGGGTGAGCTGGATCCCGTGCACGGGGCCGGTGGCGTACCAGGAGTTCCAGTTCGAGGGCATGATCTGCGAGCTCAGGTCGCGCGGCCGGGTCCAGGTGCGGCCGTCGTCGTCGCTGTGCTGGAGGTGGGGGCGGCGGTTGCACGGCACGGCACAGCTGGAGCCATTCGCACTCGCCGGGTTGTGTGTCTGCGGGAGCAGGATGCGGCCGGTCCTGCGGTCGACGACCGGGGCCGGGTTGCCGTGGGTGTCGCCGGCGCCGTCGGTGACGACCCGGAGCGGTCCCCAGGTGAGTCCCCCGTCGGTCGAGCGTTTCAACACGATGTCGATGTCCCCCGCGTCGCCGCAGGTACCGTGACGGCCCTCGGCGAAGGCGAGGAGCGTGCCCTGGTTGGTCCGTACGACGGCCGGGATCCGGAAACACGCGTAACCGCCCGCGTCCTGGGACGCCCTGAAGATCACCCGCTGCTGGAACAGGGGTGCGGCCTTGGCGGGTTGGGCGTGGGCCGGGCCCGTCAGGACCACTGCGGTCGCCATGGCGATGCCCGCGGCGAGGTCGGCTCTCTGGCGGGCGCGAGACCAGGACGACATGGGGGCCCTTCCGGTTGCCTTCTGTCGGAACATCCCATGTCCAATTTATTTATTATTGTGTATTTCTGACGGAGTGACACGCCCTGGACGGAGGGGCGTGCTCCGAGTAGCCCACGCGTCGATCACCTCGGCCGCGCGATGCCGTGCGGGCCGTTCGGGTAGGCCGCGCCGCCGGCACCCGGGGCCGCCCGTCGCAGCAGCCGCGGCGCCCCGGCCACCGTGGCGGAGGTCGCTACCGTGGCCGGGATGCCGGTCGCCAGGGCGGCGAGGATGATGTACAGGGTCAGCACTGATCCGTGGGTTTTCCTCAGTTCCGGACCCGGTCGGCCGCCCGCCCCGCACGGGTGTCGACGATCACCGGCCCAGCCCCTTGCCGTGACCCGGTCGCAGCGATCAATCTGGGGTTTCTTGCGGACCGTTACGTTCCGCAAGCGGGGTGTGGGATGCGTCGGCGAAAGGGAACAGCCCGAGGATGCGTGAGGCACGTGAGGGGACGCCGCTCGGCGAGCGGCTGTCGAAGCTGCGCCGGGACCCGGTGGTGGTCCAGACGCTGCGATCGGCGGCGGCGGCGACGATCGCCTACGTCATCGCGCTGCGCCTGAGCCCGGAGGCGGCGCCGCTGACCGCGCCCCTGACCGCGCTGCTGGTCGTCCAGGTCACCTTCTACGCGACCCTCACCAACGGCATCCGCCGGGTGAACTCCGTCGTGGCCGGCGTCCTGGTGGCCATCGCCTTCAGCCTCCTGGTCGGCCTGACCTGGTGGAGCCTGGCCCTGCTGATCGTGGCCTCGCTCGCGGTAGGGCATCTCGTGCGCGTGAACGAGTACGTTCCCGAGGTGGCGATCAGCGCGATGCTGGTCCTCGGGGTCACGACGGTCGGGGACACGGCGTGGGCGCGGGTGCTGGAGACGCTGATCGGCGCGGTGGTGGGGCTCGGCTTCAATCTGCTGCTCGCGCCGCCGGTGTGGGTGGACGAGGCCGGTGAGTCGCTGGAGGACCTGGCCCGCCGGCTGCGGCAGTTGATGCTGCGCATCGGCGAGGAGGCCGCGGGCCGGCAACCCTTCGAGCAGGCCGCGGCCCGGCTGCACGAGGCACGCCGGCTCGACCACGACATCGTGGAGGTGGACGCGGCCCTCAGGCAGGCCGAGGACAGTCTGCGGCTCAATCCGCGCGTGCGCGACAGCCTGCTGCACCGCGTGGTGCTGCGCACCGGACTGGACACGCTGGAGATCTGCACCGTGGTCCTGCGGGTGCTCGCACGCACCCTCACCGACCTCACCAAGGAGCGGGAGCCGGAGCCGCTGTTCACGAAGGAGACGGGCGCCGTCCTGGAGCAGCAGCTGTCGGAGATCGCCGACGCGGTGGTCAGCTTCTCGGTGCTGGTCACCACGCATGTCAGCACCAATGCCGACGCCGCGGAGACCCGGCTGTCGGCGGAGCTGCGCACGGCGGCCGGCACCCGCGACAAGCTCGCTCTGCTGCTGCGCGAGGAGGCCGACCGCGACGCGGAGCACTGGCAGTTGCTCGGTGCCCTCCTGACCGAGGTGAACCGCATGATCGACGAGCTCGACACCGAGCACCGCTCGCGGCGGCTGCTGGAGGAGCTGGACCGGGTGTCCCAGGAGCAGCGGGTGCGGATGCCGGGGCTGACCCGGCTGCGGGAGCGCATGGGCGTCCAGGAGCAGCTGTGGCGGAACCGTACCGGCATGGGCGGGCGTTCTCGCTAGGGCAAGGCGGGAATTCGACGACAGGACCAGGGGGCGCTGGCCGATGGCCGACACGACCGTACGGATCGACGGAAACACCCTGCGGCTGCCGGGCGGTGTGGCGGTGCGGTTCATCCGTACGCTGCGGCTGCCCGAGTCGGGGACGCATCCGCTGCCACCGGGGCTCGGCGAGTTCCCGGTCCGGCGGGTGGCGGACTTTCCCGACACAGTCCCCGAGGCATGGCTGGCGCGGGGCGGGGTGATGCTGCCGGTGTATCTGCGTGAGGCGATGTGGCTGAGCTTCGGGGGCACGACGGAGCCGGCCGCCCTCCAGGTCGGAGTGGGCAAGGTGTGCGCGGTCTCGGGGAAGCCGTGGAGCGACCGGCTCACCCGCGAGCCGCAGAACTATGTCGTGCTGCCCCGCCAGCCCTGGCTGGACGGCATCAACTCCGGAAAGGGCACGGTCCGCCAGTTCGTGGCGGTGCCGCTGGGGCTGGGCGCGACCGTCGAGGGCCAGGTCACCGGCGAGGAGGTCTGGGGCGGCGTACAGCTGCAGACCTTCCCGCTCAGCGAGCCCCGGCTCGCGCAGTGGCGGGAGGAGGAGCGTCGCCGCGCGGAGCGGGCGCGGGCGACGCCGCAGTTCGGCGGCTACGGCGCCGCGATGCCCATGGCCGCCCCGCCCGCCCCCGGCTCGGTCCCGGCACCGGCCGCCGCGCCGGCGGGCGGGGCGCCCCGGGCCGCGGCGGCGATGGGGCTGGGTGTCGGCGGTTCGATGCGCCAGGAGGTCTACCAGGACGACCGCCCGCTCAAGGACTGGGCCGAACGGCCCGGCGGGCGGGTGTTCGTCCATCTCGTGACACCGCCGGAGTGGCGCCGGATCACCGGTGAGGCTCCCCCGCCGTCGCCGGTCGACCGTGCGGCGTACACGCGCGCGGGGCTGCCCTGGTTCGACTACTACGACCAGGACGCCGACGACCTCGCCCCCACCGGCACGCTGGAGGCGGTCAAGCCGGTCGGCGACTGGCTGGGCGACGACCACGAGCCCTGGCAGGCTCCCGAGCCGGGCCAGGTCACGCCGCTCAAGGACGCGCAGGGCAAGCCGGTGGAGGACGGCGACTGGTAGGCCGCCGCGGCAACTGACCTACAAGCGACCCGCTATTGCGCAGGATGCAACACCCGTTGCTCTTCTTGCGCTCGGCGGGTGATCCAAGCCAAGGTTGCTGTCGCGACCACGACGACCGACGACCTGAGGTGTGGACATGGGCAGTGGTGGGCTGAGCAGGCGCCGATTCGTCGGAAGCCTCGCGGGATCGGCCGCCGGTGCGACACTCCCGGCGGCCACGGGCTGCGACGACGCACCCGCCCCCGCGGACACGGACGGCGCGCGGACCTCCGCGGCGCCGACCGGCCCCGAGACCCGTCCGAGCGCCCAGACCGAGAACAGCGAGCCGTCCGGCCCGCGCCCCCTCTACCTCGGCACCTACACCTCCGTGCAGGGCGGTGGAAAGGGCATCGGCCTCGCCACGTACGACCCGGCCACGGGTCGCGTCACCGGCACCGGGACGATCAAGGACGTCGGCGACCCCTCGTATCTGGCGCTGCACCCGGACGGCCGGACGCTGTACGCGGTCGACGAACGCGAGGACGGCGCCGTGACCGCCGTACGCCTCGCCGACCGCGAGGTTCTGGGGAGCCGGAGCACCGGCGGGGCGGCGCCCTGCCATCTGTCGGTGCATCCGAGCGGACGCTGGCTGCTGAGCGCCAACTACGGGACGGGCAGCGTGGCCGTGCATCCGATCGACGCCTCGGGCGCGCTCGGCGAGCGGACCGAGCTGGTTGCGCACGACAGCCCGGCGCCCGGACCGGGCCAGGAGGGCCCGCACGCCCACCAGGTGGTCACCAGCCCCGACGGCGGCCATGTGCTCGCCGTCGACCTGGGCACGGACACCGTGTACACCTACCGCCTCGACCAGAAGACGGGCACGCTCAGCGAGGTCGCGCGGGCGGGGACCGAGCCGGGCGCGGGTCCGCGTCATCTCACCTTCCACCCCGGCGGCCGGTACGCGTATCTGGCCAACGAGGTCGACAACAGCGTCGCGGTCTGCGCCTACGACCCCGGCACGGGCCGGCTGAGCATCGGCGCCGAGCAGGACACGGGCACGGGCACGGGCACCAGCTATCCGGCGCAGATCGTGGTGACACCGGACGGCCGCTTCGCCTATCTCGCCAACCGGGGCCACAACAGCCTCGCGCGCTACGCGGTGGAGGCGAAGGGCGCCCGGCTCAGGCTGCTCGACACCGTGCCGGTGTCCGGGGACTTCCCGCGGCAGATCGCCCTCTCGCCGGACGGCGCGCTACTGTTCGCGGCGAACCAGCGGTCGAGCACCGTGAGCGTCTTCCAGGTGGATGCGAGCAGCGGTGAACTGCGGCTCGCGGGTGAGCCGTTCGCGTCACCCGTCGCCGTCTGCGCGCTGCCGCTGTAGGGCGCGTGGGCAGGAGGCGGCGCTGGCCTGGGAGAGCAGGACGTGCATGCGCTCGGTGAGCTGTGCGACGTCGTCGGCGGGCCGGTGGAACGGCAGCCGTACGTCGCCGTGGGAGCGGGCGCGCTCGATGCGCAGGGTGAGTCCGTGCCGGTCGACGGCGAGCGGCTGGACGCGGACGGCCCCGTACAGACTGTCGGGGTCGACGAGACGGGTGAGCCGTTCGACGGCGTCCGGGTGGCAGTCGGCGAGGTGGGTGAGCAGCCGGGCCTCGGCGGTGGCCAGCGGGTCGGGCGCGGCCTCGGCGAACTCGTCCAGGTCGACGACGACCGCCCCGGACGGCCGGCGCAGCACCACACGCGTCGCCCGGAAGGCGAGTTTGCCGTCCTCGGGGGTGAACCAGCCGGACATCCACAGCCGGGTGCGGATCCGCTTGCGCACGGGAACGGGGGCGACGTCGGCGAACTCCAGGACGGCCGAGGGCTCTCCGCGGGGCGCGCAGATCGCCGCCGTGACGAGCACACTGTCCTCCGGTACCTCCAGCAGGACACGACCGTCCTCGGTCACGGTGTGCGCGCCCACGAGTTCCTCGCGGCAGCTCTCCGCGGTCACTCCGCAGGACCACGCGCCGGCGAGCACCGACCGGGCTTGTTCCGCCGCGGAAGGCGCGGCCGTCCAGGCTTGGCTGTCACCCATCCCATACCTCCTTAGGTAAGCCTTGCCTAACCTATCGAAGATCGAGCCGCACGCCAACCAGGCCGGGCGATGCCGTGCGATCTCTTTGCGGGAGTTCAGGGTGCGATGACGCCCAGAAGGGCGCGGGCGCACAGGTCGCGCACCTGCTCCCGGGAGAGGTCCGCGCCCCTCAGCCACTCAAGACAGACAGCGGTGGTGAACGCCAGCCAGCCCCGTACGGCGATGTGCACGTCCGGGCGGCCCTCGAAGACCGGCCCGAACTCGGGGTCCGCCGCCATCGCCGCCAGGATCTGCTTCTCCTGCGCGGCCAGGGCCCGTTGATAGACCTTGCGCACGGCCTGGTCGCCGGCGGCGTCGGCGCGATGGAAGGCGCGGTAGCCGTGGGCGTGTGCCTGGACGTACTCCAGGAACGTGTCGAGGCTCGCGCCGAGCTGATCGCGCACCGGAACGCCGGGCACGGCGGCCGTCATCCGCAGCATGCGCTCGCTCTCGCGCTCGACGACGGCCGCGAAGAAGTCACGCTTGGTCGGGAAGTAGTGGTAGAGCAGCCCGCGGGAGACTCCGGCGATCTCAGCGACCTGCTCGATCCACACGTCGTCGTACGGACTCTCCGAGAACAACCGCGCCCCGACCGCGAGGAGCTGCTCACGGCGCTCCTCGGTGCTGAGCCGGCGGCGTGTGCGCCCACCCTGGTTCGCGGCCATGCCCGCACTTTACTTGACGTGGATTCAACAGCAGGACCAGACTGAAACGCGTTATTGAACCCACGTACAACGAGCTCAACCTGCCGCTGGTGCAAGGGAGATCGCGTCATGGCGGAGACGACGACCGGGACCGGGCTGCCGAAGGGGTTCCGCAGCGCCGAACAGGGCTGGCCGGAGCTGTTCCGCATACCCCATCCGCCCAACCGGCTGCCGCTGCTCGGCGATGTGCTGGGCGCCAACCGGCGTACGCCGCTGCAGGACTCCCTGCGGTTCGCCCGGGAGTTGGGGCCGATCTTCCGGCGCCGGGCGTTCAACAGGGAGTTCGTGTTCGTGTGGGGCGCCGACCTGGCGGCCGACATGGCGGACGAGTCCCGCTTCGCCAAGCATGTCGGGCTCGGCATCGCCAATCTGCGGCCGGTCGTCGGGGACGGGCTGTTCACTGCGTACAACCACGAACCGAACTGGCAGTTGGCGCACGACGTGCTGGCGCCCGGGTTCAGCCGCGAGGCCATGGCCGGCTACCACCCGATGATGCTGGAAGTGGCCGACCGGCTCATGGAGCACTGGGACCGCGCGCTCGCGGCGGGGCGGTCCGTGGACGTGCCCGGGGACATGACCAAGCTGACCCTGGAGACCATCGCGCGCACCGGGTTCGGGCACGACTTCGGCTCCTTCGAGCGGTCCCGTCCGCACCCCTTCGTCACGGCGATGGTCGGCACGCTGACCTACGCCCAGCGACTCAACACCGCCCCGGCGCCGTACCTGCTCCGACGGGCCGCGCGGCGCAACCAGGCCGACATCGCCCACCTCAACCGCACGGTCGACGACCTGGTCCGCGCCCGTCGCGCGGACGGACCCGGGGACGGGGACCTGCTGGACCGGATGCTTCGGACGGCCCATCCCGAGACGGGCGAGCGGCTGTCCGCGCAGAACGTCCGCCGGCAGGTGATCACCTTCCTGGTCGCCGGCCACGAGACCACCTCGGGCGCGCTCTCCTTCGCCCTGCACTACCTCTCCCGGCACCCGGACCTCGCGGCCCGCGCCCGCGCCGAGGTCGACCGCGTCTGGGGCGACACCCCCGCGCCCGGCTACGACCAGGTGGCCCGGCTGCGGTACGTGCGCCGCATCCTCGACGAGTCGCTGCGGCTGTGGCCGACGGCGCCCGCCTTCGCCCGGGAGGCCCGCGAGGACACCGTGCTCGGCGGCGTCCATCCGATGCGGCGGGGCGCCTGGGCGCTGGTGCTCACGGCGATGCTGCACCGCGACCCGCAGGTGTGGGGTGCGGACGCGGAGGAGTTCGACCCGGACCGCTTCGACCCGCAGGCCGTCCGGACGCGTGCACCGCACACCTTCAAACCGTTCGGAACGGGTGCGCGGGCCTGCATCGGCCGTCAGTTCGCGCTGCACGAGGCCACGCTGGTGCTCGGTCTGCTGCTGCGCCGCTACGAGTTCCTGGGCGACCCGGACTACCGGCTGCGGGTGACGGAGCGGCTGACGCTGATGCCTGAGGGGCTGCGGCTGCGGCTGGAGCGCCGCTCCCCCGCCGGCGCCACACCGGAGGCTGCCGTCGAGCCGGAGTCCTCAGAACTGCGCTGTCCAGTGCGCGGGGCGAGCGACTGAGGCGGGCAGCCGGGTGCCCGCGCTGCCGCGGGCCGCGTTCAGCTGGGGCTGGGTGAGGAAGAAGGCGCCCGTCAGATCGGCGTCCGTGAGGTCGGTGTCGCGCAGGTCGGCACCGATGAGGTCCGCCCCGCGCAGATCGGCTCCGGTCAGATCGGCGGCGATCAGATAGGCGCCCCGCAGGTTCGCGCCGCGCAGGTCGGCGCCCTTGAGCCGGGCCCCCATCAGGTCCGCGCCCCGGCGGTTCTTCTTTCGGCCGCCGGTGCCCGCCCGCGCCAGCTCGCTGGTCTTCAGCAGGAGCACGCTGACCTCCTGCCGGTGCGCGGCGACGTCCAGGGCGGCGAGCTCCTCCGGGGTGCCGCGGGTGAGCTCCTCGGTCGCCGCCAGGAGCCCCCGCAGCTCGGCGTGGAGCGGGCGGGCCGCGGGCAGGGTGAGGGCCTCGGTCAGGTACCAGAGCAGTTCGTGGAGCTGCCGGACGACCGGGAAGACGTCGAACATCCGCCGGGCGTGCTCGCGGGAGCCGCCGCGCCAGCCCTTCCCGGCGAAGGTGACCTGCGAGACCTTCTGCCCGGCGCCGAAGCAGTCGTAGACCGTGCAGCCGCTGAAACCGCTCTGCCGCAGGCGGGCGTGGATGCCGCACCGGTGGTCGTCCTGGAGGTTGCGGCAGGGGGTCCCGGCGTCCTTGTTCAGCGCGAAGTCCGCCGAGGCGGTGAAGGGCAGTGCGACACAGCACAGCCCGAAGCAGTTCGCGCAGTCTCCGCGCAGGTCGGCGAGGTCGCCGGGGTGATCTTGCATGCCCTCAAGCCTAATGTCCGCTCCGGAGCGAAAACTCACCGATGAATTTCCCGCGCTGTGGGGGTCCTCTCATACAGCGGAAAACAACCTCGGCTATCACTGAGACAGCAGCCGACGGAAACAGGAGCAGCGCCCCATCGACCACACCCAGGAGAGTCGTCATGTGCAGTCACCGGCCCCCGTGCCCCACCGCCGACAGCCCGCAACATCACTCCGCCGTGATCGTGTCGGCCCACCCCGAGCAGGGCTGGAGCCTGCTGTGCAACGGCACCATCGTCTTCGACGACACCGGTGAGCTCCTCCCGGACGGGCGCGTGGTGAGCCCGCACCGTACGGTCGGCCCGCTCGCCGTCGCCGCCTGAATCAGCCGCCGAGGTCGGGCAGTTCGAGCGCGCCGAGCCGCTCCGGGTCCGCCAGGATGAACATCCGCGTGATGCGCCCGCCCTCGATTGTGACGGCCATGACGGACTGCGGCTGCCCCTCGGGCGCGTGCACGATCCCGATCTCCCCGTTGACCAGAGCGAACCGCGCGTACCGCGCGAACCGAGCGAACAGCAGCGCCTGCTCGGCCACCGGCTTCGCACCGCGCACCACCTTGGACGCCGCCGCGCCCCGGACCAGCGGCCCGGAGTCGGCCCGCAGCACGACATCGGGGTCGAGGACCGCGAGCAGCGCCTCGAAGTCACCCGCGCGGGAGGCGGCCATGAACGCGTCGAGGACCTGCCGCTGCCTGCCGAGGTCGGGCTCGGTCGACGGCGTGGCACCCTTCACCCGGCGCCGGGCACGGCTGGCGAGCTGCCGGGTTGCTGCCGAGGAGCGCTCCACGACCGGCGCGATGTCGTCGAACGGCACCGCGAACATGTCGTGCAGCACGAACGCGATCCGCTCGGCCGGCTCCAGCGTCTCCAGCACCACCAGCAGGGCCAGACCCACCGAGTCGGCCTGGAGCACCTCCTGCTCGGGGTCGATCCGCGACAGGGGCCGGATGACGGGGTCGGGCACGAAGGTGTCGTCCAGCGGCTCCTCGTGGCGGCGGGTGCGGGAGCGCAGCAGGTCCAGGCAGACCCGGCCGACGACGGTGGTCAGCCAGCCGCCGAGATTGACGATGCCGTCCGCGTCGGTCCGGCTCAGCTTCAGCCAGGTCTCCTGGACAGCGTCCTCCGCCTCGGCCAGTGAGCCGAGCATGCGGTAGGCGACCGCCTTCAGCCGGCCGCGGTGCTCCTCGAAGCGGTCCGCCAGCACTTCCGTGTCCGTCACCGTGCCCCCGTCTCCTCCATCGGCCGCGGCCGGTCGGCCTACCTGCTGAACAGCTCGAACGCCACGGCCGGCTTGCCGCCGAACCGCTCCCCCGTCGTCTCGGCGTGCCCCGTCAGAAAGCCGCGGACGTACGTCTCCGGATCCTCGTCCGTCAACACCTCGATGTAGGTGCGGTGTTCGAGCAGCGAGTGCACCGCGCGCTCCAGGCCCGGCGTCGCGTCGACCGCGTGCGTGGGCGAGCTGGAACCGGCGACGGCGACCCAGCGGACGCCGTTCCACGGCTCGAGGCCCTGCTCGACGAGCTCGGGGAAGATCCAGCGGTTGCCCGCGTCCCCGGCCGCGTCCAGCGTCGCGCGGCCGACGGCGACATGGTCCGGAGTGTTCCAGGCGACACCGCCCCAGGTGTCCCGGTGGTTGAGGGTGATCACCAGCTCGGGGCGGTGGCGGCGGATCGCGGCGGCGATGTCGCGGCGCAGGGCCGTGCCGTACTCGATCACGCCGTCCTGGTGGTCGAGGAACTCCACCGCGCTCACACCGACCACCGCCGCGCCGGCCCGCTGCTCACGCTCGCGCAGCGGGCCGCACTCGGCGGGGGCGATGGTGTCGATGCCGGCCTCGCCGCGGGTCGCCAGGACGTAGGTGACCTCGCGGCCGGCGTCGGTCCAGGCGGCGATCGCCGCCGAGCAGCCGTACTCCAGGTCGTCCGGGTGCGCGACGACGGCGAGCGCGCGCTGCCAGTCGTCCGGCATGGGCTGGAGCTGAGTGATCGTCGGCTCGGTCATGCCCGCACCCTAACCCGTGACCCTGACATCACGCTTCGTCACGGGTGAGCGCGAGCAGCCGGTCCAGGACCCGGGGGCCGCCGGCCCGTACGCCGTCGTGCTCGAACTCGTCGGTGACCCAGGTGCGCAGTCCGCGGATCGCGCGGGCCGTGGCGAGGGAGTGGGCCGTGTCGACGTACATGTCGTCGTGGTAGACGGCCGCCGCGACCGGCACCTCGTTGGCGGCGAGCCGCGCCGGGTCGTACAGGGGCGTCCAGTCGGTGCGGGCGGCGAGGAGGTCGGCGGTCTCACGCAGCGGGCGCAGCGCCGGGTCGCAGTCGAACATCCAGGGGTGGATGGTCTCGCCGGTGAACAGCAGCGGCCCGTCGCCCGCGAGCGTCTTGGCCGCGTCGAACTGCGGGAACTCGGCGCGCACCCGCTCGGCGGACCAGGCGGTGGCGCGGGCGTCCTGGCCGTAGATCGCCTCGTGGACGAGGGCGTACAGCGGGTGGCCCGCGTACGACAGCAGGCCCTGGACCTCCTCCTGGAAGGCGTCCGAGAGGGCCGGGCCCTGCGGGGTGCGGACGAAGGCGTCCTCCAGGAGGTAGTGCAGGCGGTGGCTGCCCTCGCTGCCGCCGAGGACGATGCCGAGGGACTGGAAGGCCTCGGCGGTGAGGCGGTAGCCGTTCGGCAGGACCACCTCGTGGGCGAGGAGGTGGTCGGCGATCCGGCGGGCGCGCTCGACGTCCTGCGGGTAGCGGGCGTAGTGCGCGGCGACCTTGCGCTCGATGCGCGGATAGGCGGCGCGGTAGACGTCGTCGGCGTGCGCGTCGAGGGAGGGCAGGCCGCCGGTGACGATCGCGGCGGTCAGGCCCTCGGGGGCGGCGGAGAGGTAGTTGACCGTGCAGAAGCCGCCGAAGCTCTGGCCCAGGACGGTCCAGGGGGCACCGCCCGTCACCTCGCGGCGGATCGCCTCGCAGTCGCGGACGATCGAGTCGGCGCGGAAGTGCGTGAGGTAGTCGGCCTGGGCGGCGGGGCCGCCGCGCAGCGGGAGTGTCTGGCGGTTGGCGGGTGTGGAGTGCCCGGTGCCGCGCTGGTCCAGCAGCAGGACGCGGAACTCCTTCAGCGCGCGGCCGAGCCAGGCGCCCTTGCCGACGAATCGGTTCGCCCCGAAGCCGGGGCCGCCCTGGAGATAGACCAGCCACGGCAGTTCCTGGTGCGCCTTGTCGCCCGCGACGACCTCACGGGCGTAGAGCCCGATCGTCTCCCCCGCCGGGTCGTCGTGGTCGAGGGGCACGGTGAAGTGGCGGTCGGTGAGGACGACGCCGGGCTGGCGGTAGCTGACGGTCAACAGGGCTCCCGGGACGGAGGGTTTTCTGGCCGCGTCCCAGTTCAGCACATGTTCGTCCGCCGACCGAGCCCCGGGATCATGAAATCGTACTGAACGGCCGATCAGCGGGCCGAGAGACTGGAGCGCCGGACCACCAGCTCCGGCTGGAGGACGACCCTGCGGTGCTCGTGCCTCTTCCCCCCGGTCTCCGCCTCCGTCTCCTCCAGCAGCATCTCCGCCGCGAGGGTGCCCATGGTGACGGCGGGCTGGCGGACGGAGGTGAGGGGGACGGCGGCCGCGGCGGCGAACTCGATGTCGTCGTAGCCGACGATGGCCAGGTCGTCGGGGACGCCGACGCCCGCCGCGTACATGGCCTGGAGCACGCCGAGGGCGAGCAGGTCGTTGGCGCAGAAGACCGCGGTGGGGCGCTCGGCGAGGCCGAGCAGGCGGGCGCCGGCGTCCCGGCCCGCGGCGACGTCGAGCCGCTCGGTGGGCAGCTCGCGCAGGTTCTCGGGGCCGAGGCCGGCCTCCCGCAGCGCGTTCAGCGCACCGGTGCGCCGGTCGCGAACCTGGTTGAGGCCGGGGGGGCCGCTGACGTACGCGATGGAGCGGTGCCCGGCGTCCACGAGGTGGCGTACGGCCAGCGCGCCGCCCGCGACGTCGTCGACGGAGACCGAGCACTCGGTGGCGCCCTCGGCGACCCGGTCGACGAGAACGAAGGGGATGCCGTGCCGCCGGAACGTCTCGATGTTGCGGCCGGTGGCGTCGGCCGGGGTCAGCAGGACGCCCCGCACCCGCTGCTCGGCGAAGAGCGACAGGTACTCGGCCTCCTCACCGGCGCTCTGCGCGCTGTTGCAGACCATCACGCCGAGCCCGGCGCCCCGTGCGGTCCGCTCGGCGCCGCGCGCCACGTCGACGAAGAAGGGGTTGCCCATGTCCAGGACGAGCAGGCCCATGATCCGGCTGCGGCCGGCGCGCAGCTGGCGCGCGGACTCGCTGCGGACATAGCCCAGCCGGTCTATCGCGGACTGCACCCGCGCCCGGGTCTCGGTCGCGACCGAGTCCGGACGGTTGATGACGTTCGAGACCGTGCCTACGGAGACTCCGGCGGCGCGGGCGACGTCCTTGATACCCACCGACTGGGCCATCGGTCAGGGACCTCCAGGAAGACTCGGGACAGCGTGGGTACGGCGGGAAGGAACATTACCGTCAAGCCGCCCACAACGGCTGCGATCAGGCAGGCAGGCGGAAGTTGAGGTTACGCAGCGCCGACGGCGTGGTACCGCTGGACCTCTCCTGGTACATGATCGACAGGAAGTCGTCCTGCCCGACGCGCGTCTCGTCGATCACGACCTCGCCGAAGGCGTTCAGCCCGGCGGTGACGCCGTCGTACAGCACGGTCCAGTCCGTGTACCCGGAGGACTTGGAGGCGCCGGCGATCCGGCAGTACGGGAAGATCGCGTAGGCGTTGTCGTACCTGTCCAGGATCAGCTTGGTGCGCTGGCTGGAGTTCAGCGGAACCGGGATCTCCGTCTTCTGCCAGGCGCCGGAGGAGTACTTGCGGACGTGGAAGGCGCGGCCGTTCGCCGTGCGGTCGGCGACGTAGTTCGTGGTGCACTGCCCGAACCGGCCCGGGACGTAGCTGATGATCGCGTGCGGCAGGCCGGCGGAGTCGGTGAACTGACTCTCCTGGTTCATCAGGGAGTGGTCGGGGTTCAGCGCGTCGATCACCAGTCCGCCGTCGGTGACGGCGACCTTGTCGGAGCCGCCGGTGGTGCCGACGACGGTGCCGGCGTCGTTGCGCCAGGTGCGGCCGCGGTCGTCGGAGTAGACGTAGCCGGTGTCGTGGTTGGTGATGCCGCCGCCGGAGCACATCACGGCGCCGTTCTGCTCGCGCCAGGTGAAGAAGGAGTGCAGCCGGCCGTTCCGGTCGTAGTCGATGCCGTGCAGGTACATGTTGCGAGCGGTCGAGGAGCCGTGCTCGCTCGTGTACGTCCCTGCGGAACTGCTCCACTCGCCGAGCGCGGTCCAGGCCGAACCGTCGTACTCGGCGAGGGCGTTGCGGCCGTTGCCGGAGACGGCGACGCGGTAGCTGAGCTGGAGCCTGCCCTCGGGGGTGGCCACGAACTGCGGGTAGGTGAACTGCGAGGTGAGCGCGAGCCCGTCCAGGGTGGACCGGGGTGCGCCGAAGCGGCTCGCGGTCCAGCTCAGGCCGGCCGGGTTGTCCATCAGCCCGGCGACCGACTTGACGTAGGTGAAGCCGTCGCTGTGCGAGTCCATGTTGAGGTGGAGACGGCCGTCGGTCCTGGAGACGCCCATGGAGATGACGTTGTGGGAGTCGTCGTAGCGCAAGGTGTGACCGACCCTGACCGTGGACCAGGTCGTGGTGCCGAGGGCGCGGCGGCCGACGACGGCGTTTCGGTCGGCGGTGTACCAGACGGCGTACTGGTGGCCCTTGTAGGTCAGCAGGCCGTTCTTCTGGAAGGCGTTGTTGTTGACCAGGCCGTCGTACGACACGAAGTAGATGGCCTGGGTGTCGAGGGTGGTGGTGCCGGTCAGGGTGAGGGAGGGGCCGGGGTCGGCGGCGCGGGCGGTGCCGGAGGCGAGGGCGGGGGTCGCGACGGCTCCGGCGAGTGCGGCGCCCAGCAGGGTGCGTCTGTTCATCTCGGGGGACTCCATGGTCGGCGCGGAGGGGCGGTTCAGGCGAGGTGGAACACTTCCGTGAGCGGTTTCATGGCCTCGTCGGGGCGTGCGCCGTCCAGCGACTCGAAGAACGGCGCCATCTCCGCCTGCCAGCGGGCGTTGACGTCGGTGGCTTCCATGCCGGTCACGGCGGCCGCGAAGTCCTCGGTCTCCAGGTAGCCGACGAGCAGACCGTCGTCACGCAGGAAGAGCGAGTAGTTGCGCCAGCCGGTGGCCGAGAGCGCCTGAAGCATCTCGGGCCACACGGCCGCGTGCCGTTCGCGGTACTCGTCGAGGCGCTCCGCCCTGACCTTCAGCAGGAAGCACACGCGCTGCATCAACGACCCTCCGGATGTCAGAAGTTGAACTGGTCGATGTTCTCGGCGTCGAAGACGGTCGGCTTGCCGAGGCTGATCACGCCGTCCTTGCCGACGGTGTACGTGGTCTCGCCGGCCTTGAAGCTCTCGCCCTCCTTGCCGGTGATCTGCCCGGACACCAGGGCGACGGCGGCGCGGGCGGCCAGGTCGCCGAGCTTGGCCGGGTCCCACAGCTCGAAAGCCTCGACGGTGCCGTTCTTGACGTACTTGCGCATGTCGTTGGGGGTGCCGAGGCCGGTCAGCCTGACCTTGCCCTTGTACTTGGAGCCCGACAGGTACTGGGCGGCGGCCTTGATGCCGACGGTGGTCGGGGAGATGATCCCCTTCAGGTTCGGGTACTCCTGGAGCAGGCCCTGGGTCTGCTGGAAGGACTGCTGGGCGTCGTCGTTGCCGTACGCGACCTTGACGAGCTTCATGTCCTTGTACTTGGGGTCCTTGAGCTCGTCCTTCATGAAGTCGATCCAGGTGTTCTGGTTCGTCGCGGTCTGCGCGGCGGACAGGATCGCGATCTCGCCCTTGTAGCCGATCTGTTCGGCGAGCAGCTGCACCTCGGTGCGGCCGAGGTCCTCGGCGGAGGCCTGCGAGACGAAGGCGTTGCGGCAGTCGGCGGTGGTGTCGGAGTCGTAGGTGACGACCTTGATGCCGTTCTTCATGGCCTGCTTGAGCGCGGTGCACAGGGCGCCCGGGTCCTGTGCGGAGACGGCCATCGCGTCGACTTGCTGCTGGGTCAGCGTGTTGACGTAGCTGACCTGCCCGGCGGTGTCGGTGGCGCTGCTCGGACCGACCTCCTTGTAGCTGGAGCCCAGCTCCTTCAGGGCCGCCTCGCCGCCCTTGTCGGCGGAGGTGAAGTAGGGGTTGTTGACCTGCTTGGGCAGGAAGCCGACGGTCAGCCCCTTCTTCAGCTCGGCGTTCGGGTCGGCCTTGCCGGCGGTGGCGGCGGAGGCGCCCTCGTTCTTGACGTCCTCCTTGGTGGTGCCGCCGCAGGCGGTGAGGGCGAGAGCGAGCGAGGTGGCGGCGGCGAGGGCCGCTGAGGCGCGGCGGAGGGATGACTTGCGCATCGTGGGAGTCCTTTGCGAAGAAGGGCTGGGTTACGAGGTGGGAGTCGAGGCGGCTCTGCGGCCCGCCCTCGCCACGGAGATCTGCCGTGCGACCCGGGGGCCGAGCACGGACAGCACGAGCAGGACGCCGGTGACGACGATCTGCGACTGGGCGGAGACGTCCTGGAGGCTCATGACGTTCTGCAAGGCCCCCAGCAGGAACACCCCGGCGACGGCACCGCCCAGCGTGCCCTTGCCGCCGTCGAAGTCGATGCCGCCGAGCAGCACGGCGGCCACGACGGAGAGTTCGAGCCCCGTGGCGTTGTCGTAGCGGGCGCTGGCGTAGTGCAGCGCCCAGAAGATGCCGGTGAGGGAGGCCATCAGCCCGGTCACCGTGAACAGGATCAGCTTCTGCCGCTTGACCCGGATGCCGGCGAACCGCGCCGCCTCCTCGCTCGCCCCGGTCGCGAAGACCGACCGCCCGAACGGCGTCGCGTGCAGCGCGACCACGGCGATGGCGAGCAGGACGAGGAAGGGCAGGAATGCGTACGGAATGAACGTGTCGCCGATCCGTCCCGCCGCGAAGTCCAGGTACTGGGCCGGGAAGTCGGTCACCGCGTCCGATCCGAGCACGATCTGCGCGATGCCCCGGTAGGCGGCGAGCGTGCCGATCGTGACGGCGAGGGACGGCAGGCCGAGCCTCGTCACCAGGAGCCCGTTGATCAGACCGCACACCACACCGAGCAGGAGGCAGATCGGAATGATCGTCTCGATCGTCATGCCCTGGTTCCACAGCGCACCCATCACGGCGCCCGAGAGCCCCGCGGTCGACGCGACCGAGAGGTCGATCTCGCCCGAGACGACGAGCAGGGTCATCGGCAGGGCGACCAACGCGATCGGAAGGGTGTTTCCGATCAGGAACGACAGGTTGAGAGCGTTGCCGAAGCCGTCGACCGTGCCGAAGGACAGCAGGAGCACGACGATCAGCAGGGCGCCGACCACCGTGTCCCAGCGGACGGCGCGCGCGAGCGAGAAGTCAGCCATGGCGGGCGTTCCTCTTCTTCAGGGCGTTGGCCACGCGCAGCGCGACGATCCGGTCGACCGCGATGGCGAGGATGAGCAGGATGCCGTTGATGGCGAGCACCCAGACGGAGCTGACGCCGAGGGCGGGCAGCACACTGTTGATGGAGGTCAGCAGCAGCGCCCCGAGGGCCGCGCCGTAGACGCTGCCGGAGCCGCCGGTGAAGACGACACCGCCGACCACCACGGCGCTGACGACGGTGAGTTCGTAGCCGTTGCCGGTCCCGGAGTCGACGTTGCCGAACCGGGCGAGGTACAGGGCGCCCGCGAGTCCGGCCAGCGCACCGCAGAAGGTGTACGCGGCCAGGATCCGCTTGCGCACCGGGATGCCGGCGAGGCGGGCGGCCTCCGGGTTGGAGCCGAGGGCGTACAGCTCGCGGCCGCTGCCGAAGTGCCTGAGGTAGTACGCGGTCGCCACCAGCACGGCGAGGGCGATCAGTGCCGGCCAGGGCACCGCGGAGATGCCGCCGGAGCCGAAGTCGACGAAGCCGTCGGGGAGGTCGGCCGCGGTGATCTGGCGGGAACCGACCCAGATGGAGTCGATGCCGCGGATGATGTAGAGCGTGCCGAGGGTGACGACGAGCGCGGGCACCTGGCCGAGGCTGACGAGCAGGCCGTTCAGCAGACCGAAGCCGATGCCCGTCAGTACGGCGAGCAGTACGGCCACGACCGGGTTGCCGCCGCCCTGGAGGAACGTGCCGGCGGCGAAGGCGCTGATGCCGAGGGTGGAGCCGACCGACAGGTCGACGTTGCGCGTGATCACCACGAGGGACTGGCCGGTGGCGACCAGGACGAGGATCGTCGCGTTCAGGAGCAGGTCCTTGATGCCCTGCTCGGTGAGGAACTCGCTGTTGCCGAGCTGGGTGACGACGATCATCACCACGAAGACGGCCAGGATGGCGAGTTCGCGCATCTTGAAGACGCGGTCGACGAGGCGGGTGCCGCTGGACTTGGGTACGTCGGTCACGGGAGCCCCGTGCGGAGTGACGACCGTCATGCGGCGGCCCTCCCGGTGGCTGCGGCCATCACGGTTTCCTCGGTGGCTTCGGAGCGCGGGATCTCGGCGGTGAGGCGGCCCTCGTGCATCACGAGCACGCGGTCGGCCATGCCGAGGACCTCGGGCAGGTCGGAGGAGATCATCAGGACGGCCACGCCGTCGGCGGCCAACTCGCCGAGCAGCCGGTGCACTTCGGCCTTCGTGCCGACGTCGATGCCCCGGGTGGGTTCGTCGACGATGAGCACCTTGGGGCCGGTGGCCAGCCACTTGGCGAGGACGACCTTCTGCTGGTTGCCGCCGGAGAGCGTGTTGACCGTGTCGGCGATCCGGGCGTACTTGACCTGGAGCCTGACGGCCCAGTCGAGGGAGCGGCTGCGTTCGGCGCCGCGGTCCATGAGCCCCGCCCGCACCGTCGTACGCAGTCCGGTGAGGCCGATGTTGCGCTCGATGGACATGTCCATCACCAGGCCCTGGGCGCGCCGGTCCTCGGGGACGAGGGCGAGGCCGCGGGCCATGGCGGTGGAAGGGGCGCCGTTCATGAGCGCCTTGCCGCCGACGGTGACCTCGCCGGCGTCCCAGCGGTCGATGCCGAACACGGCCCGGGCGACCTCCGTGCGGCCGGCGCCGACGAGTCCGGCGAGGCCGACGATCTCACCGCGCCGTACGTCGAAGGAGACGTCGGTGAAGACGCCCTCGCGGGTCAGCCGGCGCACGCTCAGGGCGACTTCGCCGGGCCTGACGTCCTGCTTGGGGTACAGCTCGTCCAGGTCGCGGCCGACCATCCGGCGCACGAGGTCGTCCTCGGTCATGCCGTCCAGCGGTTCGCTCGCGATCCAGGCGCCGTCGCGCAGGGTCGTCACCCGCCGGCAGATCCGGAAGATCTCCTCCAGGCGGTGGGAGATGAACAGGACGGCGGCGCCCTGTTCGCGCAGGGTGCGTACGACGCCGAAGAGGCGGGCGACCTCGCTGCCGGTGAGGGCGGCGGTCGGCTCGTCCATGATCAGGACGCGGGCGTCGAAGGACAGCGCCTTGGCGATCTCGACGATCTGCTGGTCGGCGATGGACAGGCCGCGCGCGGGGCGGTCGGGGTCGAGTTCGACGCCGAGCCGGGTCATCAGTGCCAGCGTCGCGGTGTGCGTGGCCTTGTGGTCGATCCGGCCGAGGGCACGTCGTGGCTGACGACCCATGAAGATGTTCTCGGCGATCGACAGGTCGGGGAAGAGGGTCGGCTCCTGGTAGATCACGGCGATGCCGGCGTCGCGGGCGTCGCCGGGGCCGTGGAAGACGACCGGTGCGCCGTCGAGCAGCACCTGGCCCGCGTCGGGCCGGTGCACGCCGGCGAGCGTCTTGATCAGGGTCGACTTGCCCGCGCCGTTCTCGCCGGCGAGGGCGTGCACCTCCCCGGGGAACAGCTCCAGGGAGACGTCCCGCAGGGCGCGGACCGCGCCGAAGGACTTGGAGACGTCCCTGAGCGCCAGAACCGGGGCCGGACCCGTGGTGGACGGGTGGGTCATGGGGGCTCCTCGACGACGCCGGCGGGACGGGCCTCTCGGCGTCGTGAAAGGTTTCAACTGGGTTGCCGGGACGTTAGGCACGGAGCGCATGTCACGTCAATGGGTCCGTGTCGAAAATGTTTCGATGAACGAAGGTCACGCCCGAGTCACAGGGAAGAGCCTTGGTCACTGGGCTTGACACCCCTTCGGGAGGCCCTTACGTTCCCGTCTTGAATCGTTTCACAGTGAAGCGTTTCAGGCGCCCCCGCCCGTCCCCCGCCTGTTCCCCCGCCTGTCCCCGTCCGTCTTTCGTTCCGTCTTAGTTCCCGACGTCACAGGAGCCCTGAAGTGACCGAGCTCGCCGCGGTGAAGGCCGCACTCAAGACCCAGGCCGTCGAAACGCCGTCGTGGGCGTACGCGAACTCGGGAACGCGGTTCAAGGTGTTCGCCCAGCGGGGCGTTCCACGGACGCCGCGGGAGAAGTTGGACGACGCGGCGAAGGTGCACGAGTTCACGGGCGTCGCGCCTACCGTCGCCCTGCACATCCCCTGGGACAGGGTCGACGACTACGCGGCGCTCGCCAAGCACGCCGAGGAGCGGGGGGTGCGGCTCGGCGCGATCAACTCCAACACCTTCCAGGACGACGACTACAAGCTGGGCAGCATCTGCCATCCCGACGCGGCGGTGCGACGCAAGGCCGTCGACCATCTGCTGGAGTGCGTCGAGATCATGGACGCGACGGGCTCGCGGGATCTGAAGCTGTGGTTCGCGGACGGCACGAACTACCCCGGGCAGGACGACATCCGGGGGCGTCAGGACCGGCTGGCCGCAGGGCTGGCCGAGGTGTACGAGCGGCTCGGGGACGGGCAGCGGATGCTGCTGGAGTACAAGCTCTTCGAGCCGGCCTTCTACACGACGGACGTGCCGGACTGGGGGACGGCGTACGCGCACTGTCTGAAGCTCGGACCGAAGGCGCAGGTTGTCGTCGACACCGGGCACCACGCGCCCGGGACCAACATCGAGTTCATCGTCGCGACGCTGCTGCGGGAGGGGAAGCTCGGGGGGTTCGACTTCAACTCGCGGTTCTACGCGGACGATGACCTCATGGTGGGGGCCGCCGACCCGTTCCAGTTGTTCCGGATCATGTACGAGGTCGTACGCGGCGGCGGGTTCACCTCCGACGTGGCCTTCATGCTCGACCAGTGCCACAACATCGAGGCGAAGATCCCGGCGATCATCCGGTCGGTGATGAACGTGCAGGAGGCCACGGCGAAGGCGCTGCTCGTCGATCAGGCGGCGCTGCGCTCCGCTCAGCGGGCCGGGGATGTGCTGGAGGCCAACGCGGTGGTGATGGACGCGTACAACACGGACGTGCGTCCGCTTCTTCGTGAGGTCCGGGAGGAGATGGGGCTCGATGCCGATCCCATCGCCGCGTATCGCCGGTCCGGGTGGGCCGAGAGGATCGTCGCCGAGCGAGTGGGAGGAGAGCAGGCCGGTTGGGGGGCCTGAGGCCTGACTCTCGTCTGCCGGGTCATTTGCCAGTTGCAGGCCGCGGGCCGTGTGTGGCTGGTCGCGCAGTTCCCCGCGCCCCTTCAGGGGCGCTGCACTCCTCCCTTGTAACGCGTCATCGTAAGGATTGATCGCTCATGGCAACCCATCCCGAAGCCGCCGCCCTCCTCGCCCGGTCCCGCCGGCTCGGCTCGGACCCCCGCAACACCAACTACGCCGGCGGCAACGCGTCCGCCAAGGGCACCGACATCGACCCGGTCACCGGCGGGGACGTCGAGCTGATGTGGGTCAAGGGGTCCGGTGGTGACCTGGGGACGCTCACCGAGTCCGGGCTGGCCGTGCTGCGGCTGGACCGGATGCGGGCGCTCGCCGGCGGCTACCCGGGCGTCGAGCGCGAGGACGAGATGGTCGCCGCCTTCGACTACTGCCTGCACGGCAAGGGCGGGGCGGCCCCCTCCATCGACACCGCCATGCACGGGCTCGTCGAGGCGGCGCATGTCGACCATCTCCACCCGGACTCCGGGATCGCGCTCGCCTGTGCCGCCGACGGGGAGAAGCTGACCGCCGAGTGCTTCGGCGACACCGTGGTGTGGGTGCCCTGGCGGCGGCCCGGGTTCCAGCTCGGGCTCGACATCGCGGCCGTGAAGAAGGCCCATCCGCAGGCCGTCGGCTGCGTTCTCGGCGGACACGGGATCACCGCCTGGGGGGACACCTCCGAGGAGTGCGAGCGCAACTCGCTGCACATCATCCGCACCGCCGAGAAGTTCCTCGCGGAGCGAGGCGGGGCCGAGCCCTTCGGGCCCGTCGTCGAGGGCTACGAGGCGCTGCCCGAGGCCGAGCGGCGCGAGCGGGCCGCGGCGCTGGCACCGTATGTGCGGGCCCTCGCCTCGCAGGACAAGGCGCAGGTCGGGCATTTCACCGACTCCGACGTGGTGCTCGACTTCCTGGCGAGTGCCGAGCACCCCCGACTCGCCGCCCTCGGTACCTCCTGCCCCGATCACTTCCTTCGGACCAAGGTGCGGCCGCTGGTGCTGGACCTGCCGCCGGCCGCTCCGCTGGAGGAGGCCGTCGCGCGGCTCAAGGAGCTGCACGCCGAGTACCGCGAGGAGTACGCCGCCTACTACCGGCGGCACGCCCTGCCGGACTCCCCCGCCATGCGCGGCGCCGACCCGGCGATCGTGCTCGTCCCGGGCGTCGGCATGTTCAGCTTCGGCAAGGACAAGCAGACCGCGCGGGTGGCCGGCGAGTTCTACGTCAACGCCATCAATGTGATGCGCGGGGCCGAGGCCGTCTCCTCCTACGCGCCCATCGAGGAGTCCGAGAAGTTCCGGATCGAGTACTGGGCCCTGGAGGAGGCCAAACTCCAGCGGATGCCGAAGCCCAAGCCGCTCGCCACTCGGGTCGCGCTGGTGACGGGCGCGGGCAGCGGGATCGGCAGAGCGATCGCGCACCGGCTGGTCGCCGAGGGCGCGTGCGTCGTGGTCGCGGACCTCGACGCGGAGAACGCCCGGGCCGTCGCCGAGGAGCTGGGCGGATCCGACAAGGCCGTCGCGGTGACCGTGGACGTCACGTCCGAGGAGCAGATCGCCGACGCGTTCCGGGCGGCCGCGCTGGCCTTCGGCGGGGTCGACCTCGTCGTCAACAACGCCGGGATCTCCATCTCCAAGCCGCTCCTGGAGACCTCGGCGCGGGACTGGGACGTCCAGCACGACATCATGGCGCGCGGCTCCTTCCTCGTGTCGAGGGAGGCGGCGCGTGTGATGATCGCGCAGGGGCTCGGCGGTGACATCGTCTACATCGCCTCCAAGAACGGCGTGTTCGCCGGCCCGAACAACATCGCGTACGGCGCCACCAAGGCGGACCAGGCCCATCAGGTACGGCTGCTGGCCGCCGAGCTGGGCGAGCACGGCATCCGCGTCAACGGGATCAACCCGGACGGTGTCGTGCGCGGTTCGGGCATCTTCGCCGGCGGCTGGGGCGCCCAGCGAGCCGCGGTGTACGGGGTCGAGGAGGCGAAACTGGGCGAGTTCTACGCCCAGCGGACCATCCTCAAGCGGGAGGTGCTGCCCGAGCATGTCGCGAACGCCGTCTTCGCCCTGACCGGCGGGGACCTGACGCACACCACCGGGCTGCACATCCCGGTCGACGCCGGCGTCGCGGCCGCCTTCCTGCGATGAGCGCGGGCGTGAGGTCGTACGCCGCGGTAGACCTCGGCGCGTCCAGCGGACGTGTCATGGTCGGCCGCGTCGGCCCGGACCGCCTGGAGCTGGCCGAGGCGCACCGGTTCGTGAACCGGCCGGTGCGGGTGCCCGAGGGCCTGCGCTGGGATGTGCTCGGGCTGTACGCGGGGGTGCTGGAGGGGCTCGGGGCCGCGGGTCAGGTCGACTCGGTCGGCATCGACAGCTGGGCCGTGGACTACGGGCTGCTCGACGCGGACGGGGCGCTGCTCGGCAATCCCGTGCACTACCGGGACTCCCGGACGGAAGGGGTCGCCGAGCGGGTGTGGGCGACCGTTCCGGCGGACGAGCTGTATGCCGCGACCGGTCTGCAGTACGCGCCCTTCAATACCCTCTACCAGCTCGTCGCCGCCCAACCCGTCGGCGCCGACCGGCTGTTGCTCATCCCGGATCTGCTGTCCTACTGGCTGACCGGCGAGCAGGGCACCGAGCTCACCAACGCCTCCACCACCCAGCTCATCGATCCCCGCACGCGTGACTGGGCCCACGGCCTCGCCGCCCGGCTGGGCATCGACCTGGCCCTGTTCGCGCCGCTCAGGCGGCCCGGCGATCCGGCGGGGCTGCTGCGGGAGGAGGTGCTGGAGGAGACCGGGCTGACCGGTCCGGTGCCGGTGACGGCGGTGGGGTCGCACGACACCGCCTCGGCCGTGGCCGCCGTGCCGGCCGACGGCGAGCGGTTCGCGTACATCTGCACCGGCACCTGGTCGCTGGCCGGGCTGGAGCTGGGCGCCCCCGTGCTCTCCGAGGAGAGCCGGGCCGCCAACTTCACCAATGAGCTCGGGCTGGACGGCACGGTCCGGTATCTGCGCAACATCATGGGGCTGTGGCTGCTCCAGGAGTGCGTACGGGCCTGGGGACAGCCGGAGTTGGGCGGGCTGCTGCTGGAGGCCGGCAAGGTGCCGGCCCTGCGGTCGGTCGTGGACGCCGGGGACGCGGCGTTCCTGCCGCCGGGGCGGATGCCCGAGCGGATCGCCGAGGCGTGCCGCGCCTCGGGGCAGCCGGTGCCCGTCTCGCCCGCCGAGATCACGCGCTGCATCCTCGACTCGCTCGCCCTGGCCCACCGCCGTGCCGTCCGGGACGCGCAGGCGCTGGCCGGCCATCCGGTCGACGTCGTGCACGTCGTGGGGGGCGGTACGCGCAACGCCCTGCTGTGCCAGCTGACCGCGGATGCCTGCGGGCTGCCGGTGGTGGCCGGTCCCGCGGAGGCCGCCGCCCTCGGGAACGTGCTCGTGCAGGCGCGGGCCCACGGGCTGGTCGGCGACCTCGCCGACGGGCGGCGGCTGCTCACCCGTACCCAGCCGCTGAACCGGTACGAACCGCGGGGGCATGCGGAGCGCTGGCGCGAGGCCGAGGCCCGGCTCGCCCTGGGATGAGAAGGGGTCTCCCCCGAGCCGCGCCGCCGCATTACCCTGCACTCATCGGATGATCGATCTCAAGGAGCCGCGATGCGTGTCGCCCTGTTCCTGACCTGCGTCAACGACACGCTCTATCCGGACACTGGGCGTGCGGTGGTGAAACTGCTGACCAGGCTGGGCGTCGACGTCGACTTCCCGACGGGCCAGACCTGCTGCGGGCAGGCGCACTACAACACCGGCTATCGGCAGGAGGCCGAGCCACTGGCCCGGCATTTCTCCGATGTCTTCGGGGCGTACGAGGCGATCGTCACCCCGTCCGGGTCCTGCGGGGCGATGGTGCGGGAGCTGTATCCGAGGATGGGTGAGCGGGCGCGGGCCGAGGGGCGCGGGGACACGCTCGCGGCGACGCTGGCGCCCGTGGTGCCGAAGACGTACGAGCTGACGGAGTTCCTGGTGGACGTGCTGGGGGTGACGGACGTCGGCGCCTACTACCCGCACAAGGTGACCTATCACCCGACCTGTCACGGGCTGCGCGGGCTGGGGCTCGGCGACCGGCCCCTGCGGCTGCTCCAGGCGGTCAAGGGGCTGGAGCTGGCGGAGTTGCCGGGGGCCGACGAGTGCTGCGGGTTCGGCGGCACGTTCGCGCTGAAGAACTCCGACGTCTCGGCGGCGATGGGCGCGGACAAGGTGCGCAACGCCGAGTCGACGGGCGCGGACGTGCTGTGCGCCGCCGACAACTCCTGTCTGATGCACATCGGCGGGACCATGACCCGGTTGCGGACGGGCATGCGGCCGGTGCACATCGCGGAGATCCTGGCGAGCACGGAGGAGGAGCCGGCCGTATGAGCGGGACGTATCTGGGGATGCCGGCCTTTCCGAAGGCCGCGCACGAGGCCGTGCACGACGCGACCCTGCGCGGCAACCTGCGGCACGCCACGCACACCATCCGCGCCAAGCGGGCGAAGGCCGTCGCGGAGGTCGACGACTGGGCGGCGCTGCGCGAGGCGGGCAAGCGGATCAAGGACCACACCCTGCGTCATCTCGACCGCTATCTCGTGCAGTTGGAGGAGTCGGTCACGGCGGCGGGCGGTACGGTCCACTGGGCCGCCGACGCCGACGAGGCGAACCGGATCGTGGCCGGCCTGGTCAGGGCGACCGGCGAGACGGAGGTCGTCAAGGTCAAGTCGATGGCCACGCAGGAGATCGGGCTGAACGAGGCCCTGGAGGCCGAGGGGATCCGTGCCTACGAGACCGATCTCGCCGAGCTCATCGTGCAGTTGGGCAAGGACCGCCCCTCGCACATCCTGGTCCCGGCCATCCACCGCAACCGGGGTGAGATCCGGGACATCTTCCGCGGCGAGATGGGCGAGTGGGGCCGCCCGGCACCCGAGGGCCTGACCGACACGCCCGCCGAACTCGCCGAGGCCGCGCGTCTGCACCTGCGCGAGAAGTTCCTGCGCGCCAAGGTCGGCGTCTCCGGTGCCAACTTCATGGTCGCCGAGACCGGCACGCTGGTCGTCGTGGAGTCCGAGGGCAACGGGCGGATGTGCCTGACCCTGCCCGAGACGCTGATCTCCGTCGTCGGCATCGAGAAGATCCTGCCCACCTGGCGGGACCTGGAGGTCTTCCTGCAGACCCTCCCCCGCTCCTCCACCGCCGAGCGCATGAACCCGTACACCACCATGTGGACCGGTACAACGGACGGCGACGGGCCGCGCACCTTCCATCTGGTCCTGCTCGACAACGGCCGCACCGACACCCTCGCCGACGAGGTCGGCCGCCAGGCCCTGCGCTGCATCCGCTGCTCGGCGTGCCTCAACGTGTGCCCGGTGTACGAGCGGGCCGGCGGGCACGCGTACGGCTCGGTGTACCCGGGCCCGATCGGCGCCATCCTCAGTCCTCAACTCCGGGGTGTGACCAGCGAGATCGACGCCTCCCTGCCCTACGCCTCGTCGCTGTGCGGCGCCTGCTACGAGGTGTGCCCGGTCGCCATCGACATCCCCGAGGTGCTGGTGCATCTGCGGGAGCGGGTCGTGGCGGGCGGCGAGGTGACCGCACGGGGCAACAAGGTGGTGCTGAAGCCCGCCAAGGGGCACGCCGCCGAACGCGCCGCGATGCGGGCGGCACGCTGGGCGTTCAGCCACCCGGGCGCGCTGCGCGCGGGGCAGCGGCTCGCCTCGCGGACCCGCCGGCTCCATCCCCGGTCGCTGCCCGGACCCGGCAAGGCGTGGAGCGGCAGCCGGGACCTGCCCGCGGTGCCGGCGGAGCCGTTCCGCGACTGGTGGCAGCGCACGCACGGCGGGAACGACGGCAAGGGGGCGGCCAAGTGAGCAGCAGAGAACGGATCCTGGGCCGGGTGCGGCGGGCGCTGACGGACGTGCCGCACGACGACACGCCGTACGAGCGGGCGGTCGCGCGGGACTATCTGCGGGAGCACGGGGAGCGCGATGTCGCGCAGACGGTCGATCTGCTGGCGGAGAATCTGACGGACTACCGGGCGATCGTGCACCGCTGCACGCCCGCCGATCTCGCGGCGACCATCGCCGGCATGCTCGCGGCGCGCGGGGCGCGGACGGTGCTCGTGCCGCCGGGCCTGGACGCCGGGTGGCTGGCGGAGACCGACGCCGTGCGGATCCCGGACGAGGTGGAGAGCACCGCGCACGAACTGGATCAGGTCGACAGCGTGGTCACCGCGTGTGCCGTGGCCGTGGCCGAGACCGGCACCATCGTTCTCGACGGCTCCCCGGACCAGGGCCGCCGCCGCATCACGCTCGTCCCCGACCACCACATCTGTGTCGTACGGGTCCCGGAGCAGGTGGTCTCGTCCGTCCCGCAGGCCCTCGAACGTCTCGACCCGGTCCGCCCGTTGACGTGGATCTCCGGTCCGTCGGCGACCAGCGACATCGAGCTGGACCGGGTGGAGGGCGTGCACGGTCCGCGCACCCTCGAGGTCGTGCTCGTCGGCTGACCGGGTCAGATGTCCCGCCGCTCCAGCGGGTGCACGGCGGGGCCCTGGACGACCCGGCCGTCGGCATCGAAGCGCGAGCCGTGGCACGGGCATTCCCAGGTCCGCTCGGCACGGTTGAACGCTACGAGGCAGCCCAGGTGCGTGCACTTCGCGGAGACGGCGTGCACGTTTCCGTCCTGGTCGCGGTGGACGGCGCAGCGCTTGCCGTTGACGTGGACGATCGCGCCGTCACCGGGGGCGATGTGCTCCACCGAGGCGGTCGAGGAGTCCTTGAGGTGCTGGAGCCGGTCGCCGACGAAGTGCCGGGCCACGTCGGACTGGTGCTTGACGAACTCCTTGCCCTCGCGGACCACGGACATCACCCGGCGGGGGTCGTACAGCTCGCTCCACGGATTCTCGCGGCCGGCAACGAGATCGCAGAGCAGACGGCCCGCCATGATGCCGCTGCTGAGCCCCCAGCCGCCGAAGCCGGTGGCCACGTGGACGTGCCGGCTCCGGGGGTGCAGGGGGCCGACGAGTGGTACGGAGTCCGTGGAGTCGTTGTCCTGCGTGGCCCATCGGTGGGTGAAGGTGAGGTCGCCGAACCGCTGGGACGCCCAGGTCGTCAGGGTGTCGAAACGCGCCTCGACGTCCCCGCCCGCGCCCGGGGTGAAGTGCTCGCCGGTGACGATGAGCAGGCGCTTGCCGTCCCCGAGGGGCGCGGTGCGCACCGAGCGGGTGTTCTGTTCGGTGGTGATGTACATGCCCCTGGGGGCCCGGGACTCCTCGACGGGGGCCGCGACGACCAGTTCCCGCCGTGGGGAGAGGCGGGTGAACAGCAGCGCGCGGTCGAAAATCGGGTAGTGGGTGGCGACCACGACGGTGCCGGCCCTCACCTTCACTCCGGCGTCGGTCGTCAGCACACAGGGCTCGCCCTCGGAGAGGCCGACCACGCGTGTGTGCTCGTGGACCCGGCCGCCGAGGCGGCGCAGGTCGGCGACGAGCGCCAGCAGGTACTTCCGGGGGTGGAACTGCGCCTGGCCGGCGACGCGCACCGCGCCCGCCACCGGATACGGCAGGTCCGTGTCGGACACGTACTCGGCGGCAAGGCCCGCTTCCCGGGCGGCGTCGGCCTCCTCCCGCAGTTCGCCGGTGCGGCCGGCGCCCTCGGCGTAGGTGTAGGCGGCCGTCTCCTCCCAGTCGCAGTCGATGCCGAGCTCGTCCACGACCCCCGCGGCGTGCCGGATCGCGTCCGTCTGCGAGGTCGCGTACAGATGGGCGCCCTCCTTGCCGCGGGTGCGGCGGAGCCGGTCGTAGACCAGGGTGTGCAGAGCGGTCAGCTTGGCGGTGGTGTGCCCGGTGACGCCCGCGGCGACCCGGTCCGCCTCCAGGAGGGCCACCTCGTGTCCCCGCCGGGCCAGCTCCCACGCCGTGGCGATCCCGGCGATCCCCGCGCCGACGACGGCGACGTCGACCGTGAGGTCGCCGTCCGGTGGGGGCGCGGGGTCGCCGGGTGGTGCCGTTTCGATCCAGTAAGACGCGTGGGCGCGGGTCGGTCCGTCCATGGCGGCCGAGTTCCCCCGACCGCCCGCGTCACACGACGGACCGCAGGTCAGCCGAGGCCGGCGGTCACCTCGTAGCGGCCGGAGGGAAGGCGGTAGCTCGCGACACCGCCCTCGAAGCCCAGGTACTCGACGCCCGGCACCCGGGACAGCGGGGTCCGGCCCTCGCGCACCGTGGCGGGGTCGGCCGTGGGGATGCGCAGGGTCGCGGTGCTGTTCGCGGGGACCACGGCCCGGTAGGTCAGCTTCCGGCCGTCCGCGCGCCACTCGCTGACGATCTCCCCGTACGGTGAGTGATGGGAGGCGGCCACGTGGGTGATCCGCCCGGTCGGGTCGAGGTGCGGTCGCAGGAAGAAGTGCCGGAAGCCAGGGTGGGCGGGGTCCTTGGCGATGCCGGCCATGCTCTCGTACATCCACTCCATGATCGCGCCGTAGGAGTAGTGGTTGAACGAGTTCATGTCGACCGGACCGAAGCCGTCCTCCTTGGAGTACGAGTTCCAGCGCTCCCAGATGGTGGTGGCGCCGTTGCGCACCGAGTACAGCCAGGAGGGCATGGCGTTCTGGTGGAGCAGCCGGTACGCCAGGTCGACGCGGCCCTCGTCGGTGAGCACGGGGGCGAGGACGTTCACGCCGAGGAAGCCGACGGAGAGGGTGTTCTCCGCGTACTTCACCCGGGTGCTGTCGGGATGGGCTTGCTTGTAGGCCTCGTCGTTGCCGATGTTGTCGGCGAGCAGGGTGACGAGCTGGCGGCGCTGGGCCTCGGTGTCGTAGAAGCCGAGCTTGAGGACCCACAGCAGGGCGGTCTGGCTGTTGTCCTCGGTCTTGCCGCCCGTGGGCGGCGCGGCGCCGAGGCTGGAGCGGACGGTCACCTGTCCGTTCGCGTCGGTGGCCAGGTACTTGGTGACGAACGCCCGCTTGATGCGGGCGAAGAGGTCGTCGTAGGCGCGGGTCTCGGTGGCGCGGCCGGTGGCGCGGGCCATGTCCGCCATGAGCCGGGCGCTGTAGCCGTAGTAGACGTCGCTGATGAGCTGGGTGCTGGTGTCCTGGAACGCCAGCCAGTCGCCGAAGATCGCGCCCTGTCCGGCGTAGGTGTCGCCGGTGCGCGCCCGGATCCAGTCCATGTACTTCGTCATGGCGGCCCAGCTGCGGTCGACCACCGTGGTGTCGCCGGACATCTGCCACACCGTCCACGGCACCACGACCCCGCAGTCCGCCCAACCGCTCGCGGGAATGGGCTGGTTGTAGCGGGAGCCGGGGGCGACCCAGGTGAACTGGGCGCCGTCCTGGCCGTAGGTCCTCTGCGAATCGATGAGGATGTCCTCGAAGTGGCTGAGGAAGTTGGCGGCGTCGGCGTTGTAGAGGCCGGTGTTGCAGAACAGCTGGGTGTCGCCGGTCCAGCCGAGGCGTTCGTCGCGCTGCGGGCAGTCGGTGGGCACCCAGAGGTAGTTGCCGCGCTGGCCCCAGCGGACGTTGCTGATCAGCTGGTTGACGTCGGTGTCGTCGGTGGTGATGGTGCCGATGTCGCGGAGGGCGGAGGTCGCGACGCGGCCGGTGAACCGGGTGAGGGTGACGGTGTCGGTCGCGGTGAGGGAGACGTACCGGAAGCCGTAGAAGGTCAGCGAGTCCTGGTGGGTCTCGCCGTCGGGGTCGCCCTTGAGGACGTAGGTGCTGGTGGCCTTGGCCGCGCGGAGGTTGGCGCGGTAGACCGAGCCGACGGGGCCGTCGGCTCCCTCGCTGTCGTCGTTGAGCATCTCGCCGGGCTTGAGGACGACTTGGGCGCCCGCCGGGCCGCGCAGCGTGTAGCGGGGCACGCCGACCAGGTTCTGGCCGAGGTCGATGACGGCCGTGTCACCTGGGCGCAGGGTCACGGACGCGGTCGCGGCGGCGGCCGGGGCGGTGACGGTGCGAGCGGGGTCGATGACGATGCGGCCCTTGCCGTTCGGGCTGCCGTCCTGGCCCGTCACGCCCGTGTAGACGGTGACGGACTGCGGGCGGCGGTCCCAGGCGGACATCAGGCGTGCGCTCTCGCCTGGGTAGGCGACCAGCTTCCCCTCGGGGAACCTCGTGGCGTGGTCGTGCTCGCTCACGCCTGCCCAGCCGGAGGCGTCGAAGCCGTTCGCCGTCCAGCCCGGGAGCTCCTTGCGGGCGTCATAGGTCTGGCCGTCGTAGATGTCGTCGGCGCGGTAGGGGCCGCTGTCGGTGGCCTTCCAGTCGTCGCCGTCGGCGGTGGTGACGACCGTCTGCTCGGAGCTGTCGGCGTAGCGGATCAGGAGCTTGGCCTTGAGGGCGAGACGGTTGCCGGCCGCGGAGTAGTAGGCGCTGTTCTCGGAGACACGGCTGTTGTACCAGCCGTTGCCGAGCACGGCGGCGAGGGTGACCTGCCCTTGGTTCCGCTCTCCCGCGACCAGGTCGGTGACGTCGTAGGTGAAGTAGTTGACGGTGCTGTCGTAGTTGGTCCAGCCCGGCGTCAGCAGTTCGTGGGTGGTGCCGTCGCCCTGGGGCACGGCGACGCGTCGGCCGTTGACGTAGGCGTCGTACACGCCGAGGGCGGTGATGTAGAGGCGGGCGTCGTGCACCCGGCGTCCCGTCAGACGGGCTTGCCGGCGCAGGAGTGGTGCGCCGGGGGTGTTGGGCTGCTTGCCCGCCATGCTGATCCACCGGGCGCCGTCCCAGCCCGCGATTCCGTCGGTGCCGAGCAGGCCGGTCTCGAAGTGGGCGGTGGGCGCGGCGGGGACGGCGCGGCCGGTCTCGTCCCAGACCGTCACCGTCCAGTGGTAGCGGGTGGAGGGGCGCAGGGCGGGGCCCGCGTAGCGCACGGCGACCGAATCCGGTGAGGTGACGCGGCCGCTGTCCCAGACGTCCGCGCGGGCGGGGGTCAGGCGGTCGGGGGCGGTGGCCACCAGGATGCCGTACGCCGACTGGCGGCGGCCGCGCACCGAGGAGGCCGTGCGCCAGCCGAACCTCGGGTGTGCGGCGTCCACGCCGAGGGGGTTGGCTCTGTGCTCGACCGTGAGGCCCTCGACCGCCGCGCGCGGCGAGGTGGGTGCGGCGGCCGCCGGTCCGCCTCCGATGACCCCGCCCGCGACGGCGAGCGGCGCGGCACCGAGTGCCGTGGTGAGCACGGTCCTGCGGGGCACGCCTCTGCCCTTCGTGCTGTCGACTCCGTCGTTCATGCCGTAGTCCCTTTCGGCTGCTCGGAGTTGTAACGATTCAGCTCGAACGACGGTTGAAGCTAGTGGTAGAAGTGAAAGGTGTCCATGGTTCGATCAGGACGAATACCTCGCAGTATTCAACAGAACTCCCCAGCCACAGAAGGGGAGTTGAAACCGTTCAAAAACGGAATCAGGAGTTCTTGTCCGGTCGCCTCGTCGAGTCGCGGCTCAGGATGCCGAAGGCCCACCGCTCGTTGAAGCCCGCGACGAAGCCGATGGCGCACCAGAATCCCCAGAACTCCGTGCCGGCGGCGGCCGAGCCCGGGTTCCCCGCCGAGGGGCAGATCTCGGCCGTTGTGGCGGGCGGCTCGAAGACGGTGACGATGCCGCCGCTGAGCAGGAAGTGGACGGCGAGGGCGAGGATCCAGCCGACGAACACCCGGTACACGCCCTCGTGGCGCATGCTGCGGGCCATCTGGCCGGGCACGACCACGCCCTCCCGGCCATTGGTCTGACGGCGGGCCAGCTGGTCCGCGCTCCCCCGCAGCCGTACCAGGACACTGAGCACGGCGCCGAACGCGCCGACACCGCCGCACACGAAAGCGCCGAGCAGGCTCCAGCGGTCGGTGCAGTGCAGCGTCACCCCCAGGGCGCCGAGCAGGTCGGCGCCCCAGAGCAGCGGCACGAGGAGCAGGGCGAGGCTCGCGACCGAGCCGAGGGCGAGCCCGAAGTTGAGTCCCCGGCTGACGGCGGTCGCGCTGTCCTGCGCGAGCCGGCCTCTCAAGTCGGCGATCTCCTGGTCGAGATACTCGGTCAGGTACTCGTTCGGGTCGGCCTCGCGCAGCCGCGCGTCACCGAGGGCGTTGCCCAGCACGCGCAGCACGGTCACCCGGGCCGAGACCCGCGTCCTGCGCTCGAAGGCGCGTTGCGAGGCGCCGTAGAGCAGCTGCAACTGCAGTTGCTGTGCCGGATACCGCTCGGCGAACTGCGTGTACTCACGGCCGAACCCGTCCGGGACGACCTCCGTCAGCCCTTCGGGCCGCAGCTCGGTGTCCGCCCCCTGGACCGACTCCCGCATACCCCGCCACCACTCCTGTCGGCGACCCCCGTCATCCGTCATGTGCACAGCTCTACCGGGGTCGGGACCCGGCGGGGAAGTCTCCCAAGGCACCAGTCCGGTAACCGATTTCACGGAAGTGCGACCGCCGCCCGCGTCACACGTGGACGATCGGGCAACCGCGTCGAACCGAGTGCTGGGCGGCCCGCAGATACACGGCGACGTAGAACGCCGTGTCGAGGTCCTCGCCCCACCGTCCCGGACGGCGCGCCGCGGTCTCCTTCGCCGGGCCGTCCAGGAACCACATGGTCAGCTCGAGGTTGTCCGACGTCGCCGGTATCTCGTCGGACGGCAGTCCGACCGCCCGTGCCAGCCGCTCCACGAGGGCGAGCACCTGCGGGGCACCGGCGACCGTCGTCGTCAGGTCGTAGGCGGACTCGACGGGCAGCTCGACCGGCTCGTCTAGCGACACCGGCACGAGCACCGTCCAGCCCAGGAGCAACTCCTGCTCCGCTGCGGACAGGTGGGCCCGGCACAGCGCGACGAAGCCGTCCATCGGCGGGACGAGCTTCTCCTCGAAGGCCGTCCCGGAACCATGGGCGAGCTTCGCCTCCTCGGGCACGCTCGTGTACGGCGGCAGCCCGCGCCGCTCCAGCTCCGCGTTGAGCCCGGCGGCGACGTCGGCCCGGCCGTCCTCCTCCTCGCCGAACCACTCCGTCGCGCCCACGCTCACCAGATAGATCCCCATGCCCCGCAACGTACCGCCCGCCACTGACATCGCCCCGGTCACCGGACGTCTGGCCCCCGTCGAGGGTGTCGCTGAGTACACCCGGCAATACGGGTTCTGCGCCCCATGTGATCGAGGCGCCGTCTCCGTAACTTCGTCGGCAGGGCACAGGGAGTGCCGGACGGAGAGTGATGACGATGTTTCGCACGGACACCCGACGCGGGCCCGACACGGGACCCGCCGCCGAGGCGCTCCGCCTGGTCAAGGTCACCAAGACCTACGGGTCGCAGGGAAGTGCCGTGACCGCGCTGGACGGGGTCACGCTCGGTCTGGGGCGCGGCACCTTCACCGCGGTGATGGGGCCGTCGGGTTCGGGCAAGAGCACGCTGCTGCACTGCGCGGCCGGTCTGGACCGGCCCGACAGCGGCATCGTGCGGGTGGACGGCACCGAGCTGACCGGGGGCGGCGAGACGGAGCTGACGAAGTTCCGGCGGGGCCGGATCGGGTTCGTGTTCCAGCAGTACAACTTGCTGGAGACGCTGACCGTCGCGCAGAACACGGTGCTGCCGCTCAAGCTCGCCGGGCGGCGCGTCGACCGCGTGCGGGCCAGGGAGATCCTGACCTCGGTCGGCCTGGGCGACCGGCTCGGGCACCGCCCCGACCAGCTCTCCGGCGGCCAGCGGCAGCGTGTGGCCATCGCCCGCGCCCTGGTGACCGAGCCCCGGGTGATCTTCGCGGACGAGCCGACGGGCGCCCTGGACACGCGCAGCGCGCGCGAGGTGCTGCGGCTGCTCCAGCAGGCGGTGCGGGTGCACGGCCGGACCGTCGTGATGGTGACCCACGACCCGGTGGCCGCCTCCTACGCGGACGCGGTGCTGTTCCTTGCGGACGGCCGGCTGGCGGGGCGGATGGACGCGCCGACCCCGGACACGGTGGCCGAGCGCCTCGCGCACCTGGGCGACGACGTGGCCGTGGGGGTGTGAGCGATGTTCCTGCTGGCCATGCGGTCGATCCGGCACCGCCCCGGGCGGTTCCTCGCGACGCTGCTGTCCGCGTTCCTGGGCACGGCGATCATCATGATGTTCAACTCGCTGCACGACACGGCGGCGCAGGACGGCGTCGACTCCACCAGCGCGGAGACGCTGTCCACCGCTGCGGGCGTCGTCGGCGGCTACGGCACCCTGCTGGTCTTCTTCGCGGTCGCCTCGACCCTGACGGTCAACGTCCGTCAGCGCGCCGCGGAGTTGGAGCTGCTGCGCTGCTCGGGGGCGACCCCGGCGCAGCTCAAGCGGATGGTCGTCGGCGAGGCCGTGGTCGTGGCCCTGGTGGGCGCCGCCCTCGCGATCGGCCCGGCGATGCTCGGCGGCCGGCTGCTGCTGGAGATGTTCCAGGACAGCGGGCAGGTCGCCGGGTCCGTCGACCACTCCTTCGGCCCGATCGCGTTCATGACGGGCATCGACATCACGCTGCTCGCCTCGGCCGGCGCCGCCTTCCTCGCGCTGCGGCGGGCGACGCGCGGGCCCGGACGGCGGGGCGGGGCACGGAAGTTCCTCGCGTACGGCGCGCTGCTGACCGGTACGGCGTCGGTCACGTCCACCTTCGCGTTCTCGGCGTCGGACGCGGCGCTGATGGCGCCGCCCGCCTACGGGGCGATCCTGCTGTCGGTGGGCTTCGCGCTGATGGCTCCCCGGCTGCTGGAGGGTGTGCTGGACCGGCTCCCGCTGAACGGGGCGAGTGGCTGGCTGGCGGTGCGGAACCTGCGGGAGCGGGCCGGTCAGCTGGCCGGGATCCTGACGTCGCTGATCCTGTTCACGGCGGTGGCCACGGCCACGCTGACCATGCAGGCGGTGGAGAGCGACACCGTCGGGGCCCTCGGCATCACCAAGTCGGTCGACGACAAGACCCTGGAGACCCTCAACTTCACGGTCGTCGGCATCATCGTCGTCTTCGTCTGTGTGATGCTGGTCAACTCGCTGTACGCGGCGACCAGTTACCGCGCCCGGGAGTTCGGGCAGCAGCGGCTCGCCGGGGCCACTGCGGGGCAGGTGCTCGGGACGGTCGCGGTCGAGGGTGTGATCCTGACGGTCACCGGTGTCCTCTTCGGCGCGCTGGCGGCACTGGCCGGCATCGTGTCGTTCACCGTGGTCCGCAGCGACGGTGTGCTGCCGGGTGAGATGTACGGCATCGGCGCGGCGATCGTCGCGGTCGCGGCGGCGGTGACGCTGGGCACGAGCCTGGCCACGGCCCGGCGGATGCTGCGGACCCCGGCCGTGGGGGCGGTCTCGTTGGCCGCGTGAGCGGAGCGGCAACGACGGGACGGCCGCTTCGGCGGCCGTAACCAGGGACGGTCGCTTCGGCGGCCGTCCCGTCGTTGCGGGCCTCCCGCGGTTTCACGACTCCGCTGTTTCACGCCCTCCGGCTACTTCACGCCATGTTTCACGCCTCCCGCGTCCAGGAGGGCGGTCACCGTGGCCACGGCCAGTCCGTCCAGCGTCTCGACCCGGGCCCCGGACCGGGCGCTGGCCCCGTCGAAGACGAGCATCAGCTGACGGGCGAGCAGCTCGGGATCCCGGGCCCCGCCCTCCTCGGCCCGCGCGCGGAAGAACCCCTTCATCCACTCCTTCGCCCCGCGGGCGACCGCACTCGCGGGGTGTTCCGGGTCCTTCAGCTCGACCAAGGCGGCGAGATAGGGGCAGCCCTGGTAGGCGGGCTCGGCGGACGCCTTCTCCAGGCGCTCGAAGACCCGCAGGATCCGCTCGCGCGGTGGCGCGGCGTCCTGGGTGTCGGGCGCCAGCTGGGCCTCGTACGCCGGCAGCTGTCGGGCCAGGCTCGCCGCGAGGACCTCGTCCTTGCTGGTGAAGAGCTGGTACATGGACCGCTTCGAGACGCCGGCCGTGCGGCACAGGGCCTCGACGCCGATGGAGACGCCCTCGCGGTAGAAGAGCTCGCCCGCCGCGTCGAGGAGCCGGTCCCTGGTGGACGCCTTGTCTGTGGTGGCCATACCGGCGAGGTTACCGCGCCGCGGAGCGCGAGGAAACCGATCGGTGTACCTTCTTCCGGTCCACGGAACCCTCGTGCCATCATCGGGGTGAACAAGCGCTTGGCCAGGCGCGCCACACGCGTCCTGACCGGCGCAGCCGAGCTGGAGGTCCCGTTGTTCACATCCGTCGACGACGTCTCCGCGCGCCTGGCCGAGACCGGCTATCTCGCCTCGCCCGCGGTCGCCACGACCGTCTTCCTCGCCGACCGACTCGGCAAGCCGCTCCTGGTGGAGGGCCCGGCCGGAGTCGGCAAGACGGAGCTCGCCAAGGCCGTCGCCGAGGTGGCGGAGGCCCGGCTGGTACGGCTCCAGTGCTACGAGGGGGTCGACGAGTCCCGGGCCCTGTACGAGTGGAACCACGCCAAGCAGCTGCTGCGCATCAGCGCGGGCCGCGACGAGACGTGGGACGAGACGCGCACGGACATCTTCAGCGAGGAGTTCCTGCTCACGCGCCCGCTGCTGACGGCCATCCGGGGCGAGGACCCCAAGGTGCTGCTGATCGACGAGACCGACAAGGCCGACGTCGAGGTGGAGGGCCTGCTCCTGGAGGTGCTCAGCGACTTCCAGGTCACGGTCCCCGAGCTCGGCACGATCACCGCGACGCGCCGCCCGTTCGTCGTCCTCACCTCCAACGCGAGCCGGGAGCTGTCGGAGGCGCTGCGCCGCCGCTGCCTGTTCCTGCACATCGGCTTCCCCGACGAGGAGTTGGAGCGCCGGATCGTACGGCTGAAGGTGCCGGGGCTGGACGAGACGCTGGCCCGCTCGGTCGTACGGGTCGTGGGCGCCCTGCGGGCGATGGACCTGCGCAAGGTGCCATCGGTCGCGGAGACCATCGACTGGGCGCGCACCCTGCTCGCGCTCGGCGCGGACACGCTGGACGAGACCGTCGTACGGGACACGCTGGGCGTGCTGCTCAAGCACCAGGACGACGTCCTCAAGGCCACCGCCAAGCTCGACCTGGACGCCCTGTGACCACGCCCGTGGGCGTCGCGGAGCGGCTGACGTCCCTCGTCGGAGCGCTGCGCGCGCACGGCATCCGGATCGGCACCGGCGAGACGGTGGACGCGGCGCAGGCGATGGAGGCGCTCGGTCTGACCGACCGTGAGCTGCTGCGCGAGGGCCTGGCGGCGACGCTGCTGCACGGCACCGGGCAGCGCCAGGTGTTCGACCCGGTCTTCGACCTGTACTTCCCGCGCGGCGTCGGCGGCCCGGAGCAGAAGGCGGCGGGGCGGGACGACCTGCGCGACCGTCTGGCGGACGCCCTGGCCACCGACGACGAGGCGCTGATGGCCCGGCTGGCGGTCGAGGCGGTCGACGGCTTCGGTGGGTACGGTTCCTCGCCGGAGTCGGACGGCTGGTCGTCGTACCAGACGCTGGAGCGGCTGCGCCCGCAGACCCTGCTCGCCCGGGTCCGGGACAACATCCGCGGGCAGGGCGGGAGTTCGGGGTTCGCGGACCGGCTGCTGGAGGACGAGATCCGGCGGCGTATCGAGACGTTCCGCGCACTGGTGGCCGCGGAGGCGCGGCGCCGGGTCGCCGAGCGGCGCGGGCGCGACGAGATCGCCCGGCGGGCGGTGGCCCCCACCGCCGACCGGGTCGAGTTCCTGTTCGCCGGGAAGGCCCAACTCGCCGAGCTGCGCAGGGCCGTTCAGCCGCTGGCCCGAAAGCTGGCGACCCGGCTCGCCGCCCGTCGCCGGCGGGCTTCCCGCGGCACGATCGACCTGCGCCGGACGCTGCGGGGCTCGCTGTCGACGGGCGGGGTGCCGATGCGTCCGGTCCTGCGGCGCCGGCGTCCCGTCCGTCCCGAACTGGTGCTGCTGTGCGATGTGTCGGGTTCGGTGTCGGGCTTCTCCGACTTCACGATGCTGCTGGTGCAGGCGCTGCACGACCAGTTCAGCAAGGTGCGCGTGTTCGCCTTCGTCAACCGGATCGACGAGGTGACCGGACTGCTTCAGCGCGGCACGGCCGATCCGGCGGGACTCAGCGCCCGCATCGAGGCGGAGGCCACCCTCACCGGCTATCACGGCAGCAGCGACTACGGCATGGCGCTGGGCGAGTTCGCCGAGCTGTACGGCGACGTCGTCGGTCCGCGCACGACCGTGTTCGTCCTCGGCGACGCCCGCACGAACATGAGCGACCCGAACCTGCCGGCCGTACGCCAGATCGCCGAGCGGGCGCGTCGCGTCTACTGGCTGAATCCGGAGCAGCGCTCCCGCTGGGGCACGGGCGACTCCGCCGCGCCCGATTACGCCGAGCTGGTCGAGATGCACGAGTGCCGCACCGCCCGGCAGCTCAGCGCGTTGGTGGCACGGCTGCTGCCGGTGTGATCAGGCGGCGAGCTGCGGGTACAGGGCGCTGGGATCCGCCGAGAGCCCGGCCTTGACCTGCCGCGAGATGTCGTCGGCCAGCACCTCGTAGGCGCCCGACTCGATGCCGTCGAGGGCCTGGGCCGCGACGCTCTCGGCCGTGGACTTGGGCGCGTCGACATGGGCGGCCATGTCGGTGTCGACGTAGCCGACATGCAGGCCGGTGACCTCGATGCCGCGCGGCTTCAGGTCGAGCCGCAGCGAGTTGGTCTGGGACCAGAACGCGGCCTTGGAGGCGCTGTACGAGCCGGCGATGCCGACCCAGGACAGCACGGAGTGGACGTTGAGGATGTGGCCGCCGCCGTTGCGCTCGATGACGGGGACGAAGGCCCGGGTGACCAGCAGCGGGCCGTAGAAGTTGGTCTCGAACTCGCGCCTGACGTCGTCGACGGGCGAGTCGAGGAAGTTCGCGTTCACCGACGCACCCGCGTTGTTGATCAGCAGGGTGACGTCCTGCGCCCGCTCGACGGCCGCGGCCACGGACGCCGGGTCGGTCACCTCCAGCGCGAGCGGCACGGCGTCGGGGTTCGTGACGGTCCGGGGGTCGCGGGCGGTGGCGTACACCTTCTTCGCACCCCGCGCGTAAAGGTCCGCGACCAGGGCGCGGCCGATACCGCGGCTGCCGCCGGTGACCAGGGCTACCGAACCTTCGATGGCGGTCATGGGAGTCTCCCTCGCAATTCTTGCTGCTTCTGCACGGCTGTACTCAGCACGCCCGGAAACCGATCGGTTTCCCATGACGACAAGAGTAAACCGATCGGTTTTCTCAGGGCAAGGGCTCAGGGCAAGGGGAGGGCCGGACCCTGGCGAAAATCAGGGTTCGCCCCCGATGGTCGGTACGTGGCGGATTTCCTACGCTCGGCAGGAGCGGAGGGGGATCCCATGAAGGCAGTGATTCAGGACCGGTACGGCTCGGCGGACGCCCTGGAGTTCAGGGACATCGACACACCGGTGCCGACGGCCGACGAGGTGCTGGTGCGGGTGCACGCGGCCTCGGTGAACGCGTACGACTGGCACCTCATGCACGGCGACCCGGTGATCGGCCGCTCGATGATGGGCTGGCGCAGGCCCAAGGAGCCGGTGCGGGGCCGGGACTTCGCGGGGCGGGTGGAGGCGGTGGGCTCCGGGGTCACGGGGCTCAAGCCCGGTGACGAGGTGTACGGCGAGGCCGACGGCGCGTTCGCGGAGTACGTGTGCGCGCGGGACACCGAGATCGGCCCGAAGCCGGCCAACCTCACCTTCGAGCAGGCGGCGGCGATACCCCTGGCGGGCAACACCGCGCTGATCGGCCTGCGGGACGTCGCCCGGGTGCAGCCGGGGCAGACCGTCCTGGTGAACGGCGCGTCGGGCGGTGTGGGCACCTTCGCCGTACAACTCGCCAAGGTGTACGGCGCCGAGGTGACGGCGGTGTGCAGCACGCGGAACGTGGAGCTGGTCAGGTCACTCGGCGCGGACCGGGTCATCGACTACAAGCAGGAGGACTTCACCCGGGGCGACAGACGCTACGACGTGGTGCTGGACCTGGTGGGCAACCACTCGCTCGCGGAGTTCAGGCGTGTGCTCACGCCCACCGGGACGCTGGTCCTGTCCGGCGGCGGGGTGTACGAGGGCGGCAGCATCGTCGGCCCAATGGGGCTGTTCATCAGGCGGCGGCTGGTGGCGCCCTTCGCACGCCACCAGCGACTGCTCGAGATATCGGCACGCCAGAGCAGGGCGAACCTCGCGGCGCTGCGAGAGCTGGCCGAGTCCGGGCGGATCGCCCCGGTCGTCGAGCGGACGTTTCCGCTGAGCGAGGCGGCCGAGGCCATCCGGTACCTGGAAGTGGAGCACGCGCGCGCGAAGGTCGTCGTCACGGTGTGAGGCTCCGGCGCGGGCCGGCTGAGCCGGCGGGGGGCTACTTCTTCGCGTACTCCCTCGCCGTCTGCCCCTGGAAGTCGTAGACGACGACCTGCTCGTCGCCCACGACCCAGGCGTCGTGTCCGGGCGAGCAGACAAAGACGTCACCGGGGCCGACCTCGCTCTCGCCGCCGTCGTCCATGCGGATGTGCATGCGCCCCTGGGCCATGTAGCAGTTGTGGTGCATCTCGCAGCTCTTGGTTCCCGCGAGCGGGGCCACGGACTCGGACCAGCGCCACCCGGGCTCGAAGGTCGCCACGGCGAAGTCGAGGTCCGTCATGTGGATGGCTTCGAGGTGGCCGCGGGGGAAATCACGCCGCTCGTCCGGCTTGTCGAGGGTCTTCACTTCCAACATGACGCGCTCCCTTCCGGCCGCGCCTCACCGCGGCCGGAGCCGGTCTCCCCGGCGGCCCTGGACACCGCCGTCGGCGGCCGGCCTCCTACCACTCAATCGTCCGCCCGGCCACCTGGGGCCGCCATCCGGAGGCCGACCGGCAGGGCCTCCGCTCACTCCCCGTTCCCGCAGAGCTCGGCGAATCGCCGGGCGTCGACGTTGCCCCCGGAGATGATCACCCCGACCCGCCGCGGCAGCCCGCTCGCGCGGCCGGTGAGCAGGGCGGCGAGCGGGGTGGCGCCGCTCGGCTCGACGACGATCTTCAGGCGTTCGAAGGCGAACCGCATCGCGTCCCGGATCTCGTCGTCGCTGACCAGCGTGATCTCGTCGACGAGCCTGCGGTTCACGGAGAAGGTCAGCTCGCCCGGGGTGTGCAGAGCCTGCCCGTCGGCGATGGTGTGCGGCACGGGGATGCTGATGCGCCGCCCCGCCTCCAGGGAGCGCTTGGTGTCGTCCCCGGCCTCCGGTTCGACGCCGATCATCCGGATGTCCGGGTGCAGGCCCTTGGCCACGGTGGCACTGCCGGCCATCAGCCCGCCCCCGCCGACCGGCGTCAGCAGCGCGCCCAACTCCCCCACCTCTTCGAGGAGTTCGAGGGCGGCGGTGCCCTGCCCGGCCATGATGTGCGGGTGCTCGTACGGCGGGATGACGGCGAGGCCTCGCTCGGCGGCGAGCGCCTCGGCGATGGCGACACGGTCGCCGGAGTAGCGGTCGTACGTGACGATCTCGGCGCCGTAGCCCTCGGTCGCCGCGCGCTTCGACGGCGGGGCGTCCTCGGGCATGACGATCACGGCGGTGGTGCCGAGTTCCCGGGCGGCGAGGGCGACGGCCTGGGCGTGGTTCCCGGACGAATAGGCGGCGATGCCACGGCCGAGCTGCTCCGGGGTCAGCCGGGACGCCGCGTTGTAGGCACCGCGGAACTTGAAGGCGCCGACGCGCTGGAAGTTCTCGCACTTGAGAAAGACCTCGGCACCGACGACCTCGTCGAGCGTGCGCGAGCGCAGCACCGGGGTGCGGTGGGCGACGCCCTTGAGCCGCGCGGCGGCGTCACGGACGTCGTCGAGGGTGACCGGTGGGGTGGTGGTCGTCACGCGTGTCCTCCAGGGGATGTCGGGTGGGTCGCGGGTGGGGGCGGGGCGGTGGTCGTCGGGCGGGGTGGCGCGTCGGCCGCCGCTGCCGTTGCCGTCTGGGGTGGTGGCTCGATCGCTGCGGCGGTTGCCGTCTCGGGCGACACATCAGCCGCCACTGCCTTTGCCACTTGGGGCGACGCGTCGGCCGGCGCCGCGGCCCGCCTCCGCGCCGTGGTTGCGGTCCGTGCCGGCGCCTTGGCCTCGGACGTCGCCGGTGTTCGTGGGCGGGTGGCCGCTGAAGCTGACATCCGTGTCCTGGCCTGCGGCCCCGTCTGCGTTCGCGACCCGGGGGCCGGTGGCACTCGCGCCTCCCCGCGGCTCACCCCGAAGCCTCCGTCCCCGCACCCACCTCAGCCCGCGCCTGCGCCAAATAGCTGTACGCCGACGCCCGTGAGATCCCCAGCCGGGCCGCGACCTGTTCGATCGCCCGCCGCACGGCGAACACGCCCCGCTCGTCCAGGCCACGGAACAGCTCCAGCCGCCGGGCCCGGTCGAGCGACGCCCAGTTGCCGTGCTGCCGGAGCTGGTGGGCGTCGAGAATGGCGTCGACGACGGAGTCGATGTCGTTGCCGAAGGTGGTGACCGGTGTGTCGGCCGGGGCCGCGCCGAGGCCGGCGAGGGCGCCGAGCAGGGCCTGGGCGTCGCTCACGGCGGTGACGTCGAGGTTGACGCACAGGGCGCCGAACACCGTGCCCGTGGAGTCCCGCAGCACCATCGTGGAAGCCTTGACCAGCTTGCCGCCCCGGGTCCGGGTGACGTAGTTCAGCTCGTCGCCCGCCCCGTCGCCGCGCGCGACGATCCGCATGCCGATCTCGCTCATCGCGCCGCCCGCGACCCGCCCCGTCACCGAACCGGCCACGGCGACCACGGATTTCTCCGGCCGCCGGTAGTCGTGCAGCACCACCTCGCACATCGGCCCGAACGTCGCCACGAGCCCGTCGACGACCGGCGTCAGTGCGGCCACGATCGCGTCCCGCTCCGCCTCCAGAGCCCCCTCGTCCGCCATCGCCCGCTCCTCCGGTTCGTCCGGCCTCGGCACCTCGCCACCGAGTCGATATCTAGACTACTAGTCCAACCGCTGCACGAACAGTCCAACCACGCAGGAAACCCCCTCGCCCTCACCGCCGCACCCCCCACGAGCACAGGGAAAGCACCTTGACGAGCCGCAAGATGTTACCGGTAACATCCATCCCATGACGCTGACGTCGACCCCTACACACCCACGGGTCTTCAGCCCTACCGCCGTCGCCGCCTCCTGCCTCGGCTTCGTACTCATCGGCGTTCTCCAAGCCCTGTACGGCCCGGCGATTCCCGCCTTCCGCGAGGAGTTCGGCCTGTCGCCGTCGGCCGCCGGTCTCGGGCTCAGCGCGCACTTCGTGGGCGGGGTGGCCGGTGTGCTGGTCTTCGACCGGCTCTACAGCCGGGTCGGCAACCGGCGCATCCTCGGCGCGTCGTATCTACTGGTGGCCGTCGGCGCGGCCGGCTTCGCGCTCGCCCCGACCTGGCCGACCGCCCTCGCCATGTCACTGCTCGCCGGGTTCGGTGTCGGCGGCATCGACTACGGCCTCAATCAGCTGTTCGCCGTCGGCTTCGGCCGACGCTCGACGGCCATGCTCAACATCCTCCACGCCCACTTCGGCATCGGCGCGATCCTCGGCCCGGCCCTGATCGGCGCGGTCGGTTCCACGCACTACCCGGCGGTGTTCCTGGGCTTCGCGCTGGCCAACCTGCCCCTGCTGCTGTGCCTGCGCGGCGTGCGCGACCGGGCGCCCCAGCCGGCCGACGCGGCCACCGAGTCACCCGGCGGCGTGGTCCTCGCCCGCAGCCTCGGCTCCGTGCTCGCGCTGTTCGTCACCCTCTACGTCCTGCACGTCGGCATCGAGGCCGGCGTCGGCGGCTGGGAGCCGACGCACCTGGAGACCGTCGGCTACTCGGCCGGGGTCGCCGCGACCGCCACGTCCGGGTACTGGCTGATGATGACCGTCGGCCGTTTCCTGGTCGCGCCGATCGCGCTGCGTTTCTCCCCGCAGTCCATCATCGCCGTCTCGTGCGCGGGCATGACGGTCTGTCTGCTGCTCGCCTCGGCTCCCGGAGCGGCCCCTTACGCCTACGCCGGTGTGGGGCTCTTCATCGCGCCCCTCTTTCCCACCGGTCTGCCGTGGCTGCATCGGGCCGCCCCACGGGCCCGCCGGGCCGGCGCCCTCGTCATCGCCGCCTCCCTGGTCGGCGGCGTAGTGGCGGGCCCCGCACTCGGCAAGGCCATCGAGTGGTCCGGCATCCGCAGCGTCCCCCTCATCCTGGCCGCCGTATCGGCCCTGTGCCTGGCCGCGACCCTCCGGCTGATCCGCGTCACACGACCCGCCGATCCCGCCCTCGCCCCGCCCGGCTCCCCCTGATCAGCCCCCCGTAGGTCCGATGATCAGCGCCCCGTAGGTCCCAAGCGCCGCACCACTCCCGACGACACCCCCGCACCCCATCACTCCCGACGACACTCCCGCACCCTCGAAGCGAAGGGAAGCTTCCGAATGTCCGCTCTGACGACGTCCGCCGACGGTTTCCTGTTGCACGGCGAGCCGTTCCGGATCATCTCTGGCGCGATGCACTACTTCCGGATCCATCCCGACCAGTGGGCGGACCGGCTGCGCAAGGCGCGGCTGATGGGGCTCAACACGGTGGAGACGTACCTTCCGTGGAACCTCCACCAGCCCGACCCCGACGGCCCGCTCGTCCTCGACGGCTTCCTCGACCTCCCCCGCTACCTCCGGCTCGCCCAGGCCGAAGGCCTGCACGTCCTGCTGCGTCCGGGTCCGTTCATCTGCGCCGAGTGGGACCACGGCGGTCTGCCCGCGTGGCTCATCGCGGACCCCGACATCCGGCTGCGCTCCAGCGATCCGCGCTTCACCGGGGCGTTCGACCGCTACCTCGATGCCCTGCTGCCCGAGCTGCTGCCGTACACGGCCGCGGCGGGCGGCCCGGTGATCGCCGTACAGGTGGAGAACGAGTACGGGGCCTACGGCGACGACTCGGCCTACCTCAAGCACCTCGAGCAGTCCTTCCGGACCAGGGGCGTCGATGAGCTGCTCTTCACCTGCGACCAGGCCGACCCCGAGCACCTGGCCGGCGGCGCCCTCGCCGGTGTCCTGGCGACCGCCACCTTCGGCAGCAGGGTCGAGCGGAATCTCGCCCAGCTGCGCGGACACCAGCCCGAGGGGCCCCTGATGTGCGCGGAGTTCTGGATCGGCTGGTTCGACCACTGGGGTGGCCCGCATCATGTGCGGGACGCGGCCGACGCCGCCGCCGACCTGGACCGGCTGCTGTCGGCCGGCGCCTCGGTCAACATCTACATGTTCCACGGCGGCACCAACTTCGGCTTCACCAACGGCGCCAACCACAAGCACGCCTACGAGCCCACGATCACCTCCTACGACTACGACGCCGCCCTCACCGAGTGCGGTGACCCCGGCCCGAAGTACCACGCCTTCCGGGAGGTCATCGCCCGCCACGCGCCCGTCCCCCAGGAGCCCGCCCCGGCGCCAGCGCCCAAACTCCCGCCCATCACCGTCGAGTTGAGCGGCCGGGCGCCTTTGCTGCCCCACGTGAAGGCGCTGTCCGAGCCCGTCCGCACCGAGCACCCCGCCTCGATGAACGACCTGGGCCTGCACACCGGTTACGCGCTCTACCGCACCGTCCTCGACCCGGCCGGCGACGGACTGCTGCACTTCACCGGCGGTGTCGGCGACCGCGCCCAGGTCTTCGTCGACGGCGCCCCCGTCGGCGTTTTGGAACGCGAACGCCATGACGAGACCCTGCCCGTCCGCGTCCCGCACCCCGGCGCGACGCTGGAGGTCCTCGTCGAGAACATGGGTGGCGTCAACTACGGCCCGCGGATCGGCGCCCCCAAGGGCCTCCTCGGCCCGGTCACCTTCAACGGCGGCTCCCTGCGCGACTGGGACTGCCACCCTCTCCCGCTCGACGACCTGAGCGCGGTGCCGTTCGCCCCGTCCGACGCGGCCACGGCTGCCGAACCGGCCTTCCACCACGGCACGTTCGAGGTCGACACACCGGCCGACACATTCCTCGCCCTGCCCGGCTGGACCAAGGGCCAGGCCTGGATCAACGGCTTCCATCTGGGCCGCTACTGGAACCGCGGCCCGCAGCACACCCTCTACGTCCCCGCCCCGGTCCTGCGCCGGGGCACCAACGAACTGGTCCTCCTGGAACTGCACGCCACGACCGACACCCGTGCCCAGCTCACCGACACCGCCGACCTCGGCCCGGAGACCGACTGACACCCGGCCCGCACCGACCGCGCGCCCCGCGCCCGCCACTCCCCCGCCTACCAGCGCCTCCCTGCCTATGCTGGGGACCTGGCGGGGCGGAACACCGCCCCCGTGACCACGTCGAGGAACAGCGACCATGACCCGAGGCTCCGCCGACGACTCCGCTCCGCGAGGGCGCAGCAGACGGAACTTCGCGGGCGCGCGCCCCGTGATGGACGACGTGGCCCGGCTGGCCGGCGTCTCCAAGCAGACGGTCTCCCGCGTCCTCAACGACCATCCGTCGGTGCGGGCCGAGACGCGCGAGACAGTGCTGGAGGCCATGCGGACGCTGGGCTACCGGCCGAGCCGCAGCGCGCGTTCGCTGGCCAGCGGGCGGACCCGGATGGTCGGCGTGATCTCCTTCGACGCCGCCCGCTACGGTCCGGCGAGCATCCTGACCGCGATCAACACCGCCGCCCAGGAGGCCGGTTACCTGCTCAGCTCGATCGCCCTGGACACGGCGGAGCCCGACACCGTCGTCGAGGCGGTGAACCGGCTGTCGGCCGAGGGCGCGGACGGGGTGATCGCCATCGCCCCGCAGCTGTGGGTGGGCAAGGCGCTCGCGGACACCCGCCTCGACACGCCGCTGATCGTGCTGGAGAACGGCCTGGACACCGACACCCAGCAGGTCACCGGCGACTCGCGGGCCGGTGCCCGCAAGGCCGTCGAGCATCTGCTGGGGCTGGGCCACGGCACGGTGTGGCACATCGCGGGCCCGACCGGCTGGACCTCGGCCGATCACCGGCTGGGCAGCTGGCAGTCCTGTCTGGAGACGGCGGGCGCCGAGGTGCCGGCTCCACTGATCGGCGACTGGAGCGCCGACTCCGGCTACGAGCTGGGGCGGCGCCTGGCCCGGCGGCCGGACGTCACGGCCGTGTTCGCCTGCAACGACCAGATGGCCCTCGGTCTGCTGCACGCCCTGCACGAGGCCGGCCGTTCCGTCCCCGGCGACGTCAGCGTCGTCGGCTACGACGACATCCCCGAGGCCGCGCACTTCCTGCCCCCGCTGACCACCGTGCGCACGGATTTCGCCGAGATCGGCACGCGTTCGCTGCGGCTGCTGCTGGACCGGCTGGACGGCTCCGACGGGCCGCCCCGTACCGACTCGCTGGTCCCGGTCGACCTGGTGGTCCGCAGCAGCAGCGGCCCGGCGCCCAGCCGCTGACCGCCGTCCGTCCCCACCTCGACCGCCGTCCGTCCCCACCTCGGTCGCCGTCCGTCCACCTCGGCCGGAAGTCACCTGTGGGCGCGGCCGCCCCGTTGATGGAACGCCACATCGCCGCTTCCATGGCCCCTGGCCGGGCGGCCTCCGCCCCCGGCACCGCGACCAAGGGGGTTCGGGAACCTGTGCGTCACCCCAGAAGAGCCAGCAGAGGCAGAAGACTCACCGGCCGGGGAGCCGGCCACGCGGCACAACTGAGCGGTTTACCGGGTGCGGCGGCGCTGTTGAGCGTCGTCGCACTCGTCGTCCCGGCGGTCCCCGCCCACGCCGCGGCCGAGGCGACGCCACCGTCGCCGAGCCCGGCCGAGGTGATCCCGGGACAGCGGACGCAGACTCCGGCACTGGTACGGGGCATCCGGGAGCCGGTCCCCGCGACGGGCAGCGCGGCCGCGGCGGCACGCGCCTACCTGGACGACCGGCAGGGCCGGTACCGGATCGCGCAGCCGCGGCGCGACTTGGTGGCGGCCGGGACCACCGCCGCCGACGGCCGGGAGACGGTCCGGCTCCAGCAACGGCACCGGGGCGTGCCCGTCCTGGGCGGCCAGTACCTCGTCCGCATGGAGCGCGAGAACGGCGAGCGCGTCGTCACGGGCACCTCCGGCAGGTACTTCACCGAGCTGCGCACCGGCACGACGCCCGCCGTGGGCGAGGAACTCGCCGTCGAGCGCGCGGTGGACGCCGTCCGCACCGAGCTCGGCGACCGGCACTTCGGCACCCGGACGGCCGAGGACGGGCCCGGCCTCGAAGGCACCGCGCGCGGACTGGTCGTCCTGCCCACGGGGACGGGCGTCCTCACCCAGCACGTCACCGTGCACGGCACCGACCCGGCCGACGGTGAAGCCGTGCGCCGCGAGGTCTACGTCGACGCCCGCTCCGGATACCCGGTCCTTCAGTACAGCGGGATCAAGACGTTCGGCACATCGGGCGGGGCGGCCGGACAGCCGGCGCCCGCGACCGCCACGAGCCGGGCGCGCGCCGCCGAGCGGGGCAGCGGTGTCAGACTCGACGGCACGACCGTCGGCCTCGCCGTCGAGCACGACGCCGACCGCGGTGTGTACGTGCTGCGCGACCGCACCCGAATACCCTCCGACAACGTCCTGTCGACCTGGGACGCGCGCGGCAAGTGGTACACCGACGTCGGGGGCCAGTGGCCCGAGGGCATCCAGGAGTTCGGCTCGCCCACCCCCGCGTTCGGCGGCGAGGCCACCGACTCGGGGGCCGTGGACGCGCACTGGGCCGCGGGGAAGGTCTACGACTACTTCCGGGACCAGCACGGCCGCGACAGCCTCGACGGACGTGGCATGACGGTCAACTCCCTGGTGGGCGTGACCGATTACGGGCAGCCGTACGTCAACGCCTTCTGGGACGGCCAGAAGATGGTGTACGGAAGCGGCGACGCGGAGTACCGCCCGCTGTCGGCGGCGCTGGACGTCGTGGGCCACGAGATGACGCACGGCGTGATCGAGCACTCCGCGAACCTGGTGTACGCCGGCCAGTCCGGCGCGGTGAACGAGGCTCTCGCCGACTACTTCGGCAACGCCGTCGAGACGGACGTGTACGGCATCCCGACGACCGACCCCGACGCCGGTCTGCTCGGCGAGCGGCTGTGCCGGACGAAGTCTCCGCGCGAGTGCGCGCTGCGCGACCTGGCCGACGGGCGGACCACGGCCAAGTCGTTCCTCGGCGTCGGCTTCGCCACGGACAACGGGGGCGTGCACCTCAACTCGACCATCTTCGGCGGCGCGCTGTGGGACGCCCGGGAGGACCTGGGCGCCGGTGTGATGGACCGGATCGTGTACCGGGCGCTCACCGAGTACATGACTCCGCTCGACGGCTTCACCGAGGCGCGGGCCGCCGTGGTCGCGGCGGCCGAGGACCTGCGGATCCCGGGCGCCGAGCAGCGGGCCCTGCAACGCGCCTTCACCGCCCACGGCATAGTGCCGGGCTGGGAGTCGGCCCTGGGCGAGGACTCCGACCTCCTCCTCGACCGCATCAACACCAGCGGCACCGGCCTGGGTGCGGGCGGCGGCTGGTGGGCGGCGGCCAAGTCCGACGAGAAGGGCTCGGAGCCGTACTCGGTGTGGGCGGGCCGCGCCGACGGCACGGGTTCGCCGAAGCTGATGAGCCCCAACGACGGCCGCTTCCACATCAATCCGGCCACCGACGGCAGGTCGGTGGTGTGGCAGGCGTACGGCACCGACGGCGTCGACGTCCTCGCCCGGCCACTGGCAGGCGGCCCCGTGAGGAAGCTCTGGCACGGCCGCACCCCCGGCAGTTCGGTGGACGTCGACGGCGACCTGGTGGCCTTCGACTACGTCACCTACGGCGGACGCCGGGCGGTGGCCTACCTGAGCCTCAAGGACCCGGCGAACGTGCAGACGATCGGCGGCGGCACCTACTACCGGGCGTGGGCACCGTCGGTGAGCCACGGCAAGGTCGCCTACCAGGAGCGGCGGCGGGTGCGGGCCGAGTACGCGGTCGGTACGCGGGTCATAGACGTGGCGACTGGTGAGAACAGGCAGATCCAGCCGGCAGCGGACGGTGTCGCGCTGGGCCCGACGGCCATCAACGGCACCCATGTCTTCTGGCTGCTCGACGACGACGCGGCGGACGGGAGGACGGCGCTGCGCCGGGCCGCGCTCGACGGTTCCGGCGTGGTCGACCTCAGCCCGGAGACCGGGCCGGACGCGCTCAACGCCTACGCGCTGACGGTGTCGGAGGACAGGCTGACGGTCGGCAGCTACCCGGCCGACGCCCCGCTGAGCAATGAATCGGCGCCCAAGCTCCACCAGTTCGCGGCGAACGGCTCGCCCGGCGATCCGGCCACGCGCAAGGGCCAGGTCTCCTGCAACCGCGGCGAGCAGTCGTCGGCGGCCGCGGTCGAGGGCGGCCGGGTCGTGTGGCTGGACTCGACGACCGGCGTCACCAACGTGGTGACCCGAGCCCGCCCGGCGGGCCGCTGCGCCTGATCCGGAAGGTCCGAGCAACACAGGGCCGTCGGCAGCCAGTGCCACCTGGCGGCCGACGGCCCACGTTCCTCCATGCGCCGCAGGCCCGTCAGCCCGCCGCGTCGGTCGCAGCCCTCTCCCAGGCCGCGTCACGCAACAGCCGCAGCCCGTTCAACCCGACAAGCACCGTCGAGCCCTCATGCCCCGCGACACCGAGCGGCAGGGGCAACGTCCCGGCCAGGTCCCAGACGACGAGCCCGGCGATGAACACCCCCGCGACCACGAGGTTCTGCACGACCAGTTTCCGGGCGCGGCGGGAGAGGGCCACGGTGGTGGGGACGGCGGCGAGTTCGTCGCGGACGATGACCGCGTCCGCGGTCTCCAGGGCGAGGTCGGAGCCCGCCCGGCCCATGGCGACGCCGATGTGGGCGGCGGCGAGGGCGGGCGCGTCGTTGACGCCGTCCCCGACGACCATCACCTTGCGGCCCATGCCCTCCCACTCCTTGACCACGGTCAGCTTGTCCTGCGGCAGCAGTCCGGCGCGCACGTCCTCGATGCCGGCCTCGGCGGCGAGGTGGGCGGCGGCCCGGGAGTTGTCGCCGGTGAGCAGCGCCGGGGCCGTGCCGGTGAGCGCGGTGAGGGCCGCGACGGTGGCGGCCGCGTCGGGGCGGAGCCGGTCGGCGATGCCGAGCACTCCGGCGGGGCGGCCGTCGACGACCACGAGCACTGCGGTACGGCCGCGCTCCTCCAGTTCCTCGACCAGAGCCGCGAGCGTGCCGTCGAGGTCGGCGAGCAGCCGGGCCGGGGCGCCGACCTCGACCGTACGATCGCCGACGCCGGCCCTGACGCCGACGCCGGGCGCCGACGTGAAGTCCCGCGCCGCGGGCAGGTCCAGACGACGCTCGCGCGCGGCCTCCACCACCGCCCGCGCCAGCGGGTGCTCACTTGGGTGCTCGGCCGCCGCGGCGAGCGTCAGCAACTCGCGCTCGTCCAGGTCGCATCCCGGCGCCGGCCGTACGTCGACGACGCGCGGCGTGCCCTCGGTGAGGGTGCCGGTCTTGTCCAGGGCCGCGGCGTCCACCTGGCCGAGGCGTTCCATCACCACGGCCGACTTCACCAGCACACCGTGCCGCCCGGCGTTGGCCATGGCCGACAGCAGCGGTGGCATGGTGGCCAGCACCACGGCACAGGGCGAGGCCACGATCATGAAGGTCATGGCCCGCAGCAGCGCCTCGGAGAACTCCTCGCCGAACGCGAGCGGGACCCCGAACACGGCGAGCGTCGCCGCCACCATGCCCAGCGAGTAGCGCTGTTCGACCTTCTCGATGAACAGCTGGGTGGGCGCCTTGGTCTCGGACGCTTCCTCCACCATCCGTACGATCCGGGCGATCACGGAGTCCGAGGCGTCGCGCTCGACCCGCACACGCAGTGCGCCGGTGCCGTTGAGGGTGCCCGCGAAGACCTCGTCGCCCGGCTCCTTGACGGCGGGGAGGGGTTCGCCGGTGATGCTCGCCTGGTCCACCTCACCCGTTCCGTCCAGCACCCGCCCGTCGGCGCCGACGCGCTCACCCGGCCGTACGAGGATGGTGTCGCCGACCGTCAACTCCTCGACGGCGACGGTCTGTTCGGTGCCGTCGGCGGCGATCCGGGCGGCCGTGGCGGGAGCCAGGTCGAGCAGGCCGCGCACCGAGTCGGCGGTGCGGGCGGTGGCGAGCGCCTCCAGGGCGCCCGAGGTCGCGAAGATGACGATCAGCAGGGCGCCGTCCATGACCTGCCCGATCGAGGCGGCGCCGAGCGCGGCGACGACCATCAGCAGATCGACGTCCAGGGTGCGTTCCTTGAGCGCCTTGAGTCCCTCCCAGCCGGGCTCCCAGCCACCCGTGGCGTAGGACAGGGCGTACAGCGGGCCCCAGGTCCAGGCGGGCGCTCCGGCGAGCTGGAGGGGCAGCGCGAGCAGGAACAGGGCGGTGGCCGCACCGGCCCAGCGGACCTCCGGCAGCGCGAGCAGCCGGGTGCGCCGCCGGGGCACGCGCCCGGTGCGTGGGGACGCGGCGCGGTCGGCCGACGGTGGGGTGAGCGTGGCAGTCATGCCCCCCACAATAGAGGAACAGATGAAGACTCGTTCATGTCTTCATGCCGAGCTGCGCGCTGACTCTGATGCCGGCACGCCGTGCCCGGAAGGCCCCGACCCGTCTGCACACCACGTAGATCGCGAACGAGATCGTGGTGACGTACGGGCTGATGGGGATGCTGCTGCCCAGGGCCAGCAGGATGCCGCCCTCGATGGAGGCCACCGCGAACAGTGCGCTCAGGACGGGCAGCAGCACGGGTGAGGCCGTGATCCGGGCCGCCGCGGCGGCCGGCGTGACGACGAGGGTGAGCACCAGGAGCGCCCCGACGATCTGCACGGACAGCGCGACCGCCAGCCCGAGGACGATCATGAAGACGAACGACAGCCCCCGCACCGGCACTCCGCGCGCCCCGGCCACTTCCGGGTCGGCGCCGGCGAAGGTGAGCGGCCGCCAGATGACCGCGAGCGCCACGAGAACGACGGCCGACGTGCCGAGCAGCCAGGACATCTGCGGGGTGTCGACCGCGACGATCTGCCCCGTGAGCAGTCCGAACTTGTTCGCCGCCCGGCCCTTGTAGAGCGCGAGGAACAGCACGCCGAGGCCCAGTCCGAACGGCATGATGACGCCGATCACCGAATTGCGGTCCCGGGCCCGTGCGCCGAGCAGTCCGATCGCCCCGGCCGCGATCAGCGAGCCGACGATCGAGCCGGCCACGATGTTCACGCCCAGCAGGAGTGCGGCGGAGGCCCCGGCGAACGACAGCTCGCTGATCCCGTGCACCGCGAAGGGCAGGTCCCGCATGATCACGAACACTCCCACCAGGCCGCCGACCAGGCCGAGCGCGACACCGGCGACGAGGGAGTTGCGGACGAGGGCGAGCAGTTCGCCGTAGTGGTCGAAGGTGAAGACCTGCTGCCAGATCCCCTCGGCGATGGTCATGGCCGTGCTCCGTGCGGTGGTTCGGGATGGTGGGGCGGCCGCGCCACCTCGTCGGGCGCGCCCACGACGACGACCCGGCCGCGGACCCGGACGACGTCGACCTGAGTGCCGTACAGCAGCGTCAGCGACTCGGAGGTCAGCACCTCGTCGGGCGCGCCCACCCGGTGGCCGCCGCGGGCGAGGTAGAGCACGCGGTCCACGAGGCCCAGTACGGGGTTGATCTCGTGGGTCACGAAGACCACCGCCGTGCCGTGGGAGCGGCGCCGGGCATCGACCAGTTCCGTGACAGTCCGCTGATGGTGCAGGTCGAGCGAGAGCAGCGGTTCGTCGCAGAGCAGGATCCGCGGGTCGGTCGCGAGCGCCTGCCCGATGCGTACGCGCTGCCGTTCGCCGCCGGAGAGCAGGCCTACGGGTACGTCCGCGTAGGCGGTGGCGCCGACGGAGGCGAGGACCTCGTCCACGCGGCGGCGTACGGCGCCGGCGCGCGGGCGGGGGCCGAAGGCGTGCCCGTCGATGCCGAAGCGGACCAGGTCGCGGGCGCGCACCATCGCCTGGGCGGACAGCGCGGCCTGCTGGGGGACGTAGCCGATGTGCCGGCTGCCGTTGCGGGGCGGGCGGCCCAGGACCGTCAACGTGCCGGCCGACAGGGGCCGCTGCCCCAGCAGGGCACGCACGAAGCTGGTCTTGCCCGCTCCGTTGGGCCCGAGGACGGCCAGGAACTCACCCGGCCGCACGTCGAGATCGAGGTGCTGCCACACCACGCGCTCGCCGTAGGACAGGGCGGCCGCACGCATGCTGATCAGCGGGGCGTCCGGGCCGGGACCGGACTCGTGGGAGCCGCTCACTTGGCCAGCGCGCTCGCGAGCGCGTCGACGTTGGCGGTCATCCAGCCGAGGTAGTCCTTGCCCTTGGGGAGGGTCTCGGTCACGGGAACCACGGGAATTCCGGCGGACTTCGCCGCCCGCTCCACCTTCTCGGTCTGCGGGCCGGAGGTCTGCTCGTTGTAGACCAGCGCCTTCACCTTCTTGCCGGTGAACAGCGCGAGGGTGTCCTGGAGGGTCCTCGGGGAGACGTCGTCGCCTTCCTCGACGGCTTCGCTGAACTCCTCGGGCGTCGCGTTCGTCAGGCCGCCGGCCTCGATCATGTACAGCGGCACGGGCTCGGTGATGGCCACGGCGGCACCGCCGTGATCGGCCTTGATCCGGCCTTCCTTCTGCTCCAGCGGCTCGAGCTGCCGCTCGAAGGCCTTCGCGTTGGCGGTGAAGGTGTCGGCGTCGCCCGGGTCGGCCTTGGCGAGAGCGGCGGCCACGCGGCCGGCGAGCCTCGCGACCGTCGGAAAGTCGTACCAGACGTGCTCGTTGAGTTCCCCGCCCGTCGGCGCCGTCCTCCCGGAGACCTTGACGGCGTTGATCAGCTCGGGGGACGAACCGCCGCTCTTCAGCATGCGGTCGATGAAGTCGTCGTACCCGCCGCCGTTCTCGATGACGACCTCTGCCTTGGACAGGGCCAGCCGGTTCTGGGTGCTGGCCTCGTAGGAGTGCGGGTCCTGGTCGGGGTCGCTGATGATCGAGGTGACCTGGACCTTGTCGCCGCCTATTCGCCCGGCCAGGTCTCCGTAGACGTTCGTCGAGGCGACGACCGGGATGACGGACGCCCCGGCGGGACTCCGCGGGGCATCACCGGCGTGGTCCGACGAACTGCCGCACCCCGCGAGGAGGACGAGGCTGGCGCCGGCTGTCAGCGGCAGGAGAAGTCGGGACGAGGACGCGGGCATGGGGTACCTCCGAGCACGGCGAATGGTCCGCCGAGCGCCATCCGTCCCGGCTTCGCGCCCACGCTAGATGAAAACGGATGTCAAAACGGCCGGAGGGTGACCCCTGAGGGCAACGCTTACCGAGAACTCACCATCCCCCCGGTCAGGGGGCCGGGACCTCGTCCACGAGCTGGGGCCCGTTGTTGCTGACGCTGTTCACGGCCGGCGAGACCGGACGGGCGTCGAGATGCCCTCCGGCAGGGGTGACGAGCAGGGCGCGCAGGTCGTCGGTCGACTGGTGGTGGGGGTCGAGCCAGGCGTCGTAGTGCTCGGGAGTGAGGGCGAGCGGCATGCGGGGATGGATGCGGCCGGCCGCGTCGGTGGCCTCGGTGGTGATGATCGTGCAGGTCAGCAGCCAGGCGGCGGGGTCGTCATCCTCCCTGACCGCCGGATCGCGCCAGAACTCGTACAACCCGGCGAGGGCCAGGACCTGCCCGTCCTCCGGGTGGATGAAGTACGGCTGCTTGCGGACCTTGCCCGACGTGCCGTCCTTGACCTGCTCCCACTCGTAGAAGCCGTCGGCCGGGAGCAGGCAGCGGCGTTTGACGAACGCGCGGCGGAAGGCGGGCTTCTCGTGCACGGTCTCCACGCGCGCGTTGATCAGCCGCGCGCCGATCTTCACGTCCTTCGCCCACGAGGGCACGAGCCCCCACCGCAGCGGCCGCAGCCGACGCCGCGCCGGTGCGTCCTCGTCGGCACCGCGCGGCCGACGCTCCAGGACCGCCCACACATCGTCGGTGGGGGCCACGTTCCAGCTCGGCGCGAGGGTTTCCTCCGGATGCCACTCGACAACCTGGAACAGCTGGGCCAGGTCCTCGGGGCTACGGGAGGAGGCGTAGCGGCCGCACATACGGCCACTGTGCCACGGCGCGTGGTGTCGGTCCTGGCGGGCCGGTCGTCCGGGGGGTGACGGCACCGCCGGGCCGGAGCCTCAAGCTGCGATCAGCCTGCCCAGGGGCCTACGGCTGCGGAACACCGGTGTCAGTGCCTGCTGATACACACGTCTCAGGAGGCGAGGAGAATCATGTCCCGGCCGCCTCCCCCGCCGTCACCCGTCCGCCGAGGAGCGCCAGGCCGTGAACGTGGAGATCCCCCAGCACACCCTTGACACCGCGATCAGCCTGGGGGCCGGAGTCCCCCACGCCCTGAAGCTTCTGGCCGGCCGGCTGGAGAACGACCCGGACGTGGGCGCACCCTCCGGATTACCCGGCGTCCTCACGGTGATGGTCGAGGCAGGCACGTTCGAGGACTGTCCCGCCCTGGCCGTCGGTTACATCCGCGAACCCGACCGGATCGAGATCCGGTTCGTGTCGGTGGCCTCCCCCGCAGGGTCGGCCCCGACTGTCGAAGACGCAGACCGGGAACAGAGCCACGACCTCGATCCCCGCACCGACCCCTCCGCCGGCACGCTCGTCGGGCGTGAGGTCGACGACGCGTGGCGGCGCATCACCCACTGGCTCCGGAACAACGCCCCCGACTCTCACGCCGCACTCCGCCCCGGCGTCGGCCCCGGCGCCATCGACGCCCTGGAGCGCCGGCTCGGCATCCCGATACCCGTCGAACTGCGCGCCCTGTGGCTGCTGGTGTCCGGCGACGACGGGGTCGACGGCTCGGGGTGTCTTCCCGGCAACCGGGCCCTGATGACGCTGGACGCCGTGGCCGCCGACCACCGCATGCGGATGGACTGGCAGGCCCGCGATGACGCCCGTGGCGTCGGCCGCCCCGACGACGAGGAGCGGATCCCGGCATGGAAAGCGGCGTGGATTCCCGTCGTCTCCTTGAGCGTGAACGACCGTACGTCGGGCCTGTATCTGGATTCCGAGACAGGCCTTCTGGGCCGCTGGTCCCGTTACAACGAACCCCCCGACGAGGAACTGGACACGCTGGTCACCTACTTGGAGGAAGCCGCCGACATGCTCGAAGCCCCGGCCCTGGCCACGCGGGACAGGCCGGGCCTGATCGGTGGAGCGCTGGTGTGGGCCAACGGATTGGGCCGCTTCCCGGAAGCCGGCTGGCAGCCCCTGGCCGGCTGAAGCATGCCTGCGTGACCATGACCCGGCGTGGATGCCGGGCCGCACCGCCCCTTGACCTCGATCACATGACCGCGGTCTCGCCCACCTGACCGCCCGCGGTCACCGCAGTCCTCAGCTCGACCAGCGATTCGCGCATCAGCTCGGCCAGGGTGCGCTCCTCGGCCGCCACGATCCACCGCTCGAAGCCGATCTTGAACACGGCGATCCCGGCTTCGGCCGTGAGGCTCGCGGCCGGCTCCCCGATGCCGCGCCCCCGCAGGGCCTCGGCGAGTGCGGCCGACAAGGAGGCGAGCTTGATCAGCTCACGCTCCTGGAGTTCGGCGTTCGCCGCGATGACACTCTGCCGCTTCCGCGAGTGCTCGCGGTCGACGAACTCCGCGGCGACCGTCTCCAGTCCGGCCGCAACCGCGTCGATCGGCGCCGCGGACCCGGGAGTCTCCGCTACGGCGGTCACGAACAGTTCCCGCAACACGTCGGAGCCGCCGAACAGCACCTCCCGCTTGTCGGCGTAGTGCCGGAAGTAGGTCCGCTCGGTGAGGCCGGCCCGTCCGGCGATCTCCGCCACCGTGGTCTGTTCGTAGCCGCGCTCGCTGTAGAGGTCCAACGCGGCTTTCGCCAGGCGTTCCCGCGCGTTCGGCTCCCATCTGCCCATGCGCAGATCCTACGCGATGACAGTCGCTGACATCGCGTGCTAGCGTCGATGACAGTCACTGACATCAACCGTTGGGGGACTCTCCCATGCGCATCTTCGTCACCGGCGCGTCCGGCTGGATCGGCTCCGCCCTCGTTCCCGAACTCGTCGAGGCCGGTCACCGGGTCGTGGGTCTCGCCCGCTCGGACGCCTCAGCCGCCGCTCTCACCGCGGCCGGAGCGGAAACGGTCCGCGGCACCGTGGACGACCTCGACGTCCTCGGCAGCACGGCCACCGCGTCCGACGCGGTGGTCCATCTCGCCTTCAAGCACGACGTCGCCTTCTCCGGCGACTACCGGGGCGCCGCGGAGGCCGACCGCCGAGCCGTCGACGTCTTCGGCGACGCCCTGGCCGGCACCGACCGCCCTTTCGTCCTCGCCTCCGGTGTGGCCGGGATGAAGCCGGGGCAGGTGGCCACCGAGCGGGACATGCCCGTCGTGGACGGCTCCGCGACGTCCATCCGTCCCGCCACGGCCGCGGCGGCCCTCGCGCTCGCCTCGCGGGGCGTCCGCTCGACGGTGGTACGCCTGGCCCCGACCTGCCACGGCGAGGGTGACAACGGGTTCATGGCCACCTTGGTGGCCATCGCCCGCGCCAAGGGCGTCTCCGGCTACATCGGCGACGGCACCAACCGCTGGCCCGCCGTCCACCGCCTCGACGCCGCACGCCTGTTCCGTCTCGCGGTCGAGAAGGCCCCCGCGGGCACGGTCCTGCACGGCATCGCCGAGGAGGGCGTCGCCATCCGTGAAGTCGCCGAGGTGATAGGCCGCCACCTCGACGTACCGGTCACGTCCGTCGCGCCCGAGGCCGCGGCCGGCCACTTCACCTGGCTCGGCGGCTTCCTCGCCCTCGACGCCCCGACGTCCAGCGCCCTGACCAGCGAGCTTCTCGACTGGCGGCCCACCCACCCCGGCCTGATCGAGGACCTCGACAAGGGCCACTACTTCCACGCCCCGGCCCCCACCCCGTGATCGCCCCGCATGCGCACACCGGGGCCAGGCCGCAGGCTGGTGCCATGGCCAGCTCACAGCCGATCGTCGTGTACCCGCCCGCCGAGGACGGGGGGCGGCGGGTGCGCGTGGACGACCAGTTCGTGGGGATGGCGTACGGCCTGCTGGACATCGTCGAGTTCTTACGCCTCGCGGGGCTGGAGAACGTCGACGACGACTGGGTGCGGCAGTCCGGTCTGGTCGAGTGGCGGGGCGGCGGGCCGGAGAGCTGGGCCCCCTGAGAGGCCTGCCCGGGGCGGAGAGCTGGATTCCCTGAGAGGCCTACCCGGGGCGGAGAGCTGGATTCCCTGAGAGGCCTACCCGGGGCCGGGAGCGGGTGCTCCGCCCCCCGCGGCGGTCAGGGTCGTACGCCGCTCGGCAGGTCGTCGTCCGGCGCCTGATGGGGCAGCCGTTCCAGCACGGCGGCGATGCCGGCCCGCTCCGCGACGTCGATCAGCGCCTGTCCGATCACGGAGACCGGTTCGCGGCCCGGGAGCACCAGCCCGATGCGCTCCGTGCGGACCGGACGGACCAACGGGACGGCACGCATGCCCGCGGGCACGCCGAAGACGTGCAGCCAGGCATGCGGCACGATGCTCGCCCACTGTCCCGCCCGGACCTGTGCGAACAGGGAGGCGATCGAGTCGGTCTCGACCCGCGGTGTCACGGAGACACCCACCGTCTCGAACACCGCGTCGAGCACCTGACGGCCCTGCATCATGGGGTGCAGCAGACACAGGGGGTGGTGGGCCGCCTCCTCCCAGGAGACCTCGGCGGGTCCGGCACCGGGCCCGGTCCGCTGGGTCAGCAGCACATACCGCTCCTGGTACAGCGGCACGAACTTGAAGTCCTGTGTGACGAGGGGGCTGTGGTAGGTCACGGCGGCGTCGAGTTCGTACGTCCGCAGCCGGTTCACGATGTCCTCGGCCTGCAGGTCGGCGAAGACCTGGACGGTCGCCAGCGGGTTCGCGGCGCAGAACGGCTGGGTCAGCAGCGCGACCGTGGTGGACGCGGTCGGGACGGTGCCGATCCGCAGCCGGCCGCTGAGCCCGGCGCGCAGGGCCTGGATCTCGCTCTGCATCGCGTCCCGGTCGGCGAGGATGCGCCGCGCCCACAGGACGACCCGCTCGCCCTCCGGGGTGAAGCCGTCGAACCGGCGTCCCCGCCGGACCAGGGGGATGCCGAGCTCGTCCTCCAGTTTCCGGATGCCCTCGGAAAGGGCCGGCTGGGAGACGTAGCAGGCCTGCGCCGCCTTCGCGAAGTGGCGGGCGCGGGCGAGGGCGACGAGGTACTCGAGTTGGCGCAGCACACCTCAATGATCCCCCCGCGCCCGGCCGCCCGGCGCTGCCGAGCGGCACTGATCGGCGCTGCCTCTCAACCGATCGGAACTACCGCTTTGACCTGCCCCGAAGCGCAGGCGAAGAGTGTGCTCGGGAAAGTGGCCGCGCAGAGGGGCATGGTGTGTGATGCGGGAGATCGACGAGCCCGACGAGGCTGAGCTGTCCGTGTCGGCGCCCAAGACGTGGGCGACCGGTGCCCCCGCGGTCGCACACGCGCTGCGGTACGCGCTCGGGCAGACGTCGCCGAAGCGCACCGCGCTGACCCTGCTCGGCATCAACCAGGCGAAGGGTTTCGACTGCCCGGGCTGCGCCTGGCCGGAGCCCGCGCCGGGCGAACGGCACCGCAACGAGTACTGCGAGAACGGCGCCAAGCACATCAGCGACGAGGCCACCACCCGCCGGGTGACGGCCGAGTTCTTCCGCCGGCACTCGGTCGACGAGCTGAGCCGGAAGTCGGACTACTGGCTCAACCAGCAGGGCCGGCTGACCGAACCGATGGTGCTGCGCGAGGGCGCGACCCACTACGAGCCGATCGGCTGGGACGAGGCGCTGGACCTGCTCGCGGGCGAACTGCGCGGCCTGGACCACCCGGACGAGGCGCTGTTCTACACCTCGGGCCGGCTCGCCAACGAACCGGCCTTCCTGCTTCAGCTGTTCGCGCGCGCCTTCGGCACCAACAACCTGCCGGACTGTTCCAACATGTGCCACGAGTCCAGCGGCTCGGCGCTGAACGAGACCCTGGGCATCGGCAAGGGCAGCGTGAGCCTCGACGACCTGTACGACTCCGACCTGGTCTTCGTCGTGGGGCAGAACCCGGGCACCAACCACCCGCGCATGCTCTCCGCGCTGGAGGAGACCAAGCGCCGCGGTGGGCACGTCGTCGCGGTCAATCCGCTGCCCGAGGCGGGGCTGCTGCGCTTCAAGCACCCGCAGAAGGCGCGCGGGATCATCGGGCGCGGCACGGACATCGCCGACCAGTTCCTGCAGATACGGCCCGGTGGTGACCTGGCGCTGTTCCAGGCGCTGAACCTGCTGCTGCTGGAGGCCGAGGACAAGGAGCCGGGCACCGTCCTGGACCGCGAGTTCATCGAAGGACACACGGCGGGCTTCGACGCCTTCGCCGAGCACCTGCGCGCCACCGTGTCCTGGGACGAAGTCCTGGAGGCCACCGGCCTGAGCAGGGAGCAGATCGAGGAAGTTCACGAGCGGGTCCTGGCCAGCCGAAGCGTCATCGTCTGCTGGGCGATGGGCCTGACCCAGCACAAGCACGGCGTGCCGACCATCCGTGAGGTGGTCAACTTCCTTCTGCTGCGCGGCAACATCGGCCGTCCGGGCGCCGGGGTGTGCCCGGTGCGCGGCCACTCGAACGTGCAGGGCGACCGCACCATGGGCATCTGGGAGCGCATGCCCCAGCCGTTCCTCGACCGGCTGGGAGCGGAGTTCCGTTTCACCGCGCCGACGCGGCACGGCCTGGACTCCGTCGACTCCATCCGCGCCATGCTCGACGGCCGGGCCAAACTGTTCGTCGGGGTGGCGGGCAACTTCGTCCGGGCGACGCCCGACAGCGACGCGACGGAGCGCGCCCTGCGCAACTGCCGCCTGACCGCGCACATTTCGACCAAGCTCAACCGCTCCCACGCCGTGTGCGGACGCACCGCCCTGATCCTGCCCACGCTCGGGCGCAGCGACCGTGACGTCCAGGCGGGCGGCGAGCAGTTCATGACGGTCGAGGACTCCATGAGCGAGGTCCACGCGACCCGCGGCCGTCTCGCACCCGCGTCCGCGCACCTGCTCAGCGAGGTGTCCATCCTCACCCGCCTCGCCCGCAGGGTCCTGGGCTCCGAACCGGACATCCCCTGGGAGGACTTCGAGGCCGACTACGACCTCGTCCGCGACCGCATCGCCCGGGTCGTCGACGGCTTCCAGGACTTCAACGAACGGGTACGGCACCCGGGCGGATTCCGCCTGCCGAACCCGGTGAACGAGAGGGTGTTCCGCACGCCCGCCGGAAAGGCCGTCTTCACCGCCAACGACTTCACGATGCTCCAGGCACCCGAGGGCCACCTGGTCCTGCAGACGCTGCGCTCGCACGACCAGTGGAACACGATCCCGTACGCGATGGACGACCGCTACCGAGGCATCAAGGGCGGCCGGCGCGTCGTCCTCGTCAACGCCGCCGACCTCGCCGACCTCGGCCACGACGACGGCGACCTCGTCGATCTCGTCAGCGTCTGGACCGACGGCTCGGAACGCCGCGCCCCCGACTTCCGCGTCGTTGCCTACCCGACGCCCCGGGGTTCGGCAGCCTCCTACTACCCGGAGACGAACGTCCTGGTACCCCTCGACAGCGTCGCGGACATCAGCAACACGCCGACGTCGAAGAGCGTGATCATCCGCCTGGAACGGCGGTAGTTCGGGCAGCGCACCCTGGAGGACCACCTCTCCGGCTCCACGACGGACGGCCTGCCCCCGTCGTCGGTGACCTCACCCTCGACTGGCACACGTGGCCGTTTCGGCGCCGGTGATGTAGGGGGCGCCGTCGGACGGGAACGTTCATCATCGGCCAGTTCACTCGGCCTCGCTCCGCCCAGCCGCTCAGCCCACCCCGCCATGTTTACCCATGTCCTCACTGCCGTACGGGACTTGGCGCCCGCTGATCCCGGGTCGTCTCCCCTCGACCACGCACGCGGGTATGTCTTCGGCCGAGTTCCCCCCTCGCCCACGAGCCTGGTTGCCTGCCGCGAAACCCTCCGGGCAAAATACCCCGCAGGGTATACGGCCGAGACGGCGAGGCAACGGCAGAACGGGCCCCGGTGCACCCCGACCAGGCCTTCGCTCCACGCCACCTGTCTCGGACGTATGGATTTCGGAGCAGTCGACACACGAGCGAGAGGGACCGGCCATGACCGGCAGCACACCGCAGACCCTCAGCACGAACACCCCGCCCATGACGGTGCGGCGCCCCGTCCCGCCGCCGCATCCACCGAGACAGCACCGCGCGGCCCCGCCAACGGCGGTCTCCCCATGCACGGTTCAGCAGTCAGCCGAGATCGTCATCGAGCCCCAGCCGTGAGGACGACCGCGACGCCGACCGCCGCGACCTTGCTGGACCGCATCCGCACCGGCCTCATCGGTGACGACGAGGTACTTGTGGGCCCCTACGGCCCGAAGCGGATCGTCTACGCCGACTACACCGCGTCCGGCCGCTCCCTGGACTTCATCGAGGACTTCGTCCGGGAGCGGGTTCTGCCGCGCTACGGCAACACGCACACGGAGAGTTCCAGCACCGGGTTGCAGACGACACTGCTGCGTGAGGACGCCCGCCGGATCATCCGGGACGCGGTCGGCGGCACCGAGGACGACGTGGTGATCTTCTGCGGCTCCGGCGCGACCGCCGCCGTCAACAAGCTGATCGGCATCCTGGAGCTGCGCCGCACGGACCGACCGCCGCCGGCCGAGCGGCCCGTGGTGTTCGTGGGGCCGTACGAGCACCATTCCAACGAGCTGACCTGGCGCGAGTCCATCGCCGACGTGGTCGTGATCGACGAGGACGCGGACGGCCACATCGACCTCGCCGGGCTCGAAGCGGGTCTGCGCAGGTACGCCGACCGTCCGCTGCGCATCGGCAGCTTCTCCGCCGCCTCCAACGTGACCGGCATCCTCACCGACACGGACCGAATCGCCCGTCTGCTGCACGCATACGGCGCGCTGTCCTTCTGGGACTACGCGGCGGCGGGGCCGTACGTCCCGATCCGCATGGCCGGGAGCGCTCCGGGCGCCGGGGATCACAAGGACGCGCTGTTCCTGTCGCCGCACAAGTTCGTCGGCGGCCCCCAGACGCCGGGGGTGCTCGTCGTCCGGCGCGAACTGGTCCGCAATCCGGTGCCCACCGTGCCCGGGGGCGGCACGGTCGCCTTCGTGGACCCGATCGGCCACCGCTATCTCGACGACCCCGTGGCCCGGGAGGAGGGCGGCACACCGGCCATAGTGGAGTCCGTGCGGGCCGGGATGGTCTTCGCGCTCAAGCAGGCCGTCGGCACCGACACCATCCAGGCGGCCGAGGAACGGCACTGGCGCCGCGCGCTCGCGCACTGGGACCGCAACCCCGGCATCGAGATCCTCGGCAACCACCACGCCCGCCGCCTGTCCATCGTCTCCTTCCGAATACGCCACGGCGAACGCGCCTACCTGCACCACAACTACGTCGTCGCGCTGCTCAACGACCTCTTCGGCATCCAGGCCCGCGGCGGCTGCTCCTGTGCGGGCCCCTACGGCCACCGCCTGCTCGCGATCGACGCACCCACCTCCCACGCCCTGCTCGACGAGGTCGTACGCGGCTGCGACGGCATCAAGCACGGCTGGAGCCGCCTCAACTTCAACTACTTCATCAGCGAAACGGTCCGCGACTACCTCATCAACGCCGTCGACCTGATCGCCGCATACGGGCACCGGCTCCTGCTCGACTACCGCTTCGACCCGCACACCGGCCAGTGGCACCACCACGAGGGCCACCCCGCTCCACCACTACGCCTGACCGACCTGTCCTACAGCGCCGACGGCGGCCTCACCGCCCCGGCACCCCGCCACCACCGACTGGGCGAGGAAGCACTCGCCGGCCAACTCGACCGGGCCCGCGAGGTGTTGACGACTCGCCCCGACCACCTGGAGGAGGGCCCGACAGGCCTGGCGGCCGACTTCGAGCGCATGCGCTGGTTCCCGCTGCCGCCGGCTTGCGTGGAGGGTTCCCGAACCGGAGCCGGGTGACACGGCGAGGAGCGGGAGCCGGCAGGCCGCCGCCTCCCGCTCGTCGAGCTTCTGGCTCCGGCGGACAGCTCTGCGGCACCCGTACACGCACGTGGCAGGATGGACAACCTGCCTTGTCCGCCGGGCAGTTCGGGGCGGAGGCAGCGCACGGGAACGGGGAAGGGGAAGCCTGGTGAACGGCCTCAACAAGGGGATCCGTAAGGCCGAAGTCGCATTGAAGTGGGACCCGAGTCCGACGGGGCAGCCGCCCGCCGATCTGGACATCGTCGCCGCCACCTACCTGGCGGGGGATCCCCACGGCGAGCCCGCCCATGTGGTGCACTTCGACAGCCGCTCCCCCGACGGCAGCATCAACCTCAACCGGGACAGCAAGGACGGCAAGGGCTTCGGCTGGGACGAGGTCATGACGCTGGAGCTCGACCGGCTGGATGGCCGGTACGCGCGCGTAGTGGTCAGCGTCGTCATCCAGCAGCGCTCGGCGCACCGCACCTTTGTCAGCGTGCTCAACCCGCGCTTGCGGATCCGCGAGGGGTACACCGTCCTGGCCGAGGACGACTTCGGCGGCGTCGCCGGGTCGACGGCGGCGACCGTCGGCGAGTTCGTACGCGACGAGTCCGGCAGTTGGACCTTCCGCCCCGGCATTCACGGCTTCGAAGACGACATGGGCCACCGCCTCGTCGGGCACACATCTCCCGGACCGGAGAACGATCCGGACGACGACTGGCCGCAGGAGTCCTGATCCGTGGGTGACATCGCCAAGGGCGTCCTGGGGGGCGGGTGGGCGTTGGTCGTCGGCTGGGTGCTGCCCACCGCGCTCAATCTCGCGGTCTTCTTCCTCACCATCGCCCCCAGTCTGCGGCGAACCTCAGCCATCGAGCGAGTATGGCCCGACACGGCCAGTCAGACAGCGTTGCTGCTCCTCTGCGCCGCCGTTCTCTTCGGCTTCGTGCTCAATGCTCTCCAGACCCCCCTCTACCGGATCCTGGAGGGCTATCTGCTGTGGCCGCGCAGAGCGTTCGACCGTGGATGTCGGCGCCAGCGGGCCCGCAAGGAAGGGATCGCCACTCTGATCGCTTGCCCGGACGGCCGCACTCCGGTACAGCGGGCACTCCTCAACGAGCAGTTGGCCCGCTATCCGGTGGACAACGACCAGCTCGCCCCGACCCGGCTCGGCAACGCGATCCGTCGGTTCGAGGAGTACGGCCACAATCGCTTCTGCCTCGACTCTCAGGTGCTCTGGAACGAACTGAGCGCCACCGCACCCGTGCAGGCGCGTCGCCAGGTGGAAACGGCACGTACCAGCGTGGACTTCTTCGTGGCCTTGCTTTACGGCCACGGGGTGGTTGCGGTCCTTGCTCTTCTGGCCCTGACCACAGCCGAAGCCGAGCATGCCCTGTTGATCGTCACTGGCATCGTGCTGTGTGCACTCATTCCCCTGTGGTACCGCTCTGCGGTTTACGCCACCGATGAGTGGGCCGCCGCAGTGCGGGCCATGGTGAACCTGGGCCGCAAACCACTGGCCGACGCGCTCGGGCTCGTCCTGCCTCAGCAACTGTCCGAGGAACGGGCCATGTGGCAGCTCGTGACCCGGATGTCCCGGCGGCCCTACCGGGATGCCGCGGACCCGGCGTTCGCACCGTACCGGGCCGCGCCACCAGATCCGAGCTGTCCACTGCACCCGCCGGTTCCGGGCCCGGGCGCGTGACCCGCTCCGCGCTGGGTGACCATGTAGAGAAGAGCCACCTGGCGGGGTCCGGGCGCTCCTACCTGCACTCACCGCTCGTACACCACACGCCCATCGATCACCGTCAGATCCACCTCCAGTCGCCACGGGCGGCGCGCTGGGATACCACGGTGACTGGCTGGTGACCCGAGTCGGAGATGCCCCTACGGTCGGTGGCCGGCCGGATGCGAAGAAAACCGCTGATCGATCGGGAATGGTCGTTTCGCGTCGGAGGCCGATGGGGACTCGCACGGCACGCCGCCGGGCGCCGAAGCTCCGCCTGGCGGGCCGGTGGCGGCACCACCGTTCCATCTGACCCGGGTGAACGGCCCGTAGAGGCGTGCCGGAGCCACGACCCCGCCGTAGCAACTTCCGAGAGTCAGGCTCTTCGCGCCCTCGTCATCGCCGTGCCGCGGTCATCCCCGCGACACCAAGGGAAGTCATCATGAAAGCAGCGGTATACGAAGGACCGCGAACGGTCACGGTGAAGGACGTGCCGGACGCGAAGATCGAGCACCCCTGCGACATCATCGTCAAGATCACCACTACCAACATCTGCGGTTCGGACCTGCACATGTACGAGGGCCGCACCTCGTTCGAGTCCGGCCGCACGCTGGGACACGAGAACATGGGCCAGGTCGTGGAGGTCGGCTCGGCCGTGCGCAAGGTCCAGGTCGGCGAGTACGTGGTCCTGCCCTTCAACATCGCCTGCGGCTTCTGCAAGCAGTGCGAGCGGGGTCTGACCAATTACTGCCTGACCATGCAGCCGGAACCGGCCCTCGCCGGAGCCGCCTACGGTTTCGCCGACATGGGCCCCTACCAGGGCGGCCAGGCGGAACTGCTGCGCGTGCCCTACGGGGACTTCAACGCGCTGCGTCTGGGCGAGGACGCCGCCGAGCGGCAGACCGACTACGTGATGCTCGCCGACATCTTCCCCACCGGCTATCACGCCACCGAGATGGCCCACGTCAAACCGGGCGACCAGACCATCGTCTTCGGGGCCGGCCCCGTCGGGCTCATGGCAACCTACTCCGCCCTCCTCAAGGGCGCCGGTCGCGTCTGGACGGCCGATCACCAGCCCGACCGGCTGCGCAAGGCGGAGGAAATCGGGGCCATCCCGATCAACACGGCCGAGCAGAACCCGGCGGAGGTCGTCAAGGAGGCCACCCTCGGTCTGGGCGCCGACAACGGCTGCGAGTGCGTCGGCTACCAGGCGCACGACCCCGAGGGACACGAGGACGCCAGCCTCACGCTCAACGGCCTGATCGACTCGGTCAGGTTCACCGGCGACATCGGCGTGGTGGGTGTGTTCCTGCCCCAGGATCCCGGCGGCACGGAGGCTCAGGGGGAGCTGGAGGCCCAGGGCAAGGTCCCGATCGACTTCGGCATGATGTGGTTCAAGGGCCAGCACATGGGCACCGGTCAGGCGCCGGTGAAGAGGTACAACCGGGCGCTGCGGGATCTGATCGCCGGCGAGAAGGCGAAGCCGAGCTTCGTCGTCTCCCACGAGCTCAGCCTGGACGACGCCCCCTCCGCCTACGAGCACTTCGACGCCCGTGACGAGGGCTGGACCAAGGTGGTCCTGCATCCCGACGGCCACGGCAACGGCCACAAACGGTAGGAACCCCAGGGCCGCCGTCCGCCTGCTCCCCCGAAGCGGACCGGCCGACGAACGGAGTCCGACCCCGGCTCCGGCCGGGGCGGACGGACGGACCGTGGTCGCCTGCGTTCCCGTCACACCTGAGCAGAGCAAAACTCAGCCCGAGCCTGCCTGATCATCCCGCGCACTGGAAACTGACGAGCCCAGCAGGACCGTTCCGGCCGATGCGGATCAAGGTCAGAGTCGGCGCAGCGTCTCGATGATCTTTGCCGTGACGGCCTTGGTGGAAACGGGGTTCTGACCCGTCACGAGCCTGCCGTCAGCGGTGGCGAAGGGGGTCATCGGGATGGTGGCCTTGACATAGTTCGCGCCCCGCTTGCATTCCGCAGGCACCATGGCAGACCGAGGAGACCACGCCGCCGTTCTCATAGATGTCCCGCGCGACCTGCTGAAGCGCGGCATTGCCGGGGAAGTCCCAGATGACGCCATGCCCGCGCGTGTAGGACCAGCTCTGCGATCCACAGCCCGGTCCGGTGGGGGTTCGATCCGTAGGTCGGCTGGTTGGTGACTACGGCGAGGATCTTGCTCATCCGTGTGCCTCCGGCGGTAAGGCAGGGTTCTGGTGACTGCCCGGTCGCAGCCCCCGTCCTGGCCGAACGGCTCAAGGGAGGGGAACTGCCCACTGCCCTGGAAAGCCTGCCCCTGATCGCCTCCGCCGAGGACCTGCCCATCGCCCGCCGCTACTGGCGCCACGTCTTCGACCGCCGCCTGCACGCCCAGGCGGCGATCACCGTCCCGGACCTGCGCAGCGTCCTGACCGCCCTCACGGCCGGTGCCGGCTGGAGCGTCGTGCCCAGCTACCTCTGCCGCACCGAACTCGCCTCCGGCGCCCTCCGGCTGCTGCACCAGCCGGAGGACCCCCCGATCAACACCGCCTACCTCGTCCAACGCCCAGGCAGTTCCATCAATCCTCACGTCACGCTCGTCCGCGAGCATCTGCTCGCCGCTGCGAAGACCTGGTGAGCCCACCCGGCGCCCCTCTTGAAGAACTTTCCTGGTTCTTACACCGTCCTTCAATCCGGGACAGACATCGACGGAGTGGAGCCAGGATCGTCCTGGCTCCACTCCCTAGTGCGGGCGTGTCACTGGAACTGTGCGAAGAACCTCCAGATCTCTGCTTTGGTCCAGGTGGTGACGCCGCTTTCGCCGGAGGAGCCGTCGACCGGACCGGGTATGTGGCCTCCGTCGAACGCGGCCCATTGGACCGGGTATCCGGCACGGCAGCCCGAGTAGGTGGTGGTGATGTGCGTTCGGCTGCCCGGCCCGGGCTCGCGCGGGTTCTGGGGGGTGCAGCCGTTGTTGCTGACGAATTTGTCGCGCAGGGACCGTCCTTGCGCGATGTTCAGGACGGAGTCGCTGATGCCGTGGATTCCGAAGTAGGCGATGGGCTGGGTGCCACCACTGCACCCGCTGATCTCAGCGCCGGAGATGACCGCGACGGCCCTGAAGACATTCGCCCGGCTGCAGGCGAGTGCGTAGCTCATACCGCCGCCCCAGCTGAATCCCGTGGCGAAGCGCTGTGCCGGGTTCACACAGAGGCCGCCCTCGATGCGCCGGATCATGTCGTCGACGAAGGTGACGTCCTCACCACCCGAATTGGCCCAGCCGTTGCCCAGACCCTGGGGGGCGACAAGGATCGCGCTGTTGTTCGACTGTTCCTGTTGGCCGTAGTAGGACCAGGCGTTCCCGCTCGTGCCCCCGGAGGCGACGTCGCCGGCGGTTCCGCCCCGCCAGTGGAACGCGAAGATCAGCCGGTAGCGGTGGCTGTTGTCGTAGTTGGCGGGAACCCTGAGGATGAAGCTACGGCTCTTGCCGCCGCTCTGAATCGTGTGCGTACCGCTCGCCAGAGTCGGGGCGCTGCCGCATGCGCCGCCGCCACCGGACGACAGCTTGACCATCTGCCACTGCTGGTTGGCGCCGCCCCAGTCGGCGTACTGGACGACGTTGCCGCCGTCGGCGGTCGAGGCGCCCTGCACCTCCACCGCCTTGCCGCTGGTGCGGTTGATCAGCCGGACGTGGCCCGCGTCGGAGTCGGCCAGGCGGAACTGCTGGTTGGCCCCGTTGTGGTCGGCCCACTGCTGGATCCCGGCACCGTCCGCGGTCGAGGCGCCGGCCACGTCGAGCACCTTGCCCGAGTGCTGGGCCTTGAGGCGGTAGAAGCCGTCGCCGGAGTCCACGAACTGCCACCGCTGGTTGGCTCCGTCGGTGCGCGTCCACTGGTTGACCCGCGCGCCGTCGGCGGCGGATGCGCCGGATACGTCCAGCGCCTTGCCGCTGTTGCGATTGACCAGGACGTACCAGGCTTGGGTGTCCACCGTCGCCGCCTCGGCGGGCGCCGGATTCACGGCGGCGAGCATGCCGATCGCGAGGGTCGCCGCCACCACGGCGGCGACCCGGGACCACCAGCGGTCTCTTCGTGGAGGGGCGGGGGGAGCCGCACCGTAGGTCTTCATCGATTCACCCCTTCGTTTGCGGCAGGCCCCATCAGGTGCGGGTCCAGCGTTGGTTGCTGCCGTTCGAGCAGGAGTAGAGCTGGATCAGGGTGCCGTTGGCGGTGCCGCCCGAGGCGGCGTCGAGGCAGAGGCCGGACTGGGCGCCGACGATGGATCCGTCGGAGTTGAGGCGCCATTTCTGGTTGTCGCCGCCCCAGCAGCTGTAGATCTGGAGTTTGGTGCCGCTGCCGGTGCCGGCGGCGTCCAGGCACTTGTTGCCGTAGACCCTGAGCTCGCCGGCGGCGGTGTACGTCCACTGCTGGTTGGTGCCGTTGTGGCAGTCCCACAGCTGGAGTTGGGTGCCGTCGGTGGTGCTGCTGCCGGGCACGTCCAGGCAGCGGCCCGAACCGACGCCCTTGATCGGTCCGGAGTCCGAAGGCGGGTTCGTGGAGCCGCCATTGAGTGCGTTGAGGACCGCTGTGTAGGCGGGCTTCTTGCTTCCGTCACCGTTGAACAGCAGCGGCGTGTGCTCCGGTCGCCAGGAGTCGCTGTCGCGCACACCCCAGACGGTGATGCCCAGGCAGCGCGGGACGGCCAGGCAGTCGTTGGTCACGTTGGCGTAGGTCGTGGCCGGGGCGCCCTGGATGTCGAGTTCGGTGATGGCCACGTCGACGCCGAGGGCGGCGAAGTTCTGCAGAGTAGTGCGGAAGTTGCTGTTGTAGGGGCTGCCGCTGTTGAAGTGCGACTGGAAGCCGACACAGTCGATCGGTACGCCGCGCTGCTTGAAGTCCCGGACCATGGCGTACATGGCCTGGGTCTTGGCCCAGGTCCAGTCCTCGACGTTGTAGTCGTTGTAGCAGAGCTTGGCGGCCGGGTCGGCCGCGCGCGCGGTGCGGAAGGCGACCTCGATCCAGTCGTTGCCGGTGCGTTGCAGGTTGGAGTCGCGCCGGGCCCCCGAACTGCCGTCCGCGAAGGCCTCGTTCACGACATCCCATTGGACGATCTTGCCCTTGTAGTGGGCCATCACGCCGTTGATGTGGTCGATCATCGCCTGGCGCAGTGAGCTGCCGCTGAGGCTCTGCATCCAGCCGGGCTGCTGGGAGTGCCAGGCCAGGGTGTGGCCGCGCACCTTCTTGCCGTTCTGCACCGCCCAGTTGTAGACGCGGTCACCGGCGGTGAAGTTGAACTGGCCCCGCTGCGGTTCGGTGGCGTCGATCTTCATCTCGTTCTCGGCCGTCACCATGTTGAACTCACGGCTCGCGATGGTCGTGTACGCCGAGTCGCCCAGCCTGCCCGAGGCGATGGCGGTGCCGAAGTAACGGCCGCTCTGCGCCGCCGCGGCGCCGAGCGTGCTCTCGGCCGCGTGTGCGGGCGGCGGCGCGACCAGTGCGGCGGACGTACCGAGCGCGCCGACGACCAGCGCCAGCAGCAGGCCGCGGATCTTCTGGCGGACAGGGAGTCTGGGAAGGGCATACGAGCCCATGACTGTGCCTCCAAGGTAGAAATCACGGAAGGACTGAACCGCGGGAAATTCGTCGCCCGCTCCCACTCGGCAGTCGGGCAGGGCGGGCTGCCGGAACCCGGGCGGCGGCGTGTTGCGACACAGGCATGGGGGCACTCCAACGCGGCTCAGTGGGGGGACCGCCATACGGCGTCACGGTTCGACATTTCGAACTACCGCCGGGTTCTCAGACAGGGAGACTGAAGCGTTGACGATGCATCGTCAATACTCTCTGCAAAAGAAATTTCGGTCCCTCGATCGAAACATTCGGAACCTCTTCGCCCCAGGGACGGAGCCAGGGCCGGGAGGGGAGGCGCCGTTTGTAGACAGTTTCAGCGACAGGCCTTGACCAGAGGGCTCCACATTTCTAGCTTGTGGCGTCGAAGTATCCGGGAATTCTTCGAATGTTTCGAGAGGGAGCTCTCTGATGTGGTTTCGCCGCCCGTCCCCGCTCCGTCCAAGACGCTTACTCGCCGTCCTCGCGCCTTTGCTGCTCGTGGCCACCTTCCTCGGTGCCCAGCCCGCCGCCGCGGCGACCGTAGACCCCAACGCCTCGTATGTGCTGGTCAACCGCAACAGCGGCAAGGCCCTGGATGTCTACAACAGGGCGACTGACGACGGCGCCCGCATCACCCAGTGGACCAGGAACGATCAGACCCAGCAGCAGTGGCAGTTCGTCGATTCCGGGGGCGGCTACTACCGCATCAAGTCCCGCCACTCGGGCAAGGTGCTGGACGTCTACAACTTGTCCACCGCGAACGGTGGCTCGATCGTCCAGTGGGCCGACCTGAACGGCACCAATCAGCAGTGGCGGCTGGCCGACAGCTCAGACGGCTACGTGCGGTTCGTCTCGCGCCACAGCGGCAAGGCCCTCGAAGTGCAAGGCGGTTCCACCGCCGACAACGCGAACATCGTCCAGTACGACGACTGGGGCGGCACCAACCAGCAGTGGCAGCTCGTCAAGGTCGGCGGCGACATCCCCGGCACGTGCGATCTTCCGTCGACATACCGCTGGACATCAACGGGCGCACTGGCGCAGCCCAAACCGGGGTGGGTGTCGCTCAAGGACTTCACCGTCGTCCCCTACAACGGCAGGCAACTCGTCTATGCGACGACGCACGACACGGGGACGAGTTGGGGTTCCATGAACTTCGGCCTGTTCACCAACTGGTCGGAGATGGCCTCGGCCAGCCAGAACACGATGTCGTCCTCCACCGTCGCGCCCACGCTCTTCTACTTCGCGCCGAAGAACATCTGGGTACTCGCCTACCAGTGGGGCGGAACCGCCTTCTCCTACCGGACGTCGAGCGACCCCACCAACCCCAATGGCTGGTCATCCCAGCAGACGCTCTTCACCGGAAGCATCTCCGGCTCCGGCACCGGACCCATCGACCAGACGCTGATCGCCGACGGGACGAACATGTACCTGTTCTTCGCCGGTGACAACGGCAAGATCTACCGGGCGAGCATGCCGATCGGGAACTTCCCGGGCAGCTTCGGCTCGTCGTACACGACGATCATGAGCGACACCCAGAACAACTTGTTCGAGGCCCCGCAGGTCTACAAGCTCCAGGGTCAGAACCGCTACCTCATGATCGTCGAGGCGATCGGCTCGCAGGGCCGCTACTTCCGCTCGTTCACGGCCACCAGTCTGAACGGCTCATGGACACCCCAGGCCGCGACCGAGAGCAACCCCTTCGCCGGCAAGGCCAACAGTGGCGCCACCTGGACCAACGACATCAGCCATGGCGAACTGATCCGCACCAGCGCCGATCAGACCATGACCGTCGACCCCTGCAATCTGCGGTTGCTCTACCAGGGTCGCAGCCCGAACTCCGGCGGCGACTACGGCCTCCTGCCCTACCGTCCGGGTCTGCTGACACTGCAGCGCTGACGGCGTGGCACGAGTCCGGCTCCGGTACGGAGCCGACGTGGCGGGCCCGGCGGAAGGCCGAGCCCGCCCGGGTCACGCGACCACGTCGGCGCTCCTACGGCGAGGGAGCGAGGGGCGGGCAACGCTCACCAGCCCGAGGGCGACGGGATACAGTGCGCGGTACGGCAGCCTGGCCAGGGGGGAAGCGTGACCGACACCAGCAACACCCGACCCGCCGACAGCGAAGCGCAAGCTCCGCGACAGAGCCGACTGCACCGCCTGATGCGCTACCTCCCCCTGATCGCCCCCGTCCTGCTGTGGGCCGTGCCCTGCTGGGTGCTTCTGCACACCGGCCAGCACTGGCCGCTGCCCGTCACGCTGGTCGGCACCGCCCTGTTCGCCCTGGGCCTCGTCGGTATGCCGCTCGCGATGGTGCGCGGCCACGGCCGGCGCCAGCAGGATCGGGCGGCGATCGTCGGTGACACCCTGCTGGGCACCAGCTGGGTTCTGTTCACCTGGTCCCTTCTGCTCGGCGTCCCCTTGCGGCTCGCCCTGACCGTGGCCGGCGTCGACGAGAGTCAGGACCGGGCCCGAATCGTCACTTGGGCCGTCCTGGGCGCAACCGCCGTACTGCTCGCCTGGGGGTACGCCGAAGCCCGCCGCGTGCCGCGCGTGCGCCGACTCGACGTGCGACTCCCACGGCTGGGTGCCGGATTGGACGGCATCCGCGTCGTCCTCATCACCGACACCCACTACGGCCCGCTCGATCGCACTCACTGGTCGGCACGGGTATGCGAGACGGTGAACACGCTCGAAGCCGACCTGGTCTGCCACACCGGCGACATCGCGGACGGCACGGCCGAACGCCGCCGCGCCCAGGCCACCCCACTCGGCACCGTGCAGGCCACCCGGGCCCGCGTCTACGTCACCGGCAACCACGAGTACTACAGCGAGGCCCAGGGCTGGGTCGACCTGATGGACGAGCTGGGCTGGGAGCCGCTGCGCAATCGCCATCTGCTGCTCGAACGCGGTGGCGACACCCTTGTGGTCGCCGGCGTGGATGACGTCACGGCCGAGTCCTCCGGCCTCGCCGGCCACGGCGCTCACCTCGCCGGAGCCCTGCACGGCGCCGACCCCGAGCACCCCGTCCTGCTCCTGGCCCACCAGCCCAAGTTCGTCGAGCGGGCGGCAGCCGCCGGCATCGACCTCCAACTCTCCGGCCACACCCACGGCGGCCAGATCTGGCCCTTCCACCACCTGGTCCGCGTCGACCAGCCCGCCCTCGCCGGCCTCAGCCGCCACGGCACCCGCACCCTCCTCTACACCAGCCGCGGCACCGGCTTCTGGGGTCCGCCCTTCCGCGTCTTCGCCCCCAGCGAGATCACCCTGCTCGTACTCCGCTCCCCGCAGCGGCCCCCCACCCCGTAGCGCTGGGCGGGCCGGCGGTTCCGCCTGGAGATGTCGCAGTGTGCGGGCGCCCCGAAGAGGGCTGCGCATCCTGCGACGCCGTGCGCGTCACCAGCGGCACCATGAGCGCGCGGCGTCCAGCGGTGCCTGCGTGCCTGGCCACCATGCGGGCGAAGCCGGTGCCCTGCGAACCGGCACACCGCCTCATTCCGAAGGAATGCGAAACTCGAAACTGGGACGGTCCCACGGCACGGCGGGCGGGTTCGCGAGCACGGTCCCGGTCCGCACTGCGCCGACGCGGTGATAGAAGTCAGCGGCGGGAAGATGCGACACGACCTTGACCCGGTCGAGCCCGGCGGCACGGGCCTCGGACTGCATGTGCGCAACGAGCAGCCGCCCAATGCCACGTCCTTGCGCTTCGTCGGCGACGAACAGCAGGTCGAGCTCCGGTGGAGCAAGGACAAGCGAGTAGAACCCGAGGACCCGGCCTCCATGCTCGCCGGCGCCCACGGCTACGAAGGCACGATGGGCCTCGATGTAATCAGGACCGACCCGGTAGCCCGCCACTGCGGCTGCGTACTTGCCCTCATAGGCGCCTGAACCACGCACGAGACGCGTGAGCCGTTTGGCATCCCGCGCGACTGCCCTCCGTATCGTGATCGGCTGGCTGATCGAGGAAGTACGTGAACTCATCGGGAGAGTATTTCGCACCAGGAAGCGCCTTCCTTCGGCGGGTCGGCTGCTCGGGGAGCCTCCGCTGCCGGCGTCCTGCCGCAGAGGTGGGAGGCAACGCCCGACCGCCTCCCACTCTTCAACCACGCGACTTCAGGCATTCCTTCAGGTCAACGGACCCTTCCCCGCGGCTTCAACGCCCCCGCCGGCAGCTCAGGGGCGGGCAGCGGAGCCCCGTCGTACCCCTTCACCTCCCCGAACCGCGACCCTTCCATCCAGTCGCGACGCGCCTGCTCGATCTCCTCCTGGGTCCGCCCGATCCAGTTCCAGAACATGATCAGCTCCTCCTCGAACGGCTCGCCACCGAGGAGCATCAGGCCGGCGTCCGACTCGGCGCGCAGCGGGAGTTCGGTGCGGCCGCAGCCGAGGTAGAGCATGGAGCCGGGCAGTACCGGTACGCCGTCGACGTGGGCCTCGCCGGACATGGACAGGACGGCGTACTCGAAGTCCGGTTCCAGCGGGAGGCGTACGTCGGCGCCGCTCGTGAGGGTGAGGTCGGCTCCGACGATCGGGGTGTACGTCGTGCCCGGCGAGGTCGCCCCGTCGAGGCTGCCCAGGATCAGGGTGGCGCTCAGGCCCGGTGCCGTGACGTGCGGCAGCTCGGCGTGGTGTTCGAAGTGCGGGTCGGTGTGCCGGTGGCCGTCCGGGAGGGCGACCCAGAGCTGGGCGCCGTGCAGGTAGCGGGCGTGCGACTTCGGGCTCTCCTCGGAGTGGCTGATCGCCCGGCCGGAGGTCATCAGGCCCAGCTCGCGCGGGCGGATCGTCTGCAGGCTGCCCGTGGAGTCGCGGTGCAGCACCTCGCCCTGGTGGAGCCAGCTCACGGTCTGCAGGCCCATGTGCGGGTGCGGTGGCACCTGCATGCCGGGCTCGTCGGCGATGTCGTCGGGACCGTAGTGATCGACGAAGCACCAGGCGCCGACCATGCGCCGGCCCAGGTTGGGCAGCAGGCGGCGGACCTCGGTGGATTCGCCGAGCTTGACGCGGCGAGGGCTGAGAAGTTCGCGTACGGGCTCCGCCACGACGAAGCCGCGGCCGCCGCAGATGGCGGGCACCGCCTCGCGATCAAGATTGCTCATGACGCCCAACCTAGCCCCGCCGGGGCCACCTCGTCAGTCTGTAACCCGGGGCTGGCTCGATGCGTTCGGGGAAATAGTAGCCGTGGTAATAAAATAGTAGCCATGGATATAGTCGCCATGTACTGTATCTGGCATGAGCAAGGGTTCCGAGAACGCCACCCCCGGGTTCCTGGTGTGGCGCCTTTCGACGAAATGGCGGGTCGCGGTCGACCGGGCCGTCACGCCACTGGGTCTCACCCACGCGCAGTACGCCCTGGTGGCCTCGCTGTACGGCATGCAGCGCGGCGGCGAGCGCCCCAGCCAGCGGCGCCTGGCCGACCACACCGGGCTCGAACCGCTGTACGTCTCCAAACTGGCGCGCTCCCTGGAGGCCGCCGGCCTCCTCGAACGCACCCGGGACCCCCGCGACCCGCGCGCGGTGCAGCTGACGCTGACCGAGCAGGGCCGGGAGCGGACCCGGCAGGCGATCGAGGTCGTCCAAGGGCTCCTGCAACAGCTGCTGGCGCCGCTCGGCGGGCTGGACAGCGCGCGCACCCGGGAGTTCACGCGCGACCTGGCGACCCTGCTCGACGCACCTCTTGACCCGTTCGCCCTGGACAGTGAGTCCGAGAAGGAGCAGTCATGACCACCACCTCTCCCCTGGTAGACCCCCGGGTCATAGCCCTGGCCCACTACGCCGGCCGCGCGCTGCTGGAAAGGGGGCTGGCGCGCCACGGGGTGACCTTCCAGCAGTCCGTCACCCTCCGGCTGACCGCCGTCGCCGACGGGCCGGTCGAGCGAAGCCACCTCGTCGACGGTGTCGTCGGCGCGCTGAAGATCGATCCCGCCGAGGCCCATGCGGTGGTCGACGAGCTCGTCGCGGCCGGACTGGTCGCGCCCCAGGAGCCGTCCGGCGTCCGGATCACGGACGCCGGACGGGAGCTGCACGAGCGGACCTCGGCGGAGACCGCCCCGATCAGCGCACGGATCTACGCCGGGATCCCCAGGGAGGACCTGGCAGCAGCGGGGCGGGTGCTGACCCTCATCACCGAGCGGGCCGACGCCGAGCTCGCCGCCATGACCGACACCGCCATGACCAAGTAGTGGAATATTGAACGACTGCCCTCCGTTGACGGCGTCGAAGGAGGTCAGAGTGGACATGACGTACTACGACCACGGAACACCGGCCGAGCGCTGGGAGCGCGCGCAGATGTTCTTCGACGCCAAGGACTTCGCCGCCGCCGCGCGCGTCCTCGGCAACCTGGTCGAGGAGGTGCCGGAGCAGACGGGACCGCGGCTGCTGCTGGCGCGCGCCTACTACCACTCGGCCCAACTGCGCCGCGCGGAGACGGAGTTGCGCGTCATCGTCGAGCGTGACCCGGTCGAGGGGTACGCCCGGCTGATGCTCGGCCGGACCCTCCAGCGGCAGGGGCGGCACGAGGAGGCCGAGCCGCACCTGCGCCTCGCCTCCGCGATGGCGGGCGACTTCGAGCAGCTCTGAGCGCAGTGCGAGGGGCCCGGTTCCCCCCGGAACCGGGCCCCTCGGTCTGTCAGTTCCGCTAATTCGCCTCCGCCGGGGTGCGCTTGCCCCGACGGTGAGCGATCTCGCCGAGCACGACGTCCAGGACGACGAACGCCGCCAGAGAGATGCCGAGCAGGGGCACGAAGTAGCCGACCACGGCGACCACCGCCACCAGCGGGACCAGGATCTGCGGCGGCACCTGCTGCCAGGCACCGCGCGGTATGGGCCGGCCGAAGGACGAACCGCGGCCGCGCTGCCACCACATGCGGTAGCCCCACACGATCAGCAGGATCAGCGAGAGCGTGAGCGCCATCAGCAGGATCTGGTTGACGAGGCCGAACAGCACTCCGGTGTGCAGGTCGATGCCCCAGCGGGTCAGCTTGGCGAGCACCGGGTAGTCGGCGAACCGCAGTTCGTCGGTGACCTCGCCGGTCGCCGGGTCGACCGCGACCGAGTCCGCCTTGGTCGGCCAGCTGCGCTGCACCTGCTTGACGACGTACGCGGACGAGTCGTCGGCCGGCGGCACGATCTCCACGGGGTCGCCGAGGCCCTTGGCGCGCGCGGCGGACAGGACCTTGTCCAGGCCGACGCCGTGCTCTCCGCTGCCTCCCGCGCCGGCGCCACCGCCGTGGCCGCCGTGCTCACCGCCGGTCGTGGCGGAGATGGACGGGGTGGCCTGGCGCAGCGAGGTGCGCAGTTCGTCGATGTTGGCTCCGGCGTACGTCGACCAGGTCAGACCGGTCGCCGAGAGGAACAGGAAGCCCACGGCGGCCCAGGCGCCGACGGTGCCGTGCAGACCGAGCGTGCGGCGGCGTCCACTGGTGCCCCGCACCTTGCGCAGGGCGCGGCGGCGGGAGAACCACAACACCAGGCCGCCGGCCGCGATCACCCACAGCCAGCTGGCGGCGAGTTCGCTGTAGAGGCGGCCGGACTCACCGAGGTGCAGGTCGCGGTGGAACTCGTCGATCCAGGTGCGCAGCGCCAGCGCACCGGTGGAGCCGTACTGTTCCAGGGCCCCGCGCACCTCGGCGGTGTACGGGTCGACGAACACGGCCAGCGTGTGGTCGTCGTCGACGCCCTCGACCCCCGACAGCATCACTCTGGTGGACGCGTCGTCCGCGGGTGAGGGCCGTACCGCCGAGACCGTGCCCTCGGGGTGGGCCTTGCGCGCGGCGGCGACCTGCTCGGATATCGGCAGCTTCGCGTCGCCGACGGGGACGTACATCTCGTGCGCGTACACGATCTTCTCGGCCTGGAAGGCGCCGGCGTACAGGAAGCCGGTGGCCGCGGCGACGAGCAGGAACGGCGCGACCAGGACGCCGGCGTAGAAGTGCAGACGCAGGATCAGCGGGCGCAGCGGTGCCCATCTTCGGGGCGACGGCGCCGGGGCGTCGGGCCGCGTCGCCTCTGCCTCGGTGGTCGTGGGTGCGGTGGACATCGGCGGCTTCTCCGGGGGTGGGGACGTTTCTGTGCTGTGGCTGGTCCAGTAGTCGGAGAGAGGTGCGGCCCAGTTCCCGGCATCTCAAGTGACGTACGCCACAAGGAAGTCCGCCCGTCGCGCAGGCGGCATGGCATCCTGGCGCGATGGCACTTCCGAACGATCGCGTCCCGCTGGCCGAGCGGGTCGAGCAACTCCTCGCCACCGAGGGCCCGTTGCCCATCGTGGCGGCCGGCGAGCCGGTGCTGCGGCGTCCCACCGAGCATTTCGACGGCCAGCTGGACCCCGCCCTGCTGGCCCGCTTCGTCGAGGCACTGCGGATCACCATGCACGCGGCGCCGGGGGTCGGCGTCGCCGCACCGCAGGTCGGCGTGCCGCTGCGGATCGCGGTGATCGAGGACCCGGCGCCGGTGCCGGAGGAGGTACGGCTGGTGCGCGGGCGGGTGCCGCAGCCGTTCCGGGTGCTGGTGAACCCCTCGTACACACCCGTCGGTGCCGCCCGTGCCGCGTTCTTCGAGGGCTGTCTGAGCGTCCCGGGCTATCAGGCGGTGGTGGCCCGGCCCGCCGAGGTGCGGCTGACCGGCGAGGACGAACACGGGCGCGCCGTCGACGAGGTGTTCTCGGGGTGGCCCGCCCGCATCGTGCAGCACGAGACGGACCACCTCGACGGCGTGCTCTACCTCGACCGGGCCGAGCCGCGCTCACTGTCGTCGAACCAGGCGATGGCCGAGTACTGGGCCCAGCCGGCCCCGGACGAGGCGGCGCGGGCCCTCGGCTTCGAACTGCCGGACTGAGACAGCGGGCCCGCCCCGTACGTCAGTTGTCCCGGTAGGCCTCCAGCAGTCGCAGCCACACCTCGCTGATCGTCGGGTACGACGGGACGGCGTGCCACAGCCTGCTGATGGGCACCTGGCCGACGACCGCGATGGTCGCCGAGTGGATGAGCTCGCCGACTCCCGGGCCCACGAACGTGACGCCGAGAAGGATCTCGCGCTCCAGGTCGACGACCATGCGGGCGCGCCCGCGGTAGCCGTCGGCGTACAGGGACGAGCCGGCGACCGCGATGTCGAGGTCGACGGCGCGGACCCGGTGGCCGGCCCGTTCCGCCTCCGCGAGGGACAGGCCCACGGCGGCCGCCTCCGGGTCGGTGAAGACGACCTGGGGGACGGCGCCGTTGTCTGCGGTTGCCACGTGCGGGCCCCACGCGTCGTCCAGCAGGGGCTCACCGGCGGAGCGTGCGGCGATGGCGGCGCCCGCGATGCGGGCCTGGTACTTGCCCTGGTGGGTGAGGAGGGCCCGGTGGTTGACGTCGCCGACCGCGTACAGCCATTCGCTGCCGGTGACGCGCAGGGTGTCGTCGACGGGCAGCCAGGAGCCGGGCTCCAGGCCGACCGTCTCCAGACCGATGTCGTCGGTGCGCGGGGCGCGCCCGGTGGCGAAGAGGATCTCGTCGCCCTCGATCCGCTCGCCCCGGTCGGTGACGACCACGACCGTGCCGTTCTCCCTGGTCACCGACTGGACCGAGGTGCCGGTGCGGACGTCGACGCCGGCCTCGGTGAGCCCTTCGGCGACGAGTTCCCCGGCGAAGGGCTCCATGCGGTTCAGCAGGCCCTTGCCGCGGACGAGGAGCGTGACCTGGGAGCCGAGGGCCTGCCAGGCCATGGCCATCTCGGTGGCGACCACTCCCCCGCCGACCACGACGAGACGGCCGGGCGCGGCCTGCGCGCTGGTGGCCTCGCGGCTGGTCCAGGGCTTGACCTCGGCGAGCGAGGGCAGGTCGGGCAGGACGGCCCGGCTGCCGGTGCACACGGCGACGGCGTGCCGGGCGGTCAGCGTGTGCCGTTCGCCGTCGGGGCCGGTCACCTCCACCGTGCGGGGGCCGGCGAGGCGGCCGTGGCCGCGGTAGAAGACCGCGCCGGTGCCCTCCAGCCACTGGACCTGGCCGTCGTCGTTCCAGTCCGCGGTGAAGGAGTTGCGCCGGGCGAGTACGGCGGCCGTGTCCAGGGGGCCCTGCACGGCCTGGCTGAGGCCCGGCAGGCGGCGGGCGTCGGCCTGGGCGATCACCGGGCGCAGCAGGGCCTTGCTGGGCATGCACGCCCAGAAGGAGCACTCGCCGCCGACCAGCTCGCTCTCCACGACCGCGGTGGAGAGGCCGGCCGCACGGGTGCGGTCGGCGACGTTCTCCCCCACCGGCCCGGCTCCGAGTACCACGACGTCGTAAGCGATGGAATACGTATCCGTCATGGGGTCAGTCTTGCGGGTGGTGTGCGGCGTGGCCACACGGGTACGCGCGCGGAATACGTGACCGTGCGGTCGTGTTGTCGCCGACGGCTTCGCCCCCGACACCAGGAAGAGGGAAATACGCCATGAGCAGCACCGTGGAGCTCACCAAGGAGAACTTCGACCAGACGGTCACGGACAACGATTTCGTCCTGATCGACTTCTGGGCGTCCTGGTGCGGGCCGTGCCGTCAGTTCGCCCCCGTGTACGAGAAGGCCGCGGAGGAGAATCCGGACCTGGTGTTCGGCAAGGTGGACACCGAGGCGCAGCCTGAGCTGGCCGCCGCCTTCGGTATCCAGTCGATTCCGACGCTGATGATCGTCCGGGACCGGGTCGCGGTGTTCGCGCAGCCGGGTGCCCTGCCCGAGGCCGCCCTGACGGACGTGATCGGGCAGGCCCGCAAGCTCGACATGGACGAGGTCCACAAGGCCGTCGAGGCCCAGCAGGAGCAGGCCGAGCAGAACGGCCAGTAGGGACCGCGGTCCCGGATTCCTAGAAGGGGTATGCCGCCACGTCTCCGCGCACCGTGGTCCAGCGCACGTCGGTGAACGCCTCCAGGTTGGCCTCGCCGCCGAACCGGGCGCCGGTGCCGGAGGCGGCTATGCCACCGAAGGGCGCGACGGCCTCGTCGTTCACGGTCTGGTCGTTGATGTGCACGATGCCCGTCGGGATCCGCTCGGCGAGGTCGAGCCCGCGGGCGGTGTCCCCGGTGACGATGCCCAGGGAGAGGCCGTAGGAGCTCGCGGCGGCGAGCGCGGCGGCCTCGTCGGCGGTGCTGAAGGCACGGACCGGCGCGACCGGACCGAAGACCTCCTCGGCGTACGCGGGGGTGTCGTCGTCGACGCCCGCGAGCACCGTCGGCCGGTAGAAGAGCTCCTCGTGGGTGCCGCCCGCGGCGAGCTTGGCGCCCCGTGAGGTGCTGGCCTCGACCAGGCCGTGCACCTTGCCCAGTTGGCCGGCGTCGATGAGCGGGCCGAGGTGGACCTCGGCGCGGTACGGGTCGCCGACGGCGAGGGACTCGGCCTTGGCCGCGAGGCGTTCGACGTAGTCCGCGTACAGCGACTGGTGGACGAGGTGGCGGCCGGTCGTCATGCAGATCTGGCCCTGGTGGAAGAACGACCCCCAGGCGGCCGTGGAGATCACGGCGTCGATGTCGGCGTCCTCCAGCACGATCAGGGCGGAGTTGCCGCCCAGCTCCAGATGCGCCCGCTTCAGATGGCGTCCGGCGGCCTCGCCGACGGCCCGGCCCGCGGCCGTGGACCCGGTGAAGGAGATGACCGGCACGCGGGGGTCGGCGACCATCGCCTGGCCCGCCTCCGGGCCGCCCGGCAGCACGTGGAACAGCCCCTCGGGCAGGCCGGCCTCGGCGAAGACCGCGGCCAGCGACAGGCCGCCGCAGACCGCCGTGCGCGGGTCCGGCTTCAGGACGACGGCGTTGCCGAGCGCGAGGGCCGGGGCGACGGAGCGGATGGACAGGATCAGCGGCGCGTTGAACGGCGAGATCACACCGACGACGCCGACCGGGACGCGGCGCGTGTACGACAGCCGGGGCGCCTCGCTGGGCAGGATCTGCCCGGCCGGGCGGGAGGCGAGGGCGGCGGCCTCGTAGCACTCCTGGGCGGCGACGTGCAGTTCGAAGTCGGCCTTGCCGGGTATGGAGCCGGATTCGCGGACGAGCCATTCGCGCAGCTCGTCGGCGTGCGCGGCGAACAGGTCGCCGGCCTTGCGCAGCACGGCGGCACGCACGAAGTGCGGCAGGCGCGCCCACTCGGCCTGGGCGGCGCGGGCGGCCTCGGCGGCCGTGGCGACGTCCTCGGCGGTGGCCAGGGTGACGGTGCCGAGTGTGTCGCCGGTGGCGGGCTCGGTGACGGTGTACTCGTCTCCCGACAGGGAGCGGGGCTGCCAGGCCTTGGGGTCGAGCAACGGCATTGCGACTCTCCGTTCGATCACCGGCGGGACTCACAGGGAGAGCGGAAGTCCCGAGTAGTTGACCGCCAGTTCGGCGGCCGCGTGACGGGATGCGGTGATCCGGCGCAGACGTGCGAGCTGCATCCGGTGGTCGAACGCATCCCCGTCTGGTTGAGCATGCAACATCTTAGTCATGTCATCCGAGAACCGTGTCACCTGCCACACCCGCTGGAGACACAACTCCGAATATCTGTCGAGGAGTTGCGTGTCCCCTGTGCGCTGCGCGGCGATGAGGGCGCGGGCCAGCACGCGTACGTCCGCCACCGCGAGGTTGAGCCCTTTGGCGCCCGTCGGCGGCACGATGTGGGCGGCGTCGCCGGCCAGCAGGAGACGGCCGTGGCGCATCGGTTCGTGGACGTAACTGCGCATGGCCGTCACGGACTTGGCGGTGACGGGTCCGCGGGCGAGGGTCCAGTCGGCGTCGATCGCGAAGCGGGCGGCGAGTTCGTCCCAGACACGGTCGTCGGGCCAGTCGCCGGCGTCGGTGCCGTTGGGGACCTGGAGGTAGAGCCGGGAGACGGTGGGTGAGCGCATGCTGTGCAGCGCGAAGCCGCGCTCACCGCGCGCGTAGATCAACTCGTCGCAGGACGGGGCGACTTCGGCCATGATGCCGAGCCAGGAGTAGGGGTACTCGCGTGCGTACGCGCGGGCGCTCCCCTCGGGGAACACGCCCCGGGAGATACCGTGGAAGCCGTCGCAGCCGGCGACCCAGTCGCAGGTCAGGGTCTGCTCGCGGCCCTCGTGCAGGTACCTGACGACGGGCGCCTCGCTCTCCGCCTTCTCGACGGCGAGCGCCTCTGCCTCGAACAGCAGCGGTGGCCCGCCGTCGAGTTGCAGCGCGACGAGGTCCTTCACGATCTCGGTCTGCGCGTAGATGGTCACCGTACGGCCGCCGGTCAGGGCCGGGAAGTCGATGTGGTGGCGTTCCCGGGCGAAGCGCAGCTCGATGCCCTGGTGGACGAGCCCTTCGGCGGTCAGCCGGTCGGCGGCGCCGGCCTCGCGCAGCGCGTCGACGGTGCCCTGCTCCAGCATTCCGGCCCGCTGGCGCTGCTCGACGTACTCCCGCGCCCGGGCCTCCAGGACCACGCAGTCGATGTCCGCGCGGTGCAGCAGCCGGGCGAGGAGCAGTCCGGCGGGGCCGCCGCCGATGATGCCGACCGTCGTGCGCATTCACGCCTCCCTGGCTTCGACGGTACGTCGGCCGGGCGCGCGGGGCCTCAGCTGGACTCGCGGTGCACCACCGTCGCCCCCAGCACCTTGTGCGTCCCGGGCGCGGCGCCGGGGTTGCGCACCGCGCGATCGACCAGTTCCGCGAGGTCCCGGCCGGACGGCAGTTCGATGTGGACGGTGCTCAGCCTAGGTCGCAGCAGCCGTCCGAGCATCAGGTCGTCGGCGCCGATGACGGCGGTGTCGGCGGGGACGCGGACGCCGGCGTCCTGGAGTGCGCGCATCAGCAGCATCGCGTACTCGTCGTTGTAGCCGAACACGGCGTCAAGGCCGAGGTCGCCCCAGCGGGCGGCGAGCCGCGCGGCGGACTCCTCCTCGTAGGCGAGGGGCAGCGGGGTGACGGTGGCGTCCGTGCCGCTCAGGGCGCGGCGCACGCCTTCCAGGCGGGGCGCGGAGAAGGACTCCAGGCCCTCCTCCTCGGGTACGACGACGCCGATCCGGCGCCTGCCGCGGCCGTACAGGTGGCGGGCCGCGCAGTGGCCGACGGCCTCGTAGTCCATGAGCAGGGCGTGGGCGCCCTCGGCGGACTCGGGGCCCAGCGTGACCACGGCCCGGGCGCCGGAGCGCTTGAGCACCGTCACGCCCTTCGGGCCGAGCCCCGAGCCGGAGACCAGGACGGCGACCGGGCGCAGTTCGGCCCAGGCGCGGGCGGCCTCGTCGCCGTGCAGGCCGACGCTGCCGTGCTGGACGACCGTGTAGTCGAGGCGGCCGAGGGCGAGCTGGAGGTCGCTGAGGAAGTGGCTGTACAGGGGGCCGACGGGGAAGCTCGGCGCGGGCATCAGGACCATGCGGCTGTGCCCGGCGCGCAGGCTGCGGGCCGCGGCGTGCGGGACGTAGCCGAGTTCCTTCGCGGCCTCGTGGACCCGGCGGCGGGTGGGCTCGCTGATCCGGACGGCGCTGGTGTTGTTGAGGACGTAGGAGACGGTCGCGCGCGAGACGCCGGCCAGGCGGGCCACATCGGCGCTCGTGGGTACCGAGCGCGTTGCGGAGGAAGCGGGCGCGGGCGTTTTCGGTATCTGCACCATGACGTACCGCATCCTTGCAGAAGCTGTGCGCACAACTCCCGTGAGGGTCCTGCCCCGTTCACTCAGGTGTACGGGCCATCCGGTCGACCAGGTCGATCCAGCCCTTCTCCAGCCGCTCCATGGGCATGGCGCACTGCCGGGTCAGGTGGTTGATCAGGGCGGGGTCGAGATACGACATCAGCGTCTGGGCGAGCAGCTCGCAGTCGGCCTCGGGACGTATCTGCCGCAGCAGCATCGTGACGTGGGTGTGCAGCGCCCGGTACGAGGGGTGGGAGAAGCGGCGGGTCGGCTCCGGCTGGGCCGCCAGCTGGAGGTCCAGCTGCTCCGCCGCGCGGTACAGGGCGGCCACGCCGAACGCGCGCAGCCGGTCGACCGGCGGCGCGCCGGGACCCAGGGGCGGCGGGCCGGCGAGGAAGTCGGCCTGGAGCTTGTGCGCGGAGTGGTCCAGCAGCGCCATCAGCAGGCCGGTGCGGTCGCCGAAGCGGCGGAAGACGGTCCCCTTGCCGACGCCGGCCGCCGCGGCCACCGCCTCCATGGTGACGCCGGCCGCGCCGTGCTCCGCGATCAGCCGGGCGGCGGCCTCCAGCAGCCGGGCGCGGTTGCGGGCCGCGTCGGCGCGCAGGCAGGGGTCGGGGGCGGACCCGACCTCCAGCAGCTGGGGTGTGTCGAGGGGTTCCTGGGACTCCGGGAAGGGCGGCAGGGCGGCGGACATGAAGCCAGCGTAAAGCATCGGGAATGAAACTGGACCGTGGTCCGCTTATGGTGCTAGAAAGAAAGCGGACCTCGGTCCGGATCGTAACGGCAGTGTTTCAGCATCCCTCTTGGAGTTCGCATGTCTGTTCGCATCCTCGCGCTCGTCGGCAGCCTTCGCGCCGGTTCGCACAACCGTCAGCTCGCCGAGGCGGCCGTCAAGCTCGCCCCCGAGGGCGCTGAGGTCGTGCTCTTCGAGGGCCTGGCCGACATCCCCTTCTACAACGAGGACATCGACGTCGAGGGCAGCGTCCCGGCCGCCGCGGCCAAGCTGCGTGAGGCCGCGCAGGCCGCTGACGCGTTCCTGTTCTTCTCCCCCGAGTACAACGGCACCATCCCGGCCGTGCTGAAGAACGCCATCGACTGGCTGTCGCGCCCGTACGGCTCCGGCGCCTTCGGCGGCAAGCCGGTCGCCGTCGTCGGCACCGCCTTCGGCCAGTACGGCGGTGTGTGGGCGCAGGACGAGACCCGCAAGGCCGTGGGCATCGCCGGCGGCAAGGTGCTGGAGGACGTCAAGCTGTCCATCCCGGGCTCGGTGACCCGCTTCGCCGAGACCCACCCGGCCGACGACGCCGAGGTCGCCGCCCAGCTGACCGAGGTCATCGCGCGCGTCCACGGACACGCGGGCGAGCCGGTCGCCGCCTGACCAGCAGGGGCGTAGCACCCGCCGAGCGGGGCCGGAGCCAAGTGCTCCGGCCCCTCTCCGTGTCTCAGGCCACTGCCGTCGGCGCCAGCTCGCGCAGTTCCGCCAGCGCCGCCGCGATCGCCGGGCGGGTCTGCGCGCCGCCTCGGGTGCAGGTCATCAGCTTGCGGTGCGGGTTGCCCGTGCAGCGGACGCGGCGGATCGGCAGGTGCGGGGTCAGATGGGCGAGGCGGGGGATCAGTGCGATGCCGAGCCGGTGGGCGACGAGGTGGGCCATGACGTTCCAGTCCATGGCCTGATGGACGATGTCCGGGGTGAAACCGGCCTCGCCACAGGCGGACAGCACGTGCGAACGGCAGGGGCTCTCCGGAACCGGCGCGATCCACTCCTCGTGGGCCGCCTCCGCGAGGTCCACGTCCGCCCGCCCGGCGAGGGCGTGGTCCTCGGGGACGACCAGGTCGAACGGGTCGTCCAGCAGCGGCTGCTGGTCGAAGCGGCTGTCGCTGAGGGGCGGGTTGTAGATCGTCGCCTCGACGACGGCCAGGTCGATCTCCCCTCCGAAGAGCAGGTCGAAGCTGTCCGGCACCTCCACTTCCTGGATCCGGACGCTCAGGCGCGGATGGCGTGCGCGCAGCCGAGCCGCCATGGGCGCGAGCAGCACCGAGACGGCCAGCGGGAAGCCGCTCGCCCGCAACGGCCCGGCGGGCGCGTCGTGGTCGGCCCGCAGATCGAGTTCGGCCAGCTCCCAGCGGGCCTGGATCGCGTCCGCGTGCGCCAGCAGACTCTCCGCCGCCGGCGTGAGGCGCACCCCGCGCCCCTGCGGCTCCAGCAGGTCGACGCCCAGCTCGCGGGCCAGCTGACGGATCTGCTGGGAGGCGGCGGACGGCGTGAAGTGCAGGGCGCGCGCGGCCGCGGTGACCGTGCCGTAGTGCGCCACGGCCCTCAGTACATGCAGTCGGCGCAGGTCAATCATGAAGCCCACGCTTCAAGGTGCCGTCCACAAAGTCAACCTGGACGTGTACGAAGCCGCGGCGCACCCTTGGTCATGTCGCGACGGTCAACCAGCCACGAGGTAGGAGGAGTCGCCATGACCAGCACGACCGGCACCGTCTGCCCGCACTGCGGGTGGCCCGACGGCGCCGAGCCCTTTCAGGTGCTCTCCCGGCACACCACCGCGACGGGCAGCACGGTCTGGACGCGGTGCGGCTGCGGCTCGTTGCAGGTCCGGGTCGTCGACGCCCGCGGGATGCGGATCGTCTCGCGCAGCCGCCCCGCCGATGACGATGTCCGGCGGGGCACGCCGTGCCGATGAGCTCCCCGCTCAGTCGAGTTCGGCCAGCCGCCGCACGGCGGGAGCGGCGAAGTTCTCGATGAACGCCGCCGGTTCCCCCGTGCGCGGGCTGAGGATCACCGTGTCGATGCCGAGCTTGGTGTAGCCCGCGATGTCCCGGGTGAACGCGTCGAGGTCGCCCCGGTCGGCCGCCTCACCGGAGTAGAGGACGGTCTTGCGGATCTCGTCGTAGTCGCGGCCCTCGGTGTCGCAGTGGCCGCGTAGCACGTCGAGCTTGTGCCGGACCTCCTCGGGCGAGGTGGTGAACAGGTTGCACGCGTCGCCGTACCGGGCCACCAGCCGCAGCGTCTTCTTCTCGCCGCCCCCGCCGATCATGATCTCCGGGTGCGGGGCGCTGACCGGGGCCGGGACGCAGAGCGTCTCGGCGAGCCGGTAGTGCTTGCCCTCGAACGGGCCGTTGGCCTGCGGGTCCCACATCTGCAGGCAGATCCGCAGGGTCTCCTCCAGTCGCTCGAAGCGCTCGGCGACCGGCGGGAAGGGCACCCCGAGCCCCTCGTGCTCCCGCCCGTACCAGGCGGCGCCGATCCCGAGGGTGGCCCGGCCGCCGGACAGGACGTCGAGCGTGGTGGTGATCTTGGCGAGCAGGCCGGGGTGGCGATAGGTCACGCCGGTCACCAGGGCGCCGAGGCGGACCGTGGAGGTGTGCGCGGCGAGGTAGCCGAGGGTGGTGTACGCCTCCAGCATGGGGTCCTCGGCGCGGTCGTTGAACTCCATCTGGAAGTAGTGATCCATCACCGACAGCCAGCTCAGACCCGCCGCTTCGGCGGCGGCTCCCGCGGCGGCGAGTTCGGTGCCGAGCGCGGGGCCTCCTCCGGGGTGGTCGAACCGGTTGATGTGCGCGCCGACCCGCATGTCCTGCCTCCGTTCACCGGGACCTTCCACCGACCCTGACGACGCTAGATCTTCGAGTGCTCTCGAAGTCAAGCCCCGCCGGCGCCCGCGCTCGGCCGCCGAAGAGGTAGAACGCCCAGGAGAACGCGGAGATGATCGCCGCGCCGGCCGCGATGAACCCCGCGCGCAGCACCAGCGCCATGATCACGCCGACCATCAGCACCCGCTGCTGGTACTGCGAGGGAACCGCGAACTTCCCCATGATCAGGACGAAGACGACACGACCCGGACGATCGTCCACGTGGCCGCTTCCCTGAGGGAAACGTCGTGTGGCTTGCGACCGATCAAGAAGTCCACTCGTCTCCTGGCAGACTCCAGGTCACGGGGGTGCCACCCGCCGGACGGCGGGCAGGTTCCGCCGAACGGCGGCCCTCCACCCGGGGCCGACGCCCGGATCCTGACCGCAGAGCCGCAGAGCCGCCCGGCACACCGTGCCCCCGTCTGAGGAGAAGCCATGACCCAGGCCCCGCCGCCCCCGTTCGATCCCGAGCTCGCCGCCGCGCTGGAGCTCATCAAGGACATGATCTCGCCCGGCCTCACACTGGACGAGATAGCCGACGTCCGCCAGGGTCCGGGGATCCAGATGCTGGCCGATCTCGATCTGACCATGGACGGGTTCTTCGAGGTCGAGGACCGGGTGGTGCCGGGCCCCGCGGGTGCGCCCGAGATCTCCCTGCTCATCTGCCGGCCCGCCGCCCCGACGGCGGCGGTCGCGCGGCCCGTGATCTACCACGTGCACGGCGGCGGGATGGTCATCGGCAACAACCGGGTGGGTGTGGACGCGCCGCTGGCCTGGGCGAGGGAACTGGACGCGGTCGTGGTGTCCGTGGAGTACCGGCTCGCTCCCGAGCATCCCCACCCGGCCCCGGTCGAGGACGTGTACGCCGGTCTGGAGTGGACGGCGAAGCACGCCGCCGAGCTCGGTGGCGACCCGCAGCGGATCGTCGTCGCCGGTGCGAGTGCCGGCGGCGGGCTCTCCGCGGCGCTGGCGCTGCTCGCACGGGACCGCGGGGGCCCAGAGCTGTTCGGCCAGATGCTGATGTGCCCGATGCTGGACGACCGCAACGACAGCCCGTCCACCTCCCAGATGGCCGGCCTCGGCGTCTGGGACCGGACGGCGAACGAGACCGGCTGGACGGCGCTGCTCGGCGACCGCCGGGGCGGCCCCGACGTCCCCGCCTACGCGGCACCGGCGCGCGCCGAGGACCTGTCCGGGCTGCCGCCGGCCTTCCTGGACGTCGGCTCGGCGGAGACCTTCCGTGACGAGGTCGTCGCGTACGCGTCCCGGATCTGGCAGGCCGGCGGGGTGGCCGAGCTGCATGTGTGGCCGGGTGGGTTCCACGGGTTCGACGGGTTCGCGCCGCAGGCGGCGGTTTCGCAGGCATGCCGGGCCGCGCATCTGAGCTGGTTGCGGCGGCTGTTGAGCCAGTAGGCGTGCGCTGCGCCCACGCACCCGCCGGGATCGACGCATGCACGGCTCGGCCACGTGGGCACGACGACCCACCGGCAGCCCCGTGCCCCCCGGTTCGGCCGCAGTCATCGGCATCGCCCGGGCTCTCCCGCCGCTTGACCGCGAACCGCGCCATGGGCCTGTGAAAGAGCTGGCCGGGCGTCCCACCCGAACCGGCTGCGGCGGCCGTTGAGGCAGTAGCCGTGCGCCGCGGCCACTCGCCCACCGGGATCGGCGCACGCGCGGCTCCGCCGGGTGGGCCCGACGAGCCAAGGGG